>JBJEBM010000101.1:0-38508 GCA_051870055.1 Candidatus Cryptobacteroides sp.
CATCCACTCCCTGCACGAGTCTCTTGGCAAGGGATATGTCGTAACCCGGCACGAATACAATCTTGCCGATGAATCTCTCGTCTTTGGAAATCTCAACGATCCTGCGGATGAGATCCTGGCCTGCCTTGTCGGCTGGATGGGCCTTGCCGGCGAAAAGGAACTGAACCGGCATCTCCGGATTGTTCACAATCTCGCTGAGCCTGTCAAGGTCGCTGAAAAGGAGAGTTGCCCTCTTGTAAGTGGCGAAACGTCTTGCAAAACCGATTGTGAGGACATCGTCGCGGAGAGTCTCCTTGATGGTGACAATCTGGCTCGGGGAGTAGTGGTTTGTAACAGCCGGGTTGGAGAGTTTCTCCTTGACCACATTGATAAGGGTGGTCTTGAGCTCCTTCCTGGTGTTCCATATCTCCTCGTCATCTATCTTGTAAATGCCTTCGAAGCATTTCTTGTCATAGTGATGTGTCTGGAACTCAGGGCCAAACACCTTGGAATGTATCGCTTTCCACTCTTTCGCCGCCCAGGTAGGATAATGCACACCGTTGGTGACATAGCTTACGTGGAGTTCCTCCGGAAGATATCCCGGATACATTGAGGCGAAAATATCCTGGCTGACTTTGCCGTGAAGCATTGACACCCCATTCACATTCTGCGAGATGTTGGCGGCGAGAATGCTCATGGAGAATTTCTCGTTAGGGTCGGAGCCGTTGATCTTGCCGAGGCCCATCATTGTCTCCCAGTCAATCTTGAGGCGCTGCGGATAATGACCGATGTATTTCCTGAGGAGTCCCTCGTCGAAAGCGTCGTGTCCCGCAGGCACAGGAGTGTGGGTCGTGAACAATGAAGAAGCGCGTACAACCTCCATAGCCTCAGGGAAATCAAGATTGTACTGCTCGATATATTCACGGAGCCTCTCAAGGCCGATGAATGCGGCGTGGCCCTCGTTGCAATGGTAAACCTGAGGGTTCAGGCCCATATTCCTGAGGGCGCGCACTCCTCCTACACCGAGGAGAAGTTCCTGCTTGAGACGGTTCTCCCAGTCTCCGCCGTACAGATGATAGGTCACCTGACGGTCTTCATCAATATTAGCTTCGTAGTCAGTATCAAGCAGATACAGGTCGGTACGGCCTACAGCCACCTTCCATATCCTGGCAGTTATATTGCGTCCAGGGAAAGCCACGCTGGTGGTCACCCAGTTGCCATCCTTGTCCATAACCGGCTCGGCCGGTATCTTGGTGAAATTCTGGGCGTCGTATTTTGCCACCTGGTCTCCCTGTGCGGAAAGCACCTGGGTGAAATATCCGTAACGGTATAGCAGGCCGACAGCCACGAGATTCACGTTCATATCGCTGGTCTCCTTCAGATAGTCACCGGCAAGAATGCCAAGGCCGCCTGAGTAGATGCTGAGGGATGAATCCAGGCCATATTCCATACAGAAATATCCCACTGAAGGCTCGACACGCTCCTTCTTCAGAGCCATATAGTCGTTGAATTCCTTCATAACGCTCTCATATTGAGCCATAAATGAAGCGTCGCCGGCAAGAGCCCTGAATCTCTTGAGGCTCACGATATCGAGAACCGCCATAGGGTTGTGGCCGGAATCATGCCATACCTTGGCGTCGATTGTCTTGAACAGAGCCTTGGCGCTCTCGTTCCAGCACCACCACAGGTTTTTGGAAAGGGTCTCAAGACCCTGGAGGGCTTCAGGCAGGTGCCTGGTCACCATAACACTTTTCCAGGAAGGGTTGTTAATCGGTAGCTTTTCGTACTTCATAATCGGTTTTTCTTTGGTTTCTGGGAATGCGCCTTTCTCGGCGATAATCTTGTCAAGAGCTTTGGAATATGCTTCCTGATAATAGCGTATCTGGTTCTCCCATAATGCGATGTTGGAAACGTCTTTGGCATTTGCCATATATTCCTCACGCTGCTGGTCGGTAATAAGTGTTATTTCTTTGATTCTGTCGGCGACTGCGTCCACGACGTCGAAGTAATTCGAGTCGTTGCGCTCCACCACGGTTATGCCCGGGTGTTCCTTGCCGTAATGGTCTCTCACCCACAGTCCGAATCCTGCAAGACTCGTAGTGAGGGTAGGCACCCTGAATGCCAGACTCTCCAGCGGGGTATAACCCCAAGGCTCGTAATAAGACGGGAACAATGTGAGGTCCAGACCTATAATAAGGTCGTAATACTTCATATTGAACACTCCGTCATTGCCGTTGAGATACGACGGGATGAAATAAATCTTGATGTTCGAGCCCGGTGCGTTGTCCAGACCGAGGTCACGGAATCTCCTCGTGATTGTGTCGTACTCCGGATTCATCAGGTAATGCGAGACCTGGGTGGTGTAAGTCTCATTTCCCTCGCCCTTGAGCTTTGACACGAGATTCCAGTCCGCACCGTTATGTCCCGAAGGAATCATAATGAATGCGTGGACCGGCTTGCCCCTGAAATCTGATTTGTGGATCTTGTTGACAGCATCGATGAAGACGTCAATGCCCTTGTTGCGGTACTCGTAGCGTCCTCCGATACCTATCAGGACAGCGTCCTCCCCGACTGGAGCCCCGGACATCGCCGCAGCCACCTGCCTGAGCTTCAAGCGGGCGGCCGCGCGCCTGTCACGGTATTCCTCCTCCGTTGACGGAGTGAAACTGTTCTCGAATCCGTTCGGCGTCACCTCGTCCACTTCCCTGCCGAGGAAGTGAGCGCACTCCTTGGCCGTTATCTCGCTCACAGTCGTGAACGCATCGGCATTCTGGGCAGACTTGCTTTCAAGGGAATGGAGCGCCATCACATTGAACTGGCGCGCCTTCTCATCCGGATTGTAAGACTCCATAGAGTCGTACAGCGGCATATTGTTCCCCGCAAGACAACGTCCGGCCACAGTGGCGTGCGTGGTGAAGACGGTTGCAATCGGCAGACCTGTGTACTTCAGATAGAGCAGGCCGGCACCGGTCTGCCATTCGTGGAACTGGGCCACGACCTTGTCCGAAGGTTCGAGGAAAAATCTGTAATAGCTCTCGATAACCTTTCCGGACACATATCCGAAGAGAGCTGATTCTTTGTAATCCCAGTTGCCGGTGATGGAATCCACTCCGAATTTTTCCCAATATTCGGTGAGAATCCGGTTCTGTTCTGTGAGGAACTGCTTGAAATCCACAAGCACCGCCACAGGACTGCCCGGAACGTTCCATTTTCCTATACGGAGTCTGAGTCCGCTCTTGGCCGCCTCGATACGCCAGGCCTGCCAAAGAAGCGGGTCCTCGTGGAAATCAGGATTCGCATCCGTATCCATCCAGACATCCGGACCGATGAGTATGTGATGCCTCTTCAACTGGGACTTGAGGAAGAGGGACTTTGTAGCGATGACGGTGTAGATTCCACCGACTTTGTTACAGACTTCCCAGCTTACCTCAAACAAATAATCCGGTCTGTTCAATTCTTTAGTTGCCATTATTCAGTCTTTCTTCTTTTAGCGGCCGGCTTTGCCTCCCCCTTCACAGCTTTTTTAGCTGCCGGTTTCTTTGCCGGAGTCTTCTTGACTGCGGTGGCTGTCTTTGCAGCGGTCTTGCGCGCCTTCGGAGCCGGTTTGGCAGGCTCTGCTGGCTTTTCCGCTACCGGAAGACTCACCTCCTCCGCATTTGAAGTCGCAAATTTAGCATTAGTTGTTGAATATTCCTCATTAACTCGGATAATAAAATCGCTCAAAACGTTCATATAGTTGATAAACGCCTCATATGGAGTGTCATAAGGATTGAAATATTTATGCACTTCTCCGTCCGAGAAGAATTTTGTGCACATATAATAGAAATGGTCGCTCTCCTGGAGGTGTCCGAAATCGTTGAAGAGGGCAGGATCATTGATGAGCGCCACTTTCTCATAAAGCCTGTATAGCTTGTTGTATGCCTCCTGCTGGAGCTCGTTTCCGAGCCACGCGGTGACATCCCTCTCCTCATCTGCCCAGGAAATAGGTTCCGGAACCTCAATCGAGGAAACAGGTTTGTGGCTTGCGGCAGCCTCAGACGGGGTGTCGAAACGGAATGTGCCGTCCTTGATCACAGCCTCAGGCAGATAACGCATGAAATCGAAGATTCCGGTGCTTGCGCCCTGATGCTCCCCGAAGGTCTCATAGTCCATAAAGAGATTGATGACGTCACCTTTGTCCTTGATGTCGTTCTTCAGCCAGGCGAGATATTTCTCTCCGGTGAGAGGCCACTCGCTCCATCCCTTGTTGGAGAATCTGAAAGCGATGTCGTCACTGAGTTTGTAGTTCCTGAGAAGGAGTTTCATATTCTCCTGCCTGTCATCTGTATATACGAAGTCAGGGCTCCTCCATCCGAGGATGTGGCGGGCGCCCTCGGTCAGCATTGTGCTGAATCCCAAGTCATAAACGCTCTCGCCTATAGCATCGGAATAAATGAGCTCGGTGTTCCTGAATGTCACAGGGGTAACTCCGAAATACTGCTCGATGGCAGCTTTGTGCTTGAGCACCTGATGCCTGAATTCGGCAGGGCAGGCAAGCGAAGCAAGAGAGTGGTAATATGTCTCGCAGAGGAACTCGGCGCAGCCAGTGTCAGCAAGTCTGCGGAAGCTCTCGATAACCTCCGGAGCGTATCTGTCGAACTGCTCAAGGGCGGAACCGGAAATCGAGAAGGCCACTTTGAACGCTCCCTTATGTGTCTTGACAAGGTCAAGGAGGAGACTGTTCATCGGCAGGTAGCACTGCTCCGCAACCCTTCTCAGAATTGTGCGGTTCGTGAAGTCATCATAATAATGTGAATCTTTTCCTATATCGAAGAACCTGTAAAGTCTCAGTCTGGTCGGCTGGTGAATCTGGAAATACAGGCATAAACTTTTTGACGGTTTCATATCTCTAAAATTTACTTGGTCACTGATTCATAAACATTTTTGATTTTGGCCGCGGCATTGTTCCATTTCAATGTGTTCACCTCGTCGTAGCCGTATTTTGACGCGAAGTCGGAGAGCGCAGGATACTGCAGGATGCCGTATATTTGGTCAGCCATCGCATCGACATCCCAGAAGTCCACCTTGAAAGCGTACTTCAGAATCTCGGCGGCACCGGACTGATGGGAAATCACTGAAGGCACCCCGGAACGCATCGCCTCAAGTGGAGAAATTCCAAAAGGCTCTGACACAGAAGGCATTACATACACATCTGACAGGGCGAACATCTTCTGGACCTCGGCTCCGCGGAGGAATCCGGTGAAATGGAATCTGTCGGATATGCCCAGACGGGCCACCTGACGGATTGAGCGGTTCATCATATCACCGCTGCCGGCCATCACGAAACGGACATCCGGGCACTTCTTGAGAACCTTGGCCGCCGCTTCAATGAAATACTCCGGCCCTTTCTGGAAAGTGATTCGTCCGAGGAAGGTGACCACCTTCTCTTTGACTCCCCTCTCCACCTGAATCTCACTTCTTCCGCTGAAATCCACTGCGTTATGAACAGTTACCACCTTGTCCGGATTGATTCCGTACTTGGTGATTACGATATTGCGGGTGAGGTCACTGACGGTGATGACCCTGTCGGCAGCCTCCATTCCACGTTTCTCAATCTCATAAACACGGGTGTCTATGTTCTGGTCGCTGCTCCTGTCGAAAGAAGTGGCGTGAACGTGGACAACGAGCGGTTTTCCGGAAATCCTCTTGGCGGCGATTCCTGCCATATATGTCAGCCAGTCGTGGGCGTGAATCACGTCGAAATCACCCTTGCGGGTCATAGCGAGCGTTCCGCCGACCATAGCGTATCGGGCCACCTCCTCCATAAGATTGGAACCGTATTTTCCTGAAAACTTGTAGGTCTGTCCATAATGCACTGCGAAATCCTTCACCTGGCGGTGCCTGTCCTCCTCCACGAGCTTGTGGAACTCTTCAGGGTCAAGGTAAGGGACCATATTTGTGCCTATGTGGACGAACTGGACTTTGTCGAGGAAATCATCGACTGTCATCGAGCCGGTGACCTTGACAGGCACAGCACTGGCATTCACTATGTCAGCGACACTGCCGTCCTCGTCTCCGCTTGCCGACGGCATCACGAATATCGTGTCAACGCCGTTATGGGCAAGACCTTTGACTATACCGTAGCAGGCTGTTCCCAGTCCTCCTGCAATATGAGGAGGGAATTCCCAGCCAAACATAAGAACTCTCATTATTTTTCCTCCTTATATTTATTAATCAGTCTTTCAACACAGATGAGCGCCGCTGTGCTCAGGGCTGACGAAATGGCGCCATGAGCCTCGTGTGGCGGGTCTCCGTCATAAAGTTCAGAGAACGCTCCCACACCGTGCTTGTTGAGATCGGCGTAGAATCCTTCGATAAGCCACTCGGCCTTCTTGCAGAACGACTGGCCTCTCATCTTGAACACTACTTTGGCATAAGGATAAAGCAATGCAGGCCAGGCGCAACCCTGCTGATATGCAAGGTCCCTCTCGGTCTGCGTGCCTTCGTAAACGCCTTTGTACTTGACGTCACGAGGTGAGAGCGTCCTGATGCCCCTCGCAGTCACAAGCTCCCTGTCGACAACATTGACAATGCTGCCGGCGATATCGTCGCTGATCGGTGACGAAGCTACTGAAAGAGCGAAGAGCTGGTTAGGGCGGACATCCATATTCTGTCCGTTATTGTCAACATAGTCAGCGAGATAGCCACACTGCGGATTCCAGAAAGTCTTCTGGTAGTTCTCCTTCACAAGATCCCTGACAGGTGTCCAGGCAGCGATGAACGGGCTGCCTTTTTTGCCGTAAAGGGTTTCGTTCTCGATGGCGAAGCAGAGTGAGTCATACCAGAAAGCATTGGTCTCCACCTGATAGCCGGCTCTCTCCGTGACCGGACGTCCGTCAATGTAGGCGTTCATCCAGGTGAGGGCTGTATTGTCTTTCTGCGCCCAGAGAAGTCCGTTCGGCTGGAGGGCAATCTCCTTCCTGACTCCAGGCGAGTAGCTCTCTATCACGCCCTTGACAACGCTGCCGTATTTCTTCCATACAGCCTTGGCCGAAGCGCCTGACTCAATATATTCCCGGAGAACTCCTGCGAGCATAAGCGGAGCCTCGACCTGTGTGGTCCTGGAGTAGAACCTCTCCTGGTTTGCGGCGATGAGGTCGTCCAGGATTTCCTCGAATGCCCCAGGCCTGCCTGCATAAATCGTCAGTCCCGGCAGGGCGAAGAGGGTCTCGCGGAGCAGTCCGGTGTAGAGCCATGAGAATCCGGCAGTTATGCTCTTCCTGCCGTTTCTGTCCCTGATAAGGACATCGGCGCAGTGGAGGAGCTGGTCACGGAAACTTCCGATACCCGGAGTGGCCTTGAGGGCCGCATTGTATTTTCTCTTGATGGTTGAAGGATTCTCCTCGTCCACTGAAGCGGAAAGAATCACCGAGTCGCCCTCTGAAAGGCTGAGGATGAAACTTCCGGGAACGAACAGATCCTCCTTGCAGGCGAAACCGCGTCTCGCCTCGTCCGAATAGGTCACTCCGTTGTACCAGCAAGGCGACGGCTTGTACTCGAAAGCCGAGGTGCTGAGCTGAAGGTTCAAGTCCGGGAAGCCTTCATACATATTGAAGGACACTCCGTTCTTGACCGGCTTGAAGTCCGTCCTTGCGGAGGAATTCTGGGATGTCAGGCTGTGAACACTCCTGAACGCCAGGAAAGGCTTGAGAATCATCTGAATCTTCGAAGGTGACTTCTTAAGCTCATACCGGAGCATAACCTGGTCCTTGTCCGGAACCAGCAGGATGCTCTTGGTGAATTCAATCTGTCCCACCCTGTAGGTGATGACAGGAACAGGGTCAGCCGAGAAGTCCACAATATATTTGTGTCCTCTTGGCTCATAGATGTCCCCGTAGCAGTGAATGCCAAGGTTGAACAGCTTGCCGTTCACCATAAGGCTTTCATCCACAGCGGAGAGCAGCATATACTTGCTTCCGCCGAAGTTGTCCACAGGAACTCCGAGGAGGCCGTGATAACGTCTCGTGTTGCAGGCCACTATCGAGGTGTTGCAATAAGCTCCCGTCCTGTTCGCGCAGATAATCTCTCTCTTGAGCGAATAAGACAAGTTCACGAGTTCGGCCTTGTTGAATTTCAGAAATGCCATATTTGAACTGTTAATTATTTGTCAATTTTCTTAAATACCAAAACACATCGGCTCGGCAGATATACGGACATCCTGCCGTCGGAATGATGGAGTTCACCTTCCCGCAGCCTGCTGAATCCGTCATACTCTTTCTCGTCCGAGTCAAAAACAAGTTTCCAATCTCCTTCAGGCGCCGGGAACGAATAATCCGGAAATGACGCAGAAGGGCTGAAACAAAATGCAAAGATAAAACTTTTACGCCTGAAAATCAACACTTTTTTAGCTTCGTCCGCTATTACAGGCTCCGGAGAGGCTTCTAACAAGCCCTCTCTCCTGAAGAGTTTTATCATATCCCTGTCGAAATTCATCAGGTACTTGTAGCGCAGATAATCAGGCCTGCACAGGGACCATTGGCGACGGGCGTACTTGTACGACCAGCCATTTCCCTCCCTCGGGAAGTCTATCCACTCAGGATGGCCGAACTCATTGCCCATAAAGTTCAGATAGCCATCCCCGGCGGTAGCCAGCGTGGCCAGCCTTATCATCTTGTGCAAAGCTATGCCGCGGTCAACTATGAGATTCTTCGAATCCTTGTTCATCGAAGTGTACATCTCTTTATCCATCAATCTGAATATCAATGTCTTGTCCCCGACAAGAGCCTGATCGTGGCACTCGGCGTAACTGATGGTCTTCTCATCCTTGCGCTTGTTGGTCAGTTCCCACCAGATATTGCCCATATCCCATTGCTCGTCGCTCTTCTCCTTGAGCCATTTGATCCAGTGGTCGGCCACACCCATCGCCATACGGAAATCGAAACCGAGGCCGCCGGCCTCATAAGGGGCGGCAAGTCCGGCCATTCCGCTCATATCCTCCGCAATAGTTATCGCGTCGGGATTGATTTCCTTCACAAGCAGGGCTGCAAGGGCAAGATATGTGACTGCGTTCTCGTCAACTCCCGAATTGAAATAATTGTCATATCCGACAAAATCTTTTCCGAGGCCGTGGTCCCAGTACAGCATACTGGTGACCCCGTCAAAACGGAAGCCGTCAAGATGATACTCCTCCATCCAGAACTTGCAGTTCGACAGGAGGAAATACTTGGTCTCGTCCTTTCCGTAATCGAAGCAACGCGAGCCCCAGGCCGGATGCCTGCCCTGCGGGCCCTTGTAGAAATAGAGGTCCTCCCTGCCGTCGAATCTGCCGAGCCCTTCTGCCTCATTGTCAACGCTGTGGGAATGCACGATATCCATCACAACGGCGATTCCCCGTGAATGGGCCTCGTCCACAAGCTGCTTGAATTCTTCCGGAGTTCCGAATCTTGAAGACAGGGCATAGAAGTTTGATACCTGGTAGCCGAACGAGCCGTAATACGGGTGCTCCTGTAGCGCCATGATTTGCAGAGTGTCATAGCCAAGTTCCTGGATATGAGGCAGGACCTCCCTCCTGAACTCGTCAAAGCCGGCCACTTTCTCCTGCTCCGAACTCATACCTATATGGCATTCGTAGATGAGCGGGTGTTTTCTCGGCCCCGGCGAACCGTATTTCCATTCATATTTGTGCTCCGGCTCCCAGACCTGGGCGCTGAACACCTTGGTGACCGGGTCCTGGACAACTCTGCGGACATAGGAAGGCAGCCTCTCACCTCCCCCGCCCGGCCACTCGATGAATAGCTTGTAGAGTTCCCCGTGACGCAGGAACATTTCCGGGAGCGTTATCTCCCAGTCCCCTTTGCCCGTGGGATGCAGTTCATACGCAGTGGTGCGCTTCCAGTTGTTGAACTCGCCGATAAGATAAATCCTGTTGGCGTTAGGAGCCCATTCACGGAAAATCCAGGAGCCGTCCGCCGTCTTGTGCAGGCCATAATACAAGTAGTTGTTCAGGCCGTCCGACAGTTTCCCGCCCACAGAGATTTTCTTCCTCGCAGCCTCGATTCTTTCGTGACGCGCGAGAATAGCCTTCTTGTACGGCTCCAGATAAGGATCCGTATCAAAAATGAATTTCTGCTTTTCCTCCATATATATCAGATTTCATCCAACAATTCAGCTTTGTCCCTCGCCGACCTGAGATAGGCGCGGCAGGCCGATATAAGTTCTTTCGACCGCTTGAGATACTTGTCGATATCGTCAATGCCGGTGGACGGATCTTCCGCAGCTGCGGCTGTCCGTTCCAGTTCCGCGATTACTTCCTTATAATCAAATTTTTCCATAAGTATCAAATTATCAATATTTCATCAATGTCCGCCAGACGGCCTTACCTCATTCACACTGCAACCGACCGTTCCGTCCGAGAACATCACCGTCACACTGTCCCCGGGCCTGCTGCCCGCAGATGACTTCATCACCACACCCCTCCGGTCAAGGACGAGGGCGTATCCCCTTTCCAGAATCCTTCTCGGATCCGCCCCGGCGATTCTGGACTCCAGGACGTCAATCCTGGAGCTCATAAGGGCTATCTTGTTCAGGAATGCCGTCTTGAGGCGGGTCCCGAATGAAGTGACATACTGGTCCTCATCCATATATATGTCTATGAACACATCCGCCAGGGCCGTAGGGGTCTTGACATATTTCCACGAGACCATATCGCAGATGTGAAAATCCTGGTCGTGGCCCACAGCCGTCAGGACAGGCACAGGGCATTTTGCTATGGCCGCGGCTACCCGGTAGTCATCAAAGCAGGCAAGATCAAGGCTCGCTCCCCCGCCCCTGAGCACAAGGATTGCGTCATAAGCATTTCTCTCTTCCGAAGCCGACTCTATTGCCTCCGCTATGGAATCCGGAGCGGAAAGGCCCTGCATCACAGCCTCGAAAAGGTCGGTATGGAAAGTAAAGCCATAGACATTACCGTGCAGATGGCGCATAAAATCCCTGTAGCCCGCGGCATCAGGAGCCGACACGACTGCAAGCCTGTAAGGCAGCCGGCGCATTTCCAGGGCTTTTTGCCGGTCCATCAGGCCTTCCTCCTTCAGCCTCGCGATGGTGGCCTGGCGTTCTTTCTCCTTTTCACCGACGGTATAAGCCGGATCTATATCATCTATGATGAGGGAAAAGCCGTACAGCTGGCTGTAATTCACCTGGACCCTCACAAGAACAGACATTCCGGGCTGAAGCGGAGCTCCTGCCACTTTCTCGAAATACGGGCACACGAGCCTTGCCTTGGAGGCCCAAATTATCGCTGAAGCCTTGGCTATCAAGCCATTGGCATCAGATTGGGACAGTTCAAGATAGCAATGTCCCCCGCTCCTGCTCTTAACCGCACTTACCTCAGCCCGCACCCAGCAGCGTCCCGGGAACGAGTTCTCAAGCGCCGATCTGACACCTGATTGAAGGGTAAACAAATCAATGACATCTCTTTCCATCGCCCAATGGATTAAAAATAAGGATAAATGTGTCCTTAATTATCGTGGTCTGATTACAAATTTAATCTTTTTTCGTATCTTTGCGCAAGTTTTTCAGCATAAACGTAACTTTTTTTGAGAAGATGAAAATCACAAAGGCGATATATGCCGGCAGCAGCATCCGGACAGGACAGAAACCGTCCAGACGGTTGCCGGAATTCGCTTTCATCGGACGGTCAAATGTCGGAAAGTCGTCGCTCATAAATATGCTGTGCGGACAGAACCGGCTCGCCCTTACATCTTCCACGCCGGGCAAGACCAAGCTCATCAATCATTTTTTAGTAAATGACAGCTGGTATCTCGTGGACCTCCCGGGCTACGGTTACGCCAAACTGCCCGACAAAGAAAGAGCCAGTATCAAAGAAGTCATCAAAGACTACCTGAACAACTCGGAAGAGATGATTCTGCTGTTTGTCCTCATTGACGTCAGGCACGATATTGGAAAAATCGACATGGATTTCCTGAACGAACTCGGAGAGAACGGGATTCCATTCGCGATCATATTCACAAAAGGTGACAAACTGGGACCCAACGCCAGGGCCGCCCAGATAGAGAGAGACAAAGAGATGCTCTCCGAATTCTGGGAAGAACTCCCGGTATGCTTTGAGAGTTCGTCGCAGACCGGCCTCGGAAAAGAGGAAATCCTGGATTACATCGGGTCAGTTCTGTCAGAGGCAAAGTAAGGAACTTCAAACTAATACTTCAATTTATGAACACCGAACACAGAATGGAACTGTTTGCCTGCAGGGCATCAAAGGACTTCGCACAGAAAGTCGTTCACGAGCTTAACGCTATCAAAGATCCGGGCACAGGTCCTATTCACCTCGGGGATTCCGAAGTCACTCAGTTCAGTGACGGCGAATTCCAGCCATCCTTCACAGAAAGTGTGCGCGGAGCCACTGTCTTCATTCTCCAGTCCACATTCCCTCCGGCAGAAAACCTCATGGAACTGCTTCTCACCATCGACGCCGCAAAAAGGGCTTCAGCCTACAAGGTGATTGCCGTTATGCCGTATTTCGGATGGGCAAGGCAGGACAGGAAAGACAAGCCGAGAGTCTCCATCGGGGCCAAACTCGTGGCCAACCTCCTCTGCGCGGCCGGAGTTGACAGGATCATGACCTGTGATCTCCACGCCGACCAGATCCAGGGCTTTTTCGACATTCCGGTGGACCACATATACGCCAGCAAGGTGTTTATCCCTTACCTCAAATCACTGAACATCGAGAATCTCGCCATTGCCGCTCCTGATATGGGAGGCGCGAAGAGGGCCAATGCCTATGCGAAAGATCTTGCCTGCCCTGTGATTATCTGCCACAAGTCCAGGGAAAGGGCCAATGTGGTGGCTTCCATCACTGCCATCGGTGACGTGGAGGGCAAGAATGTGGTGATTGTGGACGATATGATTGACACGGCTGGCACACTAACAAAAGCCGCGGACATCCTTATGGAGAAAGGAGCGAAGAGCGTAAGGGCCTGCGCGACCCACGCCATCCTCTCCGGTCCGGCTTACGAGCGCATCAACAAGTCGAGTCTCTCCGAGGTATATGTGACCGACACTATTCCGCTCACCACCGATCCGTCAGTGGACACCAGCAAGATCAAGGTCGTGTCAATGACCGGAACATTCGCAAGAATTATCCGCAAGGTCTGGGACAATGAGCCTATCAGCCCTGAATTTATATTCTAAGACATTGACATACAGAATATGAAAGTCTTCCTGGCAACACTGGTCCTCATAGGGCTCGGCGTCTTCGGAATGTGTTTCAACATCATATTCCGGAAGAACGGGGAGTTTCCCCAGACTGACGTCGGGTCCAATGAGAATATGCGCCGGTTGGGCATCAGATGCATGAGGGAAGAGGATGACGAAAGGTTCTCCTCCACCTCAAAGAAACACTCCGGGGCCGAATGCTCCGGAGTTTACAGTGACTCCTGCGCCGGATGCGGACTGTATCCGTATGAGAAGAACCGGAAGCGGGAAAAATAAGTAAAACCCTCGTGAGAGGATAAATAACGTAAAGATTATGAGCCTTGTAGCTATTGTAGGAAGGCCGAATGTCGGCAAATCCACCCTTTTCAACCGCCTGGTCGGAATGAGACAGGCAATCGTGGACGAGACCGCAGGTGTAACCCGTGACAGACATTACGGGAAATGCGAATGGTGCGGCAAAGAGTTTTCAGTGGTGGACACGGGAGGTTACACTTCCGGCTCGGACGATGTTTTCGAGGAAGAGATACGCAAGCAGGTAGTCATCGCCATCGAGGAGGCCGACCTGATTCTGTTTATGACCGAGGCTGCGACCGGAATCACGGATTATGACGCGGAAATCGCCGATCTCCTGAGAAAATGCGGGAAACCGGTGGTAGTGGCCGTGAACAAAGTCGATTCAGGAGAGAAAATGTACGATGCATACCAGTTCTACGGACTGGGTCTCGGCGAGATATGGTCAATATCCTCTGCCAACGGCAGCGGCACCGGAGATCTCCTGGACGAGATTGTGAAGAAACTTCCTGAAGACACGGAAGCCGAGGACGAGCATCCCGGCGTGCCGAGAATCACCATTGTCGGGAAGCCTAATGTCGGAAAATCATCCCTCACAAACGCCCTTCTCGGCGAGGAAAGGAACATTGTAACATCTGTAGCCGGAACGACAAGGGATTCAATATCTTCATATTACAACAAATTCGGTCACGAGTTCGTATTTGTGGACACTGCCGGCATCAGGAAGAAGAACAGGGTTCAGGAAGACCTCGAGTTCTATTCAGTGATGCGCTCCATCAGGGCAATCGAGCACAGTGACGTCTGCATTATGATGATAGACGCCACCACCGGAATGGAGGCGCAGGATATGAACATATTCAACCTCATCAAGAAGAACCGCAAGGGCTGCGTGCTTGTAGTTAACAAATGGGACCTTTTCGAGAAAGAGAGCAATACCCTGACTGAATACACAAACGCGCTCAGGGCAAGAATCGCTCCTTTCAATGACGTCCCTATCGTATTCACTTCGGTGCTCAAGAAACAGAGAATCCTGGACGTGCTCAATGAAATCGCCCACGTGTATTCCAATTATTCGAGAAGGATCAGCACATCGAAACTGATGGATGCGATGCTGCCTGAAATTGACAACTACCCACCTCCTATGTGGAAGGGCAAAGTAGTGAACATCAAATACATAACTCAATTGCCGACCAGATTCCCGGCATTTGCGTTCTTCTGCAATCTGCCGCAGTACATCAAGGAGCCTTACAAGAGATTCCTTGAGAACAAGCTCAGGTCGCATTTCGACCTGTCCGGCTGTCCTGTCCAGATATTCATCAGACAGAAGTAGGCGGCTTCATTTTCGGATAACGGACTGTGAAGCAGGCTCCCTTCAGGGCGAATGAGCTGCTGTACGCTATCTCGCCGCCACACCGCTCAAGTATGTTCTTGCAGATGGCCAGGCCGAGACCTGTGCCGCTGCTCTTGGTTGTGAAATTAGGGGTGAACAGACGGCTTCTGTTCTCGTCCTTGATGCCCGGTCCGTTGTCCTCGAAGACAATATCGTAGAATGAGTCTTTTGTGCTGTTCCTCAGAGACAGCACTATTTGTCCATGGACAGGCTCAAGCCCGGCGTTCCTGTCCTCTTCCTGCTGGTTCTCAATGGCCTGGACAGCATTGGTGAGAAGATTGACGAACACGCGGGTCAACTGGGGTTTAGGGCCCATGACGCAGGCACCCTTCAGGCCGTAATACTCGAAAGAGATATTGTCCTTGTCGTCAAACATGGAAATCTGGTCTGAAGCCAGGGCGTCAAGGTCAATCTGCACAAGCTCCTCGGTATAGAGTTTGGCGAATGTGGAGAACTCATTGGCAGTGTCCGTCAGCACGTCGATGCTGTCCAGAATCACTCTCGAGATGTCGTCAAATTTTGCCTCCCAGTTCGGATTATTGTTGTTCTTCATCCTTATCAGCCTCTGAATCTGGAGCTTGATAGGCGTTAGAGGATTCTTTATCTCGTGGGCCACCTGCCGCGCCATCTCGCTCCAGGCCCTCTCGCGCTCAGCCTGAGCCACCTGCTTGCCCGATTCTGACAGATCGTGGACCATAAGATTATAGGCCCTTACCAGGCCGGAGAGTTCATCCTCCTTGTCATAAATGATGTACTCCAGGCCGCCGGTGCGCGCTGACAGCATCTTGCGTCCCATCACGATAATCGGCCTGAACATCTTGTCAACCACCCTTGTAGTGAAGAACCTGGTGATTATGAGCAGGATGAAGAATACAGTTATCACGAATATCGAATGGAACACCGCATCCGCCTTGAACGAGAGCCCTGAATCGGTGTAAGGCGCGCTGAGTATGGCCAGAATCTTGCCCTTGTCATTGATCAGAGGGGCGTACATAGTATAGAAATTATGGCCGGCCACCCATTCCTTGTGGATATAATAGCGCTTGCTGCTGTACATTATGTTCCTGTATGCCTCGGGATTGGTCCTGGAACCCAGTATCATGCGCTCGAAAATCTCAGGGGCAGTGGAATTGAACACCTTGCCGCCGGGACTGTACAATGTGATGTCGGTCCTCGTGTACTCCGCAACGTCCTGCATAATGGCTGTCATATCCGGAGTGGCCATGTCACGGTACGAGCTGAATGACCGGACCCTGTTCGCCATCAGGGACTGAATCGTGGTTATCTTGCTGTTCATCAGCTTCCTGACATTCTCGTCATTGCGTTTGTACACGAAGAACACCATGATTATACTCATAGTCACGAGGGTCAGGAGCATTGAGACAAACAGCACAGTGTTCACCCTCGACTTGTAGTAATTTTTCTCGAATTCACTCTTGCGTTTGCGCTTCAACGAGAATATGCTTATCCAGAAATAAGCAAGGAGATAAATCATTCCGGCAGCCACAAGATATTGAATCACACCTATTTTAGGCCGCGAGACCACGATTGCCTCATCCGGCGAGACCTGCGTGTAGAAATGCACGTATGCACCGAGGGTGGCCCTTTGTGTCTCCGCATTGCCAGGTTCCGTCCTGAACTTGGAACTGAGCACTGTAGGATAAGGATAGTCGCCCTTGTAACTGACTATTTTGTCTCCGATATACTTCGCATACGAATACTGCGGAGGAATCACCACAGAACCGGGAGAATTCTCGTTGAGAATGAACGAGTAGCCGCGTTCTTCCTTGTCAGCTTTCGAGTTCACGCCGACAAGCATACGCACAACGCCGTTGTCCGGGAAATAATAAATGAACATTCCGGTATATTGCGCCCTGCCGTTGCTGTTGCGGCTGTAAGCGAAGCGGGAATCCGGGGCTATCGGAACGGCATTGGCCAGTCTTTCATTATAATATGAAATCAGTCTGGAATCAGAGAGATTGTCTTTGAACAGCAGAACCGTGACATCGTAGTCTTTGGAGACACGGTTCATATAAGTCTCTGTAAGCCTGTTCAATATGACTTTACTCTCCTCAGTGGAACGAATCACTTCCGCAATAGTGTTGTCCGCAGCGATAGCGTTCTCCACCACCCTGAGCTGAAGTTCAAGGCCAAGGTCCCTGTCAATCGCAAGACGGCTGGTCCAGATTTCAGCCCGGTTGGCCTCCTTCCTGATTCCCAAAAACGAGAACACGGCGAGCAGGAGCGCGGCTGTCAGCAGGGCGAACAGACTTCTTCCCCATCTGGAGAAAATGTCATATTTGAGCCCTGAATAGTGATATACCGGAACTCTTATCGACTGCAGAAGCATAGGCACTATGGACATCAGCGCCATATATGAAGTATAAACATATATGGTGTACCGGCTGAACGATGTCAGCTTGTACAATTCCAGAGACATATCCGAATTGAGAATCAGGCTTCTGAACGAATACAGCACGTAACATATAATACCGGCCACACAGACAAGCACTGACCCCATCATCACAATCGCTTTCACGGAAGAAGCGCCGTGCATCACGTCCCGCAGCAGAAGCTTTCTCCCCATAAACAAACAGCCGCCCATCAGCGTTATCCAGAGATTGATGATGAGCACAGCCCCGAGCGAATAGAATACCGGCCCGTCCGCATACAGGGTCGGTGAGAATATGCTTGAACTTGCCTGCATACCGGTTCCTACAGCGTAGAACACTCCCAACAGGATTGTCAGGCTTGCCATTGCTGTCAGCATCAGTTTGACGCTCAGGTTCATATACAGGAAGACCATAATGACCATCACCAGCAGGGCGATGACTATCCATAGCAGGGATGAGTCCGGGAAAAGCGGGTCGCCTCCGGAAGATTCGCGGAGAAGTTTGAGCAGAGGCTGGCCTGAAACAAATATTGGTGTACCTCCTGTGCTGCTTATCGGATTGAGAGAGTACTGGTCTCCAAGACCGAAACGGGGGTTCACACCGTTGACGGACCTGGTATCCAATGTGTTTCTCACTTCGAGTCCGCCTATCACCCGGCAACCTCTCTTGTCGGAAATGGATTTCACCAGATACCATTTAGGCCCCATATTGATATAACGGACCACTGTGTCGGCTTCCGCGAGAGGCGAGATGAAATTGTATCTCAGATTGGCGAATCTCGGGACCACAAGGCGCTGGCTGATATCATCATTGTCCAGGGAGAACTGGTTGCACCACGACTGCAGGGTGTCCTCCATATACCTGTAAACGACCATATCCTCCTCAAGGCCGTCGAGTTCCAGCCAGTCATTGTGGTTGCTATCCATCGCCTTCTGCATATAGGCCTCGAGTGCGGTCATACGCCTGTTAATGATGCGGTCAACTCTCGAAGCGGAAATGGAGGAGATGTCCGTCCCCCTGATAATCAGCAGAAACGCGCAGCACAACAGAATAGTCCCGAAAAACAGGAGCAGCCAGAGATTCCGGCGGCCCAGTGTCTTTCTCAGTTCAGATATGGCATTTCCTATTCTCATATCAGCCTTCGTGATGATAAGGTTCCCCGCGCATGATGGTGAAGGCACGGTAAAGCTGCTCGGCGAAGATAACCCTGACCATCTGGTGGGAGAATGTCATTTCGGACAGGGATATCATCGAGCCGGCGCGGTCATAGACCTTTTCCGGAAAACCGTAAGCGCCTCCGATGACGAAAACAATGTCCCTGCCGCTTCTGGCCAGCCTGTCCTGAAGGAAAGAAGCGAATTCCACAGAACGGAAACGGCGCCCACGCTCATCAAGGAGAACAAGTTCATCCGATGGAGCTACCGCAGCAAGGACAAGATCACCTTCTTTCTCCTTGATCTGCTCCCTGGTCAATGCGGAAACATTTTTCAGTTCCGGAATCTCCTTCACGGAAAACTTCGCATAATGCGAGAGACGGGACACATAAAGTTCCAGCCCTTCGCGCACCCAGCGCACATCTGTCTTTCCGACCGTGAGCAATGTTATTTTCATATTCACAAATATACACACGTGGCTCGGTATTTGCAATAAAAAAGGCATCTTTAAGAACAGTGCAGGGTTATATGAACTACAGAAAAATTCTGACTATCTTCATCATAGCCTCCGCTTTCCTTTGCGGAGCGGACACATACGCCCAGTCCGGCGGATACGATGTTTTCGTGCCTATAGCCAAATACATAAGGCTCGGTGACGCGGACAGGCTCTCCGCATGGTTCGATGACAATCTGGAGATTTCTATCATCTCGAACACCAGCGACTCCAGCAAGAACCAGGCACGCCGCATTGTGAAGACTTTCTTCGACAGCTACAATCCGAGAGGCTTCGACATCACCCACACAGCAGGCCGCTCAAATATGAAATACGCCCTGGGCAGGCTGAATGCGGGTGGCGAGACTTTCGAGGTGACAATCTTCGTGACTTGCAAGAACGACACGTACAAGATACAGCAGCTTAAGATTAAAAAGAAAGAATAATTGCGGATAATCATTATTTTTTCTACTTTTGCATCCGGACCAACGGTAAATCATGATGCGAGTTCCTGACATTATCATAGCCATAGACGGTTATTCGTCCACCGGAAAAAGTTCTTTTGCCAAATTGATTGCAAAAGAATTTTCTTTCTTGTATCTGGATTCCGGGGCGATGTACCGAGCTGTGACTCTTTTCGCAATGAGGAACGGAATGATTTCAGCGGAAGGCGTCGTGGATGAGGAAAGGCTGAATGAGGCCCTGAAGTCGCTTGACATACATTTCGGGAAAGGCGGGGACGGATGGCATACTTTCATCGGGGAAGAATGCGTTGACCAGGACATCCGTACAATCGAAGTGTCCTCCAATGTGAGCCCTGTGGCCGTGATTCCGGAAGTGCGCAGATATGTTGACAGGAAGTTGGTGGAATACGGCAGGGCCGGCAGAGTTGTGATGGACGGAAGGGACATAGGCACGACGGTCTTCCCGAACGCCGACATAAAGATATTCATGGTTGCAGACGACAATGTCAGGGCGGAGAGAAGGCTCAAGGAGATGCGGGCTTCCGGCCAGGAGGCCGATTTTGCGGCAGTACTGGCCAATCTTAAAAGCCGGGACTATATTGACTCCCACAGGGAGACTTCCCCATTGAGACAGGCGGAAGACGCAGTGGTCCTCGACAATACGGATATGACGCTGGAAGACCAGATGGAATGGATCAAGGCTTTGATAAAAAGCCGTTACGGAGAATGAGATTTCAGGACAATGGCTTTCAACGTTGAAATAGATTCACACTCCGGTTTCTGCGGAGGCGTCATCAGGGCAATCAGCGAGGCGGAAAACATTCTGGCCGGTGCTGAAGGACGCAGGCTCTATTCTTTAGGCGCCATTGTACACAATGATGCCGAGCTCTCGAGACTTGAAGCCAAAGGCTTGAGCACAATCAATATTGAAAGTCTTTCAAGTATTCCGGAAGGCAGCAGGGTCCTTTTCAGGGCGCACGGAGAGCCTCCTTCCACATACAGCAAGGCGAGGGAGAGAGGCCTTGAGATAATCGACTGCACGTGCCCCGTGGTCCTGAAGCTTCAGAAAAGCATTGCCGAGGCGTATGAAAGAATCAGCGGAAACGGAGGGCAGATCATTATTTTCGGAAAGGTGGGACACGCAGAGGTTCTCGGCCTGCTCGGGCAGACTGACGGCAAAGCCATAGTGATAGACAGTATCAGTTCTCTACGCAAAGCTTTGGCTGACAAGACAATAAACCTCAACTCCCCGATAGAGGTATTTTCCCAGACCACGAAGAGCCCTGCCGAGTATGCTGAAATATGCTCGGCCCTGGAGGAGGCGATGTCCAAAGAGCACGAGCTGTCAATCGTGCAGTTCCGGGGCACCGGCCTGCTGAAGGCCCACAGCACAATCTGCTCCCAGGTGGCATTCCGGCACAGCGAACTGTCGGAATTCGCATTGCAGCACGACATTGTGGTGTTCGTCTCAGGAAAGGACAGTTCGAACGGAAAGGTCCTTTGCGAGCTGTGCAAATCGTTGAACATCCGGACATACCATATATCGAACGAAGACGATGTCCGGCCGGAGTGGTTCAGGAAGGACGACCGCGTGGGAGTGTGCGGAGCGACCTCCACTCCGCAATGGCAGTTGGAAGCCGTAGCAGGAAGGATAATGTCTTTTGAATGAAAATTTTGCAGTTGTGCGGCATATTTTATAAATTTGCGGCGGCAAAATGGAATTTTGACAAATCAATTTATAATATATGGCAACAACAGCTGATTTCAAAAACGGAATGTACCTGAATTTCAACGGCAAACCTTGTATGATCGTGTATTTCCAGCACGTTAAGCCGGGAAAAGGTCCAGCATTCGTAAAGACAAAACTCCGCAATCTTGAGAACGGACGTATTCTTGAGAACACATTCACAGCAGGAGCTAAAGTGGAGACTATCAATGTAGAAAGACGTCCATACCAGTTCCTCTATTCTGACGAGGACGGATTCAACTTTATGCACGAAGAGACTTTCGAGCAGATTCACCTTCCTCACGATGTGGTTGAGAACGCTGACCTTATGAAAGAGGGACAGCACGTGGAGATGATGTTCGTGGTTGACGATGAAAGATGCCTCACCTGCGAGCTTCCTACATATGTAACTCTCAAGGTGACTTACACCGAGCCTGCAGTGAAGGGCAACACGGCGTCCACCAGCGCATTGAAAGAGTGCACTCTCGAGACCGGCGCCAAGATTATGGTTCCGCTTTTCATCAACCAGGACGACACTATCACAGTAAACACGACTGACCGCTCTTACGGCCAGAGAGTTTAAGATAGAATTTGATTTTCAACTGAGGCTGGCCAAGAAGGAAAACTTTCTGGCCAGCCTTTGTTGATGGTGCACGATATTTGCTTCCATTGGGTTGGCAAGTAATTTTTGAGGATTGCTAAATTAAGTTTCGCAAAGCGAAACAACTGCTTTTGAGGCCGATAGGCCGAGGGTAAGTCTCTTTCCCGGGGTCGGGAGCGGAAAAGCAAAAGTCCAGTGGCCTTTTGCAGCGAGCAGCCCGGAGGGACGGTAGGGATTTAGGAAAAGGGTAGCGTAGACAAAGAAAAGTGCGTTGGCCTTTGCTCGCATTAAGCGATAATTCCTCTGAAACACAATAATTTACAACTTGCGAAACTTGAATTGCTATATTTGATTCAAACTGTTCAATATCAATGAAAATTCTTATTATTGACGACGAGAGGGCTATCCGCAACTCGCTCAGTGAGATTCTCTCGGACGAGGGATATACAGTCGATGTGGCGGAAGACGGTCCGGCCGGCATATCAATGGCAGAGAAAGAAAGGTACGATGTCATTTTCTGTGACATAAAGATGCCGAATATGGAAGGGACACAGGTGCTCGCACATCTGCGCAAGGAGGGTATCGACTCCGCCATTGTGATGATATCCGGGCACGGAGACATTGACACGGCTGTGGACTGCATCAAGAACGGAGCCTTTGATTTTATCCAGAAGCCTCTGGACCTCAACAGGATACTCATCACAATAAAGCACGCTACCGAGCATACAAGCATTGTGGCGGAGAACACCAATCTGAAGAAGAAGGTGTATGGACAGCAGATGATTGGCGAGACCGCCCCTATGGTGCATCTAAAGGAAATGATTGAGAAAGTGGCGCCGACGGACGCAAGGGTGCTGATTACCGGGTCGAACGGTTCCGGAAAGGAACTGGTGGCAAGGAGCCTGCACCAGCAGAGCGCCCGCAGCGCAATGCCTTACATTGAGGTGAACTGCGCCGCCATCCCGTCCGAACTTATTGAGAGTGAGCTGTTCGGGCACGAGAAGGGGGCCTTCACGTCCGCGATAAAGCAGCACAAGGGAAAATTCGAGCAGGCTGACGGGGGAACATTGTTTCTCGATGAGATCGGTGATATGAGTCTGGCTGCCCAGGCCAAAGTGCTCCGCGTGCTGCAGGAGAGGAAGTTGTCCCGCGTGGGAAGCGACAAGGATATCGAGGTGGATGTCAGGGTGGTTGCCGCCACGAACAAGGATCTGAAGGAAGAAATCGCCAAGGGCAATTTCAGGGAGGACTTGTATCACAGGCTTAGCGTGATTGTGCTTCACGTTCCGTCCCTGGACGAGCGCAAGGATGATATTCCGCTGCTTATCAATTACTTCATTGAACAGATTTCCACTGAGTCGGGGATGCCGAAGAAGGCTGTGTCCCCTGAGGCTGTCAAGTTGCTGCAGGAGAAGAGCTGGACTGGAAATATCCGTGAGCTCCGCAATGTAGTGGAGCGTCTGATGATTCTCGGCGGCAATCCTGTAAGTGCGCAGGATGTGAAGGATTATGTTTACATCTAATATTCCTATACAGTTTTTTCTTTTTCAGAGGTTCTTTCCGCATTGTGGAAAAGCGCTTCATACTGTGGGAGAGTGTTTGCCGGTGCACGAAATGGCTGGCTTATGCTGAAGCACTCAGGATGAGACCTTACGCTTCGCTCCATCCCTCCCACTGCGCTTCGCTTGTGGGGCCCTCCCGTTTACGAAGTCACGGGTGACTACGGGTCTCATCCTGAGCGCTTCCCACATTGCTGACACGCACTTGAAGCAGTCACAAATACGATTGCTGTCACGAAGTGACTGGGGGTTCGAGGTCGCCAGAGCATAACAAGGGATAGGCTTTTGCCTATCCCTTGTTATGCTCTGCGCGGGCCCTTTCCACTGCCGGAGAACGCTTCAGCACGAATCCTGAGCCCAGATACTTCGTGCGCACATCCTCGTCCGCAGCAAGGACCTCCGGCTTGCCGGACTGGAGAATCGTGCCTTCATAAAGAAGATAAGCCCTGTCAATGATGGCAAGCGTCTCGCCCACATTGTGGTCCGTGATAATCACACCGATGTTCTTGTACTTGAGCTTCGCGATAATGTACTGGATATCCTCCACCGCAATCGGGTCCACACCGGCAAACGGTTCGTCAAGAAGAATGAACTTCGGATCGATGGCAAGCGCCCTGGCTATCTCGCAACGACGGCGTTCACCTCCGGACAACTGGATTCCGAGGCTCTTGCGCACCTTGGAAAGATTGAACTCATCTATCAGTGACTCAAGACGTTCCTGACGTTCCTGCTTGGTCATATCGGACAATTCCATTACGGACATAATATTGTCCTCAACCGACATTTTCCTGAACACAGAAGCCTCCTGCGGAAGATAGCCGACTCCCTTCTGGGCACGTTTGAACATCGGCAGACCGGTAATCTCCTCGTCGTCGAGAAAAATCCGGCCGGCATTCGGAACAATCTGACCTGTAATCATATAGAAACTCGTGGTCTTGCCCGCTCCGTTAGGACCGAGAAATCCCACAATCTCTCCCTGCTCGACCTCCATCGAGACGCCTTTCACGACAGTCCTGACGCCGTATTTCTTAACAAGATTCTCGCAATGCAGTTTCATAATCTTTCCAATTTCATATTCTTAAAATCCCCTCAATCACTTGACATCCAGCCCGAAATCATTGACAAGGTTCTTGACCTCCTCATTTTCGGACATTATCACTTTCGCCTTGTCCTCAGGCATATATATCTTTTTCTCCACCTGCTCTTCCGGTATGACCTCGACATTGAGACGGAGTTTTGAAGAGTTCAGGGATTTCTGGAGTTTCCCTTCAAGTTCCCTGAGCAGGACTTCCTCCACCCATTTCTTCTGCGCAAGGTTGACCACATAGAAATCAAGCTGTTTATAACCTTCCTTCAAAAGGATGTCCACCTTGGAAGTGGCAAGAGTATTGGCAAGCCTTGGTCTGGAAGCATAGTCTGCAGGAAGCTGTTTCCATTTCTCCATAATGTCCGCATCCTCCGGTATGATATCACTTGGTCCGGCTGCTGACTGGGCTGCTGCTGAACCGGAATCCTCCTTGATAGCGTCTATAGACAGGTTTGCTGCGGACGACCTGGTCGAGCGTCTCCTCGGCCTTGCGCTTTCTTCCGCCAGGGCATCTGATTTACGGACTCCTGCGGATGTCTTCTCTGCCGGCTGGGCAGCCGCAGGATCACTCGAAGCAGGTTCTGGCACAGGCGCATCCGATCTTCCAGCAACAGCCGGGGAGGCAGTTCCACGGGCGGAAACGGAAGGCTGGGCCGGAGACGAACTTCTTGCCGGAGCAGCTTCCCGGGCAGGCACTGCTGATTGTACAGGTGCAGCTGACTGTACAGGAGGTGCCGCTACAGGCCTCAATGACACAGGCCCGCCTGTCAGGAAACAGAGTTTCATAAGGGCGAACTCGATATGCAGTCTCGGATTGATGCTCTCCTTGTAACCGCTCTCACATTGCACCGTGATAGACAGGGCGTCATATAGGAACAGGAGCGGGCATTTGTCAGCCTGTTCCTTATATTCTTTCTTCAAAGAGTCCGGAAAATCGAGCAGGGCGTCAAGCGACCCGCTCTTCGCCACCACCAGATTGCGGAAATGCGTGCTGAGCGAAGCTGTGAAATATAGGGCGTTGAATCCTTTCGACAGCACATTGTCAAACTCAAGAAGCGCTGACTGATAATCATTCGAAAGCATTGACTCTGTAAGTCTGAAACAATGCTCGTAGTCCAGGACATTCAGGTTTCTGGTAACATCCTCGTACTTTATGTCCGAACCGCAGAAAGCCACAGTCTGGTCAAATATCGTCAACGCGTCACGCATTGCACCGTCGGCTTTCCTGGCGATTATATGCAGAGACCTGTCATCAATCCTGATGCCTTCCTTCTCCGCAATAGAGCTGAGGTTCGCGACAATGTCCCGTATGCTGATTCTGTTGAAGTCATAAGTCTGGCAGCGGGAAAGAATGGTCGGAAGAATCTTGTGTTTTTCAGTAGTCGCAAGAATGAAAATGGCGTGGGCCGGCGGTTCCTCGAGAGTTTTCAGGAACGAGTTGAAGGCCGCCTGGCTCAGCATATGCACCTCATCGATGATGTACACACTGTAACGGCCGACCTGAGGAGGAATCTGCACCTGGTCAATCAACGCCTTTATGTCATCCACTCCGTTGTTGGAAGCGGCATCGAGCTCGTGAATGCAATACGACCTGCCTTCCTGGAAAGAGATGCAGGACTCGCAATGCCCGCACGGTTCCATTTCCGGTGTCGGGGACGAGCAGTTGATTATCTTCGCGAAAATTCTGGCGGCACTGGTCTTGCCGACTCCTCTCGGTCCGCAGAACAGATAAGCGTGCCCGAGTTTGCCCCGGATAATGGAATTCTTGAGCATCTGGACGATATTGTCCTGGCCGATAAGGCTTTCGAACGAGTCAGGACGATATTTCCTGGCCGATACTATATACTGTGGAGCGTCTGGCATATCTTATTGTGCATCAATTATTCCCAATGATTCAAATTCTTTCCGGACCTGTTCCGCGGATGTGAAACGGATTCCCTTTATGCCCAGAGAGGAGGCAGTCTCCACATTGGCAGGATTGTCATCGACAAAAATGGATTCCGACGGGTCCAGGGAATAGCGGTCGAGCAGAAGCCTGTAAATCGCCGGATCCGGCTTGATAAGTTTCTCCTCGCCCGATACCACTTTGCCGTCAAGCAGGGAGAATACCGGATAATTGTCAACTATTGTGTAGAATGTTTCTGCTGACCAGTTTGTCAGTCCGTAAATTTTCAGTCCGGAAGCCTTGAGTTCCCTTACGAGCTCCAGCATTCCCGGAATCGGGCCGCCCATCATTCCTTTCCAGTTCCGCCAATACAGCTCAATTTCCTTTTTCCATTCCGGATAAACCGCCGAGAGTTCCGCAACTCCCTGTGCAAAAGGCTTTCCACAATCCATCTGTGCATTCCATTTGCTGTCGCAGATATGGGTTATGAACCATTCAGCCTTGTCCCTGTCACCAAAATAGCTGTCAAAGACATGATGAGGATTCCAGTCCACCAGGACCGCCCCGAAATCAAATATTATACTTTTGTACATATTCATATAAAAACAATCATTACAAATATACCTATAAATTTTGTAACTTTGCCTTTATGAGACGAATTATATTTATATTGGCAATGCTGGCAATAGGTGTCGGCGCATACGGCCAGGCGCAGATCACGACCAAGAAAGAGAAAGTCAAGGACTTCGAAGTCAGGACAATGAAGGTCGTGCTCACCGGGAATGACTTCATTGACCCGGCGTTCAAGGAGGCTGTCAAGAACACCTGGACACTCTCCCCGTTCGAGTTCTGCACAATGGATGAATTCAACAGGACAATGACAAGCGAAGAATACTATTTTCTGGTGCCTGTCAAGGCCCAGTACAAGAAAGAGGTGTTTCCGGGAATAAGAATGCTCTCCCTGGTCAAAGGCAGGAAGGGTGCGAAAAGCATAGACGATATGCTCGAAGTGGTAAGCATACCTATGTGTTCAGCCGATGTGCCGTCCGGAAGAGAGACGGCCATGTTGCCCGGCATTATGGACATCATCCAGAGCTACGTCCGCAAGTCATTGATTTCCAGATTTTCCGGCATCAAATCAACAGTCCGGAAGAAGCCTGGTGGATGCAAGGTTTATTTCGCCGGGAGCGAGATTTCGGAAGCGCTCGGGAAGGAGGCTCTCGACAAGCTCAGGAGCAAGGGGGCAAGAATTGTAGATGATGCAGAAGCTGACAGCCTGTTCATTGAAGGAGCTCCCGGCACAGCCGTGTCTTATCTCATCGCCCCCGAATGGCCGGAGAAAGGTTCAGTATGCTGGAAAATGGTGATAGACTCCCGGACCCACGACTTGTATCTACTTAAGAAGCAGACACTTTCGGGAGCATCTGACAAAGGTTTCCAGAAGAGTGAGATTTCCAAATTTTCTTCCAGATAACTTACTGACAAAATGATAACTGGCAGAGCAAGTTGCGGATTGCAGTACGCCGTGAGGAGAAGCGGCTCGGCGGTGGCCTACTGTTCGCTCAGCATAGGTGCAGGGACAAGATATGAGGGCGGGTTCCACAGCGGAATAGCGCATTTCACCGAGCACACACTTTTCAAAGGTACAGAACGCAAAAACGCCTCAGCGATAAACTCTTATCTCGACAGACTCGGCGGCGAGCTGAATGCGTACACCACCAAAGAAGAGATTGTACTGCACTCCACCGTGCTCAAGGAAGACCTGAAAAAAGCCGCCTCGCTGCTGCTTGAGCTGGCAACGGAAGCCACATTTCCGGAAGCGGAAATCAGGACGGAACGCGGTGTGGTGATTGACGAGATAAAATCCTACAAGGACAGTCCTTCAGACGACATATACGACAGGTTCGAGGAGAAGCTTTTCAACGGGCATCCCCTGTCGAAACCTATCCTCGGCACAGCCAAAAGCATTAAAGAGATAACCCCTGACGAGCTCAGGCGGTACGTGGCGGAGAAATTCCTCCCGGAACGTATGGCATTCACCGTAGTAGCCGACATTGACGAGAAGAAAATGGAGGAAATGCTTTTGAAACTGATTGACAAGGCATTCAGCGGGAAAACTGACTGTCTGTCACAGTGGAGCGCCCCGAATGAGACGTTGCCAGGCAACTGCTTCGACGAGACGATTGTGAACAAAAACAATGAAGCCAACGCTGTCATCGGAGGTCTTGCCCCGTCACTGTACGGCGGCAGGGAGCGTATCGCTGCCATCCTGCTCGGCAACATTCTCGGCGGGCCGGCATCCAATTCGATATTGAACAGCATATTGCGGGAGAAGAACGGATGGGTTTACGGAGTGGAGAGTTCATACACCCAGTACGCCGACACCGGCATTATGGCGATATGCCTTGGATGCGAAAAGGAGAATCTGGACAAATGTCTTTCCGCCGTCAAGAAGGAAATAATCAAAATGCAGACGATTGAGTTGTCGGCCAAAAGGCTGGCGGCGGCGAAGAAGCAGCTCCTCGGACAGTTGGCGATAAGCTCCGACAACGGAGAGGCGCAATGCCTGAGTATGGGAAAGAGCCTGCTGGCCTACGGAAAAATCCAGACCGCCGCCGAGACTGCCAGGCAGATTGAATCCGTCACAGCGGAAGAAATCCGGGATGCGGCAATAAACATTTTCGCTCCGGGGCTCACAAGCAGAATGATTATGCTCTGAATTATGGAAAGCGGATTGGACAGATACCTTGAAGAGCATTGCTCTTTCAATGCCGAAGCCCTGAACTGGCTTGATCGCCAGACAAATATACGCACGAATTACCCGAGAATGCTCTCCGGAAGAGTGCAGGGGGCATTCCTGTATATGCTCGGAAGGATGATCCGTCCCCAGAAGGTGCTGGAAATAGGGACATTCACCGGATATTCCACAATCTGTATCGCTCTCGGACTGCCTGAAGGAGGACACGTGGACACCCTTGAGATAAATGACGAGCTTCAGGACCTGATTGAGGAAGGATTCCGCAGGTCTGGAACCCAGGACAGAATAACTCTCCATATCGGCGACGCGCTGGAGTTTATGAAGACCGCGGCGGAGAATGGATACGATATGGTTTTCATTGACGCCAACAAGCGGGAATATCCCGGGTATTACGAAAATGCCGTAAGACTGACACGTCCCGGTGGATTCATTATCGCGGACGACGTCCTGTGGGACGGGAAGGTTTATGCCGAGAATGTCCCGGGAGACAGGCAGACAGCCGGAATCGTCAGGTTCAATGAACTGGCAGCGGGCGACCCGAGGGTGGAGACCGTGATTCTTCCAATAAGGCACGGATTGTCGATAATAAGAAAGAAAGAGAAGGAGGACTGAATGGCTGTAGCTGCAATAATCTGCAACGGGGATTTTCCGAAGAAAGAGTACCCGCTGTATCTGCTCCGGACCGCTGACAGGATTGTCTGCTGCGACGGTGCGCTGAGATCTTACCTGAGATTCTGCCGGAAAGAGGCCGGAGGCTTCAGGAAACCGGATGCCGTAATAGGCGACCTGGACTCATTATCACAGAAGTTGGCGGATGAGTATCAGGACATTGTGGTTCATATTGCGGAACAGGAGACCAATGACCAGACCAAGGCTTTTCATTATGTGCTTGAGCATTTTCCCGAAGTGGACAGCATTCACATTCTCGGGGCAACCGGGAAACGCGAGGCCCACACGATAGGCAACCTCTCGCTGCTGATGGAATATGCCAAGGAATTGAAAGAGTCGGGAAGAGAAGACATCCGGATTGATATGATTTCCGACAGGAGCACGGCATTTGCGGTGACAGATTCCTGCTCGCTGGCCGTGGGCGAAGGACGGCCAGTATCCATCTTTTCCCCAGACAACTCATTGAAGCTCAAATCAAAAGGGCTGCACTGGCCTACTGACAATGTGGTATTTGACAACTGGTGGAAAGCAACATTGAACAGGGCTGACACTGACACTGTCGAACTTGAATTCAGCCACCCGTCATCAGTGCTTGTGGTGCTGGATTGATTTTTTTTGCCGGACGATTGACTTTCATTATATTTGCGTATGCTGCGTAAAATTAGAATAATACTGGCGGTGGCAGCCATTGTGCTGTGCACTCTGCTCTTTCTGGATTTTTCCGGATTTATGACGAAATGGGCCGGATGGATGGCCAGGATTCAGTTTCTGCCGGCCGTCCTGGCCGCGAACTTCGGCGTTGTCATTGTCCTGCTCCTGCTCACATTGATTTTCGGCCGGGTTTATTGCTCGGTCATCTGCCCGCTTGGCATTTTCCAGGACGGGATTTCATCGCTGAGCGGAAGGAGAAAAGGGAAATCCGCCAGGTTCCGCTGGTCCGGAGAGAAGAAATTGCTCCGTTACGGAATACTCGCCATATTCATTATCGCACTTGTCTGCGGAGTCAATGTGGTGGTGGCGCTCTTGGCTCCTTACAGTTCTTACGGCCGCATTGTCCAGAACATACTCGGGCCGGTCTGGGATTGGGGCAACAATCTCGGAGCTTTCATCGCAGGGAAGTCAGGAAGTGTGGCTTTCGCCCATAAAGAGGTGTGGCTCAGGAGCCTGCCGACCTTCATAATTGCCGTGGCTACTCTTGTGACAGTATTCATCCTTGCCTGGAAGAACGGCAGAACTTATTGCAACACAATATGTCCTGTGGGAACGGTCCTGAGTTTCTTCTCAAGGTTCTCCATCTTCCGTCCGGTAATCGACTCGTCGAAATGCCGTAACTGCCATCTCTGCGAGCATAAATGCAAAGCGTCCTGCATCAATCTGGAGAGCCATACAGTGGACTACAGTCGTTGTGTTGACTGCTTTGACTGCATTGACTCGTGCAAGTTCGGTGCCCTGCATTACAGGCCTTTCTGGAAATCAGGGGACAACGCCAAGGCGGAGCCAGGGGCTGAGGGCAGGCCGGAAAACACCGACACGGGCAGGAGGGCTTTCCTCGTTTCCAGTCTGGTGGCGGCTGGCGGTCTGGCGGTCAAGGCCCAGGAGAAAAAAGTGGACGGGGGTTATGCTGCAGTGACCGGCAAGAAAGCGCCGGAGAGGACGTCCCCGTTGGTGCCTTTCGGGGCGGTGGGCCTCAAGCATTTCCACAGGCATTGCACCGGTTGCCAGCTGTGTGTCTCGCAGTGTCCGAACGATGTCCTCAGGCCTTCAATGGCTCTTGACAGACTGATGCAGCCTGAAATGTCGTACGAGAAAGGATGGTGCAGACCGGAGTGCGTGAAATGTTCGGAAGTGTGCCCGGCCGGAGCGATTCTGGAAATCACACCGGAAGAGAAGACTGAAATACACATCGGAACGGCTTCAGTGGATTATGACTTGTGCGTGGTTAACCGCGACGGAGTGAAATGCGGAAACTGCGCGAGGCATTGTCCTGCCGGGGCCATCAAGATGGTCCGCAAAGACCCCGACGACGAGAATTCTCTCCGGATACCTACTGTGTTGGAAGACAGGTGCATCGGATGCGGAGCGTGTGAATACCTCTGTCCGTCAAGGCCTTACAGTGCAATCCACGTAAACGGAAGAATCGAGCATATTGACAACAGGTAAATTTGGAATATTATGAACGGCAATATAAACAGACGTGATTTTCTCAAAACGGCCGGAGCAGGACTTGCAGGAGCGGCAATGACCTCATTGCCAGGATGCTCATCCGCAGGAAACAAAGAGCCGGACAAAGGACCGGGCAAAATGGAGGTGAGGACAGCCCCTGACGGAGGAAAGGTGTCCCTTTTAGGCTATGGATGTATGCGCTGGCCTATGGTAAAAGGCCCGGACGGGAAGGATGTCATTGACCAGGAGGCTGTGAATGAGATGGTTGACTATGCTTACAGTCACGGCGTGAATTATTACGACACTTCTCCTGCATATCTCCAGGGTCAGTCCGAGGCGGCAGCCGGCACTGCCTTGAGCCGCTATCCGCGTGAAAGCTACTACATTGCCACTAAAATGTCCAATTTCAGCGTGTGGACTCCGGAGGCGTCTCTGAAAATCTACCACGACTCGATGGAGCAGCTGAGAACTGATTATTTTGACTACTATCTGCTGCACGCAATCGGAGGTGGCGGGGTCAAGGCGTTCGAGGAAAGGTATGTGGACAACGGAATGATGGACTTCATGCTGAAAGAGCGCGAGGCCGGAAGAATCCGGCATCTCGGTTTCTCATTCCACGGACGCAGGGAGGCATTCGACCATTTCCTCACTCTCCACGACAAATACCATTGGGACTTCGTGCAGATTGAGATGAACTATCTGGACTGGCAGCACGCCAAGGTGCCGCGCAATGTGAATGCGGACTATCTGTATGAGGAGCTCGACAAGAGGGAAATTCCGGTGACGGTGATGGAGCCTCTGCTTGGAGGACGCCTGGCCTCACTGCCGGAGAATCTCGCGGCAATGCTGAAGGAGCGCGAGCCGGAGATGTCGGTAGCGTCGTGGGCGTTCCGGTTCGCCGGTTCGTTCCCGCGTGTGCTGACTGTCCTGAGCGGAATGTCGTCAATGGATCCGCTGATTGAGAACGTGGAGACATACAGCCATTTCAAGCCATTGACGGACAAGGAGATAGAATTTCTCAAAGAGATTGCCGGGCTGATGTCGGACTACCCTGTGGTCGGCTGCACGGACTGCAAGTACTGCATGCCTTGCCCTTACGGAATCGACATTCCTGGAATTTTCAAGCATTACAACAATTGCGTGAACGCCGGGGATATCGCCCAGAGCCGCGAGCAGGAGGAGTTCAGGAAGCTGAAGCGGAAATATCTTGTAAGCTATGACCGGGCCGTGGAGACTGTCCGCCAGGCTGACCACTGCATCGGCTGCGGCCAGTGCGAGCCGCATTGCCCGCAGAGCATACAGATTCCTCACGAACTTCACCGAATTGCGGCATATATTGAAAAACTCCGCAGGGGAACGTTGTAATATAAAGTTTTTTTGTATATTTGCATTCCGTTTCCGCCGAAACGGAACATATTGGAGAGATGCTCGAGTGGCTTAAGAGGCACGCCTGGAAAGCGTGTATACTCCTAAAGGGTATCGCGAGTTCGAATCTCGCTCTCTCCGCAAAGCACAAAAAAAATCAGCGTCAAGCTCGCTTGAACGCTGATTTTTTTTGCTTTGCATCGCCCCGCCGCAGGCGGAGCGAGATGTCGGAGGACCGCCAGGCCCGACGAAATCTCGGAGAGAGCGATTCGCTTGGCGGGTTTCCGCTCCGACGAAATCTCGGAGAGAGCGAGACCGTAAGGTCTTGAGCTTAAAGTGCTTTGCAAGGGCCTCTCCGGCAAGGAGAAGAGAAAAGGCACACGCAGTGTGAAGCGCCAAGGCAACTATTCAACCACACAGCTTGCCATCCGGTTTTTGGAAGGTTCGGCGTAAGGTTGCTCCATATCTTCGCCCATACTCTTTGTAAAAATGCGGTCGTATGGAATCTGATATTTGTCTATCAATAGATTGAACACCGCTTTGCTGCGGTTCCGTGCAAGCCGCAGGTTGCGGGATCTGGAGCCGGTCCCCTTGTCGGAATACCCTGTGATCACAAGTCTGGTGTCAGGATTTTCCTTGAGGAAATCAGCCACTTCCTCCAACTTGACGATTTCCTGAGGACGCACCTCATCACTACCTATGGTAAAGCAGATATCGCGGCGAAGCATAGGATGCCGTGCCGGCCCGGCATTATCACTGACCGGTACCTCCACCCGCTTCTCAACCACTTTTTCCACTACACGGTCCACATACACAGTGTCAAATACCACTTCAGGAGCAGGTGCAGGCACTTTCTTTGACTTCTTTCCAAGAGCAATCTTCGTTCCGGCCAGGGCATTGAAATACCAGTCGGCATTGCCGCTAAGCTTCGAATTGTATTTGTCAGAAACTGCATTTGCCTGAAGTTCAATCCCAAGACTGACCCGCTTGCTCACTCGGAAATCCACTGTGGCTCCCAAGCGTCCGAGTACTCTGGCCTTCGTCCCGTCCCAGCAATGGCGGAGAACATTGTAGCCCAGTCCTTCGGCAAAATTCTTCACTTGTCCGGCCTCGCTGTTATTGAAGCCGATGTTCGCACCAATCCCGGCAAATATGCCAGCCGAAACAATGCGGTCCGGATTGAATCCGCCTATGAGCTCTGTAAGATCAGCTGTGAGATCAATGGCAGGAGCGATATAATTCCATTTCCATGGCTGATATCCTTCCTCGAGCTTAATCCCGGCCTTGCTCTCCCACGAATTGATTGCCAGACGGGCACCCAGACCCGGGAAAAAGTTATAACCCACCGCTATCTGGGCATTGGGAGCAAGCAATTTTTTGAAATCGCCAGCGCCGAGTGTTTCCTGGACGCCGATCTGGCCCTGGACGTACCAATGTGGATTGAATACGGAGACCTCTTTGTCCTGGCCAAAGGCAATAATGCCTGTCAGGACAAGAACGGAAGTCAATATGGTTTTTCTGATGTTCATTTTCTGTTCATTTACAGGGTTTGAATGTTGATTTCGGATCAATTGATGCTGAGGTAGAACTTCTGGCTTGAAACCTGCCCGGTGTAGTCGACGGCTGAGTAAACAATGCAGTAAGTATAACCCTTTCCGCTGATTTTGAGCGGTACCCTGCGGACATCTCCCCTGACAGGAACACACATCTGGTACTGGCTGTTGGCTTCTTTTGCAATCTGGGCGCAATTGCTGTCTCCGTTCTGGGCACTGACAGCAGGATTGTCCGTTTTCCATACATCAGTCACACCGATGAATTTCCTGTACGCAGGAACTGCGAACTCTCCTGTACATGATGTTGGAAGCAGTGTAATTGCATCACCTCCTGCAATGGAGAACGGAGTCGGAATGGCAGAAGAGTTGCTCAACTGGTAATGCCTGCCGTCTGAAGCCTTGTACAGGATTGTAGGCTGAAGCGTGCTGTTGATGCTGTTGATGGAGTTGTTTATGCGGCCGGCAATGGAATTGTAAATGTCGATATATCCGTTGACTTCGCCAATCGTTTTGTTGAATGCATCTTCCATCTCTTCCTTGAGATCTTCGATCAAGTCTCCAATCTGTTCATTAACCTGTCCCTGGAGATCTGCCAATGCGCTGTTGACTTGAGACTCGATCTGGTCCACAAGCGTGTTGATTGCATTCTCAAGTTGTGAAGAGAGTTCATCACTCCAGGTGCCGGCGGCGGTGTTGAGGGAGTTTTCAAGTTCTGAAAGGAAATTTTCCAGGTCAGCAGGTGTAATTTTCACGTCAACCTGTTTCTCCGATACAGCATAGGTGCCGTCGTGGTAGTCGATGAAGTTAGGGACTGTGATTTTCACTTGTATGGTGCCGGTGACATCTATGCTGACATCAGAAAGTGTGAAACTGTACTGCTGGTCATCAATTGTAACTTTAGGCGCGTCCACATTGAATGTGAACTTGCTGAGATCGAATTCATAACCGCTGAGAGGAGTTGCCACCGGAAGATTCGGGAGGTTTGCATCGTACAGGAAACTGAAAGAAAGCGGCTGGAAGCATGCGCAGGCAAGCGAATACTGGGAAAGAACAGATTGTGAGCTCTCGTTGCCGTCATTTCCTGATACTGTACGGGTGGATTTCAGGGCATAAGCTGGCAAAAGTCCCTCAAACTGTTGATATATTGTCTGTGGAATGGAGATAAGAGAATTCCCGGAACTGCCGTTACCGAAGATGCCCTCCAAGGCCTCCTTGACAGCAGACTCCATCATAGGCTCAATATTTATCATCGCCTCACGTGCTGAAGCCGCATCCGTAAAGCTTGCTGCAGCCTCATAGAAGCCGTTGTCGGCAGCGCGCGTCTGGCCGAAACAGAGAAGGTCTTCGCTTCTGGTGAGGGCGGAAAGCTTTACCACCGATTCCTCGTCACGGCTGTTCACTAAGGTAAGCTGCTCTCCGGTACAATCCACGGTGCTCGGATTCACTGTAACATACACCTTGCCGGCATTGCCCTCATACAGGTCGCAGAGGAAATCTCCATTCTTGATAGTGAGCCTTTCATAATTGCCACCCTGGCTGAGAATCTGCATATCGGAAGCAGTCAGGCAAGTCTGGTTGTCATATTCGTACGCAGGATTGCTGTCCGGGAACACTACATCTTTTTGGCTCAGGCCGGCATAAGTGAGAAGCATATTCGACTGTATGCCTATAGGAAGCGCAAAAGAGCCGAAATAGGGGTTATATGTGCCTTGCACCAGGATTCCGGCAACCTGATTATCTTCAGTCTCAACTTTTTCCGATCCTCCGGAAGCTGCCAGAAGATCCTCTAAATCGTCATTGCAGGAACAGAATGTTCCAACACTCGCCAGCAGAACTGCTACGGCAAGCAAAATGTTCGGAAGTCGTTTTTCCATATCTTGAATACTATATCTTTACTTTCTGGTATTTGTCAAATTCAGCATAAAGCCGATTTGTGCAAAAATAATAATTTGGACACAAAATCCAAACTTTTATAATCACAGTGCACTAAAGCCAGTGCAATTCTCGTAAATATTGCACTAAAGTCAGTGCAATTTATTATATTTGCTGCACTAAATTATGCGAAATGCTTATGGACGCCTTACTTCAGACATACCGGATCAAACTTGATTTGACCACTACACATTATGTCAGATCAATTCATGATGCAATCAATTGGAAAAACAGACTTATTGGTATCTTGGGCCAGAAGGGTGTTGGAAAGTCAACATTGATTCTTCAGCATATCAAACTGTATGACAAGATTGAGGAGTCCCTCTATGTTCAAGCAGACGATTTCTATTTTGCTGGTCATAAGATTTTTGATCTTGCTCTGGCTTTTTTCCAGCGTGGCGGCAGGAAACTGTATATTGACGAAATACACAAATATGCAGGCTGGACTACTGAAATCAAGATGATTTATGATCAGCTGCCTCTTTTGCATGTTATATATTCCGGGAGTTCAATTCTTGATCTGAAGAAGGGAGGAAAAGCCGACCTGAGCAGAAGAACTATTGAGTACACTATGCCCGTGCTCTCTTTCAGGGAGTACCTGAATATCTCACAAAACTGGAGCCTGAAGCCTTGCAGTTTGGAGGATATCCTGGCAGGGAATGTGGACTTCCCTTATGGAGAGTATCGACCAATAAAATATTATCAAGAGTATTTGCGCCACGGATGCTATCCGTATTTTACAGAGGAGGACTTCCTGATCAAATTGAAACAGGCGCTTAATGCGACAATAGAGGATGACATTCCGAAATATGCGGAGATGACTATAGCGGCCGCTGTAAAATTGAAAAAACTAATGTATATGCTTGCCCATTCTGTGCCGTATAAACCGAACTACACCACTCTGGCAAGAGATCTTGATATCAGCCGGAACTCTCTTCCTGATTATATCGAGTATCTTGAAAAGTCCGGAATCTTCAATGCACTGCGTGAGAAAGCGACAGGCGATGGCATATTGCAGAAAGTTGAGAAACTTTATCTGGACAATTCAAATATCATCTATGCGCTCGGCCTTGATAAATCGGATGAAGGTACAATACGTGAGACGATGTTCCTGACTTGGATGAAGCAAAAGTATACTGTATATTCTTCAAAGATATCAGACTTCGAGATTGACGACATGACATTTGAAGTCGGCGGACGAAAGAAGAAGGGCAAGCAGATCAAGGATGCCGACAACGGGTATATCGTAAAAGACAATATTGAATATGCCGCCGGCAAAAATGTGCCTATATGGATGTTCGGGTTTATATATTAGCCTACGCCCCGAACGTCATCGGCGTCATCTTGTAGCCGAGATACTTGAGTCCGAAAGCCATTCCCATAAGATACTCAACTAATTCAGATTGCAATCAGTTCCCTGCCCAGACTATGCAGGGAAGAGACAATCTCCTGCTTGCGTTTCTCGCTCGGCTTCTTAATTCCGTAGATGTACTTTGAAAGCAGGCTCTTGTTGATACCTATGCTTCTGGCGACCTCGGAAACATTCAACTGAGGGAACCGTGCGAAAATCATAGCAATGTCATTAGTGTAATCCGGCTCCGCTGTCTCTTCCAGAAAGCTGGAGATGTGGATATCCTCATCCAATGACGGCCAGCGGATATCATCACCGAAGCGACCTATCTTATAGTCAAGACGATCTTCCTCAGTGGCTTCAAGCAGTACAGGAAATGCCTCCAAAGGTCTTGAATACACCTTTGCAGCATCCGTCTCTATATAGACTCGCCTTGAGTCAAACCATACTTTACTTATCTTCTCCATGATATTCAGTCCATTTTTC
>JBJEBM010000102.1:0-38449 GCA_051870055.1 Candidatus Cryptobacteroides sp.
TTAAAGAAACCGACGCTCTCGTTCATTTTGTTTCGGTACTTGCTTCCTTGTACTTAGTCTTTCAATATTTTCAATGAGCTTCCGTTATTTCTCAAACGGGCTGCAAATATACGCACTTTTTTTGACTCTGCAAATTTTTCCAAGTTTTTTTTGAAATTTTCTTCATACAGAAACTATTTTTATGTAGTTTTGCCCAGCAAACAAATGAAGACAATAATAACAATATGAGACTTGACGGAAGAAGAGAAAGCGGCAACGTCAGAGACGTTCGCGGAAAAGGAGGCCGGACGGCCGGAATCGGCATCGGAGGATTGGTAATTGTCTGCCTTATCACGTGGATAATGGGCGGCAATCCCCTTGAGGTACTCAATCTTGCAGGCGGGGTGACGGAAACAGGGCAGGCATACGAACCTACAGCGGAAGAAGAAAGCCTGGCAAGATTCTCCAAACAGATTTTAGCCGGAACGGAGGACGTCTGGTCAGCCGTGTTCACCCAGATGGGGTTGAAATACGAGCCGCCTACACTGGTGCTGTTTTCCGGAAGCGTGCAGTCCGGATGCGGTGGGGCGACATCGTCCACCGGGCCGTTCTACTGCTCCGCCGACAAAGCCGTCTATCTGGATCTGTCATTTTTCACCACAATGAAAAAAGAGTTCGGCACAGCCGGGGATTTCGCATACGCTTATGTCATCGCGCACGAGGTCGGGCACCACGTTCAGAACCTGCTCGGAACACTCAGGCAGGCACATTCAGCTATGAGCCAGGCCAATACGACAGAGTCCAACAGGATAAGCGTCAGACTGGAACTCCAGGCTGACTTCTACGCCGGAATCTGGGCCCACCACGACAACGAAATGTTCAACTCTCTGGAGTCAGGAGACATAGAGGAAGGCCTTGCCATAGCCTCCCGCATCGGAGATGACTATCTGCAGAAACAGGCAAGAGGCTATGCGGTGCCCGACTCATTCAACCACGGGACATCAGAACAGCGCGTCCGCTGGCTGAAAAAGGGATTTTCCACCGGAGATATGGACAAGGGAGACACATTCTCGCCGGCCTACAGTCAGCTGTAAGCCACAAAACGCCTGCAATACTATGACATCTTTGTGGAACATATTTCTGGTTTTTATGAAAATCGGAGCCTTCACAATAGGCGGAGGCTATGCGATGATACCTATAATAAAGGACGAACTTGACAAGCGGCACTGGATCGAAGAAGACGAGCTTCCGGACATAATTGCCCTGGCCCAGTCAGCTCCCGGCATCCTTGCGGTCAATGTGTCAATTTTCACCGGATATAAAATAAGAGGAGTGAAAGGGAGTATAGCAGCGACGCTTGGCACAGTGCTTCCGTCGTTCCTCATCATTCTCGCGATTGCAATGGCTTTCTCCAATTTTCAGGACAATCCGGTAGTACTCAGGATTTTCAAAGGAATCCGCCCGGTAGTGGTCTCCCTGATTGCCGCTCCGATGATTTCAATGGCCAAAAAATCCAACACGACCTGGTGGGCCTGGCTCATCACCGGGCTGTCGCTCCTCGGAGTGGCATTCCTGAGAATATCGCCTATCTATATTATTATGGTTCTGATCATCCTCGCCGTCACTGTAACAGTACTGAACGAGAAGAGAATGAAAAAACAGTTGTAATATGATTGTCCTTTTATTGCAGATATTCATAACTTTCTTTGTCATAGGTATTTTCACGTTCGGCGGCGGATATGCTATGCTGTCCCTGATACAAGGTCAGGTCGTTGTGGCCCACGCCTGGATGAGCGAAAGCACATTCACGGACATCGTGGCAATATCCCAGATGACCCCGGGCCCGATAGGCATCAACTGCGCCACCTACGTTGGATACGACGTGGTGGTAAAGGCCGGAGGAAGCCACCTGTTAGGTGTGATAGGCTCGTTCTCGGCGACATTCGCCATTGTTCTCCCTTCATTTCTTATAGTGCTCGCACTGGCGAAATTCTATATGAAATTCAGGAGCAACCGTATCTTTGACGGAGTGATGCAATGGCTCAGGCCATCAGTTGTGGGACTCATCGGTGCAGCTGCAATCATTCTGATGTTCGACACCGAATGGGCAGGAATGCCGGGATTCTCCCGGTTCAATATCAACATAGTACGGGAAAATTTCCCTGAATGGCGGAGCTGGGCGCTTTTCGGCGCGGCACTGCTGGCCTCGATGAAATTCAAGGTCGGGCCGATACCGATAATCCTGTGCGGCGGAATAGCGGGCCTGCTGCTGTACTGAGGCATCAAAGGGTCTGTCCGCCAATGAATTCCCTCATTATCGAAGTCGGAGGGATGCAGGTAATCTCCGATGGAGAAAGCGCCACAATATAGTCGAGGAATTTCAGAAGACGCACTGCTTCAGTATAAGCCGGCGAGGACGGGGAGATTCTTCTGAGAAGCGGCTCGGCGTAATATTTCAGCATCGGGAGTTCATATATCAGGGCTGAATTGAATACGGCGTCCGCATTTTCCTGGAACGGGAAGATATTCTGGTTCTCACCGCGGCGGACACTGTGCCATCTCAGGATAGTCTCCTCCGGGGTAATTCCGCGTACACGGTTGTCACGGACCATACGGCGCAGCAGACGGTTGTCCGAAGTGGAGATATTGTTGTTCTCATCCACGTTCAGCGAGGTGAGAGCCGAGGCATAAACCCTGAAAATTCTTGAGCCGTCCACATCAGGAACCATTGCAGGATCCAGGGCGTGGATTCCCTCCATTATCAGTATCTCCTTATCCCCCAATGATATACGATTGCCTGACGGGAAGCTTTTTCCAGCCTTGAAATCAAATCTCGGCAGTTCCACCTCCCTTCCGGCTACGAGTTCGTTTAGCTGTTCGTTGAGCAGCTTCAGGTCCATCGCCTCAAGAGCCTCGAAATCATAATTGCCGTCGCTGTCCTTCGGAGTGCGTTCCCTGTCAACGAAATAGTTGTCAAGTTCAATCACTTTCGGCTTGAGGCCAAGAACCTGGCACTGGAGAGCGATCCTGAGTGAAGATGAAGTCTTTCCGCTCGAAGACGGACCGGCAATGAACACAATCCGCACCTTGTCCCGGTTCTCGTAAATCCGGTTTGCGATTTCAGCGTATTTGCGTTCGTGCAATGCCTCTGAAAGATTGATTAGACGGACAGCGTTTCCGGCCATAATGGCCTGGTTCAGAGTACCTATGCCTTTAACTCCTATAATGGAGCACCAGTCCGAATACTCTTTCAGCGTTGCAGCAATCCTGGACTGGCTGCGGACAGGTATCACCTTGTCGTAATCGCTTTCTGACGGGAACTGGAGACAGAAGCCCTCCCCGTAATGCATAATGTCGAACACATTGAGATATCCGGTGGATGGCAGGAGCGGGCCATGGAAGGTATCAGCCTGACCATCAAGATAATAGACACTGCACATATACCTGCCTACCGACTTCAGCAGAGCTGCCTTGTCCGGCTGTCCGTTGGCGAGGAACAGTTTCTCGGCATCTTCTGCGTCCATCTTGACTTTCTGAAAAGGAAGATTCGCGTCAATGATGGAATGCATCTTGTCCTTCAATGCCGAAAGATCCGCATCAGTAAGTTCAGCGACAGCCTGCCTACCATCCTCAAGACATTGGGGACTGCATATTGTGCAATACAGTCCGCTTGGAAGAGAGTGATTGATTATCAATACCTTGTCCGGGAACAGAGTTCTGACAGCGCATTGGAGCACAAAGCAGAGAGACCTCAGGTATGTCCGCCTTCCGTCAGGATGATTGTAGCCGATAAACTCCACCTGATGTGACATCACCAACTTGTAATCAAGTTCCTTCAGTTTGTTGTCAACAAGCGCGGCCAGAACAGGAAATTCCCGGCCGGATTTCTTGTCTTTCACTGACGGGCAATGCTCATCAGAAAAGTCCCCGAGCCGCTTCATAAGCGGTACAATGTATGATCTGCCGTCATTGACAAGCTTGATCCCGAAGGTGTCTCTTTCTTCCATTATTATAATGCATTAAATTTATTTCCAATTATTTCCGCAAGATACGGTCCGGTCACCGACTCAGGATTGCGGGACAGTTCTTCCGGCGTTCCCTGCGCCACGATATATCCTCCCCTGCGGCCTCCCTCCGGTCCGAGGTCGAAAATATAGTCGGCGCACTTGAGCACATCCAGATTATGCTCGATGACAATGACTGTATTGCCGCTGTCAACAAGTTTCTGGAGAACTCCAAGCAGGATCTTTATGTCTTCAAAATGCAGGCCTGTGGTGGGCTCGTCCAATATATAAAGGGTATTTCCGGTATCTTTCCGGTACAATTCGGACGCAAGTTTCATTCTCTGGCTCTCGCCGCCTGACAATGTTACCGCGGACTGGCCAAGATGGACATAGCCGAGACCGACATCCACCAGCGCCCTCAGCTTCTGGCTGATTTTAGGAATCCCGCTGAAAAACTCGTAGGCGACACTAATCGGCATCTCCAGTACATCATTGATGCTCTTGCCTTTATATTTCACTGCCAAGGTATCCTCCTGATATCTCCGGCCGCGGCATTCATCGCATACCACATTGACAGAAGGCAGGAAGTTCATCTCGATAACCTTGATTCCAGCCCCCTTGCAGGCTTCGCAACGGCCTCCCGGTACATTGAACGAGAATCTTCCCGGGCCGAATCCCCTGACCTTTGCATCGTTCGTCTCCGCGAAGAGATTGCGTATGTCATTGAAGACTCCGGTGAACGTGGCCGGATTGCTTCTCGGAGAACGGCCTATCGGGCTCTGGTCGATTTCTATAAGTTTGTCAATACAGGATATTCCCTCAATTGACCCGTATGGCAGCGGCTTCTGTTTCGAATTGTAGAACTTGCGTTTCAGAATCGGCATAAGTGTCTCATTGACAAGCGATGACTTGCCGCTCCCGCTGACTCCGCTGATGCCGATGAACATTCCGAGAGGGAAATCCACATCCACATTTTTGAGGTTGTTGCCGCTCGCCCCACGGATTCTTATGAATTCTCCATTGCCTTTCCTCCTTACTTCCGGCACCGGAATCATTTTTACTCCTTTGAGATAGTCCAGAGTGAGCGATTCGCCCACTATGCAGCGCCCGGAGCAGTCGTCCGGCACAGGTTCTCCTTTGAGCAGCGATTCCACAGGGCCGTTCAGGCAAATTCTTCCGCCTTCAGCACCTGCGCCCGGCCCCACATCCACCAGCCAGTCAGCGCTGTACATTGTCTCGGCATCGTGCTCGACCACCATCACGGAATTGCCCTCGTCACGCAGTTCCTTAAGCGAATGTATCAGTTTCCTGTTGTCCCGCTGGTGCAGACCGATGCTCGGCTCGTCCAGGATGTAGAGCACGTTCACGAGTTTGGAACCAATCTGGGTGGCGAGACGGATGCGCTGGCTCTCACCTCCGGAAAGGGAAGATGTGGCCCTGTCGAGTGAAAGGTAATCCAGGCCGACATCCAGCATAAACTTAGTCCTCTCCCCAAGTTCCTTTAGGATGTCACGCGCTATAAGTTTCTCCCTGTCAGTCAGTTTCCCCGGCAGTTCGGCAATCCATCCGGCAAGTGCGGACATCTCCATCGATGCCACTTCCGAAATGGTCTTCCCATCTATGCGGAAGCAGTTGGTCTGCTCGTTGAGCCTTGTTCCATTGCAGACAGGACAGACCACTTTCTCGTCAATGTCCTCGACAATGCCCGGGAACGACACCATCTCCGACATCGCCCCTTCCCCGACTCTGAACAGCTCGTCCGAGCCGAAAACTATCAGGGACACCACTTCATCCGGCAACTCCTCAATCGGAGCATAGAGAGAAATATCGTATTTTCTTGCTATTGAACGGATTATGTCATATTTCCGGGTCTCCCTCATTTTTCCGAGCGGCACGATTCCGCCATCTGCGATGGAGACCGAACGGTCCGGTATGATAGTGTCCATATTGACATCCACTATCATCCCAAGTCCCTTGCAATGAGGGCAATAGCCTTCAGGGGAGTTGAACGAGAACGAATGCGGGGCAGGCTCCTGAAGGGAGATGCCGCTGTCAGGGTCAACAAGATGTTTCGAATAATGCTGCACTTCCCCGGTCTCGAAATCCGCCACTGCCACCGAGCCCTTTCCCCTTCCGAGGGCGATTTCCACAGAGTCGCGGACCCGCTTCTCGTCCCCGGCTGAAGGCTTCAGTTTGTCAACCACAAGTTCAATGAAATGAGCTTTGTATCTGTCCAATGCGGTCACAGTGGACAAGTCCCTTATCTCCCCGTCGATTCTGACCTGGGTGAAACCCCGTTTGCGAAGTTGTTCGAACAGTTCTTTGTAATGTCCTTTCCGGCCTCGCACGAGCGGTGCGAGAAGGTAGCATTTCCGGCCGGAATAGCTGGAAATAATGAGGTCAACTATCTGCTCATCGGTGTATTTGACCATTTCCCTGCCGGTCACGGGAGAATATGCCCTGGACGCCCTTGCATACAGAAGTCTCAGGAAGTCAAATATTTCCGTAATTGTTCCGACTGTGGAGCGGGGATTGTTCCCGGTCGTTTTCTGTTCAATCGCGATAATCGGGCTCAGTCCGTTGATTTCGTCCACTTCCGGTTTCTCGAGAACGCCCATAAAATGCTTGGCGTAGGTGGAGAGGGTGTCCATATAGCGCCTCTGGCCTTCAGCGTAAATCGTATCGAAAGCCAATGAGGACTTGCCGCTTCCGCTGAGTCCTGTCACCACGACGAACCGACCCCGCGGAATGTCGAGGCTGACGTTCTTCAGGTTGTGGGCTCTTGCCCCTCTTATTTCAATGTAATCGGTCTTTTTGTCTTTCATCCTGTCATTCCCGGACGAGTTCTTCAGATTCCCGCCAAGGAATACAAATCTACAAATTTTGTTCATATTCCTCAACACTGCAAATGTTTTTAGCTTCCGGGATGGCGGGATCTAAAAAATATTTTCAAAAAATTAGTACCTTGCGATACAATGTATTCAAAAATTTATATATCTTTGCATCCACAAAGAACTATTGAAATTATAAAACTTAATAAAGAATATGAAAAAAGTACAGGATGCCAGCATTGGCGGCAGGAATTTCTTCCTGGATGAAGATGCATTTCAGAGACTTGGCGAATACCTCGGGCATTTCCGGGCCAAATTGTCCGGCAACAGCCCCGAGATGAAAGCAGGGCAGGTGGACGAAGTGATGAACGACCTCGAGTCAAGAATCGCCGAGCTTTTCGAGAACGAGGTCGGAACCGGTAACAGGACAGTGAATATCAAGATGGTGCAACAGGTCACCTCGCAGCTCGGGATGCCTGACGGAAGCCAGGAAAGCGAGACCGCATACAGCGCGGGAGGAGAGGCCGCAGGCGGCATACCGCCATTCGGAGAGCCGCACAAGAAGATTTACAGGAGTATGGAAGACAAGGTCATTGGCGGAATCTGCTCAGGCCTGTCGGTATATTTCGGTGTGGACGTTGTCCTGATCAGGCTATTGGCAATCATCGCGCTGATAGCAGGTACAGCAGGATTCTGGATCTATGTAATATTCTGGATTGTGATTCCGAAGGCGGAGACTCCGGTGCAGAAATGCGAGATGCACGGGCTTCCGCTGACGGCGGAGAATCTCGCCCGTTTTACAGACAGGAAAAAAGCGGAGAATCTCGCCCGATTCAATGACAAAAGACAATAAGATATGGAAAGTTCAGCAGACAACATACGTTCACAAATGCGCAAAGGAGTGCTGGAATACTGCATCCTCTGCATATTGGCCAAAAGGGAGGCCTACGCATCCTCAATCATCGAGGAATTGAAAGCGGCGAATATGATAGTGGTGGAAGGCACATTGTACCCGCTTCTCATCCGTGAGAAAAACCAGGGCCTGCTGTCGTACCGCTGGGAAGAATCGCCCCAGGGACCTCCGAGAAAATACTATGTCATCACCGACAAGGGACGGGCACTCCTCCAGGAAATGGACCAGGCGTGGAACGAGATTGTGACAACTATAGAGACATTAAAGAAATAGGAAAATATGAACCCTGTGAAAAAGATGAGCATAGGCGGCTATGCATTCACTATAGAAAACAAAGCGGTAGAATACCTTGAACAATATCTTTCCAACCTCCGGGAGCACTACCAGTCCGTTGAGGGAGGGAGCGAGATAATGGAAGGAATCGAGGAAAGAATGGCCGAACTGCTGCTCGAGCGATGCGGCCGGACGGGCGTAGTCACAGAGTCGGACGCCTCAGCTGTGAAAAGCACTCTTGGCAATCCGGAAGCGATTGACGCCGAATCAAATACAGAAAACGGGAGCGACTCCGGGGATTCCGGCCTGAACCCGCCTAAAAAATTGTTCAGGGACATAGAGAATGGCAAGATACTTGGCGTGTGCAGCGGGCTCGGGGCCTATTTCAACATCGATGTTGTCATAATAAGGGCGGTTGCAGTTGCAATCACAATAGTCATCTGGGCCGCGGGCGGAGTGAGATCAGGAATCGGATTCCTCTCTCCTGTTATCGCTTATCTGATCCTTGGTTTCATCACACCGGCAGCGAAGACAGTCCAGGACAGGCACAGGATGAAAGGCGAAGGCAACACGGTGAATGATATCCAGAAAACAGTCCAGGAGTCTTTCAAAGAGGCCTCGGGGGCAATCCGGGACTTCGGAAATTCGGAAACTGTCAGGAACGCCGGTAACGCGCTGATGAAAACAGCCGGGTTCCTGCTCTTCATAATTGGCGTGGGAGGGCTGTTCTGCGGATGCGTTATGATATTCTGGCACAGGCTCTTCGGGTTTGATCTCATAAGTGCGAGGCTGCTTGATGAAATTGTCAGGAATATCCCGAGACTGTATGCGATGTACAGGATTCTCTGGGTTCAATGCCTGTTGGGAGCAGTATATTTCCTGCCGTTTATCGGAATGATTTACGGAAGCCTTCAGATGATTGTCGGATTCAAATCCCCCAAATGGCATCCAGGACTGATTATCTTCATTGTCTGGCTGACCGCCATCACAATGATTGCTGTCCTCGCAATGCTTGCCTCGGCCAATATGTATTAATGTTCGAAGTGAATTTGCGGAAAAATGTATAAATCTGATAGGAAAACCTGAAATAATGTTTCAAAAATACATTTTCCCAATCAAAGCGACCAGTTTGGCACGATAATGGCATAAAAGGAAGCCAGAAGACATAAAACACATAAGCTAGTTTAATTCATATTGAATAAGTTCAACAGCGGCCAGTCGTGAGACTAACCGCTGTTATCATTTATACAGGAATCCTGATGAAAGTATGGTCGCCAAAATCCGACGAGGCTTATTTTCCCGCGCCAGCCTTGTTTTCGGAAACCTGGTAGCCGAGTTTCTCAAGCGCCGCCTTGATCTTGGAGGCATCTGTCCTGGACGGGTCATATGTGACCGTGACAGTTTTCCTGTCAAGCGAAACAGAAAGGTCCTTTACACCTTTCTCAAAAGAGACATTGTCATTTATCTTCCTGACACATTTCTGGCAATGCATTGAGACATTGAAGGTCACTGTCTTATAAGCAATCTTCTTGACTTCGGCGGCCTGATTCCCCACGAAAACAGGGGCCGCTGCGAGCCTTCCGGCGCAGAAAAACGCGCAAAGGGCTATGGCAATTATGTGTATTTTTCTCATAATATGATGGTTTATAATTATTTCCACAAAGTATAACGGAGTCCGGCATATACCTTGGTTCCCATTATAGGTCCCCAAACGGCGCTCGCGTCAAAATCCGGAAGAGAAGTGTCCACAGAGGCCATCCCTCCGTGGCCGGACATTCCCTCAACCGGTGTACCGACAAGCAGGTGTTTCTGCCTGAAGTTCGTCAGGTTCTCCGCCCCGACATATATGTCAAGCCCCTTGAAACGCTTCGTAACCTGCAGATAAAGAAGCGGATAAACCGGAGTGAATCCATCCTTGTAAAGCAGCCTGCCCTCATCGTCCCTCAAATCTTCCATGAAATTGTAAACACGGGACTTGCCATTCACCGAAGCTGTGAAATCGAACACCCACTTGTTCAGATTCGTCGCGTACTGCAGATTCAGCACGCCTTTGTAGCGGCTCGTCAGAGGTTTTTCCGTCAGGCCCCGGCCGGCCAGCTCAATCCTGGCGTCAGTATAACGGAACGTGGCCGTGACCGTGAAGCGCCGGAACGGTTCCACATTGAAATCCGCCTGATAACTTCGTGTATATGAACGGTTTCCGTCAAGAGCATAGAAATCCACGGCATTGGAGGTATGCTCGTAGTCAACCACCATCTGCTCCTTGAAAACAGTACTGAAAAAGTCCAGGCTGAGATACGTGTTGGACGAAACCCCGAAAGGCAGATAAAATGTGGCGTTGCCCCCGAATGTCCATGCGTCCTCAAGCAGATGCCGGTTGTAAATGCCGTTGAATGACTTGCCTGTGGAAAGGACGCCGATGTTGTCAACCAAAGGGAGAGCGCGGCGGAGCCCCCTTCCAGCATTGGCCCTGAACACCAGGGCGTCATAAGGAGAATACTTCAGGGTCAGCCTCGGAGTCAGCTTGAAGCCATCGCCGTTGAGCCAGTCCACACGCAGGCCCGCGATGGAGGAGAACTTCTCACCTGCATGGAAAGTATATTCTCCGCCGATGCCGTAAAAATGATCATCAGTCAACGACCTGCCCGGGTCGAGCGTCTGTCCGGACACCCTGCGGAGAAAGTTCTCGTTGTAGAAATCCGAAGTGCCTCCGAGGGACAATGTAAGTTTGTGGGAATCGCTGAACTCATTCTGCAACAATATATTGAAAAATCCGGAATGCTGCGTGCCCATATATTTGGAAGCACCGGCCCGGAGGTCCATATCCATCAGCGTGTAATCAGCGACGAAAGCGATATTCCGTGAATTGTCCTCACTAAGCGGAACGCCTACCTTGACATAGGCGTTGACGGAGCGGTTGGATATGTCCGAACCCCATGGCGAGCCGGACGACAATGTGTAATTGCGGTAGTCATACCCGTCCTGGCCTCCCTGCCTGCTGTCCTGAAGCGCCCGGAAACCGAAACGGACCTGGACTCCGGACTGTCCGTAATACAGCCACCTGTTGGCCACATTGAACTGGAGCATTTCCGGATCGTCCCTGAAGCCGTCGTGATTGTGGTCAAAGGTCTTGAAATTGCCTGAGACATTGCCGAGGATGACTGTGCTCCAGCTTTCCCCGATCTGAAGCGATGAAGCGATGTTGAAATCCGTCTTCGTGTCGTTCATCGTGGAGAGGTTGACGAAAAGAGGTTTCTCGTCGGTAGGCTTGCGATATTCTGTATTTATCTGTCCAGTAATGGATTCCACGCCGTTGGCCACGGAAGACAGGCCTTTTGAAATCTGTATGCTCTCCAGCCATTGGCCTGGCACATAAGACAGTCCGAAAGGAGCGGCCACACCTCTCATAGAAGGTCTGTTCTCATCGAGCATCTGGGTATAGACTCCGCTCAGCCCAAGCAGCCGGATCTGTCTGGCTCCTGTGACTGCATCCGAGTATCCGACTGTGACACTGGCGGAATTCTCGAAACTCTCGGCAAGATTGCAGCAGGCCATTTTTCTGAGCCCGGCGGAAGAAATGACCTCCGTCCGCAGTTCCTTGCCTTTTGCAAGATATGTCCCGTCCTGCCTGGAAGTGAACACCGCCGCATCGAGGCTGTCTTTCCGTTCTCCGTAAATGCCCGTTGTATCAATGGCTTGTGAGAATGCGGAAGGAGCCGGCAGCATCAATGACAACACAATCAGCAATGAAATGCATCTATATTCTCTCATATTTGAAGTTCGCTTATTTATAAGAGGCTACAGCCTGTAACTTTCCAAACGCGCAAGAGCGAGCTGGTAATCACGCTCCGCCGCAAGAGTCTGATCCACAATATTGTAATACATCCCAAGCTCCATCAGGCATTCCGTCAGGGAAGTCTCTCCGGCGGCAAATCTCTCATCAATAAGCCCGGCCGACTCCTCAGCCGCTTGCAAAGAATCATCATAGCCGTACAGAAGTTCCTGAAGGCCGAGAGCCTTGTCAAACTCCTTGTGCATCTGTGTATAATACTGCAACACAGCGTCTTCCTGTTCAAGGCGGGAAGCCTCATACGAAGCCTTGGCCTGACGGACATTGTTCTTGACAGACCAGAGAGGGATGGAAACACCGAGAGTCAGTCCGCGGAAATTGCTGCCCTTGACCAGTTCGCTCATATAGCCTGCCGTAATTTTCGGAGCGTTTGCGGCTTTTTCCGTCTTCATCTCCTGCTCCCTGACCTTCACATTCTGGGCGACATACGCCAGGACCGGACTGGATTCGGCGCATTCTGCATACCACACGTCAAAATCCTCCGGCAGCAAAGGAGTTGATTCATACTCATCAGTTTCCATCACAATTGCATTGCCCCCGTTAAGCCTGCGCAGTTCCTCCAGCAGATTTGAGCGTTCAATCTCGTTCCGGCTGTATTCTCCCCGTGCAGAAGACATTGCAAGCCTTGCAGCATTAGCTTCAGCCTTTCCTGTCTCACCCTGCTCAAGCATTTTCTGGTACGCTTTGAACAGTCCCTCTGAATGTTCCAGCCGGAGTGAGAGTTCCCGCCGCATAGCATTGCAATACACCAACTCTATGAAAACCGTCTTTGCGTCAAGCAGAACTCTCTGGCGTTCAACATTATACTGCATATCCGCAAATTCGCTCCGGGTGGCGGCCAGACGGCCCTTCGAGCCGAACAGGACAGCCATATCAAGTGTCTGGGTGACAGAAAAATCCTTCCTTCCCCCTACATCCGGATTGCTCCACAGATAGTCGAATCCGAACTCCGGATCATCAAGGGCGTTCCCTGATTTGTATGAATACTTGTCCGCCTCCGTGCGGGCCCTGAGGGCAGCCAATTCTGAATTGTTTTTCTCTATTTCCGCAAGAACCTGGTCCACAGTGTTCTGGGCATTTGTCGCCGCCAACGGGAAGACCAGAAGGACGGCCATTATCATCGACTTTCTCATTGTGCAACCTTATTATTCGTTTTGCCGCGGCTTATCAGGATATACACCACCGGTATTATGAACCCATTCAGGAGTGTGGAAGTCAGCAGGCCTCCAAGCAGGACTTTCGCCATCGGGCTCTGGATTTCGTTGCCCGGAAGCTCTCCGCCAAGGGCCAGCGGGATAAGTGCCAGGGCGGAAGTCAGCGCAGTCATCAGAATAGGATTAAGCCTGTCAACCGAGCCGCGCATAACCGCGTCATACAGTCCCATACCCCTGAGCCTCAACTCGTTGTACCTCTCTATCAGCAACATTCCGTTTCTTGTGGCTATGCCGAAGAGCGAGATAAACCCGATAATTGCAGGAATGCTTATCACCTTGTCAGTGAAGAAAATGGCGAAGACTCCGCCAATCAATGCAAGCGGCAGGTTCAGAAGCACTGCCGAGGCCTGGAGCATATCCCGGAACTGCCCGTAAAGCAGAAGGAAAATCACAATGATGGCGAGAAACGACATCAGGACCAATGTCCTTGAGGCGCTCTTGGCGCTCTCGAACTGTCCGCCATACTCCACGTGATAGCCCTCCGGCATCGGGACCTTTTCACGTATGACTTCTTCTATCTCATTCACAGCGCCTTGCAGATCTCCCCCTTCCACATTCGCGGAAATCACAATCTTCCTTGAGACATTCTCCCGGTTGATGGTGTTCGGGCCGGAAGCGGAACGGATCTCCGCAATCTGGCTGAACGGCACCTTGGTACCTGCAGCATCAACGGCTATGTCCCCAATCGACTCTATTGTGCTGCGGCTCAGGCTGTCGGCCTTCACAACCAGGTCGAAGACCCTGTTGCCCTCATATACCTGCGACACCACGGAACCTCCAAGATAGACATCCACCATCTCCGAGAATTCAGCCGGTGAAATACCGTATTTCGCCAACATACCTCTTTTCGGAACTATCTGGAGCTGGGGACGTTCCACCTGCTGTTCCACATTCAGGTCCACCACTCCCGGAATGGATGAAATCTCGTTCTTTATCTGGTTGCCGAGCGAATACATCCTATTCAGGTCAGTGCCGAAGAGTTTGATTGCAATGCTCGCCCTGGTTCCGGAAAGCATAGCGTCGATTCTGTGCGAGATAGGCTGGCCAATCTCTATGTTCACCCCGGGAATCCCGGAAAGTTTCTTCCTTATCTCCGCCAGCACCTCTTTCTTTGAACGGTCTTCGAGCTCGAACGGAGCCTCAATCTCGGACACATTGACTCCGAGGGCGTGCTCGTCAAGCTCCGCGCGGCCGGTCTTCCTGGCAACGGTCTTTATCTCAGGGACAGTGAGCAGGAGATTCTCCGCCATACGGCCGACATTGTCCGACTCTTCCAGGGAGACACCGGGCAATGTGCTGACATTGATAGTGAAAGACCCCTCGTTGAATGCTGGAAGGAAACTGCTTCCAAGCGTGCAGAATGCCAATACGGCAAGGACAAGCAGCACTCCCACACCTCCGAGAATTGTCTTCCTGTGCGCGAGAGTCCATTTCAGCGCTGCCTCGTACCATTTTCTCAACCATCTGACCATCAGCGGGTCCTGACCGTTCCTGTCACCTGCTCCGCTACCGAGAAGATAGCTGCAAAGCACCGGAGTCAAAGTCAACGCCACGAATGTGGAGGCGAACAATGCGGTGATGAAGGCGATTCCGAGCGGACGGAGCATCCTGCCTTCCATACCGCTGAGGAAAAACAGAGGGACAAAGCTGACCACTATGATGAATGTGGAATTGAGAATCGGCAGGCGCACCTCCCTTGATGCCTCGAAGACCACCTTCAGCACGCCTTTCCGCTGTCTCTCCGGAAGCAGCCTGTCAGCCCTGAGATGCTTGAAGACATTCTCGACGTCCACGATGGCGTCATCCACAAGCGAGCCTATGGCTATGGCCATTCCTCCGATACTCATTGTATTGATAGTCAGCCCCATGAACTTAAGGGTGAGGACTGATACCAATAGCGAGAGCGGAATTGTAACGAGGGAAATCACAGTGGTCCTGACGTTCATCAGGAACAGGAAAAGGATGATGACAACGAAGATTCCTCCCTCTAACAGGGATTTGCGGATATTGTCAATGGAACTGTCTATGAAACGCTGCTGGCGGAAAATGTCGGTGGCTACTTCCACATCCCGGGGCAACTGCGACTTGAGTTCCTCAACCGCCGTATCCAGCTTGGCCGTCAGGTCTATTGTGCTGGCGTCAGGCTGTTTGGTGACAGTCATCAGGACTGACGGTTTTCCCCTGTGCGAGGCTGTTCCGAGCCTTGGGGACTTTGCTCCCGTCTTTATCTCAGCAACGTCGGCAAGCGTCACCGGGACATCCCCTTCAAGTCTGACCACAGTCTGTCCGAGAGCCTCCAGATCAGAAGTGGCGAGCACTCCCCTGACGATGTACTCATTGCCGTACTCATAGAGCACGCCTCCGCTTGTGTTGCGGTTCGCATCGCCAGCGGCGTTAAGCACCTCCTGCAGGGTGACATTGTAATGACGCATTTTCTCAGGAGACACAAGTATCTGATACTCTTTGATATCCCCACCGAGAACAGTCACCTGGGCCACTCCGCCGAGAGACAGCAGCCTTGGCCTGATGGTCCAGTCGGCGATGGTCCTGAGATCCTGCATTGATGTGGATGTTGAGGTCAGGCCGATGATCATCATCTCCCCGAGAATGGATGTCTGCGGCCCGAGTGTCGGCCTGCCACATCCCGGAGGCAGGCTTCCGCTCACTTCCGCCAGTTTCTCGGACACTATCTGCCTGTCCCTGTAAATATCAGTACCCCAGTCGAATTCAACCCATACCACGGAGAACCCCGTAGTGGATGAGGAGCGGACACGCCTCACATCAGTAGCTCCGTTCAATGCGGTCTCCACCGGGAAAGTCACAAGCCGCTCCACTTCTTCAGGAGCCATTCCCGTAGCCTCTGTCATCACCACGACGGTCGGGGCATTGAGGTCCGGGAACACATCCACATCCATATTGAATGTGGTATATAATCCTCCTATAAGCAGAAGCACAGCGCCAGTGAGAATAAGCGGGTGGTTCTGCAAGGAGAAGCGTATTATCCTATCCAGCATATTGTTACGCTATTAATGATTGTGAGAATGTCCTTCCGGGACCACTCCGGACACAGAAGCGAGCTTCACCTGGAACACTCCTTCCACCACGACTTCGTCGCCTTCATCTATTCCGGACAGAATCTCTCTCCTGATACCGTCTGACCGTCCCGTTTTCACCTCCTGCTTCTTGTAATCCTCTTCGCAGACTTTGAGATATACGAAATAGACTCCCTGCTCCTCGGTCAGTGCGGATTCCGGAACGGAAATGACATTGTCCTCATCAGAATCAATCAGATAGACATCGGCATAGGCTCCCGGCAAAAAGTCCCCGGTATTTGGAAACTCGAAAATTACCGGTATATAGAAAGATCCTGATGCAGAGGCTTTTCCGGCTGACACTTTCCTGCCCCCAAGGTCTTTCACGCTATAAGTTGCCGAAGAGTAAGAAGGTCGGAAATTTGCACCTGAAACTGACGATATCCTGCCGAAATATCTCTCCGGAACATCGGCCCTGAGCTGGAGATACCGGTTCTGGGTTATCACTGCAACCGGCTGGCCTGCAGATACATAGTCTCCCTCATTGACCAGCAGCTGTTTCACATAACCGGTCATCTTTGACTTCAGTTCAACGCCGTTGTCGCCATATCTGTCCTTATATGCTTCATATTCAGCACGGGCGTTCTTGAATGCGAGTTCCGCCTGCTCCAGAGCCTTCTGCGAAACCGCTCCCGTAGCTGCCAGGGCTGAAGCCCTTTCATACTCTTTCTTCGCGGCGATGTATGCTGCCTCTGCCTTACCAGCAGGGTCTCCCTCAGGCATCTCCTTCGCTGATATCCACATCAAAGTACTGCCGTTCAACACTTTGGCTCCAGGAACAAGTCTGGTGCGGGAATTACGGTCAATGCCGAAAGATACAATTCCGGATGCGGTGGCTGTGACGGTTGCCTCATCCCCAAGTGCCGGAAGAATCTCTCCTCCGGTCCGGAACACTCCGTTGAATCCGCGCGGAGCGGCGATTTCGGTGCGCAGGCCTGCCGCCTCCGCCTGTTCCCGTGAAAATTCTATCGTCCCATCGTGTTCTCCCCCGTGTTCTTCAGCATGTCCATGAGAATGTTCCCCGTCTTCAATGTGAGAGTGCTCCATCTCTTCGCCGTGGTCGTGCCCGTGTTCATTCCCATTGTCTCCCCTGTTTCCGCATGAAGGGACGAAGGTAACCAGGGCGGTTGAAACAATAATATTGAATAACCTGTTCATAAGATATCTGTTTTCAAAGCGTACAAAAGTAAGAATTGTTTTGCGCAACCGGGTTGCAAAAAGATTTTTGAAAAATTTTTCACTGAACGCTTGCATATTCAAAATTTCTTCATACCTTTGCAGTGTACTAATGAACTAATACACATAAGCAGGGCGGGAGATTGAGTGAAATTTGGACAGTGTATGTATGATTATTGGACAGGGAATGAAGGGGCGCCGGAAGCATAATAACTGATATTCAGATAGTTGCATAAAACGGCACAGAGATGGATTATAATAGGATTGAAAATGCAGAATATATTATATTAACAATTAAAATTCACAATATTATGAAAAAGAGCATTTATATTATCACAATCACAGTATGTGCAACAATTATGTGCAGTTTCACCTCCAGGGCAAAAAGTGAGATGGAGACGATGAAACAGAGCATCGAAAGCATTATAGACAACTACAAGGGCAACGAGAACTTCGAGGTGGTGAAGATAGGAGGCTGGATGATGAGACTCGCCGGAGTTAAAAACAATTCATCCGCCAATATAAACTCGATGATTGTCGTTGACTATGAGGACTGCTCCAACAGTGTGAAATCCAGCTTCACAATGGACGTGCTCAAGGCCGTGAAAGGTTGCGAGAAACTTATGGAAGTAGAGGAGAATGACGAGCGAGTCACTTTCTTCGGAAGCGTTGCCGAGGATGGATACACTGTCACAAATCCGATGATTCTCAGCGGAGACGGCGACCTGATTTGCTTCTTCGGCACAATCAACATTTCTGAACTTGACAAGCTTTCAGACAGATAAGGTCATTATTATGAATTTATAGTCATTATTCTGAAATTCTATTACAATTACATAATAACTAGTTTAACACAAGAATAGAACAGCCCGGCGGCCCGCAGTGATGCGAGCCGCCGGTTTCATTCTGTCAAAAGCGGTAAAAGATTACCAGCCAGGATTCTGGGTCCAGAGACCGGAAGTCAGTGAAATCATACGCTCCTGAATCGGAAGGAGATAATCCCTGTCAAGATTGAACCCGTAGCCTCCGCTGTAGGCGGCATTGTCAGGATTCAGCGGAAGAATATCACCGGCGCTGTTGACCAGGATACTCTCGTCTATTGTCAACTGGCCCCTGAAATGTTCTTCAAGGTCAGTACCGACATACCTCGCCCCGGTAGGCCACCAGCCTCTGAGAAGCTTGTCAGCTGCGGCCCAGCGGAGAATGTCCTGGAGTCTTCTGCCCTCTATGGCCTGCTCGACACGTCTTTCCCTGCGGACATCCTGGATGTATTTGTCAAGGTCACGGAAAGCGTAAGAAGGATCAGTATTGTACTCCCTGTCGAAATCCATTGCCGGCATCCCGACTCTGTCACGCAGCGGCTGCACAGCCTCGATGATTTTAGAAGCATTTGCGGCTCCGCCAAGTTCCGCCAGCGCTTCAGCATAATTCAGAAGCACATCAGGGCAACAGCATCGATTCCGCCCAACGGATGATTGCTCACCACGGTGCAGGGCCCGTCAGGCAGGTTCTCCAGTCCCCGTACCTCTATATTGACATCAAGGTAATCGAGACATCTCCGGCAGAATTCCACTCCCTCGTAGCCCTGTTCAAGAAAACCGTTGATGAAATCCTGATGTATGAATCTCTCAAGGACGGGGATGAGGAATTCCGGGAATACTCCGAATTTTTTCTTTACAATTGAACCTATGTCTATCTTGGCCATAATCATCCGTTGTCTGACGGGCAAATATAGTTTCACGGAAGGCTTCGCTGATAGCAATTGTTTCCAGAATTTTTGTACTTTTGTTCCGATGTACGTAAGTCTTGGTCTCATAATATGCGCTGCGGTCATACTCCTCCTTTGGATTGTGACCATGTATTTTATGAGATTGTTCCGGCGGAAATGGATGGAAAGCACCAGAAAAGTCATCCCCAGGAACGGCAAGGAGAGGGTGCTCAGGCAGACATTGAGCTCGTTTTTAGCCGAGACCGGAGAGGGAATGAGGGTAACGATGGCGTTCCCATACGAGGAGTGGAATTATCAGGAGTCAGATTTCCGTGAAATTGACCGGGCGGAGCTTGATGGCGAATTCGGTGAAGACTCAAGGAAAGAGATACCGGAGGAGGACAGGAAACTGATTGAAGACCTGAGGGAGATAATCCGGGAGAACGTCTCGAACCCGGAACTGGATGTCCCGTTCATCTGCGAAAAGATGCATATCTCCAAATCCAAGCTGTACTACAAAGTAAAGACTCTTTCCGGAATAAGCCCTATCGAGTTCCTCCGCCAATACAGGCTGGAGATGGCGTCCCAACTGCTGTCCGAAAAACGTATGAACGTGTCGGAGGTGGCTGATGCCGTCGGGTTCAATTCTGTGTCGTATTTCTCGAAAGCATATAAGAAAAGGTACGGGATTCCCCCGTCTGAAAAAAGATAAGAATATGATGAAAACTGTTCTCAAGGCGTTGGTATCGTGCGCCGTTTTATTCTGTTCAGTGTCCGTCCGGGGCGCCGGTTCCCTTCCTGAAGGTGTCACGCATAATGAAATCCGCCACAAGGGGATGACGAGGGAATACCTGCTCTATCTCCCTGACAATCTGAAAGAAAATGCTCCTTTGGTGCTTGTCCTGCACGGTTATGGTGGCAGGGCGATGATTGAAGGACAGAAACTGTACGGGATTGCAAAGCGGGAAGGATTCGCCCTTTGCTACCCGCAGGGAGCCGTTGACGGACGGGGAAAGACTTGCTGGAATGTGGGTTATCCGTTCCAGGAGGGCCTGAATACAGACGATGTGGATTTCATCCTGAAACTCGCCAGGCATCTGCAGAAGACTTACGGGCTGAGCAGGGAGAACACTTTCCTGACCGGTATTTCAAACGGCGGGGAGATGTGCTACCTGATGGCTTATAGGCATCCTGATTTCTTCGGAGCAATCGCGCCGATTGCCGGGCTGACTATGGAATGGATGCGCAAAGAATTGGACTCCAAAGGTCCTGTCCCCCTGATGGAAGTCCACGGGACAAATGACACGACCTCGGAATGGGAAGGCGATCCGGAGAACAAGGGCGGCTGGGGCTCATATATCTCCGTGCCTTTGGCAGTTGGCAAATGGGCCAGCGAGGCGAGATGCTCATACGAGGTGACTGAAGAGCTGCCGTTGAAGGCCGCACCAGCGGACGAACCTGATTATGTGCCCCACAAAGTGATTCTGCACCGTTACTCAGGCGGAGTTCCGGCCTGGGAAGGCGGTCCGGAGACCGAGGTGCTGCTCTACGAGGTCATCGACGGAAAACACAGCTGGGCAGAGAAAGACCTTGACACCTGCGAAGAAATATGGAAGTTCTTCAGCCGCTATCTGCGGTAAAGAACTTCCATCATCATTGGCTATTTCCTTAACCTAATCGTTGTATTCGAACGGGACTGAGGCGTCCAGCCTGCAGTCAACGACGTTGTTCACCGTGAACGTCCTGAGATCCGGGTCCAGCGTGCTGACAAACACGATGACGTGGCAGTTCTCTGCGACCCAGGCCGTCTTCAGGTCCATTATGAAATACTGCTCGGCGTTCTCTCCTGCCTTTAGCTGGAGTGCCGTCCCGGTGAAATCAGTGGCTGAATTCTTGCCGGAGGTCAGGCGCACACAATTATTGTGGGTATTGAACTCTCCAGGGTAGCCATAATTGGTCTGGACCGCATTAATGCCGTCCTCGAGCAGCCAGGCAGCCACGTGGTATTCTCCGTCCACAGCGGCCTTGACACTCGCCTTCACCACTAACTGGGGAAAATCCAGGACAGTGGACACAGCTATGCCCGCTGATGCTTCAGGAGTATATAGCCCGTCAAAGAATTCGACGAATTTCGCAAGAGTTGTCGAGCTGGAAAACTTCTTCGTCTTGTCCAGGTTGATCACTCCGTTCGGATATGACGCAATGCTCATTGCATTGTCAATTCCAGTAGTAAGATAAGCCGGATCATTCGAATTGTACGTATGGCAGGCCGCATGGACATATTTGTCCTTGTAAGCCTCTTCTTCCGCGAAAGAACGGAGCAACGTGGTCATAAGAGGGCAGTATCCGCATCCGGTTCCTGTGAACTGGGTCACGAGCATTCTCCTCTTGAAAGAGACAGACTGCGGGGACGGGTCAGCCGGAAGTTGAGGGATGGCCGCTGTAACGGCAGTGACTGACACCTTGCCGGTGTGCTTCGTCTTGTATGCGGCCCAGAATGAATATGTTCCAGGTTTCTCCGTCGTGAAGACCATACCCGGAAGATTCAGGGCCTTGTTGGAGCTTGCATCATATATCGACACTCCGTCTGTCACAGGGGTTTCTCCCGACTTGACAATGATTCTGGCTCCTGATAGGCCGTCAGCCCTGATCACAGGCTCGTCCACTTCGATGGTAAGCTCTTCATTTACAGGCTTGTCCTCATTTCCCGGAGTCACATCGTCCAGATCATCCCAGGAGGTCAGCGTGCAGCCGGAAAGAGCGATGAACATTGCCGCAGCGGCAAGCATTGAAATATATTTCTTCATCATATATGATATGAGTCATTATTCGAATTTCGCAAACCTTAGAATGATGTGGTGAGCAGCAGGTTGAGTCCCGTATATGCAGGGCTGTAGCGGCAGACTCCCCCGGAGCAGACATACCCGGCGCGGTTGCGGCCGTAGCTCAGCTGGACACGGGTCTTGTTGCGGGACCAGCTCAGGCCTGCATTGTAATAATGCTTATCCGTCACCCCGTTGTTGTACATCTCGGAAGCATATACATTCCAATGCGGAGCGATTGTGAACTCCACCAGGGCGGCCACCCAGTCCCCCTCGTAATCATTGGAGAGAAGATATTGGAGCTCAGCCCTGAGAGCATACTTCGGATTGAATTTGTACTGTACGTCGCCAACGAAAATATTGGACACATAGGTCTCGTCAGCGTAGCCGTGGGAAGGACTCCACTGCTGGCGTGAATAAAGGAGAACTGTCTTGAGAGACTTGCTCCAGTTGCGCTCCACATCAGCATTTATGTCGCACCACATCAGATTGTTATGCTCCCTTTCGGAAGTCTGCGAAGGGTCTATTGTATAAGCTGTGGAATAATTGGCGTGGAACACCCAGTATTTCCTGCGGCTGTTCTTGCTCCTCAGAGTGTAGAACAGATCCGCCTGTCCTGCCGCCTCACCGATGACATTCACCTGGTAAGGATTGAGATTCGCCAGCATATAATGGTACTGGCGGGTCAGGGCAGGCAGATAATTCAATGTGTTTCCGGTGCCGTTTCCATAGAGAGACAGCATAGTGCCGAAATGGTCCACAATCCTGAAAGTGCCTGATACACTGAATGTCTTGTAGCTGTAAACAGCCTCCGCGTACAGAGAGGCCCCATTATGAGCCTTGGATTCTGTCAGGGTTGCGAGGTCCTTGCTCTTGACCGCATACTCGCCTTTGAGAGAAAGGCCGTTCCAGTTGAAGTTCACCGCCCCCGAACAGAGATTCACATTGGGATTGTCAAGAGCCCTGGCGGCGAAATCAATCTCCGTCTCTTTGCCGAGCGACTCATACCTGTTCACATAACTGCCCTCGAGGGAAAGCAGGATTGAGTCCCATCCGAAAATATCGGCAATAGACAGGCTGGCATTCGCTCCCCGCACCCACGAGCCGGCATAACCGGTGTAGAGTCTCGGGCGGCCATACATCCCCCTGACAGTGAAATAGTCTGACAATGAATAACTTGCCTGGATTCCTTCAAGGGAATTGTTCAGGCCGAGATTCCTGTCTTCATAAGAGCGGAAAACCAGTCCATTGCCGAACTGGTCATAAATGTCTCCAACGTGGACAGTGAAATTGTCGTCAGTCCATCTGACATATTTCGAAGCCAGCCAGAATTTCTTCGCGTCCGGCTGGGTCCCGATCTCGAAACCGTAAAGAGCCGGCAGATAGGCCTCAACCTGAAGTCCTGCCGAGAACTTTCCGATGGAATAATCCATCTTCAGATAATTGTTCGAGCCGAATCTGTCATCCGGGGTCGCGGCCCCGAGGCCGCTGTCATCGAAATAGTAGATGCTGTTTGTCTCCAGGCTGGCGGAGAACTGTCCTTTATTAAAGCCAGTCTGCGCACTGGAGATTGTCCAGAGCAGCAGACCGGCAGCTATGATAAATGTTTTCTTAACGCTTTGAAGCATAATAAGCTTTCATATTTTCAAGAATCTCCTCTTTTGAAAGCGGCTTGCAGTCCACTTTCTTGTACTTCGTCACGGTGTTCAACGGAGTCTTGCGGAGCACAGGGCATACAGCTGCTGGAGCGTCAGAAGAATTGATGTTCTGCACGCCTGCCGCGGAGCCTGCCACAGCCTTGGTTGAAGAAAGTGCCGAAGCCTCAGGCTCTGTCCATCCCTTGGTGAGAGTGAGGGCGGAAACTGTCTTGTAGCCTGCGAGGTGTGCATAGCCGTAATTCACAGACATAGCATTAGGATAACACTTCTTTTCTTCATTGTCCTCCGGATCGACGTAGGTGATAGGATTGACAGTGATTGTCGAATTGTCCTCTGAAACTGCCACGGAGAACCTTGCTGTCTCATCGTATTCACCGACTGTGAACGCAATATCATCGCAGTATCCACCAAGATAAAGAGTGCTGCTAACCCAGCTTGACATAGGGTAGAGTCTTGTAGAATTGACAGGAACGGAAACAGAGCCGCCGGCAGCAATCTCAAGATACCACTTCGGTCCGAAATCCCAGAACATAGAACGGTTGTCATAGCCGTTGTATCTGTCACTGGTGAACAGGTCAAATGGGGTGGCAGGCTCGAGATTCTTGACAGAAGCCTCATAACCGAAACCAAGGCAGAGAAGGCGGTTCTGGCCTTTCAGCCTGGCATTGTACTCTTCGGCCTCCTGCTTGAACTCTGCGTAAAGATTGTCAACCTCTTCCGCTTCAAGGCCTGCAAGTTCCCTGTAAACATCATAAACGGAAGCAGGAAGCGTCTCAGGGTAAGTCACCTTGTCCATTATGACAACTTTGCAGCTCTTGTTGCCTTCAGGAACGTATGAAGGGTAGCTGTAGGACTCTACATCGGCGGACATTGTCCAGTCACCGAGAAGAGCGGTGAAGAGAGGTGAATCAACCGCAGGAGCATCAGGTTCCTTTATAGCAGTGACATCAGCCACGGCAGGTGAATCGTCTCCTTCTATCTCGTTAGGTGTATCTTCCTCATTATAAGCGACTACAGCGAGACGGGTAGTCTCTCCAGGCATTGTGGAGAACGAAACGTCGAAGCCTGTGTCAGAGTTGATAAGGGCGAGCTCATCATCATAGAAAGAGTTACCGTACGATACTATATCATTGTAAGTGTAGTTGTTGTTGAGAAGCATTCCGAACTCGCGGGCATAATTGGCCGCATATTTGGCCGACACAGCGTCCTTGCTGGTACACTTGACGTTGAACCATACCTGGTATGGAGACTCGATTCCGGAAGGATTCGGAATAGCCTTCACTTCAATCTTCGGAGCAGGCATTGTCTTAGGCGTTGTGGAGAACGTGAAATCACGGAAATTCTGTGTGGTTCCCTCATCGTTGCCCATAGCGGTCAACAGGAGGTGATATTTTGTCTCAGGCTGCGCCCAGATATAGTCCTCGATTGCAATCTGGATCGGCTCCTCTGCATAGGAAGCCCCGAAATTGAAAGCTGCGGTGTATGATGTGACAAACCACTGGAGATAGTCCTCATTTCCAAGATAAGGCAAAATCATTTCCTCCAAAGTCGCATCATCGACAATCAGATAGCAATATCTGAACACATTCTCGTCAGGAGTAATGGTCAATGTACCTTTAACAGCACGGACGTCGGCCTGGATGTCAACTTCAGCCTGAAGAGGCTCCGGTTCAGCAAGACGGAAATGCCTGCGGGTGAAATAGCCTGTCCAGAACTGGTCCTCATCAGTACCCTCGTCGTCAACCTCTACAGCAAGAGGTCCCCATCCGCCTCCGATGGAATCATAATAGGCGTCTATGTCAAAGGCAGGTATATACCAGCCGGGAAGTCCGAACATATTGTAGTCACCGGTCTCGTCATAGCTGAACTCTCCGGCGAGGAACACGAGTGGCTCACCCGGGGAGAACGGATAATGATATTCAGCCTCTCCCCATTCATTCTCATAAGTATTGTTTTCGTTGTTCCAGTCAAGGTCCGAATCCTTGTCCCAGTACAGCTGACCGTTCGCCACAAGGAGGTCATAGTCAGGCATAGCCCTCCATCCCAGTTTTGACGCATTGTAGTCGAACAGGTTGGAAGCCCCATAACGGATGACATTGCCGTTGTCCTTGACTGACTGAGGTATCTTGAAATGCGCCTTGAAGCCGGTAGGTTCAGTTCTCACAAGAGTGAACGTCTCCTCATAGTCCGTGGTCGCGAACTCGGCAAGAAGCACCTCCTCATAGAACTCCTCTTCAGAAACCTTGAATGCGACTGCGAGAGTGTAATATGAATTTCCGTCAAGGCCGGTGACAGAGATCTCGTTATCGCCGTCAACAAGCGTTCCCACTGTGCCCATTGCAAAGAGCACTGACGGGTCGAGATTCTCATCGCCTGACGGCGTCACCTGCCAGGCAAATTCGGTCAGGCGGTTGGTTTTCAAAACAAAGTCGGCGCCCAGAGTTCCCGTGGAAACGACTTCCACTGTCGCCGATGGCAAAGCCACAGAATCTTCCTTACAAGCAGTAAGCGCCCAGGCGCAGAGACTGGCAAGGATAAGGTTAAAAAAGAATTTCTTCATTTGGTTTTTATTTAATAAACATATCTATTTCAGTCCGTTATATATAATACTACGGTCAGAATCATAATAAATTCAACGCCGCAAAGTTATAAATCATAAGGCAAAACGCCAAGGATTTTATGAATATTTTTTGAAAATTCTGTATATTTGTGAGTTAAACATTTTAAATTAGTATTAATTTATTTATGAATAAGCTTATCATCGCAGTATTGCTCTCAGTTATGCAGCTGACCGCATTCGCACAACTCCCCTCGGTAACAGTGGAGGACATCAACGGTAACAAAGTGAACACCAAATCAATAGCAGACGGAAAGACCCCGGCGGCGATACTGTTCTGGGCGGTCACCTGCAAGCCGTGCATCCAGGAACTTGATGCGATAAATGAGGCTCTGGACGACTGGAAAGAGGTTGCTGATTTCAGAGTGATAGCGATATCCACCGACGACACCCGTTTCCTCGCAAAAGCCAAGGCCCTGACCGAAGGTCACGGATGGGACGGATTCACCCTGCTCTTTGACAAGAACAGCGATTTCAAGCGGGCAATGAACGTGGTCCACACACCTCAGGCCTTCATTGTTGGACCGGACGGAAAGATTGTTTATTCACACACCGGCTACAATCCCGGCAGCGAGGAAAAATTGCTTGAGGAACTGAAGAAATTCTGAATTTTGTTTCGTAACTTTGCGGACACATATCCGAAAGAAAACGAAACAAAATTTTTCATTATGAACACTGATTATAACAAAGAGCTCACTCCGGAAATCCGCGAAAAGCTGTCCCGCATCAAGCACATAGCCCTCGATATGGACGGGACTATCTATATGGGCAGCAGGATTTTCCCTTTCACCCTCGGATTCCTTGAGGATATGACAAGGGCTGGAGTAGGATATTCGTTCCTTACAAACAACCCCACCAAGTCGGTTGCCGACTATCTTCACAAGCTTGAAGGGCTTGGCATCAAGGCCGGCGAGGACAATATGTACACCACCTCTCTTGCCGCGATTGACTATATCAAGGAGAAATATCCGGAAGCCCGCAGGCTGTATATGCTCGGAACCCCGAGTATGGTGAGCCAGTTCGAGAAAGCCGGTTTCGAAAGCTGCGCGGACGATGCCGGTGACGTACCTGATGTCCTTGTGGTCGCCTTCGATACAACTCTCACATATTCAAGGCTCTGCCGCGCCGCCTGGTGGGCATCCCAGGGCATCCCATATATCGCCACCAACCCTGACAGAGTCTGCCCTACAGACCAGAAGACGATATTGGTGGACTGCGGCTCGCTCCAGAGATGCATCAAGCACGCCACTGGCAGGAAACCGGACATCGTGCTCGGCAAGCCGGACCCGACAATGCTGGACGGCATAATGCACAGGCACGGGCTGAAGCCGGACGAGATAATAATGACCGGCGACAGGATTTATACGGACACCGCAATGGCGCACAACGCCGGAGCTGTGGGAGTGCTCGTCCTTTCCGGCGAGACGACTCTCGAGACCGCCCTTCAGGTCGCAGAGAACGCAAAGACAGACCCGAATCCGGAATTTTTCCCTCCAGACCTGATTGTCAGGGATATACGGGAACTCGGAGACCTGATTTTGGCAGCCAGGGGAGTTTAAAATTAATTTTAAATATTTAAAAAAGATAAAAACCTGCGGGGAATAATCCACTCCCGCGGGTTTATTGTTTTTATTTGTCATATCTTTCGGGCCGTGGGACTTTAAACAATATTTCACAATGACACTGAAAGATATCAACAAAGAAGAAAGGCCGAGGGAAAGGCTGGCGGCAAAAGGGGCTTACGCATTGAGCAACGCCGAACTGATGGCGATTCTGCTTCGGACAGGAGGAATGGGCCGTGATGTTGTCAGCGTTGCCAGGGAACTCCTCGGGCTCGCAGGAGACCTCACCACACTGTCAATGATGTCGCTCGACAAGATGACCGAAGTGAGGGGCATCGGGAAGGACAAGGCAATCGCCGTGGCGGCGGCATTTGAACTCGGGCGCAGACTGGCCGTGGAGAAAACGGGGACGGACAGCCGGCCGATAACGAACGCCAGACAGGCCTTCGAACTGCTCCTGCCGGTTATGAAAGGGCTCGACCACGAGGAATGCTGGGTGATTTATATGAACCGGGCCAACCGGGTGACAGCCAAGGAGAAAATGAGTTCCGGAGGCCAGACGGGCACTGTCCTGGACAACGGCATAATAATCAGGAAAGCCCTTGAGAAGAAAGCCCTCGGGATGATTCTCGCTCACAACCACCCTTCCGGCAGTCCATATCCTGGCCAGGCGGACATACGCCAGACTCAGGAACTGAAAAAAGCCTCATCCACTTTCGGGATATCGCTGATAGACCATATCATCATCTGCGACAGCTGTTTCTACAGTTTCGCGGACGAGCAGGCATCTTACGTATAGGGGAATCAGGCCCTCTCGCAGATAAGAGTGGCCGATGTGCAGGAAATCACCTTGACATCCACATAGTCACCGGCTTTGACAGTCTCTCCGGATACGGTGGCCGGGAACACGCACATCTTGTTGTTTGAGGCGCGGCCGCAGCTGTCGGCCGGATCACGGCGTGACGGGCCCTCCACCAGGACCCTGAATGTCTTGCCGACATCCCGCCTGTTGCTTTCGAGGCTCAGTTCGTTCTGGAGGGCGATAATCTCATTCAGGCGGCGGGTCTTCTCTGCCGGTGGTATGTCATCAGGATAATGTTTCGCAGCGAGAGTGCCCGGACGTTCAGAATACTGGAACATATAGGCATAGTCGTAGCCGACCTCGCGCATCACTGAAAGGGTGTCCTGATGGTCCTGGAGAGTCTCGCCGCAGAATCCGGCAATGATGTCAGTCGTGATGGCGCAGTCCGGCATCTCCTCGCGGATTTTCGCGACACGGCCGAGATACCACTCCCTAGTATAGCGCCTGCGCATCTTCTCGAGCATCACATCGCTTCCCGACTGGACCGGCAGATGGATATGGCGGCAGATGTTGGGATATTTCGCCATTGTCTCTATCACCTTATCACTGATATCTTTCGGATGGGATGTAGAGAAACGCACTCGCAGCTCCGGGCTGATTTCCGCCACACCCGAGAGCAGGTCGGCGAAATCCACGTCAGGCTGTCCGACAACACCTTTCCACAGATATGAGTCCACATTCTGGCCGAGGAGAGTGACCTCCCTGTAACCGCGGCTGAACAGGTCGCAGGCCTCCATCTGTATCGTCCTCGGGTCCCGGCTGCGCTCCGCTCCCCTGGTATATGGAACCACGCAGTATGAGCAGACGTTGTTGCAGCCCCTCATTATGGAAATGAAGGCAGAAACCCCGTTCTTGTCGATCCTGACAGGCTTGATGTCGCTGTAAGTCTCCTCGCGGGACAGTTCCACATTAATCTGGGGATGGCCCGGGGAAATCCGGGACAGCATCGCCGGGAGTGAACGGTAAGAATCCGGTCCGGCCACAAAGTCCACTCTTCCGCTCTCAAGGAGCTTGTCCTTCAACCTCTCGGCCATACAGCCGACGATGCCGGTCAGGACGCCCTCGCGGAGACGCTTCTGGCCATAGAACTGGTCAATCCTTCCCCAGATGCGCTGCTCGGCATTGTCCCTGACAGAGCAGGTATTGGCCATAATCACATCTGCTTCCTCAATATTCTCGGTGCGGTCATACCCGGCTTCAGCCAGGATGGAGAAAATGACCTCAGTGTCATTGACATTCATCTGGCAGCCGTATGTCTCGATATAAACTTTTCTTTCTGACATCGTAATTCCAATTAAAATCCGGCATCCCGGACAGGTGAAAAACATCTGCAAAGATATTTACTTTTCCTAAAATTATCTATATTTGTAAATTAAGATTTGCCTTTGAAAGGACAGAAGCAGAGTGGATTTTATGAAAAAAATATTGGTAGAAATACTTTTGGCGCTGAGCGTCATAATGATAAGCGGCTGCGGAAAAATCGGGGACATACGTATCACTTCAGCCAGGCTGGTGCAGATCACACCCTCAGGACTGCGCGGAGTGAAAGCCATAGTGGAAGCCGGCGTGGACAATCCTTCAATGACATTCACAGTGTCCGACATAAGCGGGACAGTATATTACAAAGGCGCGAGATATGTGGATTTCGAAGCGGCAGAGCCGATTGTCGTGAAGAAGAAAACATCCGGGCTCCATACAGTTGAAGTGAACGGAAGAGTATCTGACGGAGTGTCGTTGCTGTCCGTCCTCAGTCTGGCACGGAATTTCGATATGAATCAGGCCTCGGTGGACATCGAAGCGTCCGTGAAGGCAAAAGGAATGAAGAAAAAGATTTCCCTGAAACAGGTGCCGCTCAACAAACTGGCCGGAAAAATCAAATTATGAAAGTATGGGACATTTCAATAAAATATCAATCGCAATGATGGCTGCCGTGGCCGCAGCACTCCTTTTCCCCGCCTGGAGCGGCGCGCAGAATACCGTCAAGGAGACTGACTCGCTCGTTTTCAGGCAGAGTGCCGCGCTCGATTCGGCACTTGTAGGCAAATCCATCTACAACATCCTCAACGGCGGGCATTACGGTTCAGGAGAGGTGAAGATACACCAGTCGCAGGCCATCACAGACGCTATGCGCAGGCATATAGAAAGGAATCCTTCAAGGACATTGTCCGGCTACAGGGTCAGGATATTTTTCGACAACAGCCAGAACGCCAGGAACGCCTCGGAACAGGTAGTAAGGAAGTTTTCAGCCAGCTACCCGGGAGTTCCGGCATACAGAAGCTACCAGAATCCTTTCTTCAAAGTGGCGGTCGGAGATTTCAGGACCAAGTCGGAGGCGATGGAGTTCCTGCAGAGAGTCAAGCCTGCATTTCCGGCGGCATTCATAGTCAAAGAGCCTATAGAATTCCCTGCGCCTGACAGGAAGCACACGTTCACAATAGATACGGTAAAAGTCGTAAGAAACCTTTAAAACTATAACAATCAGCAAATTATGCTTAAACAGGAATTAAGTCTCAAACAAGTCCAGAAGCTTTCCCCGCTCCAGATACAGACCATCAAGCTCATAGAGCTGCCGGTCCAGGAACTGGAACAGAGAATCCGCAAGGAGCTTGAAGAGAATCCTGTTCTGGATGACAACGCTCCTGAAAGCAACGATGACTCCGACGACGATCAGCAGCCGAGGGAAATCTCCCTCTCCGAGATCAAAGAGGACGATTCAATACCTGATTACAGGCTGAGAGTGAACAATTACGGCAAGGATGAAAGACCGCAGTACAACACATTCTCGGTCAAGGAAAGTTTCACACAGAGCCTCATGGAACAGCTCGGTTTCCGCAACCTGAACGAGCACCAGTACAATGTGGCCGCGTTCATCATCGGAAGCCTGGATGACGACGGATATCTGAGACGCGACCTGGACAGCCTGGTGGACGACCTCGCATTCAGGATGAACATAACCACCGACGAGAACGAGATACTGGATATGCTCCACATCATCCAGGAATTCGACCCGCCGGGAATCGGGGCGAGAGACCTTAGAGAGTGCCTCCTGATACAGCTTAAATCATTGAAACAGACCAAAGAAGTGGAAGATGCGGAAAAAATTGTGGAGAATTATTTCCAGGAATTCTCCAACAAGCACTTCCAGAAGATAATGACCCGCCTGGGCCTCTCGGAAAGCGAGATGAAGGCGGCGATGGCCAAGATTGTCAAGCTCAATCCCTCACCGGGAGGACAGATTGACGATTCGTACAATGACCAGGCCCAGCAGATTGTGCCTGACTTCGTGCTTGATATGGAGGACGGAGAGCTGAAACTGTCCATGCCGAGATTCTCCATACCGGAAATCAGGATAAACAAGAAATACGCAGACCTGCTTATGGAGGCCGCATCCTCTTCCGAACGCCAGAAAAAAGAGGCTGCCACATTCGTAAAGCAGAAAATGGATTCCGCAAAATGGTTCGTCGAGGCCCTGAAGCAGCGCCACAACACCCTGCTCAGCACAATGCAGGCCATCGTTGACTACCAGCGGGATTATTTTATGGACGGGGACGAGTCCAACCTCAAGCCAATGGTACTCAAGGACATAGCCGCCAAGACAGGTTTCGACATCTCCACCATTTCCAGAGTAGTGAACAGCAAATACATCGAGACACATTTCGGAATTTTCCCGCTGAAATATTTCTTCTCGGAAGGGCTTGAGAACCAGCAGGGAGAGGAAGTATCTACAAGGGAGTTGAAGAAAGTCCTCCAGGAATGTGTCGACAAGGAGGACAAGCACAAGCCGCTTACAGACGACCAGCTTGTCACAATCATGAACGAGAAGGGCTACAAAGTGGCGAGAAGAACGATTGCCAAATACAGGGACCAGCTCGGCATCCCTAAGGCCAGGCTCAGGAAGGAGCTGTAGTCAGCCATACAGAAACACATTAAAACTAAGATACTTATGGAGCAGTACATACTTGCCCTTGACCAGGGGACAAGCTCGTCCAGAGCTATAGTATTCGACCGGGAAGGCCGCATACGCGCGTCTGCGCAAAAGGAATTCCCGCAACATTTCCCGAAACCGGGCTGGGTGGAACACGACCCGAAAGACATCTGGTCTTCTGAAGCTTCTGTTGTGGCAGAGGCAATCACTGCAATGGGCATCAACGGAAAGAACATCGCCGGCATCGGAATCACCAACCAGAGGGAGACTACAATTGTCTGGGATGCTGGGACCGGCGAACCTGTTTACAACGCCATCGTATGGCAGGACAGGAGGACTTCCGAATACTGCGACACTCTGAAAGAGAGGAATCTCACAGGATATATCAGGGAGAAGACAGGCCTCATCATAGACGCCTATTTCAGCGCCACGAAGATAAGGTGGATTCTCGAGAACGTGCCGGGAGCGAGAGAGAAGGCGGAGGCAGGCAGGCTGCGCTTCGGCACAGTTGACACCTGGCTGATATGGAATCTCACCCGGGGAGAATGCCACGTGACAGATGTCAGCAACGCCTCAAGGACAATGCTGTTCAACATTAACACCCTGGATTGGGACAACGACCTGCTCAACCTCTTCGGGATACCGGCCTCAATGATGCCTGAAGTACGTTCATCCAGCGAGATATACGGATATACAAAGACCACCATTTTCGCCCACGAGGTGCCTGTAGCCGGCATAGCAGGAGACCAGCAGGCCGCCCTGTTCGGCCAGATGTGCACCGCACCTGGCTCGGTGAAGAACACATACGGAACCGGTTGCTTCCTGCTAATGAACAGCGGGACCAAGCCGATTCTGTCAAAAAACAATCTCCTCACAACTGTGGCCTGGAAAATCGGGGACACGGTCAATTATGCGCTCGAAGGCAGCATTTTCGTGGCCGGTTCCGTAGTGCAGTGGCTGCGTGACGGGCTTGGGATAATAAGGTCATCGTCTGAGATAGAGGCGCTTGCGATGACAGTTCCGGACAACGGAGGAGTGTATTTCGTCCCTGCCCTGACAGGTATGGGAGCCCCTTACTGGGACCAGTATGCCAAAGGCTGCATCTACGGGCTCACCCGCGGGTCAACAGCGGCGCATATCGCCAGGGCCGCACTGGAGGGCATTGCGTTCCAGACAATGGACATAGTCAACGCAATGGAAAAAGATTCCGGAATCAAGCTTTCCGAACTGAAAGTGGACGGAGGAGCTTCACGGAACAATCTTATGATGCAGTTCCAGGCCGACATTTTAGGAACCAGGGTGATACGTCCTAAAGTGACGGAGACCACGGCAATGGGAGCCTGCTACCTTGCGGGCCTCGCCACAGGCTACTGGAAAGACCTGGACGAGATAAAGAGACAATGGGCAGCGGAGACTGAGTTCAGTCCCCTCGCCCCTGCAGAAAAGGTGATGAGCCTGAAGAACGGCTGGAAAGACGCCGTAAGCAGGGCTCTTTCAGGCAAGACAGAATAACATTAAACTACTGACCTTATGGAACTTACGCTTTTCAACAAATGCATTTTCGAATTCATCGGCACAATGGTGATGATACTGCTTGGAGACGGTGTCTGCGCCGCCTGCACCCTTGAAAAATCCAAAGCCAAAGGAGCCGGATGGATAGTCATAACGATGGCCTGGGGCTTCGCCGTCATGTGCGGAGTTTTCATAGCAGGGCCTTATTCCGGAGCCCATCTCAATCCGGCAGTGAGCCTCGGACTGGCCATCAGCGGAAAATTCGCCTGGAGCGCAGTCCTGCCTTACGCCGCGGCGCAGATGCTCGGGGGCTTCTGCGGAGCTCTGTTAGTATATATCTTCTACTCAGACCATTACAAAGCATCTTCAGGCAATCCGGAAGGCATTCTCGGCACATTCTGCACAATGCCGGCAATCGACCACAAGAGCGTCAATCTGCTCAGCGAGTTCATAGCCACCTGCCTGTTGGTGTTAATCATTCTCGCACTTGGAACTTCCGGCAACACAGCCAACATCATGGGCACTACAATTTCCGAAGGCGGCCTTGGGGCATTCCCAGTCACAGGCCTGATTATGGCTCTCGGCATGTCCCTTGGAGGAACCACAGGCTATGCGATGAATCCGGCCAGGGACCTCGGCCCGAGGCTTGCACATCATTTGCTGCCTATAGAAGGCAAGAGGGACAGCGGCTGGAGTTACAGCTGGGTTCCTGTAGCCGGACCTCTCGCCGGTGCGGTCGCAGCAGCCGGCCTGTTCCTTTTAGTGTATTGAGATAAACTCCTATGCAGGTACTCTCCGTCATATTGTCAGTGTTCCTCGGAATCTTGATTCTGGGGACAGTGATTGTGATTATCTTCGACGACGGAGATTCCTCAAAGAAAATTGCCTGGATTCTGGTCATCACCCTCCTCCCGGTCATCGGCCTCATTCTCTATTTTATGGTGGGGATCAATCTGCGCCAGTCCTGGTTTTTCAAGCTGAAGCACAGGCGTTTCATCACCATATTCGGGACCAGGGCGGACTCCAATGTCCACAGGCTGCTGTTCGGACACACGGCGGACCATCTGGTCAGGCGGGAATACAAGACATTGACAAGGCTGCTCGCAAGCGACGGCTCGACCTGCGTGACCAACGGCAACACTTTGGAAATCATCACTTCCGGGCACAGGAAGTTCGAGCTCCTGATGGAGGACCTGAAAAACGCCAGGGAATATATCCATATCGAGTATTTCTATTTCCGGCAGGACAAAGGCAGCCAGCAGATAAAGGAAATGCTGATGCAGAAAGCCAGGGAAGGGGTGAAGGTCAGGTTCATACACGAGAACATAGCGAACATCGCCATCAGGCCGAGATATTACAACGAGATGAAGAAGGCCGGCGTGGAGGTCGAAAAATTCACCAAGCCGCGCTGGCCGCTTGTAAACCTCTTTACCCAGCTCAATTACCGCGATCACAGGAAGATTGTCGTGATAGACGGAAAAATAGGCTACACAGGCGGAATGAATATCAGTGACGATTATTTCATCCGCTGGAGAGACACCCACCTGCGCATTACCGGCAATGCCGTGGCCGGGCTTCAATACAGTTTTCTCAACACCTGGATTACAGCCGACGGGAGCATAGACAGCGATTTCAAGAAGTATTTTCCTATGTGCCGGGAAGAAGCTGACGCCGGAACCTCCGGAGACGGTATCACTGCCGAGGACGAGGCCGAAGGCAACGGGATAGCTGACGCATTGGCCAAAGCCCCGATCCAGAGCCTGGATATGAATTTCAAGCTTAAGGGGAATGACACCCTCATCCAGATTGTCCCGGACGAGCCGGAATCAAGATGGCCGAACATCCATATGGGCGCCGTATGGGCCGTCCAGCACGCAAAGAAATACATTTACATCCAGACGCCTTATTTCGTGCCGCCCGAGCCGATGCTACAGGCCCTGCAGTCGGCTGCGCTCAGCGGAGTGGATGTCAGGGTGATGGTGCCGAAAAAGGCGGACCTGTTCTTTATGGGACCGGCAAACCGCTCGTATTTTACCGAATGCCTGGAGGCAGGAGTGAGAATATACGAGAGAGAGGGCCGTTTCATCCATTCCAAGACATTTGTAAGTGACGACTACCTGTCCGAAATAGGCTCGGCCAATATGGATTTCCGGAGTTTCAATCTGGACTACGAACTCAACGCATATATCTATGACATTACAGCGGCCAAGGTGAACAAAGCCATCTTCCTGAAGGATATGGAGGCATCCAAAGAGGTTACGCTGTCAGACTGGATGAGACGACCGTGGTACAAGAAGATTGTGCAGCGCATAATCCGTCTGTTCGCCGCACTGCTGTAATTCACGGCTATTTTCCTATGTATTTGCTGTCGATGTAGGCCTGGAACGCTTCCTTGTAGATTTCACCGATAGGGACCACCATACCGTTGTCAAGAGAAATCCTCCCGCGCGACACCTCGGTGATGTGTTTGAGATTGATGATGTACGACTTGTGAATCCTCATGAACGATGAAGGGAGGCGTTCTTCCAACTTCTTCATACTCATCAGGATAACAAGTTTGTCATCCTTTTTGTCAGTATGCAGCTTCAGGTACTCGCTCATACCTTCCACACATATCAGGGAGCTCAGGCTGAGACGGACGATTTTATAATCGCTCTTGAAGAAAATGGCATCATCACAATCGATTCCCGGGATGGAGACTGTGCCGTTACGCAGCAGATACTGCATTCTCACCCTCTCCACGGAATGCAGGAAGTCGTCAAAAACGTAGGGCTTGACAATATAGTATGCCGCATCAAGTTTATAGCTGTCTATGGCATACTTGGTAACATCTGTCGTAAAAACCACAATGGGCTGTGGAGCATTGAGCGAACGGATGAAGTCAATGCCGTTTGCATCCGGAAGGTTGATTTCCATAAAAACGACATCGACTATGTTGTCTTCAAAATAGTTCACTGCGTCACCCGCATTGGCGCAGCTTCCGACAAGCTGAAGGAAAGGAATTCTCAGGATATAAGATTCCAGTTGTTTTAGTGCCGCCGGATCACTATCAATAGTAATGCAACGAATCATATAAGATTTATATCAGGTTCCGGTTGCAAATATATAAATAATCTATTGATTATCAATTAGCTCTCAAAAAATTTACAGTCCGCCTTATAAAGCGGGAGAGAGGATGGACACCCACCCTCTCTCCTGATGTTTCCGGATATGCCGGCAAATTGTCAGAACGCGTACCTGACGCTTATAGTCGGAATGAATCCGTATGAGATGCCATCCTTGTAGAACTCACTGTCGCAGAATCCGAATGTCGGACGCAGGTCCGCTGAAAGCTGCAACGGGAACCAGAACTCATATTCGAGACCTATCTGGCCCACAACTCCGAAGAAAAACTTCCCGGTCTTGTCATTGTATGCGGCAGTTCCAAGAGTCACACCAGGACCGGCGTACCAGGCCCATGAGCCGCGCGGACTCCAGTTCGGCTGTGCGAACACGAAGTTATAGATACCAGTAGCTTTGAATCCGATGTCGCTGAGCCCCCAGATTCCCGCATTGACTTCAATGAAATTAGGGTCTCCGAGGTAATGCTGATAGCTGGCCTCCACACCATATCCGAGACGTCCGCCAATTGCCTTGGGCTGGGCGGAAACCGCAGCGGCGAAACCAAACACCGCCGCGATGATAAGAATTGTCTTCTTCATAATCCTTCATTAATTGTTGTTGAACATTAATAAAAAAGCACCATCCCTGCAAAGATATACAACTTCCTGCAAAGGATGATGCTCCAAATGTCGCAACAAACACTATACCATACCGGAAAATCCCATGAAGGCCATAGCAAGTATGCTGACTGTCACAAGAGCGATAGGAACGCCCTTGAAAGCCTTGGGAACATCGTTGATGGAGAGCTGCTCACGCATTCCGGAGAACAGAACCATAGCCAGTCCGTAGCCCAGTGAAGTGGCGAAAGCATAGAGGACCGCTTCGCCAAGGCCGAGCATATGGGACGGAAGTCCGAATGTAAACTCTTTGGTAACCACTGTAATAGCCACGCCGAGGACGGCGCAGTTCGTGGTGATGAGAGGTAGGAAAATACCCAAAGCCTGATACAGGGACGGACTGACCTTCTTGAGTACAATCTCCACCATCTGCACCAGGGCGGCAATCACGAGGATGAAAGAAATTGTCTGGAGGAATTCAAGTCCGAGCGGGACGAGCAGGTAATTGTTGAGCAGATATGTCACAATCGTGGCGAGAGTGATGACGAAGCACACGGCCGCGGACATGCCGGTAGCCGTTGAAAGCTTGTTGGAAACTCCGAGGAACGGGCAGATTCCGAGGAACTGCGCGAGAACGATATTGTTGACGAATATCGCCGAAACTATGATAAGTAAAATCTCCATAATCCTTTAGTCTTTCTTGGCAATCTTGTTGAACAGAACCATAAGGTA
>JBJEBM010000103.1:0-38411 GCA_051870055.1 Candidatus Cryptobacteroides sp.
TCGGAAAACGAAAGTAGGAAGAAAACTACTTCGTTTTCCTCCTACTCGATTATCCCGGACCAGGCATTCGCTGATTGCGGTTGTCATTCAGGAATGACCGGAATCTTGACCACGATTTTGCGCGATTCGCGGATACGGCCGTCAGAGGACATGTTGGGCTTGTGGCCGTCGCACGGGAAGTAGATGCCGGCATAACCAGGATGAAGTTCTCCTGACACCACCGCTGCAGAATCCGAGACAGTGCGGTACAATCCGGTGTCTCCCTTCCCGGAATACGGTTTTGTCTCCTCTGCAAGGTTGTCCAGCGGGGTTAGCTCGCAGGTCTCACCGCCACGGACAATGTATTGCAAATCAATATATTTCCTATGGCACTCGAATTTTCCGTCGAGTCTCGTCCTGTAATCCTGGACATTAGCGTATGTGCCTTTTTCCGTCAGGTCGTAACGTCCGGCAGAGAGGGTGTCCAGGTCACTCCTGTGTATGAACTCCAATGCGGCTTCCCATTCCGCCTTGAACTTTGAATAATGGGAAACCAGCTCGCTTTTACCCTCGGCGGAGATGAACACACCGTCGAATTCTTCAAGAATCCTGTCTGTTTTTGATGTGCAGGCGCAGACTCCGAGCAGCGCCAGGACAACTATAGCTCTTGTTTTCATAACTCACTCTGCTTCAATAATGAATACGGCACTTTCATAAATTCCGCGGATTGGGATGTTCACTCCTTTGGCTTCCAGTAGGTCGCCAGGAAGCGTTTTCCCGTCGAACCAGAATCTCGGTTTGTCCACATTAACTTCTTTGAAATGGTAATTCCGTTTCGGGTCAAGACCCCTGAGCCTGAATTGCGGTATCACAGTGCGGCTCTGGTATTTGATGCTGTAGGTGAAAAGAACCGCCTTGCTCCTGTCCTCTGAGACATACATCATTCCGTAATAACCGCAGTCGTCATAAGGAGACCCGATTCTCCACAGGTCGCCGTTCATTATGATGTCACGGTAGCCTTTGTAGCTCTCGATGGCCTTTTTAGCGAACGCCTTCTCTTCATCTGTCATATTCTTCGGCTGAAGCTCCATTCCGAGCCTTCCGCTGCAGGCTATGTCGAATCTGAATTTGAGAGGGGTGATATTGCCGGTCTGATGGTTAGGAACGGCGGAAACATGTGAACCAATGACATTTGCAGGGAAGAACAGGCTGGTTCCGTACTGGATTTTCGTGCGGCTGAGAGCCTCCGTGTTGTCGCTTGTCCAGAACTCGTCGAAATATTTCAATGCTCCATATTCGACTCTTCCGCCGCCTGATGCGCAGGCCTGCACCATCACATCCGGATATTTCTCGCGTATTCTCTCCATCACATTGTAGAATCCCTGTACATATCTTATCCAGAATTCAGACTGGCGGTCATCCGGGAGCCCGTTAGAGCCTGCGTTCTCAACGTGTCTGTTGGCGTCCCATTTGATATAATCAATCTTGTCGGAAAGGCTCATTGTCCTGTCGAAAACATTGAACACAAAATCCTGCACGGCCGGCAGCGACAGGTCAAGCAGCCACTGGTTCCTTATCAGGGTCGTCTCGTGAGAGGCCCCTTTCACTATCCAGTCAGGATGTTTCTCCGCGGTAATGCTTTTCGGATTGACCATCTCGGGCTCAATCCAGATTCCGAACCGGAGCCCTTTGTCGTGTGCGTAAGATGCCAAATAATCAATGCCTTCCGGCAGTTTTTCCATATTCACGTCCCAGTCCCCAAGCCCGGCCTTGTCATTGTTTCTCGGATATTTGTTGCCGAACCAGCCGTCGTCCAGGACGAACATCTCCAGTCCCATTGAGGCGGCATCGTCAATCATATCTGTCAGGGTCTTCGCATCGAAATTGAAATAGGCTCCTTCCCAGCTGTTGAGGAGTGACGGCACCGTACTGCTCCCGGAATGCATCCAGTAGTCCCTTGCCCATCTGTGCAGGTTGCGGCTTGCCCCTCCTGATCCTTCGGCGCTGAACGTCCAGATCATTTCCGGAGTTGTGAAGCTTTCGCCTTTCTTGAGCCTGTATTCTGAAGCATATGGATTGGCTCCGGCGAGTATGGTGAGGATGTTGAACTCGTCAACTTCGAAATTCAGCTTGAAATTGCCGCTCCAGGCGAGAGCGCCGGCGATGACGTCTCCATTGTTCTCATCGAAACGGTCAGTGTCGAGGCTGACCATAAATGCAGGACTTTCCGTATGGGTTGTCCTGACGCCTTTGCGGGATTCGATGCTCTTGGTGCCGTGGGTCAGGACAGTCCGGTCAACCTGCGCCTCCCGCGCCCAGGCCCCGTACAAGTGGGTCAGAAGGTATTTCCCTGCCTTGACCGGCAATGCGGAAGAATAAAAACTCCGGAGGGTTATATCGCCTTTTTCACGGTTGCGGATGACTGTGCGTGCGGTAATGATGTCCTGCTTCCAGTATGCTGTGAAAACCAGATCCGTCTCCAGGCCTTGATGGCTGTCGGCCAAAGAGATGGTCGTCTCTGATATATTGTTGTCCTGCAATGTTTCAGTCGTATGTGAAACGTATTTCAGCTCGGTGTTCAGATCTCCGTTCCTGTGGGTGACTGCAAGGGCCGGCTCCCCGAAACTTCTGCCTCCCATTGCCGGATATGCGGCGTATGGAGTGCCGTGGTCGCCCCGTATGTAGTTCTTTCTGAGTCTGAACGAGCTTGCGTCTCCAATGGCAGCTCCGTAATGGTCGCAAACCAGCATCCCGTCAGGATTGACGCTGAATATCAGGGAACTCTTTTCTGTGCGGATGTTGATGACGGTGGAGTTTGCCGCCTCCGCTCCTAATACGGACAGCATCAGGACAGCTGCCGCGGTAATGATTCTTGATGGTTTCATACTACCGGAAATCTTTGTTCGTTTTCGAAATGTTTCAGTTGACTGAATATGTGGTATTAAAAAAGCGGACTGTCTGATGACTGCCCGCTTCTGTGGGGTGAACGGTGGGGCTCGAACCCACGACAACCAGAACCACAATCTGGCGCTCTACCAACTGAACTACGCTCACCGTGTTTAGGATTGCAAAGATAAGAACTTTTTGCCAATATCCAATATTCCCGACATAAAATTATTCAAAATTTGATGAAAATACTTATGTCCGAATATTTTTTGACAAATATCATTATATTTGCAGGACGTGTACGCCTGCCGGGAAGGCACAAAAGCCTATACAATGACGGCGGGAGAACCTGATATAACAGTATTTTTATGGCAAGAGAAATCAAATTTTCCCTCGTTTACAGGGATATGTGGCAGTCTTCCGGCAAATATGTGCCGAGGGTTGACCAGCTTGAGGAAGTGGCTCCGGCCATTATTGATATGGGCTGTTTTGACCGTGTCGAGACAAATGGAGGAGCGTTCGAGCAGGTCAATCTCCTTTTCGGTGAGAACCCGAATGTGGCCGTGCGCCGATGGACAGCGCCTTTCCATAAGGCCGGAATCCAGACCCATATGCTTGAGAGAGGACTCAACGCATTGAGAATGAACCCGGTCCCGGCCGATGTCCGCGAGCTTATGTTCAAGGTCAAGAAGGCGCAGGGGACCGATATCGCCCGTTCATTCTGCGGACTTAACGATCACAGGAATCTCAGACTTTCAGTTGAATACGCCAAAAAGGCGGGAATGGTGTCACAGGTGGCGCTGTCAATCACCAGTTCACCGGTCCATACCGTTGAATACTATATGGGCGTGGTTGACAAAGTGGTTGAATATGGCTGCGATGAAATCTGCCTGAAGGATATGGCAGGTATCGGGCGTCCGGCCTTCCTTGCCCGCCTCACTGCTGAAATCAAGAAGAAATATCCACATCTTGTCGTTCAGTATCACGGACATACAGGTCCCGGATTCTCTCCGGCATCAATGCTGGAGGTGGCAAGGGCCGGAGCTGATTATCTGGACGTGGCTGTGGAACCTCTCTCCTGGGGTAAGGTCCATCCGGATGTAATCACCATAAGGGAGATGATGAAGGCCGACGGCTTCATTGTCAAGGACCTCAATATGGACGCATATATGGAAGTACGCCGCCTGACCCAGAAGTTTATGGACGATTTCCTGGGCTATTGGATCAATCCGTCGAACCACCTGATGTCCTCCCTGCTTGTGGGATGCGGACTGCCGGGCGGAATGATGGGCTCGATGATGGCCGACCTGAAAGGCTTCCAGGGCGCAATCAATGCTTCGGAGCGTGCCCACGGCCGTCCTGAAATAAGCCTTGATACATTGATGGTCAAGCTGTTCGATGAGGTCCAGTACGTATGGCCGCGTCTTGGCTATCCTCCGCTTGTAACACCGTTCAGCCAGTATGTGAAGAATACATCCCTGATGAATCTTATGAACGTTCTCAACGGCAAGCCTCGCTGGACGACTATTGACAAGGACACCTGGAATATGATTCTCGGACGTATGGGCCAGCTTCCGGGCAGCCTCGCTCCAGAGATTGTGGATCTTGCCAAGTCCAAAGGCCTTGAATTCTATGAAGGCAATCCGCAGGATATGTATCCGGACGAACTCCCTAAGTTCCGCCAGATAATGAAAGAAGAGGGCTGGGACGAGGGACAGGACCAGGAAGAGCTTTTCGAACTTGCAATGCACGAGCGCCAGTATCGTGACTACAAGAGCGGAGTGGCAAAAGAGCGTTTCAACAAGGAACTTGAAGACCTGAAGGCCAAGGCGGGAGCTCCTATAAATGTGGTTCGTCCTGTTGTCGAAATGCCGAAGTTCAATGCAGAGGAATATGCTGCCAGATATCCTCACGCCGTCCCTGTTCAGGCCCCTGCGAAAGGCCAGATGCTCTGGCAGGTGGATGTGGATGACGTCTCAACCGCCCCTGTGGCCGGTACGGAGGTGAAGTCAGGAGTGCCGATGGGCTATGTGCAGACCTATTACGGAATGGAGGAAGTGCTTCCTGCCGTTGACGGAAGGGTGGTTGCTGTCACTGCGGCTCAGGGAAGCAAAGTCGTTAAAGGCGAGATCGTGGCCTTCGTCGAGGGCTCTGCCGATGCTGTCAAAGGGGACAATCCTGAAGCAGGAACAGAATAACTGACAGACTGGCTTTCGGTCTGCGGATAGATGTACTGCCCGTCTGACTTGTGCCAGGTGAATGACAATTTGAGAGTCACATTTCCTCCGGGGATATAATCCCCGACAGGGAATGTGGCTGCTTCATATATGGTGGTCAGGTCGGAAGTGTTCTGGGAATCCTCGTAGAATCCCTCTCCCTGTCCGTCGTGCGCAAGTATGAACGCAACCGTGTCGGCGTCACTTTTCAAATCGTCATAAATGAGAGCCGTCCTGTGTGTCGCGGAAGAACCTCTCCGTCCTATCCATACGCAGTACAAGTTCAGATAACCTCCTGACAACCAGGCATCTGTCACGGTAATGGCGTCAGGCCATTCTTTTAAATTCGTGGAGGACAAGGCCAAAGGGCTGCCTGAAACCGGAACCTTGATTCCGCTGGACTTGACATCGTATTCGTCATCGCGTCCGTAGGTTTTGTTCAGGATATCGCAGGTGATGAGAACCCTTGTCCCGGGTTCGATGCCTTCAGCTGTTTTGCCGGATACAATGTTGTAGATGACTCCTTCGTCTGTTTTTATCTGCGTCTCTCCATTGAGAAATCCCATAGTGGCGCAGTTGGACATAATAATCTCATCCTTGCTGCAGGATGAAACAAGAAGGACAGCGGCGGTCAGAATCGCATTGATGATCAGTCTGGTTGAAGTGTTCATAACAGGTCGGTTTGTTCCACGGACGGCTATAGAGCCCGTCTGCGTGCAGGTCTTGTGCCTTTGCTGGGCCGGCATACAATCTGGATGTCAATGTCTTCCACTCTGTAGCCTTTGAATTTCTTCCTCCCCAGCCGGGCTTTCACAATGTCCATCAGTTCGTCGTCTATGATGTCTTTGAACGTGTTGTTCTCCGCGTCATAGAGATGTATATGGCTGAATGAATTGATATCGAAATACATTTTGTTGTTCGCGCTCAGGCGCCTGCCGTAGATTCCCAAAGCGGACATCTGGGTGAGAATGTTGTAAACCGAAGCCGGCGTGACTTTGGTGGTGTTTTCTTTGTCAATTTCCTCGGCTATCATATCGGCAGATGCGTGCCCCAGACTCATAATGGCCCGGTGAACAGCTATCCGCTGCTGGGTCGCCTTGAGTCCGTGTCTCTTCAATATCACCTTCAACTCTTCTACAGAAGGCACTCTGTGCATTGGTCTTTCCATTGCCTGAAATATATTTTCGCAATTTTAGCAAATTTTTTCAATAATTCCTAACAGACTATATTCCAAATAAAATTTTCTAGTTAGCGCAGCTTTCATTATATTTGTTGGCTAAACGTTGAATTATATGGGACAGCATACAAAATGCCTTATTATCGGCTCCGGGCCGGCGGGCTATACAGCGGCCATCTACACGGGCCGCGCCGGAATTGTGCCGGTGCTTTATGAAGGAATGGAACCTGGCGGACAGCTCACCACCACTACGGAAATCGAGAATTTTCCGGGCTTTGAGAACGGCGTTGATGCCAATTTGCTGATGGCCAGTATGAAAGCCCAGGCGGCAAGGTTCGGGGCGGACATCAGGCCCGGCAGAATCGCCGAGGTGGATTTCTCCGTCAGGCCGTTCATCCTGAAAGACGATTCAGGGAATGAGCTGACAGCCGACACCGTTGTCATTGCCACCGGCGCCACAGCCAAATATCTCGGTCTTCCTTCAGAGCAGAAATTCAAGGGCCTTGGCGTTTCGGCCTGCGCCACCTGTGACGGATTCTTCTACAGGAAGAAAGTCGTTGCCGTGGTGGGAGGCGGAGATACCGCCTGCGAGGAGGCAACCTATCTTGCGCAGCTTTGCAGCAAGGTGTATATGATTGTCCGCAGGGACGTATTCAGGGCTTCCAAGGCTATGCAGGAGAGGGTGGCGGCCACGCCGAACATCGAAGTCCTCTGGAATTGCAATACCCAGGAAGTGCTTGGAGATGAGGCAGGTGTGACCGGAGTGAGGCTCCTGGGAAAAGATGGTAAGGTTTTTGATATCAAGGTTGACGGATTTTTTCTCGGCATTGGACACCATCCGAATTCCGATATGTTCCGCCAGTGGATTCATACAGATGAGAACGGATACATCGTCACTGAGGCCAAATCCTCCAGAACCAATGTTGAAGGCGTTTTCGCCGCAGGAGATGTGCAGGATCCTGACTACAGGCAGGCTGTCACCGCGGCGGCGTCCGGATGCAGGGCGGCCCTGGATGTGGAAAGATTCCTGAAATCAAATATTGTCAAATGATGATGAACTGTTTTAGAAGAATGTTGTGGTTCGGGGCGGCGCTGCTGGCTCTGGCTTCCTGCAAATCCCAGTATGACGCCCTGCTTTCCAGCAACGACGTCGAGACCAAGTACAAAGCCGCTTTCGATTATTTCAATGAAGGGAAATACCAGAAGGCCGCCAGCCTGTTTGAGTCAATGTCCGTCCTGACAGAAGGCACGAGCAAAGACGACACTGTGCAGTATTACTGGGGGCTGAGCAATTATAAATTCAAGGATTACATCACAGCGGAAGCGAATTTCGCCAAGTTCGCATCCACCTATCCGCGCAGCCCGTTTGCGGAGGATGCAAGGTTCCTCAGGCTGGACTGCCTTTACCGCTCGACATACCGCTACGAGCTTGACCAGAATCCTACGAGGCTGGCTATCAGCGCGATAAATGAGTACGTGAAGGACTATGGCAATGAGAACCCCCACGCTGATGAATGTCTGTCGATGCTGACCGACCTGGGCGAGAGGCTTGACCACAAGGCTTTCGAGTCCGCCCGTCTGTATTATAATATGGAGGACTACAAGGCGTCAAGAGTGGCGTTCCGCAATATCCTCAAGGACAATTCGGACAATGTCTACAGGGAGGACATCTTGTATTATATTGCTATGTCCTCATACAAATACGCCCAGAACAGTGTCGCCGCCAAGCAGAAAGAGAGATACCTGACATTCATAGACGACTATCTGAATTTCATAGGAGAGATACCTGAATCCAAATATACAAAAGAACTTAAGTTCCTCTATGCAAAGACCCAGAAGGCCCTCGGCAAGTACGCGGGCACTGACCAGGACCTGAATGTTAAGGAGAAGGAGTTCGAGAAAGACAGGAAAGCCTCCGCAAAAGAGGAATCCAGGAATTAGGGAAATGAAAAAAATGAAACTCCGTCCGGAACGCCGGAGTATATTTTAGAAAAGACGTAATAATTATGGATAAAAAGAACGTACCTCAGAACACGATTACCAGGGACATCAAATATCTCGCCGAGCCGACAGGCAATATCTATGAGACAGTCGTTGTCCTGTACAAAAGGGCCAACCAGATTGCTTTGGCCGAGAAAAAGGAACTTAACAAGAAACTCGAGGATTTCAAGAATGACCGCGATTCAATGGATGAGGTTTTCGAGAACAGGGAGCAGATAGAAATCTCCAAATATTACGAGAGGCAGCCGAAGCCTGTGCTTGTAGCTGTGTCCGAGTTCCAGAACAACGAGCTTTCCTACAGGACAGCCCGCCACGATGCCGAAGAGGCTGCCGAGACCGCTTCTGAAAAGCGGGGTAAAGAAGAATAGCAGTTTATGCTCAAGTCGCTGAATATAAAGAACTACGTATTGATAGACTCGCTGGATATAGAATTCCCGGCGGGTCTCGTCATTATAACCGGCCAGACAGGAGCTGGAAAGTCCATTATACTCGGCGCGCTGTCTCTTGTTCTCGGTTCGAGGGCGGATGCCTCCGTCATCGGTGCGGCTGGGGACAATTGTGTAGTGGAGGCTGAATTCACCGTCCGGGACGATGACGGAAGTGTGGCCTCCATTCTTGCGGAGAACGATATGGAGTTCCCTGCTGACCCTGAGACGGGGGAGGGCAGCCTGGTCATAAGGAGGGTGCTTGGGCGCAACGGACGTTCCCGTTCGTTCATCAATGATGACCCGGCTCCGGTCAAACTGCTTACCACGCTGGCAGCAAGGCTGATTGACATACATTCCCAGCACGAGACTATGCTGCTCAGGGACAAGGCTTTCCAGATTTCGATGCTGGATCATTACGCATCCGCGTCAGAGGCTCTTGAGGCCTGCCGTCACAACTGGTCTGAATTGTCCTCGCTCAGACGCCAGTATTCCGAACTGTGCGAACGTCTTGACAAACTTTCTGATGAGAGGGATTACATACAGGCAAGATACCGGCAGCTGGAATCTGCTTCTTTGAAGGCCGGCGAGCTGGAAGAGCTTGAGACGGAACAGAAGAAACTTGCCAATGCGGAGGAGATAAAGACATCTTTATGCCAGGTGGAGAATCTTTTCGGCGCTGCGTCTGTGGATGATGAGCGACCGTCCCTGAACTCCCAGCTGAAGGATTCCGCCAGGCTGCTTGAAAAGATTTCGGCTTATATACCGTCCGCAGGCCAGTTGGCTGAACGTATCGAGTCCTCTCGTTTGGAACTGGACGATGTGCTGTCTGAAGTGATGTCGGTAGAGTCGGGTGTTGAGGTGTCCGATGAGAGACTCCAGCAGGTTGATTCAAGACTGTCATTGCTGTATGAGCTGATGCAGAAATTCGGGCGATCTTCTATTGAGGAGCTGATAGCTGTCCGTGATTCTTTATCTGACTCATTGTCAGACACTTCGGCTCTCGAGGAACGTAAGGGAGAACTCCGGAAGGCAATAATGGAGGCTGAACGAAAACACCTTGAGTCTGCAGAGGAATTACATCAGATCCGCTCGGGCGCCGTAAAGGCTTTCGCCGCCACGGTATGCTCGTCAATCCGTTCTCTTGAACTTGATAGGGCGGTATTCGACGTCCGCCTCGAAGAATGTGAGCCGGGACCTGACGGCAAGGATTCCATTCTTTTTGTATTCTCTTCTACCGGTCAGAATCCTGTGGATGTGGCCAAGTGCGCCTCCGGTGGTGAAATGTCCCGCATTATGCTGTGCCTCAAGGCTATGATGGCCGAGTATACGAATATGCCGGCTATGATTTTCGATGAGATTGACACCGGCGTTTCAGGCAGCGTGGCTGACAAGATGGGATCAATGATATGTTCAATGGGAGCTTATATGCAGGTCTTTGCCATCACCCATCTGCCTCAGGTGGCAGCCAAAGGTGACGCCCATTACATCGTGACCAAAACGTATGAGGGAGACAATGCCGTGACCTCCATACGGAAAATTTCCGGTAAAGAAAGAGTCGATGAGATAGCACGTCTCCTGAGTGGCTCCACTGTGACGCCTGAGGCTATCGCCAACGCCACCGCTCTTCTTAACGGCTGAATATCTTAATCCACTATATTTACAATGTAGTCAGGTTTGTACTCTATACGTCTCACTGCCTTGTTTGTGAAACCGTTGCCGTCTTCTCTCCTGAACCTGAAATCAGTCTGGATCATACTTGTCACTGGGCATATCTCCATCCGGTTGACCCAGTTCCTGCCGAATCTTGCCTTCTGGCTGATGAAATAGTAAGTCAGGTCATATCCCTGGAAAGCGAACTGTGTAGGCTCGGCATTGTACAGGGCCCTGTACTTCATAAGGAAGTCCGTGGTTTCCCTGCTGTTGTAGTCCACGTAATAAGATGTGGATATCCGGGTGTTCAGATTGTGAAGGTTTTCCGCGTCTATGGTGTCAAAAGACCTTATTTTTGATGGGCTGTACAGCACTACATTGTTTTTTCTGTAAACCAGAGTGGCGAGATTCCTGACCGCGTCATTTACAAACGCCTCGCTTTCAGAATTGATGATGACCCGGTTCACTCCGGATTTGGTCATCATACCCTCAAGGCTGTTGACTGCCTCCCTGCCCTGGAGAATGTTGTAGCTGTAATATGACGGATTCAGCCCTGAGTTCTCTATCAGTTCTGACATCATCTGCATCCCCGATGTACCTGCGACACCTTTCTCGCTGATTACGAACACTTTGTCAGCAGCCTTGCGCTCACTCTTCATCCAGTCAAGGAGGTCGGCGTACTGCTCTCTCTGTGTGGCCGGCGCCTGAAACATATTTCTGTGGGTTTCAGCCAGATCCGCAGTCCGTGGGTCAAGCGGCGAAATTATGGTAGTGCTTTCAGGTGCAAGTTCCAGCACTCTCTCGAGCTGTGTGCGGCTGACAGGTCCTATGGCCAGGTCGCTCGCTGCCAGCCTCTCCGCAGTGATGGGAAGGCTGGTTGACACATCATAGACGCTCAGGTCAATGTCCACTCCCTGCTCTTTCAGCTTGTCCACAGCCAGCAGTGCTCCGCAATAGAAATCGAAACTATTCTCATTAGGCTCGGATGCCGAAGCTTTCAAGGGCAGCATCAGCAATGCGTTGACCTTTCTGTCCGCCCGCCCGACCGGTTCATCCACGCTCTCTTTTTCCTCCTTTTTAACAATTTCCTGTTTGCTTTCTTCCTTCTGCTCCACCTGCTTCACATTCTCAATATTCTCCTGTGCATCTTTCTGTGGTACAGCGGTTTTGTAGTCCACTGGCACTTTGATTTTCTGCCTGTTCTTGAGTTTGTGGCTTGTCAGCCCGTTGTATTCCATCAGCACATTCACCGGTATTGAATACTTGTATGCGATGTCGTCAATATCCTCGTACCATCGGGAAACGTGAATGAAGTAGTCCTCGCCTTTCTTTGCTTTCTTCGTTTCAGTCTGCACTGACTGTGCCGTCTGTGACGGGGCCGGCCCGGTCTTTGTCTCTTCTTTCCTTGTCGTTTCAGCTGCGGCTGTTTCTTCTTTAACCGCATCATTCTTTACGGCGGTCTCTTTCATATATGGCACATATATGATGCTGTCTTTCTTCAGCCCCTGCGTTTTCAGGTCTTCCTTCGGATTGGCCTTGCAGATATCGTCAATGGACACTCCGTAGGCTTTTGCCACCGAATAAAGTGTCTGATGGTCAAGTACTTTGTGACAATAATATATCTTTCCGTCCTCCGCTCTGACTCTTTCGGAAGAGATGGTGACAGGCTCCTGGGTATATGTCTGGGCCGCGGTGTCTTTCTGCCCTCCGAGCAGGCAGGCGGCAATCAGTGCACTGGATATGATTATTTCGAATTTCATAATGAAAAATTAAAGTTTCGCAAGTTGCAAATTATTGTTTTTCAGAGAGGTTGTCTCTCAATGCGGGCAAAGGCCAACGCACTTTTTTGTTTACGCTACCCTTTTCCTAAATCCCTTTCCCCGGGAAAGGGACTTACCCTCGGCCAAAGGCCTCAAAAGCTGTTGTTTCGCTATGCGAAACTTGAATAAATAATGAATAATAGTTACAATGTTCCGGAAAAATCCCTCAGGTCTCTACAGAAGCTGTGCCACGAGAGTCTCGTTTTCTCTTTCCGGATGTTTTCTACGCAGTTCTGGACAATCTCGGGATGCCTGAAATAATGCCGGATCTCTTCAAGTATGCATTCCGGAGTTGTCTCTCTGGCGACGATGCCCGTTCCCCTCTCGCCGATAGTGCTTCTGAGACCTCCTACATCGGTCACAATCATAGGCACTTCGAAATGGTAGGAGATGGAACTGATTCCGCTCTGGGTGGCCGACCTGTATGGTAGCACTGTCACGTCTGCAGCCGAGAAGTAGTCTTTTACCTCGGAGTCCTTGATATAATGAGTGAAAACGTGAATCCTGTCCTTGCCCGGGATGCTGTCGATGATTTTCTGGTAAGGCTCGAATGAACCGTACGGTTCTCCTGCTATAATCAGTTGATAATCATCGCTTAATTCCTTGAATGCCTCCAGAAGGATGTCAAGTCCTTTGTACTGTCTTATCAGTCCGAAGAACAAGATGTTCTTCTTTCCGCCGGCCAGGCCGAGCCTCTTCTCCGCCACCTGCCTGGAAAGCTTTTCCCCGAAATGCGAGTACAGCGGATGGTTTCTCATTATGTATGCTGCATCCGGCTTCAGCCTCAGGAGGTCTTCCGTCACGGCATCGCACATAGTGATGAAACCGTCGCATCCATTAAGGAAATACTTTGTGAAAGGCGTGTCGAAAAACCGTGGTTCGTGCGGGACAACGTTGTCCAGGATTCCTATCACTTTGCAGTCCTTTCCGGCATTCCGGGCAACATAGCCGAGCGACGGGGCGAACCAGGACATCCAGTATCTCATTATCAACACGTCCGGTTTCCATTCCCGGATTTTCCGCGCTGCGGTGATCCACGTCAGCGGATTGGCAGTGTCCAGAACGGCATCGCTCTCCACCGGCACAGCTTCGTCGTCTGGTGTCACATACTGCGTTTTTCCCGGGAACAGGATGTCCGGATACTGCCGGCTGAAATTATAGGCCCTGACAATATCAGATTTGCCCAGTTCCAAATACAGATTGGCATTGAACTGGGCAATTCCACCCCTGAAAGGGTAAAAACAGGATAAGACAGCGATTTTCACGTCTTATATATGTTTATTCAGAGCTTTTTCCTGAATTTTTGGATTTGCTCTTGATGTATTCGTCGTTGAGTCTGGTGATAACGTCCTCAGTGATGTCGAGGGACGGGTCGCCGGCTGCAACCGGAGCCGGAAGGATGTCGCCCTGGGTGGTGATGACCATTGCATATCCTTTCTCGGCAGTGTACTTGTCGAGGAACTCCTTGATGGCATTGCCGATGTTGTTCATCATAACCTGCTGCTCCTCAGCGATTTCCTGATTCTTCTGGTTTGCATACTCGTTGAAGGCGTTTCTCTGCTCCTCAAGTTTCTGGCCCTGGGCTTCAGCTACCGAACGGGTGATGAGGCCTTTGTTTATCTTCTCCTGGAAAGAGTTTACGTCGTTCTGGAGTTTGTTTCCTCTCCTGTTCACTTCCTCGGAAATGCTCTGTGCTTTTGTCTCGACTACTGATCTGAGGTCATTGGCCATATCGTACTCAGTGAGCACTTTGTCAAGATTGAAATAGACGATGGCTCCCTTCGCAGCTGCGGCGGTCTCCCCTTCAGCATTTGCTTCAGAATTTTCGGATGTTTTTCCTCCGGAGCAGGAAACGATTCCGGAAAGGGCCACAGCAACCAGAGCTATGACGCTGAGAAATAATGTACTTTTCTTCATTTTTATTGGTTTTTTAATAATAATCTGTGCAGGCCGCAATCACACGGAATGCAAATTTACTAAAATAATTTAAATTTTTATCCTGGACAGATAGGCGGCTATCGTTTTTTCAAGCCCCATATACAGGGCGTCGCATATAATTGCGTGACCTATAGACACTTCGTCAGTCCACGGAATAGTTCGTATAAAGTACTCAAGATTGTGGAGATTGAGGTCGTGGCCGGCATTGAGACCGAGACCGCATTTCCTTGCTGCCTCAGCGGCGCGGAGATACGGCTCAACAGCTCTTTCCGGACAGGCCGCGTATTCTTCGGCGTACATAGCGGTGTAGAGTTCCACCCGGTCAGCTCCGCATTCGGCCGCTCCAAATACGGCCGCCGGGTCCGGATTGACGAAAATGGAGCACCTTATGCCTTTGGCCTTGAACTCTTTGCATATTTCGGTAAGGAAATCCCTGTTCCTGACAGTGTCCCATCCGGCGTTGGATGTGATGGCATCCGGAGCGTCAGGCACAAGAGTGACCTGGTCCGGGACCACCTCGTTCACTATGTCTATGAATTTCGGCACCGGGTTACCTTCTATATTCATCTCCACGTCAAGAAGAGGCCTGATTGCCCTGACGTCCGAATAGCGTATATGCCTTTCATCGGGCCTCGGATGCACAGTGATGCCTTCCGCCCCGAATCTCACGCAGTCAACCGCAGCTTTCTCTACATCCGGCATATTTCCCCCTCTGGCGTTGCGCAGAGTGGCTATTTTATTGATATTGACGCTTAAGCGGGTCATAATGCTTTTCTTTTCGTTAGTAAAATGAATACAAAAATAACTATTATTGTGAAAATATTGTAAAGAAAGTGCTATTTTTGAAGAATCCTTGAACACCAATAATTTCAAAGATGATGCTTTTCGGTTTTTATGTGAAAAACAAGGCGCTTCTCGGCAGCTCCAGGATTGCCCGTCTCAGGCGGGAACTTGTGGATGCCGGATGCGGAGTATATGATATTGAAGTGAGGTCTGATTTGCGGGAAGGAACTTCCGCCGTGCTCAGTATCGGAGGCGACGGCACATTTCTGTCCGCCTCCAAGCGCGTAGCTGATTCCGGAGTCCCGATCATTGGCGTGAATATGGGCCGGCTTGGATTCCTTTCGGAGAACAAACCGGAAGATGTGGCCGCGGCTCTTCTCAGCGGAGCTTATGAACTCGAGGACCGCACGATGCTCTCGGCCACTCTTTCAGGTGGAGGAACGGACAGCGGGATGGATTTCTGGCCGTATGCGCTGAATGAAGTCACGGTGCACCGGAGCGGGGCGGCCGTACTCGGCATAAGCGTCACCGTGGACGGCGAAGAACTGCCTACATACTGGGCGGACGGACTTATCGTGGCCACCAGTTCCGGTTCCACTGCTTACTCACTGAGTGCCGGGGGACCTATCTGCACTCCCGACTCCAAGGTCCTGATTATCGCACCGATAGCTCCGCATAACCTGAATGTGCGCCCGCTGGTGGTTCCCGAGAGCGCTGTTATTGAGATAAGCATCAAGTCCAGGGATTCCTCCGCGGTTTTCACAATGGACAACAGGACTATGACCATAGGCACGTCAACAACCATCCGGGTATCTATGGCACAATTTTCGCTAAAACGCATTCGGCTTTCCACATCAAGCTTTGTGAAGGCCTTAGTCAGCAAACTTTTCTGGGGAGAAGATATCAGGAACAATGGTGATTGAATAATCAATGGAAAAAGACAGCAAGATTCCTGCGCACGTTTCCATAATAATGGACGGAAACGGCCGGTGGGCCCGGGAGCGTGGCCAAGAACGAGTGTTCGGACATAAAAAAGGAGTGGAGAGCGTCCGCGCCTGCCTTGAAGCGGCAGTTGAGGCCGGAGTCAGATACCTTTCGCTTTATGCGTTCTCCGAGGAGAACTGGGACCGCCCGAAAACGGAAGTGGATTTCCTTATGAAACTGATGTTCGATTCTATTTCGGCGGAGATGGAAGCCCTGATGAAGAACGGTGTGCGTTTCCGTGTGCTGGGCAACAAGGCAAGACTGAACCCTGTGCTGCAGGACGCTGTGGCGGAAATGGAGAATATGAGCCGGAACAACGACCGTATCGAGCTGATAGTGTTTCTCAGCTACAGCGGCCGGTGGGATATTTTCCAGGCCGCGAAGAAATTCGCGTACCAGTATCTCAGCCAGCCGGACGGAATGGAACGTCTCGAAAAGGAGAATGATCCTGCAGCATTGACTCAATTCCTTGTGACAGACGGAGTTCCTGACCCTGACCTGATTATCCGGACTTCAGGGGAGAAGCGACTCAGCAACTATCTCCTGTGGCAGGGGGCCTATTCAGAATTAGTGTTCGTTGACAAGAACTGGCCGGATTTCGGCAAGGAAGATTTCTTCAATGCGCTTTCCGAGTATTCGTCGAGGGACCGAAGATATGGAAAAGTGAAATAATTGCAGTATATTTGTACGATTTTACGTAAAAGACAATGAAGATTAATTCTATATTCTGCCTGGCTGTGCTGATTTTGATGCAGTCTGTGGCATCCGGTCAGCAGAGGAGCAGTTCTGTGGAGGTTGACTATAACGAGCCGCACGAATATGTCGTCGGAGGCGTCAAGGTCAGGGGCAACCGTGCTTTTGCCGAGCAGCAGATTCTCAATCAGGCGGGTCTGCGCACCGGTATGAAGGTTACTGTGCCTGGAGACGACATATCATCTGTAGTGAACAGGCTCTGGATGCAGCGCTATTTCCAGGACGTCGCCGTATATATTGACTCAATAGCCCCGACCAGGGACACGGCGTTTTTCTGTCTTGAGATAGAGGAGAGGCCGAGGGTGTCAATGTGGTCGTTTTCCGGAGTGAAAAGCGGCGAGAAGAAGGATCTCACCGAGAGGCTCAACTACAGGAGGGGAAGCGCGTTCTCCGAATATGTTTCCAAGACATCAGTGGACATCATCAAGAGATATTACCAGGGCAAGGGCTTCATGAACGTGAAGGTCGAGCCCCAGGTGAAGAAGGATACTGTGGTCAAGAACGCCATCAGGGTCAATTTCGCCGTTGACAGGGGGGATAAGGTCAAAATAAAGACTATCAACTTCATAGGCAATGAGAACGTGAGCGATTACAAGCTTGCCAAATCAATGAAGAAGACCAAGTCCGCCAAGTATTACAACTTCTTCAAGAGCAAGAAGTTCAATGAGAAAGAGTACCTGAACGACAAGAAATCCCTTATCAGCGCTTTCAACGAGTCCGGTTACAGGGACGCAAGGCTGCTCAAAGATTCCATTTATTATGTCGTTCCTGGCAAGCGACTCGGCATTGATTTCACTTTCGACGAGGGAAAACAGTATTATTTCAGGGATGTGACCTGGACAGGAAACTCCGTTTATTCGTCCGAACTTCTGAATTCCGTGCTCCAGATCGGCAAGGGCGATGTCTATGACGTCGTGACAATGGAAAAAAGGCTGAACGGAGGCGGGAAGCAGGGCGATATGGATGTCTCCAAACTCTACAGGGATAATGGATACCTGTTCTTCAATGTGCAGCCTGTCGAGCTGAATGTCGCCGGGGACTCTGTGGATGTGGAAATGCGCATTGTCGAGGGCAAGCAGGCCACATTGAACAATATCATAATCAACGGCAATGATCTTACCAACGAGAGGGTTGTGCGCCGCCAGATTTTCACCAAACCGGGCTATCTGTTCAGCCAGACGGACTTCGAGAGGTCCATCAGGGAAATTGCCTCACTCGGCCAGTTCGACCCGGAGGCCATCACTGACCCTGCCAAAGGATATTCCATCATTCCGGACCAGAGGGACAACACTGTGGACATCGTGTACAATGTCACTGAGAAACCGTCCAGCCAGCTGGAACTTTCAGGAGGATGGGGAGGAAAGACCTTCGTCGCCACTGTCGGTGTAAGCTTCAACAACTTCTCCACCCACAGGTTCTTCGAGAAGGGAGCCTGGAGGCCTGTTCCGTTGGGAGACGCCCAGAATCTCTCGTTCAGGTTCCAGACCAGCGGTACTTATTACACCGCCATATCGGCCAGCTTCATGGAGCCGTGGCTGTTCGGAAAGAAACCTACGTCACTCAGTATATCTGCATATTACAGTCGCCAGACGAACTCCTACCTTGCCTGGAACATTCTCAACAATGACAGGCAGTTCGAGGTCTATGGAATCTCCATGGGACTCGGAAACCGTCTGAAATGGCCTGACAACTATTTCGTGCTTTACAACCAGCTCAGCTGGCAGACATACCGTCTCAACAACTGGTATTCCAACTCGTTCATTTTCGACGACGGTGTGTCCCACAATATCAGCTACACTCTCGGCCTGTCCAGGAACTCCACCGACCAGCAGATTTATCCGCGCCAGGGCTCGGATCTCTCTTTCTCGGTGCAGCTGACTCCTCCGTTCTCGCTGTTCAGGCACAAGGACAGGGGCAATCTTGACGATGCAGGCAATCCTATGCACGTGGGCAGTTACAGGGACATCAATTATGACAACTGGAGCGCACAGGACAGGTACAGATGGATTGAGTATCACAAATGGTCGTTCAAGGGTTCTCTCTATACCAAGCTTGTCGGAAATCTCGTCCTGATGACAAGGGCGCAGTTCGGATATCTTGGATATTACAACCGCAAGTGGGGTTATTCTCCGTTCGAAGGATTCATTGTCGGAGGAGACGGCATGTCGGGCTACAACAACTACGGTTCCGAGGTCATCGCTCTCCGAGGCTACGAGAACTACTCCCTTACCCCGTATCTTCCTACAGCCTACAGTTCAAATGGTTATGCCTATGCGGGAAATGTGTATGACAAGTTCACTGTCGAGCTCCGCTATCCTGTGGTGATGCAGCCTCAGTCAACTATTTTCGCTCTCCTGTTCCTTGAAGGAGGTAACTGCTGGTCTGACATCCGTGATTTCAATCCGTTCCAGATCAAGCGTTCTGCCGGAGTCGGCGTGAGGGTTTACCTGCCTGTCATCGGACTGCTCGGTATCGACTGGGGTTACGGATTTGATGACAAGGAGAACGGAAAGGGACAGTTCCACTTCCTTATCGGACAGCAGTTCTAATTAATGAAATACAATAATATTATGGATATGAAAAAATTTATTTTGATCACAGCGGCTGCGGTAATGACTCTTACCGCTTCAGCACAGAACTTGAAGTTCGCCCACGTCAATTTCAATGAGCTCGTTATGCTTATGCCAGAGGCAGACGCTGCGAGGTCCCAGATGGAGGCTTCCCAGAAAGAGGCTCAGGATACATATAGGACTATGGTTGAGGAGTACCAGTCAAAAGCCCAGAAGTATCAGCAGAACAGCGCTACCTGGACCGCGGCTATCCGCGAGAGCAAGGAGAAAGAGCTCAATGACATCTCCAACAGAATCCAGGAGTTCGACCAGTCCATCCAGCAGGAACTCCAGCAGCAGCAGAATGAGCTGATGGCCCCGATCCAGCAGAAGGCTATCGAGGCAGTCAACAAACTTGCCAAAGAGGGTGGCTATGTGTATGTGTTCGAGAAGAGCTCTCTTCTCTATGTTGACGAGGCGCAGAGCACTGATCTGACCAAGGCAGCACGCAAGGCTCTCAATATTCCTGACGGAAGGACTCTTGAGACCCTCCAGCAGGAACTCCAGGCAAAAGCCCAGGCCCAGCAGTAGTTTCCTGACAGATATTTATGCCGGTGTGGCGGAGAAGCATTGCTTTCCCGCCACACCGTTATCGTACTTTTTAGTCCGGAAAAATTTCGATGAAATTTATTATAAATTATTAGGCTTTTAACGTTTTTGTTATTAGATTTGCATTCAATTTTAAAATATTTCTTTAAAATTATTAAAGAACAATGCAACATAAAGTCATCGATACCAATGACGTTGTGATCAGATTTGCTGGGGATTCGGGCGACGGAATGCAACTGACAGGCACTCTGTTCGCCAATATGTCCGCTATTTACGGAAACGGTCTTTCCACTTTCCCAGACTATCCTGCCGAAATACGCGCACCAAAAGGAACTGTGGCCGGAGTATCCGGTTTCCAGGTCCATATCGGCAGTCACAAGGTCAATACACCGGGAGATTTCTGCGATATGCTGGTCGCAATGAACCCAGCGGCGTTGAAGGCGAACGCAAAATGGCTGAAACGCACTGCCACCGTACTTGTAAACGAGGATGCATTCGACGATCTCGGCCTGAACAAAGCCGGATTCAAGGGCAATCCTTTTGAAGAACTTCATATCGAGGACAGGAATATCATCTGCGCCCCGATAACCAAGCTGACAGAGGAAAGCCTGAAAGACAGCGGGCTTGATGTCGTGGCCGTCCACAAGTGCAAGAATATGTTCACTTTAGGAATGGCGTGCTACATTTACAACCGCCCTGTTGAATATATTTACAATTACATAGAGACCAAATTCAGGAAAAAGCATCCTGAGATGACAGAGCCGAACCGCAAGGTGGTGTTCGACGGTTTCAATTACGCTTCCAATATCCAGGCTGTGGCCAACACATACCAGATAGCCCCGGCTAAATTGGAAAAGGGCGTTTACCGCAATATCACCGGCAACCAGGCAGCCGCCTGGGGACTCATCGCAGCTGCGGAGAAATCCGGACTGCCATTGTTCTGCGGCTCGTATCCTATCACTCCTGCTACCGCAATCCTGGAGGAACTTGCCATCCATAAGAATCTGAATGTCAAGACTATGCAGACCGAGGACGAGATTGCTGGCATTTGCAGCGCGATAGGTGCCGCATTTGCGGGAAACCTGGCCGTGACCACAACCTCCGGCCCTGGCCTGTCATTGAAATCTGAAGCTCTCGGGCTTGCGGTGATGACAGAGTTGCCATTGGTCGTAATTGACGTCCAGAGGGCTGGCCCTTGCACCGGTATGCCAACCAAGACCGAGCAGGCTGACCTGAACGAGGCTCTCTACGGACGCAACGGGGAAAGCCCTATGGTGGTGATGGCCGCCCACTCTCCTGCACATTGCTTCCAGATGGCATTCATGGCGGCAAAGACCGCCCTTGAGAATATGGTTCCGGTAATGCTCCTCTCTGAAGGTTTCCTCGGAAACGGTTCTGAACCGTGGCGGATTCCGTCAATGAGCGATTTCCCTGGGATTCATCCGAGACTGGCCGCTCCGGCCGATGGCCCTTTCCGTCCTTTCAGGCGTGATCCTGAGACTCTTGCCCGTGAGTGGGCTGTCCCCGGGATGAAGGGATTTGAGCACCGGGTCGGAGGACTTGAGAAGAATCACGATGGAGTGTTGTCAAACGATCCTGAGAATCACGAACTTATGGTCCGTGAGAGAGCGGAGAAAGTGGCCCGGGTCGCCCGTGTGATTCCTGACCTGGAAGTGGACGGTGACCCGTCAGGTGAACTCCTGATTGTGGGTTGGGGAGGCACTTACGGCCATATCCTTTCGGCAGTGCAGCAGATGAGGGAGGAAGGCAGGAATGTAAGCTTCGCCCATTTCGACTATATATGTCCGCTGCCTGCAAATACGGAAAAAGTGTTCTCTGGATTCCGCAGAATCATTGTGTGCGAGCTCAACTCCGGTCAGTTCGCTGACTATCTGAGGGCAAAGCTCCCTGGCTTTGAGTATCTGCAGTGCAACAAGATCCAGGGCCAGACTTTCCTGGTGCGTGATATCGTTGAGTGTGTAACTGAAAATGCTTGACAATCAATATGGCTAAATATACTTTCAAAGATTTCAAGAGTGACCAGGAAGTGAGATGGTGCCCGGGTTGCGGTGATTATTCAGTGCTTGTGTCTCTTCAGAAGGTGCTTCCTGTGGTCTGCGAGGAGAAGGGGATTGACAAGGAGAAAGTTGTGGTGGTTTCCGGTATCGGATGCTCCTCCCGTCTGCCTTATTATATGAACACTTACGGTTTCCACAGCATCCACGGCCGTGCGACGGCGATTGCAACCGGTATCAAGGTGGCCAATCCTGAGCTCTGCGTATGGCAGGCGAGCGGCGACGGCGATGCCCTGGCCATCGGAGGAAACCATTTCATCCACGCCATAAGAAGGAATGTGGACATCAACATAATGCTGTTCAACAACCAGATTTACGGCATGACCAAGGGACAGTATTCCCCGACTTCAAGGCTCGGGGCTGTCACCAAGACGTCTCCGTACGGCACTGTGGAGCAGCCTTTCAATCCGGGCAGTCTTGTGCTCGGTGCCAAAGGTTCGTTCTTCGCCCGCAGTATGGATACCGAACTGGCTTTGAACCAGGAGATTATGCTGGCCGCATCCAGGCATTCCGGCACTTCCGTCATGGAATTCCTGACCAACTGCGTAATCTTCAACAACGGCTCTCACGCCGAGCTTTCCGACAGGGAGCACAAGAAGGAGCGCACAATCCTGCTCCGCAAGGGTGAGAAGATGCTGTTCGGACTGAACAATGAGAAAGGAATCGTGCTTGAGGATATGAAACTCAAAGTGGTGACGGTAGGACAGGACGGATATACGATAGATGATGTGCTGACTCACGACCCTTCCGAAGACAATCTCGGGCTCCAGACAATGCTGGCCGAGATGAAATATCCGGATTTTCCTGTGGCTCTTGGCGTAATTCGCGACGTTGACGGCCGGACATACGATGAGGAAGTGTCCCGTCAGGTGGCCGAAGTGGCTGCGAAGGCGAAGATTCACTCTGTGGACGAACTGCTTGCAAGCGGCTCGACCTGGGAGGTCAAATGAAATTGAAACCAACAACATAATTAATATACATTTATGAGAACTGAAGAAATAATGGCCAGGCTTCAGGCCAAGTACGCAGGAGAGAAAGAATATCTCCAGGCTGTACGTGAGGTACTTGAGTCAATAGAGGATGTCTATAACAAACACCCTGAATTCGAAGATGCGAAGATTATCGAGCGCATCGTGGAACCGGACAGGGTTCTCTCATTCCGTGTTACCTGGGTGGATGACAACGGCGAGGTGCAGACCAACACTGGCTACAGGGTCCAGTTCAACAATGCCATCGGCCCTTACAAGGGAGGCCTGCGTTTCCATCCTTCTGTGAATCTTTCAATCCTGAAGTTCCTCGGATTCGAACAGACATTCAAGAACTCGCTCACCACCCTTCCTATGGGCGGCGGCAAAGGCGGTTCGGATTTCAACCCGAAGGGCAAATCTGACGCTGAAATCATGAGATTCTGCCAGGCCTTCATGCTTGAGCTCTGGAGAAATATCGGACCTGATATGGATGTTCCTGCAGGTGATATCGGAGTCGGCGGACGTGAAATCGGCTTCCTTGAGGGAATGTACAAGAAACTCACCCGCGAGCATAACGGTGTGCTTACCGGAAAGGGCATCCAGTACGGCGGTTCTCTCATCCGTCCGGAGGCTACCGGTTTCGGCGCTGTTTACTTCCTTGAGCATATGCTCCATCATCACGATGCCAACCTTGACGTAAAGGGCAAGACCATCGCAGTTTCCGGTTTCGGCAATGTTTCCTGGGGTGTCTGCGTGAAAGCCACTGAACTTGGCGGAAAAGTCGTTGCGATTTCCGGTCCTGACGGAGTTATTTACAACCCTAACGGAATGACTCAGGAGAAACTCGACTATATGCTTGAGCTCCGCGCTTCCAATAATGATGTGGTAGCTCCGTTCGCAGAGAAATTCCCTGACGCACAGTTCATTCCTGGCAAGAAGGCCTGGAGCGTGAAGTGTGATATAGCAATGACCTGCGCATTCCAGAACGAAATGTCGGCTGAGGATGCCAACGAGCTTATCGCAAACGGCACCTGGTGCTGCCTTGAGGTGTCCAATATGGGTTGCCAGCCGGGTGCAATCGAAGCATTCCAGAAGGCCGGCATAATGTTCGCTCCTGGCAAGGCTGTCAACGCCGGTGGTGTGGCTACATCAGGTCTTGAGATGACCCAGAACGCAATGCACATCAGCTGGACTGCCAAAGAGGTGGACGAGAAACTCCACAGCATTATGGATTCCATCCACACTTCCTGCGTGAAGTACGGCACCCAGCCTGACGGCTATATCAACTACGTCAAGGGCGCCAACATCGCCGGCTTCATGAAGGTCGCCGAGGCTATGCTCGCCCAGGGCATCATATAATTTACGGTGAATATTCACATAATGGATGACCGGAGTCTATACGGCTCAGGTCATCCGTTTTTATCGTGGCGCTGAAAAGCGGAAACTGAATTCAATAATGTAAAATTCGGTGCGGATTATCTTGTGATTTAAGAGCCGTCAGCTTTCTTTGCAGCTGTTAAACATATTTTTATGAATCTAAAAATATTTGATAGTATGAAAAGAGCGATGGAATGTGTTATGCTGTCATCTGCACTGATGTCCTGCAGCAGTGAAAAACAGGAACTGATGCTGTTAGTGGGAACATATACCGACACGGAGAGTGAAGGCCTGTACTCCCTGCGTTTCAATCAGGAGACAGGCGAATGCCGGCCTCTTTCCGTGGCTTCAGTTCCGAATCCTTCTTTCCTTGCAGTCTCTGATGACAACAGGACAGTGTATGCTGTCACCGAGCAGAGAAAGGATGCCGCCGTGTCCTCCCTGTCCCTTGATATGGAGACAGGTGAAATGAAGATTCTCAATTCGCAGCCTGCCCTCGGGATGAGTCCCTGCCACGTCACAATTGTCGGAAAGGAAGTTGTGACTGCCAATTACAATTCGGGTTCAATGACCGTATTCCCTATAGCTGATGACGGAACCCTTTTGCCCGGCACAGCAGTTGAATATTCTGGAAGCGGCCCCAATCCCGTACGCCAGACCTCTTCCCATATTCACTCGTCGCAGCTCAGCCCTGACGGAAAACGCCTGTATGTTATGGACCTGGGCGGAGACTGCATTCACTCGTACGGCGTGGAGAACGGGAAAATCATTCTTTCTGACTATAAGAAATGGGCTCTGCCTCCCGGGGAAGGACCCCGTCATTTCACATATTCGAAAGATGGCCGGTTCTTGTATGTGCTGACAGAACTTGGAGGCAATGTGATTTCGTTCAGGATTGGAGCTGGCGAAGAACTGATGCAGACGGCAAGCTTCAAGGCCGACCCGCTCAATGCCTCAGGAAGCGCTGACATCCATTTCTCTCCGGACGGGAAGTTCCTATACGCCAGCAACCGGCTAAAAGGTGACGGCATAGCCATTTTCAGGCAGGATGCCGCAACCGGCTCATTGGAAAAGGCGGGATACCAGAATACCGGCATGCATCCGAGGAATTTCGCCATTACGCCCAACGGCAGATACATCCTTGCGGCCTGCCGCGACAGCAATGTCATCCAGGTTTTCGAAAGGAATCCGGAGACCGGGCTTCTCACTGGCACAGGCAAGGACATCCTCATTTCCCATCCTGTCTGCGTGATTCTCAGATAAACCAGGCTGGATTTTATATTCTAAAACCCTTTCCCGAAAACATAAAAAACGTTTGATATGTTTTTGGAAAAGGGTACTTTCGTGCTCAAATCAATAATATTTTTTTCTAACTAATAATCAAAATTATGAATCGCAGTACGAAAACAGGTGGATTGTTTCCACGCGGAAAAAGCTACGCCAAAGCTGTTTCCTTGATCTTTGCGGCGATGTTCTGCCTGAATATGCCGGTTATGGCGGCAACAGGGCAGAACGGAATGAATTCAGAAGTTCAGCAGCAACAGGGCAAAAAAGTTACTGTTGTGGTCAAGGATGCTGCAGGCGCCTTGCAGGGAGCCGGAGTGATTGTGAAAGGCACGTCCAACGGTGCCACTACTGACGCCAACGGTTCTGTTTCCCTGAACAATGTGCCTGAAAACGCAACTATTCAAGTCTCATACCTCGGTTATGTGGACCAGGAGGTGAAGACAAACGGAAGCAGCTATGTCGAGGTCGTTCTCAAAGAGGACAGCAATTATCTGGATGAACTGGTGGTCATCGGGTATGGCACAGTAAAGAAAAGGGATCTCACGGGATCAGTTTCTTCTGTAAAAGGCAAGGACCTGACCGAGTACACGGTCTCCAACCCTATTATGGCTCTTCAGGGAAAGGTTGCCGGTGTGAACATTACAAGCAACTCGGGTTCTCCTAACGCAAATTTCAATATCCGCGTAAGAGGAGCCAACTCCATCAGGGGAGACAACTCTCCTCTCTATATCATTGACGGTATGCCTGCAAACGCTTCATCCGTGAATGCTCACGACATACAGTCAATCGAGGTCCTGAAAGACGCATCCGCGACAGCCATCTACGGTTCCAGGGGAGCCAACGGCGTGATTCTCATTACGACAAAAGGCGGCCATTCAGGAAAGACCACTGTGGAATACAATGGAGAAGTTGGTGTCCAGACCCTCCGCAAGAAGATGGATATGCTCGATGCAGGCGAGTATATGCAGCTCATCAACATAGAGCAGCTCAATGACGTGGGCAAAGCCTACTTTACCGAAGAGCAGGTGGCCAATGCGGGAAAAGGTTTTGACTGGCAGGATGCTGTCTATAGTCCGGCTCCGGTCCAGAACCATAATGTGACAGTATCAGGTGGCAATGACAGGACAAGATTCAATATCAGCGGTTCGGCTATGCTCCGTGACGGTATCATCAAGACTACGGATTACAACAAGTTCAATATCCGTTCATCCATTGATACAGACATCAGCAAGTATTTCAACCTGAGCGTGAAACTCGGTTATACCCATTCGAACCACAGTTCCCGATTCGGATTCGACGTTGCAAACCGTGGTGGTTCCGTGACAACCGCAGCCATGCTTGCTCCTCCTACACTCGAACCTTATGATGAAGAGGGCAATTACAACAATCTCCAGATTGCGTATCCGTTCATGAGCAATGCTATGATCAATCCTATGAACGTCATTGATGCTACAAAAAACAAGACCGCAGCCAATCTAGTGGATGCCCAGGCTGCCTTGACCATCAAACCTTTCAAGGGTTTCTCATTCCGGACTTCTTTCGGAATTGAGAACAATGACTATATGGCTGAGAGCTATACGAACTCCAAGAATATGTATGGCAGTACATCAGCATCTGTAAGCCATACCCGTAGCACCAGCGCAATCAATGAGAACATTGCAAACTACAGTGTGACTTTGGGCGGAAACCACGACCTCAACATTATGGCCGGTTTCACATATCAGCAGAACGTGTCCAAATGGGTTGGAGGCAGCGGAACAGGTTTCCTCAGCGATGCGATGGGTCCGTGGAACATATCATCCGCCGAAACTCCGGGCATTCCTTGGACAGGCTATTCCAAATGGGCTTTGATGTCCTGGCTCGGCCGTATAAACTATTCATACAAGGGAAAATACCTCCTTACGGCCAGTGTCCGTGCCGACGGTTCAAGCCGATACAGCAAGGGTAACAAATGGGGCGTATTCCCTTCAGGTGCCATTGCCTGGCGTATGTCTGAAGAGCCTTGGCTCAAATCAGTATCCCAGATTTCTGACTTGAAGATCCGAGCAGGTTACGGTGTTACTGGTTCTACGGCCATCAGCCCTTATGCCACCCAGAATATGCTCTCCTCCGGTTCTACTCCGGCGGAAGGTGGAAATCTCGTTACATTCTTTACCCCGAGCACGACTTATCCGGGCTCATTGAGATGGGAGCAGACCTCCCAGGTTGACGTGGGAGTTGACCTTGCGATGTTCAACAACCGTCTGCGTTTCACTGCCGACTTGTACTATAAACTCACTACTGACCTGCTCAACTCTGTCCAGCTTCCTCTGTCAAGCGGTTACGGCTCGACCCTGAAGAACATCGGCTCGATGAGCAACCGCGGTCTTGAACTCCTCCTCGAGGGTGAAATTATCAGCACCAAGGACTGGAACTGGTCCGCATCAGCAAACATCTCTTTCAACAAGAATAGGGTTGAGAAACTTGCCGGCGGCACTGACCTCTACGGCAGCAGTATGGGAATTATCATCATTGACGGAGTTGTCAACCTTATCCGCGAAGGCGAGCCTATGGGTGTGTTCTATGTATATGAGACTGACGGTTTCGATGAGAACGGAAGCTTCAAATATGTGGACCAGAATGAAGACGGTACATACACGGATGCCGACAGGAAGATACTCGGAAACCCTAATCCTCTCTTTACATACGGTTTCAATACCACCCTTTCATACAAGAACGCTTTCCTGAGCATGGTCTGGACCGGAACTTACGGGAATGACGTTTATAACCTCGCGGACGCCCAGTTCTGTGATTATGGAATGGGCCTTAATATGCGCAAGGATGTGCTCTACAGCCATTGGGATGCATCCAACACTCCGGAGCAGAATGCAAAGGCGCTGTATCCGAAAATCAAGCAGAACCAGAGGCTCCTGCATTCGGACAGATTCATTGAGGACGGTTCATACCTCCGTCTCAAGAATATCCAGCTTGGATATACCTTCCCGATCAAGAGGGCTGAATGGATAGATCACCTGACACTGTATGTCAGCGCTCAGAATCTCCTGACAATCACCAAGTACAGGGGCCTTGACCCTGAGGTGAACTCATATTCGAGTGATATTACTCTCGGTATTGACCGCAACTCATACCCGATGAACAAGTCATTCTCAATTGGAGCAAGTATAAAATTCTAAGCAATATAAATGATTATGAAAAAGAATATACTGTATATATTGGCGGCATTGCTTGCCGTGCCAATGCTATCTTCCTGCAACGAATGGCTGGAAGAGCATCCGAAGGCAATAGCTGCGGATACTTTCTACAACACTGAAAGCGATGCTGAGGCTGCAATATCGGCTTGTCAGGAGCGTGTGCGTGGTGTGAAGGCAGATCCTGCATTGTCTGCATTTATGGAGTGTTTCGCTGATTACAGCTATGGACGAGGTTCCTGGCTGGTCAACAGTACATACGATGTTCTCAATGAACAGAACCGAAACCGTTTGACGCATGTTTGGCAAAATGCCTATAGAATCATACGCGATGCAAACATTTGTATTAAAAGATTCCCGGAGGCAAAAGAGCTGACTGAAGAACAAAAGGCACAGTATATTGCCGAGGCGAAGTTTTTCCGTGCTTTCGCGTATTTTGACATTGCCCGTTTCTGGGGAAAGGGTGTGCTCCGGACCGAGGAGAATCTTGAATCCTGGAACCTTCCTATGTCACCAGTCGAGGATATATGGAATCTTGTGATTTCAGACCTGAAATACGCGGTTGAGAACTGCCCTGACAAGGCAAAGCAGCTTGGCCGCCCTGGAAAGAACGCCGCAAGGACTCTTCTTGCCGATGTGTATCTGACAAGAAAGGAGTACAATAATGCTGCCCCGCTGCTCAAGGCTGTCATTGACAGCAAGGAGTTCTCTCTGGTAAAAGTCTCGACCCACAGGGATTTCGACAATCTTTTCGGCCACGAGAATGTAGTATCTTCGGAGGAGATATTCTACACAAAAACCTCACGTACAGGAGGAAGGGGATGGGAAATGGTGATGTATTATGCTCATCCTAATGCAAAGAAAGACGGAATGAAAATGTGCGGTGTTGGCGGATGGTTTGCCATGGTGCTCAGTATGGGCAACAAATGGGTCCAGAACTGGGATACGGCTGACCTCAGGAGAGAATACTGCATCCTCGAGTTCCCTGGACTTGGGTCTTTTGAAGATGTTGTCCTTGATGGTCTGACTACCAAATTCATTGATCCGGACGCCACAGCCTCATACGCAAACTGCGACAATCCTATCTACCGTTATGCAGATGTCCTGATGATGTATGCCGAGGCCCTGAGCCAGGGCGGCTCACCTAATGCCGAGGCTATGGAGTGCATTAATATGATTCACCGCCGCGCATACGGTCACGATCCTTTGGTGGCATCTGCTGATGACTATAAACTTTCCGATTATTCCACAAAGGACAAGTTTATGGAACTCATTGTCAAAGAGCAGTGCTACGAGTTCTGGGGCGAGGCCAAGCGCTGGCCTTTCCTCGTAAGGACAGGACTTGCTGACAAGTATGTCAAGGAATACAAGGGAAGGACAGTCAATCCTAATCTTTATCATTTCCCGATTCCTGAAAATGAGTTCCTCTACAATGAGGCGCTTGATCCTGAGAAGGACCAGAATCCTGGCTATTAATAATATTTACGGCACCCTGTCCTGAATGGGGGCGGGGTGCGAATTATAATCAAGTGAAGATGAATAAAGTTAAAGGACTGCCATACAAATGGGAACTCATCCTGATGCTATGGTTTGCATATTTCCTCAATCAGGGTGACCGGCAGATTTACGCTGCAGTGCTTCCTCTGATTAGAAGTGACCTCGGTCTTACCTCCACTGAACTTGGAATTGTCGTAACCGTATTTTCATTGGTTTACGGCTGCCTTGTACCGATTGGAGGATATCTGGGGGACTTCCTTAAGAGGAAATGGATAGTTGTTACAAGTCTCTTCATCTTCAGCATTGGAACATTGTTGACTGGTCTTGCCGGCGGCCTTTTAGGGCTCATTGTCCTTCGCGGCATAACGACAGGAGGTGGCGAAGCTTTCTATTATCCGGCCGCGACCTCCCTGATAAACCAGTATCACGAGAAGACCCGTGCGATGGCGATGTCCATTCACCAGACAGCCTTGTACGTAGGAATCATTGCAAGCGGATTCCTCGCCGCATACATCGGCGAGCACATCGGATGGAGGTACTCGTTCTTCACTTTCGGCATAGGAGGTCTCGTAATAGCGTTCTACATCCTTTTCAGGATGAAGGACACTCCGCAGATCAAGGAGGCTGAAGGCGATTCCGGCCGAATCCCACTGAAAGAGCTTGTGCAGGGAATATTCTCCAAAAAGACGATTTGGTGCCTGTGCATAGCTTTCGGATGCCAGGTTTTCGTGAATATCGGATATACCACCTGGATGTCCACATTCTATCACGAGAAGTTCGGGCTCTCCCTTTCCACTGCAAGTTTTGTGGCGATGTTCTGCCATTTCGCGCTGGCACTTGCCGGTGTGCTCATAGGCGGCAGGCTTTCTGACAGGTACTGTATAACCAATCGCTCGTTCAGGATGACCACAGAAGCCGCTGGTCTTCTTCTCGGGGCTCCGTTCATTTTCCTTATGGGATGGACAGACGCGTTGTGGTTCAGCTGCATCTGCCTTGCGGTATTCGGCTTTTTCAGGGGTGTCTATGATTCGAATCTGTATGCGGCGGCATTTGATGTTATCGAGCCTAAAAACAGGGCCTCGTCCGTGGGAATTATGACATGTCTGGCTTTTCTTGTCGGCTCGGTAGCTTCTGCTGTTCTCGGAGTGATAGGAGACAAATTCGGTATGTCAGCGGGCATTTCAATGCTCGGGGCATTCTTCCTGGCCGGAGGACTGGTGGTGCTTGCCGCGAAGAGATTTTTCTTTGAAAGCGAATACATAACTACAACAGAATAAATATATTATAATAAAACCAAACTGATGAAAAGAATACTTCCAATCCTCGCATTCTTCTGTGCCTCAATACTTTTACCGGCGCAGAACACTTTCCCTACTTCCAGGAGGGCGGACAAGAATCATATTATGAGCGACGCCTACTGGGAAATCTGGAACCCTTCCGTGCAGTCCAGGATTGATGCGGACATCGAGGCGAACAGAAAGGCTGACGCTGTCCTGAAATTCAATGCTCCGGCTGGAACGGAAGTCAGGATAGAACAGGTATCCCACGATTTCATTTTCGGTGCCCATATCTTCAATTTCAACCAGCTCGGAACTCACGAGCGCAACGAGAAATACAAGGAGCTTTACGGGACACTCTTCAATTCGGCGACCATCGCTTTCTATTGGAAGAAATTCGAGCTTGAACCCGGACGTCCGCGTTACAACACTGAGTATTGGGATACCGAGGAGTTCTGGAACAACTGCAAGAACTCCAAGTACCAGCCTCATTGGCGCAGGCCTTCCGCAGACCAGGTCGTGGAGTTCTGCGAGAGCAAAGGCATACGTCTCCACGGACACCCGATAATCTGGGGCAACCGCGATTGGCAGCACCCTGCCTGGATAATAGACAATCTTATGACTCCGGAAGAGAAGGCGGTGATGGATACTTATGTCTCAAAGTATGTTTATCCCAACAATAAGCAGGTCATAGAGAAATACACTGACCTTTACAGATCTCTCACTGCTGACCAGATTTCCGACGCTCTTCCTGAATATACCCGTGCCGTTGACAGCCTCTTTGCCAAAAGAGTGAAGGAACTGGCCACTCATTACGGTGGCCGCGTGCACAGCTGGGATGTGGTAAACGAGAGTTCCGTCGATTTCCACAAGATGAATCCGGAAGGCAGGCTTATTAAGAGTGTTTACGGAATAATGCCGGACGATTATACTTACAAGACATTCAAGGTTGCACAGGAGTCCTTTCCTGACAATGTCAAGCTGAATATCAATGACTACAATATGAGCCAGGACTATCTTGACCAGGTCAAGGACCTTACCGCAAGGGGATGCAAGATTGACATAATGGGGGCCCAGATGCATCTTTTCGACCCTAAGCAGTGCCTTGACATAGCCGCGGGAAAGGAGATCCAGACACCGGGGCAGATTTACAAATGGTCAGACCTGCTTTCCCAGGCCGGGAAGCCTATCCACTTGAGTGAAATTACCATCACGGCTCCGGGCAATGACCTTCGCGGCCGTCAGATCCAGGCTATCATTGCCACCAATCTTTACCGTCTCTGGTTCAGTCTCAAGCCTATGATGGGAATCACCTGGTGGAATGTTGTGGATGACTGCGGCGCTCCGGGAGAGCCTTCAGTCTCAGGCCTCTTTGACCGTGATATGAAGCCAAAGGCATCGTACTTCGCTCTTGACAATCTTATCAACAATGAGTGGAAGACAAAAATGACAGTCAAGCTCGGCAAGAGCGGAACAGTCAATTTCCGTGGCTTCAAAGGCAATTACAGAATCACCTGGAAGGATGCTGACGGAAATGAAATCACCAGGGAATTCTATCTCAAAGAGGATGGGGACTCAATGTCTTTTTAATTCAGTTTTACTATAACTAAGCGGATAGAAATATGAGCGTAGATCAATACAGGAAAGAGGTGGGGATGATGAACCTTGAGAAGCTTATCGCGTCAAGGGAAGGCATTTCCGATGTCAAATTTCCTATTCCGGACAAGGAACTTCTCCAGAGGTTCGAGCAGTTGTATCTTGGAGCTGTGAATGATGTGCTCCGCGAGTTCTGTCTTCTCAATCAGGCTTTGCCGAACAGGATCAAGCCGCTTCGCGAGTACAGGACTGTGGCAGGATTCGCATTCACAGTGAAGAGTGCCCCGAATGTCAAGATTCAGGGCGAGATGGAGTTCAGGACGCAGATGCTTGATGAAATGGGAGAAGACCATTTCGTAGTCTGGGATACAAGCCGCGACCAGGAAGCCACTCTCTGGGGAGGAGTGATGACAGCGACAGCGAAAGGCAAGAAAGTGAAGGCTGCATGCATAGACGGAGGTATCCGTGACACGCATCAGATACTTTCGGCGGATTTCCCTGTCTTCTATGAATACAGGATTTCCAACGGAAGTCTCGGGCGCTGCCTCATCACCCATTACCAGATTCCGATTAAAATCGGGAACGTGACCATCAAACCGGGAGATGTCATTCTCGGAGATATTGACGGAGTGCTTGTGGTGCCTCGCGAGATTGCGTATGACGTGCTTATGCGTGCGGAAGAAATCAGGGAGAACGAGAAGAAAATATTCTCCTGGGTGGAACAGGGCGATTCGGTCAAATCAATTACTCAAAAAGGTGGATACTTTTAGCAGATATTGTCTTTTCCTGATTCTCCTGCTTGTGCTTTCCTGCGCAAAGGAAAAGGGCCCTTATGAGATTCCGGTGCTTGCGGAATTCCAGTCCTTCTCTCTTTCGGACGGGGACGCTGTCTACAATGCATTCGAGATAGCGGACGGACATATTTATGTCTCGGTTCCAAATGGAAAGGATTTGAGATATCTGAAAGCTACTTTCCTTCACGACGGGAAAGCCGTGTATGTGGACAAGCAGGAGCAGGAGAGCGGCGTGACGCTTGTGGATTTTTCCAAAAGCACCGCGCCTGTGAGATACAATGTGGTCTCGAAACAGGGCCGGGAAAACCATTATGACGTCTTTCTCTTCGACCTTCCGGTGGTTTACATCGACACTCCGGGCGGCCAGGAAATTGTGGACAAGGAGAATTGGGTTCCGGAGGCCTCGATCAGGATAATCGACACTGACGGCAGCGTTGCACTGGAAAGCGGGACTTCAATCAAAGGCCGCGGGAACACCACTTGGGAATACCCCAAGAAGCCTTATACATTGAAGCTTGATTCCAAGCAGAAGGTTCTCGGAATGCCGTCCGACAAGCGGTGGAACCTGTTGGCGAACTGGGCTGACCGCACGTTGATGAGGAATACTGCCGCCCTTGCCATTTCCGCAAGGACAAAGCATCTGGAATGGACACCGAGGGGAAGGCACGTGGAAGTGATCCTGAACGGAAGATATCTGGGCAACTATTATTTGTGCGAGCACATAAAGATTGCCAAGAACAGGATTCCGATTCGCGAGATGGATACGGCGAAGGATATTGAAGGTGAGGCTCTTACCGGAGGATATATGCTTGAGATAGACAACCATTTTGACGAGCCTCTGAAATTCAGGACTCCCATTCGCAATCTTCCGGTCAACCTGAAATCGCCTGATACGGATGTAAAAGAGGTCCAGTTCAACTACATAAGGGATTATATCATCAATCTGGAATCGATGCTGGCTGATGAGGCAAGGCTGGAGGCGAGGGAATATGCGGATTATCTGGACATTGATTCGTTCATTGATTATTTCCTGGTCCACGAACTGGCTGAATATTCGGGTCCTGCCGACGATGCCTACAGCAGCCACGTTTACAAGGATATGTCAGGGAAGCTCAAAGCCGGACCGGTCTGGGATTTTGACAGGACCACGTTCAAGCCGGATGTAACGAAGTTCCTGAATGCCGGGAATGCCTTATGGTATGGATATCTTTTCAAGGACCCTGTTTTCGTTGCAAGGTTGAAAGAGAAGTGGGCTGAGTCAAAACCGGAGTTTGAGAAAGTGGTCGGGGATATCGAAGACATAACTTATGAGATAAGGCGTTCGGCGAGATATACCATAAAGATGTGGCCTACTGACAGCCGGGACAACGGGGATGAGACAATGTCATTTGATGATGCGGCCTTGCGCCTGAAGAATGCTTATTCAGAGAGAATAAAGACCCTTGATGTGCTGATAGGTTCTTTATAGAGACAGAAAAATAAAATGAATAATATTATGTTTGATCTTAAAGGAAAGACTGCCCTGGTAACCGGAAGCGGCCAGGGAATAGGAAGGGCTGTGGCCATTCTCCTAGCCCGACAGGGAGCGCGGGTTATAATCAGCTGGCGTTCAGAGGATTCTGTTGCCAGGAAGACCCTTGACGAATTGGATGCCATGGGCGCTGAGTATCTGACCTGGAAGTATGACCTTTCCTCTCCTTCCGTGCGCCGGGACTTTGAGGCTTTTATGAAGGAAAACGCTGTCAATGTCGATATCCTTGTCCTGAATGCATCAGTCCAGTTCAGACGCCCGTGGGAGCAGATTTCTAATGAAGAGTTTGACCTTCAGGTCCATACCAACCTCAGGTCATCTCTCGCCCTGATCCAGGCCTGCGTTCCCGGAATGCGCGAAAGACATTGGGGACGTATCGTGACGGTGGGCAGTGTCCAGCAGTACAGGCCGAACACTGCGATGGCGGTATATGCCGCGACGAAGGCGAGCCTGCGCAATCTGGTTATGACTCTCTCAGTGCAGCTGGCTGCTGACGGAATCACAATCAACAATGTGGCCCCTGGCGTGGTCGAGACTGTAAGGAATGTCGAGGCGCTGTCGGATGAGGCGTACCGGGCCAAGATTGTGAATTCCATTCCGGTGAAATTTACGGCCAAGCCTGAGGATATCGCGCCTGCCATACTTCTGTTCTGTTCGGAGGAGGGAAGGTACATAACCGGTACGGACCTGCCTGTGGATGGCGGGATGTCCATACCTTTCACCTGATTGTGAAGACAGGATTTCAGGCTGATTACTAATTTATTAATGAGATAATATCATTTTTATGAACAACAGAATTGACCCTTCGACATTGAAGATAACAGATATCAGGTTCGCCGATATTACAGACGCGCCTAAAAGATGTTCTTTGTTGAAGATATATACGAACCAGGGACTTGTCGGCTATGGAGAAGTGCGTGATGCGTCGAGCAAGACATACGCCCTGATGCTGAAAAACCGTCTTCTCGGTGAGAACCCTTGCAATGTTGACAGGCTGTTCCATAAAATCAAGCAGTTCGGCGGCCCGTCCCGCCAGGGCGGCGGAGTGTCCGGCGTGGAGATAGCCTTGTGGGACCTTGCAGGAAAAGCGTACGGAGTGCCGCTGTACCAGATGCTCGGCGGAAAATTCAGGGACATGGTGCGTGTTTACTGTGACACTGACGCGGACGGCAAAGACAATGACGGCAAAGCTATGGGCCACGCCCTTAAGAAAAGGATGGAGATGGGCTTCACTTTCCTCAAGATGGACCTGGGGATAGGTATGCTCCTTGATGAACCCGGAGCATTGTGCGCTCCACTCGGCTTCATAGAGGATATGAAAGCATACGCTCCCCATATCCTGAATGTGCAGAGCGGGTCGGTGACGGCTGATATGGTCAGCAGGACAAGGAGTTATGACATTGTGACAACAGCCCATCCGTTTACTGGTATCCATATTACGGAGCACGGACTGGACGTCCTTGAAAAGTATGTGAAAGATGTCAGGGATGTCATCGGCTATGAAGTGCCTCTTGCGATTGACCATTTCGGACACGTCTGTGTCGAGGACTGCATCCGTTTCGCCAGACGGGTTGAAAAATACAATATCGCCTGGATGGAGGATATGGTTCCGTGGATTTATCCTGACCAGTACAGGCGTCTTCACGACTCCACGACCATTCCAGTGGCGACTGGCGAGGACATATATCTGAAGGAGAATTTCGAGCCGCTCATAAAGGGACATTGCGTGTCGGTTATCCATCCTGACATCCTTACCTGCGGCGGGGCACTGGAACTCAAGAAGATAGCTGATATGGCGGACGAGAACGGTGTTGCCGTGGCCATTCATATGGCCGAGAGCCCGATTGCCTGCATGGCCGCAGTGCACGTAGCTGCCGCGATGCACAATGTGCTGGCTATGGAATTGCACTCAGTCGATGTGCCTTGGTGGCAGGATCTTGTGGAAGGCCTTCCGAAACCTCTGGTCAAGGACGGGTTCATACAGGTTCCTGACGGCCCTGGTTTGGGAATAACAGGCCTGAACGAGGACTTGATAGCAGCGCACATCAATCCGGACATCCCGGGACTGTGGGAGCCGACGGATGAGTGGAATACAGAGTTCTCCAATGACCGTATCTGGAGCTGACCGGAGAATTATTGTTCGATTTTGTCTATTAAAGCAATCTTGTGGTTGATTTCCCTGGCGCAGTCCAGGACTTCACACAGGATTGCTTTTCTGTCTATTTCACGTGAGTCCGGGATGAAAACGCCTATGCTGCCTTCCACGTGCCCTCTTCTGAACAAGGGAGCGGCGAATCCTGTGGTCGAGGAATGCCGGTCTTCCTGGATTGCGTATCCTTTCCTTTTTATTGAGGACAGCTCGTTCATCAGTTCTCCTGACGGATTGCTGCTCCGGTAGAGCTCCGGCCACTGGGCTTCAGTCGGCATTCCGTTGCGGATTATGAATTTTTCCTGGTGGGGGGGGGGTATAGTTTGCGAGGATTACCCGTGCGGTATTTGCGGAGTACACGCTTTTGTCAATGTTCGCCGTGAGTATCTGTTCCCTGTCAGGCCTGGATTGGAAAAGCACGACTCTCTTGTCATTCCGTATCACTGACAGTATCGCGCTCTCGTTCAGCTTGTCCCCGAGCTTTGTCACATCTTCCCTCGCGATTTTCGTAAGTTCGTCATTATTTACGGATGAATTCGCAAGGCTGTAAATCATATATCCCAATTTATATCCCATTCTTGGATCGGACTGCTGGACATATCCTTTGGCCGCCATGGTCTTCATAATGTTCGAGCAGGTTCCCCGGTCCATATTGAGCGCCGCCGCTATCTCTCCCAAAGGTACTTCCCTGTTCGGGGTCTTGCCGAGAAAGTCCAGTATATTGAGTGCTTTTACTAATACAAGTATCATATTATCAATCAAAAATGTAGGCAAATGTAGCCCAAATATGTCTCAACTCATCAGAAACTGCGCCTGTCTTTTACATTGTAAAACATCAGCCTCGTAACAAACTTACATAAAATCTTTCGATTTTACGCCAGTTGTATAAAAATCAAGAC
>JBJEBM010000104.1:0-8064 GCA_051870055.1 Candidatus Cryptobacteroides sp.
TGGCATAAGACTTTATATTTTATTCTTCATCATCTTCATCATCAGAGTCATCAATATTATACTGTTCATTTGATACATAAGTCGCAGCAAGTTCTTTCGGAACATATATCGCCATAGTGTAGGCTTCTCTTGGATAATCAAGTTCAGCACCTTTAAGACGAATATGATACAGTTGGAAAGTCAGGGTTTCGGAAGTGCCGACAATCTTCGCGTCACCCGGATAATTGGTTGAGTCTTTCGCTGAACTTGGTCCTGCAAATAACTGTGTATTTTCTGCAAGTCGTCTTTCCGTTGTGTCAAAATTACGTTCAATGGCTGGAGCGTCAAAAGCCATTTGATAGAAATATATATAGTTAACCTGTTCGGATGACTCTGAAAGATAGCGCAAGTAACGGACAGTATCAGCCTTTCTTTGGGCATCCGGCCAGTTCTTGAAATTGAAATCACTTAGGAATTGTATGGCTTCTTCTATATCAAGCCGCATCCATCGGTGAGTTCGGTATATGGTTGTGTCCTGACGAATTTCCCAATCGCTTTCGTGTTTGCTGAGGAAATCAGCGACAACAGCATCGTTTCTCTCTATTGTAAATTTACTTGAAAATGCTTGTAGCGCATTCATTCCTTTCATCCTTGTATTCACCACCCAAATAGGTAACACATTTGCCCGTGTCGGCCTCAGTGTTGGAGATAGTAGGACTTTTCGTTCAGCTGCTTCAAGAGTATCGCAAGATGCAAGTGTTGAGCGCAATTCTTCTTCGTGTTTCACATAGTTGAGATAATTCTCTATTGAAATGTGAGGAAGGAAAACTCTACAGGACTTGATGTAGTCCATTTTGTATCCGAAAAACCGGCAACGCTGCTGGATTGTATCAGCATTCGTGGCTCCTTTTGTATAGCGGGGCATATATGTCGTTGCCAGTTTTTCTATAGTGAAGCCTCGGTTTAGCATTTCTGCTCCAACCAAAATGTGCATCTTATAATCATCCCATTGAATCTCAGTCTGAGCCTCGACATCAGTATTGACCAAATAAACTTTCTTTGATTTCAAGACTTCTGCAATGAGAGGTTTTATCTCCTCAAAACTCGGTCGTTCCTCGATATCATAATAAGTCAAAGCTTCCGGAAGAAGAGACCGAAAACGCTTGAGCAAATTATCTTTATCATAATTATCATCAGACTTGCCCATAAGTTTCCGCCAAGTTTTAAGTTCGTTTTCTATCCAATCCCTGAATTTCTTATTCCATTCTTTGGTGTTATCCGGATGGACCATCATTGAAAGATAATTGACACCGTCAACTTTGAGATACTTGACAACTATTGCAACTGCCAATGTGTGAAGCATAAGAGCATCTCGAAGAGATTGCGGAATCCCGGTAAGCGGGTTATCCTTCTTATGGAAAACTTCTGCTTGAGGAATTTCGTTTATCAAGGCTCCGTTGTAAAGGTCGCCGTTTTCTCCTTTTCCGAAGAAAAGTTTTCCACCAACATATCCTTCACCTGGAGTTAGCAAAGTGTGGCTCTTTGGAGAAAGGAGGTCTTGCATACTGATAAGTATGTTCGCCTGAGGTGTCGCAGTGTATTGAATGTATGTGTTTCCTGGCAGGTCTGCGCGCAATTTCAGAATTGAATCGTATGTTCGAGAGCGAGTATCTTCTTCGTACTTACTATTTCGTCGCCCATAACTATTGAGAGATGCCTGGTCAGCTTCGTCATCAATTATAATGACTGTCTCGTTCTTCATCAATTCCTGGAACTCCTGGTTCACGACTATATCACGGACTTTCAAGATATGGTCGTAGTGTTTCAAAATCGGCAACAACACAATCGGTTTATCTATTGATTCCAGATTGCCGATAATGTCATCAAGGTCTGAAAGTGTGGGGTTTGAATGAATTTTATAGTAATCACTGTTTGCCCCACCGTTCCCAATCAAGTCTTTTCTCAATCGTTTTTGAGTCTGGTCCAAAAGGTTGTTTTTTGTTCCAGCGAGGTATATGATAACTCTATATCCGTTATCTTTTGCAAGAGCTGTCACTCCTGTAAAAGACATTGTTTTTCCACTTTGGACATATCCCACAGCAAGATGAGTCGTTTCTGTATTGTTTACTGCATTATGAGGATTGCAGTGAGCCAAAATATCAGATGACTCTTCCCGGAATGTCGCCAATGCAGTATTTGACAGACCTTTTGGATTATTCTCTGAGCGGCGAATATGATCTATAAACAACTCGAAGAAGGTTCCGCTGCTTACTTCCTGCAGAACATTCTTCTTTGTGTTTTCCACTTTTTTATCCTTATTAACAATAATCTGTTCCATACTAAACCTTTGTTTTCTTTATGTACTCGTTGAATAATGCCATCATCGCTCTTGCTTTATCATTGTCAGTGTAATTATTGTTATCGGCTGTATAGCGAGCAATTACGAAGGTCTTGAGCAATGCAATTACTGGGTCTGTAGGCTCTCCAAATACTTTGAAAAAGTCGTGTTTGACATTTATGTTACATACTATAGCATCCGGTTCGTCTTTGGACACGCCTAACCAGCAAAGGTCAGAGCCACTATCAATGAATTTCACAATCAGGCGATGTGTTTTGCCATTGATATTGTATAAATCCGGTTGTTTGAATTCATTGATGACTTTTTCTTCTTTTGGAGCATCTTGAAGAATAGTCTGCTGTTTTCTTTCGTTGTCTCTGTCATCAATACTTTTTGTGTTGATGGTAACAGTCTGCCGTTTAGCTTTTGGCGCTTCATCGTGACGAGAAACGATTTTCTTTACCTGGCGTTCGGTTTTATCTGTTCTGTAGTTATCCGCTTGTGCTAAAATGTCAAAGTCTTGGTCTCGTAATTCATCTCGAAGAACATCCATCAAAGTCTCAAGATTGTCTTTATCCTGAATATCATTCTTATTGAATGCTACAGCAAATCCCTCCAATTCAAGTTCGCCGAAGAGCCTTTTGTATCGAAAAGTACCTGTAGAAGAGCCGAAAATCGCTTTCGGAAAATACCTTTCTCCTTCTTCGGCACCGATAATTACACGTCCTCTCCTTGAAAGAACAAGTCCATTTTGCGAACTTTTCAATTCTTTCAAAATACCGATGAAGCCTTTTGCCCGATACTTCCCAAAATGAAAATCGATATCTTTTTTCCAAATCTTTGAAGTACCTTCAATATCTTTGTAATATGGTGCGCTCAGTATTGGATATTCGGTAAAAGTCAATGATTCATTATTGACTAATAAATCCAATTCTTTTGTTCTAAGCGAATTACGATATATACTTGCTAATTCAGTCTTGAGTCGTTCAAGACTTTTTTCAGTAGGGACATTTTTCGTTGGCGATTCAATAAAGATTTTTGTGAAATGATCATTTGTTTTCGCCTGTTCTTCGGTTACTGGAATATCATCAAGATCTTTTTGAGTAACTAGTTCCTGGTCAAATTCAACAATACGTGAAACACCCTCACCGAGCGCCTTTGTATGTACTTTCCATCGATATCCAAGCCAGCACGCCGCTGTTTTAAGCCCCATTCCGAACTCATTAAGGCCAGAATTATCTTCAGGGGCCTTTGCTGGTTCAAAAGCATTGACAAAGCGATTAGCGGCAATTCCTCCGGCATTATCCTCTATAAAAAATGTCGTGGCGCTGCGTTCTGACATTTTAGTCTTCGTTTCATCCCATTGGATGAATATCCGCACGACTAACTTGTAGTTAGGTTCTAATGCCTTTAACTTTTCCCGTTTGTCTCGGAAAGATTGTAAAGCATTGTCGACGAACTCTGCAAGAACGTGCGGAACTGTATTTGGCAGGTCTTCAAATCTGCCATACATTTGCGAGCCTATGCGTACACTGACTTTATTTATAGTTTCTTCATTCATATCACTTAATCAGGTTTTTGGCTATGCGATATACCACATCAACATTAACGGCATTACCAAGGGCTTCATATATGCGTGACTGCGTCAACTGGAAATCATTTCCATTGAATTTTATGTTCTGCATACACTGGAGAGCCGCAGCTTCCTTTATTGTCATATAACGGCCTTTATCCGGTTCTCCCTCTGCAAGAGATTCCGGCGGAAGATTTATCCACGGGCATATTGGCACCTGAGTGCCAACAAGATTCAATGCAGGGGCGAAATTCGGTAACTTTACTCGAATTCCAGATGCTCTGAACTGAATAATCTTGTCTTCCATAGTAGCAGAAGCTTTCGGCCCACAGTTCCATTCTAATTTCAGATGGCTGTTTTCAAAGCGCTGCACCTTCTGAAGCCAAACATCAAGCCATTCTCTGTTACGCTCATAAAATTTACGATTTTCTTCTATATAGCGAATTTTCCATTTTGGGAAGACCATATCTTTACCGGTTTGAGAATAAACCGGTAATTGAGCAAGGCAGTCTTCAAGATTTCCATCACGTATGACTCGTCCAAGTTTACCTTTATGTCCGATAAGTTTATCCGGCGAAGACTTTGCAGGAGCAATATCAATCGGATAATCAGCTCCAAACTCCATCGCCCAAATCGGGAAACGTGGTATTTTCCCTTCGTGTTCCATAGTCAAATCAATAAACTCCTGCCACACAGCAAGTTGATGACGGGTTTCTTGTTTGATATGCATATATTGAGTGCTGGATTCATCGATGACTGATTTTATGTCCGTCTTTTTCTTAAGAGGCTTAGGATATTTGAAATCGCCCAATCCTCCCTGATGTTGGTCAGCGGCCACAATATAAACTCTTCTGCGATGTTGTGGAATTCCGAATTGGTGTGGAGACAAGATTTCTGGCTCAGGTACATCATAATCCAACTTGCGAAGTTCACGAAGTATCACACGCATTGTATCTCCACCATCGTGTCCGCTTAAGTTAGAGACATTTTCAAGCAGTACATATCTTGGGCGATGTCGCTTTATTATTGCACAAATTGTAAAGAAAAAGTTGCCTCGTTCTTTTTTGTCTTTAAATCCCTCTCGTTTTCCGGCTTGACTGAAAGGCTGGCAAGGGAATCCAGCGCAGAGAATATCGTGCGCTGGTATTTCATCTGGTTCGATTTGCAAAATGTCACCGTGAATAATTCCGCCACCGAAGTTAATTTCATATAACTTCTGCAGATCAGGTTTCAATTCGCTTGCAAAAACGCATTCGCACCCCAGTTTTTGGAGCGCGAGATGAAAGCCGCCCAGACCGGCGAACAGGTCTATATATTTCAATCCCATTGGATTTCGTGCTGTCTTATATATTTTTATTTGGTAATTCATACAAAGTTATGATTTTTTATGGATTTTAAGGTAATCTTTGTGGAATAATTGATTGAGAGACTGTCATTTTGCTTTTTTATACCGTCCCATATCCTGGCGGATGAGGAGGCCTTCGTCTGTCCAGCGTTTGATGTTGCGTTCGGCGGTGGAGAGTGGCATTCCGAGGCGGGAGGAGATGTCGATGAATGTCTGGCGGTCGAATTCGTCCGGAAGTGCGTCAAGGAAGAGCTGCCGGCGGACGGTTTTCTGGCTTGATGACTGGTCGGTTTGGGAGGATGTACGCGGGAGTTCTTTGAAGACTCTTGCTGTGTGCTGGAGGAGGGCTTTGGAGATGGTCATCGAGGCGTTGAAGTCGTTGTCCTGGCATTCGAGGTCGGTGACGTATCTGCCGCTGTCCATCATACGGACGGATGAGAGTATCATTGCGATGCGGAATGTGATGAGTCCGAGGCGGCGGACGGAGGCTATTATTTCTTCTCCGAGAAGCTGCGGGTATCCCTGGTGGATTTCACGGAACCAGGCGTTGAATTGGTCTTGTTGCGCCGGAGTGAATCTGAACCGGACTTCTCCGAGTTCCTGGAGGACTTTGTAGAAGTCGTGGTATTGTAGGCCGAGCTGGCGGAAGTAGTCGTCAACTGTGCCGGTGTCGCTGACGGCGAAGACATCCTGCCACTGGGCTTCGGTGGCGAGGTAGTAGAATATGAATCGGCTGAATAGTCCGTTTTCGGCATCGGTGATGAGGCTCTGGACTTGTTTGGGTGTACCGGTTAGGAGTGCGCTGAGACGTGGGTGTTTGAGGTTGACGTATTCGCGGTCTTTGCGGCGGACATATGAGATGTTTTCGTGGTGGAAGGCTTTGCGGAAGCCGTCAGAGTAGTTGCCGTAGTCGGATGCGAATGTGTTTGCGAGTGTGTCGCCTTCGGTCTCGAACATTATGCCCTGGCCGTCATTGTCTCCGAGTACCTGATAGACGGCGGTCGCGCTGGAGTTTGCCGGGATGATGAGCATACGGAGCGGTGGCATTTCGGGCTTGTCCATATCGATTTTCTTTTTGTTGGCGTTGTAGCGTTCCATATCCTGTTTATAGGCTATCATTTCGGCTTCGTTGATTTCGCGCAGGCGGTCGTGGATTGGGTCGATGAGGTATTTGCATAGGGTGAGACGACCTTTGCCGGAGGAGGCTCTGGCGGTTACAAAGAGGAAGAGGTTGGACCAGACGGGGCGTTTGTTGTAGATGCCGCTGACATTGGGCAGGACTGCGGAGATGACTGTGATTGAGCCTAACAGGAGTATGTCTCCGTCTTGTTCGGTTTCGGATTGATCGACTATTTTGCGGAAGAAGTCTGGGAGTAAATTGCGTATCTGCCAGGAGAATCTGGGCAGGGGTTCTTCATTTCCCTCGCTTCCCTCATTTCCCTCAATCGGTGTGTTTGATGTATGGGCTGAAAGTGTTGCCCCATTCTGCCTGAATGAGGGATGTGAGGTAAGTGAAGTTTTCGAGGGAACGGAGACGGATATTCCTGAGTCTTTGGCGGCTTGGAAGAAGGTTTTGATGGTGATTCCTGTGCCGTGGGCTCTCATACATTTGTCGTATTGGTCGTCCGTTTCTTTTTCGGTGTAGCCGGGGTAGAAACGGGAGATGCGGTGGTAGTAGTCGCGGCCTGATTCTCCGAGTTCATCGGAGAGGGAGAAGCCGAGGTCCCGCCATTGGGCGTAGTCTCCGGTTATGTCGGTTCTGGCGGCTTCTATGCGTTGTGTGATGATTTCAATGTCATCGCTTGGTGTGGCGGTTGGTTTTGTATTTCTGACGGACGGTTGCTTTGACGGTTCTGTCCATTCGGAGGGATTAAATGTCTTTTTCATTATCGTGTCGTGTATTTTGGGTTGATGTGGGCCTTGGGGTCGTGACAGAGGAAGCAGGCACGGGAGAGGTCTTTGCCGGATTTGTCTATTTCGACTCGGTAGGTCTGTTTGATGTAGTTGGCCACGCTCCGGAAGTATTCGGCGTGTGTGAGGGAGTTTTCAGCAATGGGGATTATCCATTTGAGTCCGTGTCCGGAGGGGCTGCGGAAGAGTAGTTCCGTCTCGAAGTATTCGTCTGTCAGGAGGTTTTGGAAGAGTCCTTCGACATCGTGGAGGTGGTCGAAGTCGAGGCAGATGAGGCCGGAGGGCTGGAGTATGTCCTTGTCGTTCCTGGTCTTGAACTGTCCGCAGAATGTGGCGTAGTCGAAGTTGGCTGCTTTGTAGAGCCTTGCTTCTGCTTTGTCTGTCATCGTGCGGAGCTGTCGTGTACGGGCTTCGGCATAATGGCCGGTGATGTAGGCGTATGCGTCTGCAATGGTGATGCTTTTGAGCGGTCTTGTGTTGGTGACCGGGGCACGGAAGAATGAGAAGCGGGGGCCTTTGTTTTCTTTGTGTCCGTATGGGCAGTAGTCGTCTTCGAGGTGCAGGTGCATAATGCTGTTGAGGTGTTCTAAAAGGAACTGGCCGGATTTTCCGTAATACCGCTGGGCGAAGTCCAGTGCGTCTCCGTCAGGGATGGTGCCGGAGAGGTCGTGGTGGACGGCGAGTTCATCGGAGAGTTTCTTTTCGGGGTTGAGGCGGATGATGTCGATTTTCAGGCTGGGTTTCCAGTCTTGGAAGGGGTTGCGGATGGTTCCGCAGTCCCTTCCTTTGACGGTCATCACGATTTCATCGGGGAATTTTTCTCTGATGATGTGTGAGTAGATGTCCGCTCCGTAGAGTGTCCTGGAGAGGATGGTGGTTCTATTTATCATCGCTTTCCTCTTTTTGTGGCTCGTCTTC
>JBJEBM010000105.1:0-38162 GCA_051870055.1 Candidatus Cryptobacteroides sp.
AGCAGTGTTCCTTTTTCAGACATACAGGATATGATTTGTTTCTCTACTCTGCAAATATAAGCATTTTGAGACGTTTGCGGAATCTGATGTAGAAAAAGACTCCGGCTGTGGTCAGCCCGACCGGAAATCCTATCCAGATTCCCACAATTCCGAGGGAGGTCTTGAATCCCAATGCCCAGGATAAAGGCATCGCTATCAGAAAATAACTTACGAATGCGGCTGACATAATTGGCTTTACGTCCTGTATTCCCCTGAGGGCGTTGGCGTAGCACAGTTGAAGTCCGTCACCGAACTGGTAGGAGAACAGCACGAAAATCAGGGACAGGGCGATTGCGGAGACTTCTGCGGAGTCGGTGAACATTCCCACAGCCTGGTGACGGAAAATGTAGACGACTGCGGAAAATATGAAGGAGATGCAGAGAATCAGCAAGTAACCCTTCCTTGCATATTCCCTTACGCCCTTTATGTCCTTTTTCCCGTATGCGGTGCTGACAAGAATTGACACTGCGAATGCAAGTCCCTGCATCATCATAAAGAACAGTTGGGAAATGGTCAGGGCAACCTGGTGCGCGGCCAATGCCGTAGCCCCGATCCATCCGACCATCACGGCGCTGAATGTGAATGTGGATGTTTCCATTCCCATCTGCAGGGCAAGTGGATAGCCGAGATTGAACAGGTTGCGCATTTCTTTTCCGGAGGACCTTGCCGATTTGAATGCGGACGCATAGGCTTCCATACGTCTGCCTTTGAATATGTAATATGCGAATCCGGCCAGCATTATTATCCTTGCCGCAAGTGTGCTGATTCCGGCTCCGGCCAGACCGAGTTCAGGGAAACCGAGTTTGCCGTATATCAGGACCCAGTTGCCGAAAATGTTGAGAAGATTGCCGCCCATAAGGAACAGCATCGACACGGCCGGAGAGCATATGCCGTCGGTGAACTGCTTCAATGTGTTGAACCCCAGTACAAAAAGAGTTGACACTCCGACCAGCAGATAGTATGGCCTGATGTAAGGCAGAAGCTCAGGTTTCTGTCCGAAACAGTCCAGGAACGGATATATTCCGAGTATTATCACAGTCCCGATGGCTCCGAGCGATGTGTTCAGTGAAATGCCGTTGCGCAATGTTTTTCCAATGCCTGCAATGTTCTTCTTTCCGTAATCAGCGCCGATGACCGGTGTCATTCCTGTGGCGAACCCGAGTTCGATGAGGATGAACAAGTTCATCATATTGTTCACGAAAGAAGATGCGGCAAGTTCGGTAACGCTGTGCCATCCGATCATAATGTTGTCGGCGAAGGCGAGTATTATGACGCAGGCCTGCCCGAGCATTATCGGGATGCCGATTTTAAGTATTTCCCTGTATTTGTCCATATAACAACCGGCCGGATTGAACAGTCCCGCAAAGGTAGTCAATCCGGCCGGAATTACACAAACTTTCTCTATTTGAGAAGAGGAACAGCTATGTTCATCCTGTATGAGAACCATTCACTGCACTGCTCATAATTGTACGGAATATATTCGAGCAGACGGGCAAAAACGGTCTTCTCGCTCTTGCATACGTATATTTCGAGCATCAGTCCGTTGCCGGTTCCGGTTTCTTTCCAGCAGAATCTGGACGGATCGCCTTTCAGCGCATTGAGAATTTCTCCCTTCTTGCTGGCAGGATAGTACTTGATCGTTTTCCGGTATCTGAGCCCGGAAAGGCTCTCTTTGTACTCGGATTTCATTGTCAGCATAAGAATGATGCCAATTACAGCCACCATTGTCCCGAGAATGTTCACCGGCAGTGATGAAGGCAGAAATATGAGGGCAATGCCTCCGAATGTGAGAAGTGATGATATGATGATATCGCCCGTCGAGCGGACGCGTCTGAATTCCATTGTCATAATATTGTCGTTTTAAATTAATTGCGAATTGTTGTCCGCGGTTTGAAATGCTTGAATATAGAGTGCACACATCCTTTCCGGTATTTCCGGAAAATGTGCAAATTGCTGTGGACAATGGAGATCCTAACAGCGAATCTTCCTCAGGCTTATGAGGTGATGTGAGAAAGAAGTGTGTCCGGACGGCATAATCCCGGCTTCGGATGAGAAATGCAGTGCGGCCTGCGGACTGACTATGCGTCCTGCTTTGAGAAATGCCGTCTGGTGTCCGGAAAGCCTTGGTGATGAGGTAGTCTGGCATCTGCCTGAAAAAGCCTGCGGAATTTCAGGAATGGTAATGCCCTGGGGAACGGTGAAAGTGCCGTAGTCGATAGTGTTGGAACTGTCTGAACCGCTGTGATGCAAATAGTCTGCTCCGTTGTTTTCTGACCCGATGCTCGTCACAGTCATTCCGGATTCAGGGGAACCTGGGAATGACAGGCAGCCCGTAGTGATATGGACCACGGCGGCCACTGCTGAAACCAGAAATATGTACAGACTCTTTCTCATATGGGCAAATGTAATGATTTTTTGATAATATTATGCTTTTTAATGTAAATTTGCAGCGCAAATTAACTTTTGGACAACGGATTTTAATTCTAAACGATATGTACAATAAAGATATGCCGGTCCTGCTTTTGACAGGTTATCTCGGGAGTGGCAAGACCACTCTCCTCAATCATATTCTCACCAATGGGCAGGGAATCAGATTTGCAGTGATTGTCAATGATATAGGTGAAGTCAACATAGATGCCTCCCTGATACAGAAAGGAGGCGTTGTAGGACAGGGTGACGAGAGTCTTGTTGCGCTTCAGAACGGATGTATCTGCTGCACTTTGAGGACGGATCTCATCCAGCAGCTTGAGGATCTTATGAAGACAGGGAAGTTTGATTACATAGTAATTGAGGCCAGCGGCATCTGCGAGCCGGAGCCGATTGCCCAGACAATATGCAGCATCCCTTCTCTCGGGCCTGAATATGTGGTGGACGGAGTGCCGAGACTGGACTGTATTGTGACAGTGGTCGATGCGGCAAGAATGTCGGATGAGTTCGCCTGCGGAGACCGCCTGAAGAAAGAAGATGTTGGGGAAGAGGATATCGAAAATCTTGTTATCCAGCAGATTGAGTTCTGCAATATCATTCTCCTCAACAAGGTTTCAGATGTCTCCCCGTCAGATCTTGAAAGAATCCGCAGGATTGTCAAGGAACTCAATCCGGGAGCGGCTGTGATTGAGACGGACTATGCTGATGTGCCGCTTGACAGCCTGCTTAACACCTTTAAATTCAGCTATCGTGCCACTGAGGGCTCTGCCGGATGGGTCAGAGGTCTTGAGGGCGATGCGGAAGACTGCCATAATGATGGAGACGAGCACGAAGAGGAGCATCATCACGACGGGGAACATCACCACCATCACCATCATCACGATGAAGGGGAGGCCGAGGAATACGGCATCAGCACATTCGTATATTACAGAAGACCTGCAATGGACATCAACAAGTTCGACTGGTTCGTCGCCAAGCGTCTGCCAAAGAGTGTAATACGTGCAAAAGGCCTGTGCTATTTCTCCGATAATACCGATATGTCATTCCTTTTCGAGCAGGCCGGCAAACAGATCCAACTCCGTCAGGCCGGGCTGTGGTACGCGACGGCTCCGGAAGATGAACTTGTAAAGGCGATGCAGCAGGACCCGTCAATTATGAAAGACTGGGATCCGCATTACGGTGACAGAATGCAGAAGATAGTGTTCATCGGCCAGAATATGGACAGGGAGCAGATTACACGGGATCTTGACTCCTGCCTGGTGGAAGAGTAATCACCAGAATCTGTTCTGCGCCTCATTGTATTCGAAGCCTGCCCGGGCAAGAGCGCTCTCAAGCTCTGGGCGGGCTATTCCTTTGTCTTCGCACAGTTCGTCCAAAGAGCCGTAACTGTCTCTGAGCATTGTATTTACATAGCTCATCAGGATCATAGGGTCTGAAGGTAAATTTCCGATATTCATTTTGTCAAGTTGTTTGAAGATTTCTCGACAGGCCTCTGGAAGGCTATACGTGGAGAACCGTCTTTCAGATGGATTGTTCCGCATCTGGAAAACCCTTCTTTTTCGAGGAGAGCGAGCATAGGGGAGTTGTCGCTGTGGGTGTCGGCCCTGAGATTCCCGATGATTCCGGAGCAGTATTCAAAACAGGCGTGCCCTACTCCCCGGACCGTTCCGTCCGAGGCGATTCTGTGGATTGTTCCATATGGCTCATCGTTCAGCCAGGAACCGTCTTCAATGACACTGTAAGTCGGATCATCCCCGAGGATGAGGCAGAACGTGCCGATGATTCTGCCTGTCCCGTCTTTCACAACGTAACAGTGCCTGTCGCGTATTTCATTGAGCATCAGTTCTTTCTCCGGGTATGTGCCGTTCCATTGTCCGGGATTCCCGGTTGAATGCATAAATCTCTTCGCTATTGAGAAGATATCCATTATCCGGTCTATGTCCCCGGCCGATGCCTGTTCAATGTGAAGTCCGCCGTTCATCTCCCCGAAAGTTTGAGCGCGGCTATGTAAGCCGCCGAACCGACAATCTTCGGACAAGGACGTTTTTTGTAATAGCTTTCAGTCCTTTCTGAAGGAACCGGGCTTTCCTGAGAGGATGGCTTCCGCGCCAGCCCGAGCAGTTCACGGCAGATTATGCTTCCTCCGTTGGCCTCCTTGAACTGACCGGCGAAATCCTGGACGAGGGTGTAGTTTCCGGTCCGCCCCTCCATATTCTTGGGGTCCATCGCCGGGGAGATGAATCCGGACATCGCTACAAGTCCGCTGAACGCTCCGCAGACCTCCCTCATTCTGCCCATTCCGCCACCGAATCCTGAGCCTGCGGCAATGAGCATATCTCTTGTGGCCATACCGTTGTCTTCAAGTATGTCCGCAAATGCAAGCAAAATGGACTGGCAGCAGTTATAGCCTTGATGGAAATAGCTCTCAGCCCTGTCTCGCCTCTCTTCCGGTGAAAAATCAGCAGGTAATTTCAAGTTCATCTTAAAACTAAAATATGAATGAATATTATTATGGACAAAAATAGTCAAAACCTGTGTTCTTTACAAATTGCCTGCTGATTCATTCCTCCATTGATTGGCAGCCGTCAGCCTTCGAGCTCACTTGAGAACGAAGTCCGAGATGTTCTTTATTCCTGGGATTCCATAATATGCTTCCACGATATCTCCTTTGATATACACTTTCCGTTTCAGGTTCGACGGATTGTCAACAAGGTTCAGGGCATCCCGGACATCACCTTTCGGCAACTGCACGGACATACAGGATTCCTTTGAGGAAACACTTGTCCTTGAAGCTATAGCTATGTTTGTGCCGGACTTGAACGGACCCTCGAATGAGATTCCGGATGAGGTAAGGTCTCCTCCGACGATGTAGCCATATATCCAGACGTTCTCCGCTCCTATATTCTCTTTTGCCTGCGCCACACTCATTGCATCGTCCGTTTCACTTCCGCTGTTGTGTCCTCCGCCGATGGTGTAATCTTCTTCTGTCCATATCCTCGCGGTGTCAATCTGGATGTGGAATCCTCCTGTCGATGAAGAGGTTGACGGAGCTGATATTCTTACAGTGAGTATCTCCCGGGCTTTCAACACCCTCGTGAACAAAGTCCTGTCATTTCCATCCTCACTGAGTACAAGGCTGACGTTTCCGGGATTGAAGTAGGCTGTTCTCTTCTCGGAATAACTGTACATCAGGCTTCCGTTTTCAGCTTTGAGAACCAGAACTCCGTCGGGATGGCTTGTCAGGAAATCGCTGCCTGTCAGCAGCCTCACCCCGCTGTTGATCTGCCCGCAAGTCAGCCAAACATCTGTGGCCCGGCCTCCTGATACTGATACGCATTGCTCATCGCCGAACAGTGGAAAGGAGAATGCCGGCCTGCTGAAATTCCCGGAGCGGACACTGATATAGTATGTGCCCGCTTTTGCCGGAATACTTTCCGGAGAGTCTCCGAAAGTGCCGCTGTAGATGCTCTCTCCATCGGGCCCTGTTATCTCCAGCAGGAATTCACTGGTGTCAGGTATCTCTTCGGACAAGGCTTTGGTGTCGATGTACGATGCCTCTGAAAAATGAAGCCTCAATTCGCCCGTGCTGTCATCCAGGACTTCATTTGTCGAGCAGGACTGGGGCGCTGCTGTTGTGATCAAGGCGGTCAGTGCCGCCGCTGTCAGTTTTGAAAATAGTCGCATATCCGCTTGTTTTTTCTGCGAATATCGGCTATGGAAAAATTAATCTGTTTAAAAATCATAAAATAAACTGCAACCCGGCAATTTTTTTATACTTTTTAAATTTTTTCTTCTTTATTAATTTTTTCCTCTTTGTCGAATGCCTTCACGATTTTGGTCACAAGTGGGTGACGGACAATGTCATCGCTTGTGAAATATATTGCGCTAACCCCCTTGATGTCTTTCAGAAGGCTGATTCCTTTGAGAAAGCCCGAGTCCTCTTTCCGGGGAAGGTCAACCTGGCTGGCATCGCCGGTGACTATGAATTTCGCATTGGGCCCCATTCTCGTCAGGAACATTTTCAGTTGTCCGAGATTGGTATTCTGCGCTTCGTCAAGTATCACGCACGCCCTGTCAAGCGTCCGGCCTCTCATATAGGCTAAAGGGGCTATCTGGATTGTGCCGTCCGAAATGAATTCCTGCAACTTTTTAGACGGAATCATATCTCCCAATGCATCGTAGAGCGGCTGGAGATAGGGATCAAGCTTGTCTTTCATATCTCCCGGCAGGAATCCTAACCTTTCTCCTGCCTCCACTGCCGGCCTGGTAAGAATTATCCTTTTTATTTCACGGTTTTTCAATGCCCTGACAGCCAATGCTATAGCGATGTATGTCTTGCCGGTTCCGGCAGGCCCGGCAGCAAATACAAGGTCGCTGTTGAAATAGGCCTTGACCAGTTCCTGCTGTGTCTTGTTTCTTGCCCTGACGGGTTTTCCGTCAGTTCCGTGCACAATCACAGCATCGCCGTTGAGCCTGAAACTGTCAGGTGAGGTCTCCCCGTCAAATATGTCCTCCACGTCGAATTTCGTGAGATTCATTTTGTGCCTGCGCCTTTCAATCAGTTCCTCGAGTTTCCCGGAGAACTGCTCTATCTGGCCACTGTCCCCGTCAAGGCGTATCTGGTTACCCCTTGCCACAACCTTAAGCCCGGGAAAATAGCTGCAGAATTCTTCGATTATCTTATTGCCCGCACCAAAAATCTCGATGGGGTCCATAGCTTCCAATGTGATGATTTTCTTCATCTTGTGCGAAAATTAATTGTCAAGCACTCCGGTTACCGACCTGACGTGCTTATATGTGTTTATCATCTTGTCGTAATCGTATCCGTTCTTCCAGAGGCTTCGTTTTCCGATATAGTCTTTTACTGCCACGGTAGTGTAATTCTCCCTCAGCCGGCCTGGAAGTGAGCACCACAGATAAGTTACATCCGGCTCTTCCATATGGGTGTTCCCCTTCTCGTCCCTTATGAAAACCAGTCTTACCGCAAGTTCGAGCTGTGTGTTGGCGGCGCTCATATTGGAAACCGCATTGCCGACGGAATAGAATACAGGCCGTCCTTCAATCCGGGATGAGTCCTGGACCACGTGTGGATGGCCTCCGATCACTGCGTCAACTCCCTGTCCGACAAGCCATCTGGCAAGATCTTCCTGTTGCCGGCTGTGTTTCAGCTCATATTCATTGCCCCAGTGCGGCAGCGCTATTATGAAATCGGCTTTTGCCTCTTTCGCCCTTTCGATAGCCTGCCCGATATCTTTCCTGTCAAGCCGGTTGACCTTCGGCCAGTCATATCCGGAGCCTCCGGCATTAGTTCCGTATGTGAAATTCACTAACGCGAGGCTGATCCCTTTTCTGTGAATGAACAGAGGGTATCTTGCGAGTCTGTCCTCCGGGCCGGATGCCGAGCCTGTATGCCGGATGGCCCCGCCGCGTTCCATTTCGTCATAAATGCCCAAAGTCCTCTCTATGCCGTTCCTGCCCTTGTCGAGAATATGGTTGTTGGCTGTCAGGAAGACATTTATGCCTTGTCCTGCTATATAATCAGCATATTCGTCCGGAGCGGAAAATGCCGGATATCCGCTGTAGGGTTCTCCTCCAAGAGTGAACTCCATATTGCCTGCCGCAATGTCCGCTTCTTTGAGACGTGAGGAAATTCCTTCGAGAAAAGGACCGTACGGATACAGCATCTGCCGGCTGTGCAGCATTATGTCGCCAATCACAACCATAGTAACTGTGTCAGCTTTGCTGTAAAGCGGCCTGGCTGGGGTGAGACACTCTTCCCAGACATCCCCGTAAGGATTCTGGGCGCACATCCCCTCTGGCAGAAGAATCAGAAAAACAACTGCTGCCAGGACAGGCTTTATGATCGGGGAAAGTTTCATCAACGGTCCTGAATCTGCCTTGTGATGACAGTGACTGCCGGATCGTCAAGCCTGATCTTGAGCCAGTCTTCAAGTTTGCCCCGGACGCTGTCATCAATAATACTTTCAGAATCAGCCACTACGATATATCCTGGCACTGCGGTTAGGCTGTCCGCCCTGACCTCCGCCCCTTTTGCGATGATGATGTTGCTGATTTCCGGATGCTGGCTTCGTATCTCCTTGGAAATCTGTGTATAAGGAATCTCGTCTTTTTTATAGATGGAAAGTTCTTTTTCCAGTTCCCTTATCCTTGCTTCGCATTTCGAAATCTCGGAGTCAGTCCTGGCATAAATGCTCTTCATAAGTTTCTCTGAAGTGTCGTCGCTGCTGTCTGAGAGCGCTCTTTCTGAAAGTTTAAGCTGGCTTTCAGCGATGCCGTGACGTGACGCTGACTCGATAAGCCTGGTTCTTGAACTTGCTGTCAATGGCTCGCCGGCAATGAAAATCTCCACGCTGCCTCCTTTCCGGAGATTGATCTTGTAGTCGTATATGTATCCTCTTTCAAGATTCTTGTTCTCGGCAATGAACTCCTCCACTTCCATAGTGAATTTGTTCTCCCTGATCATCCCGATGGCTGACAGGATGCTCGGGACTGTCACGACTACGATTATCGCTGTCATCAGAGTCTTTGTCCTCTTGGCTTTTGTGTTGTCCTGGAACTGCATCTCGGAGAAGTGCAGGTACTTGACCATTATATAAGTGGCGAGGGTGATGAACACGCAGTTTATGCAGAACAGATACAGCGCCCCGAGGAAGTATTGCAGGCTTCCGGATGCGATACCGTAACCGGCTGTGCAGAGAGGTGGCATAAGGGCCGTTGCGATTGCCACACCTGATATCACGGTGCCTTTTTCCTTGCGGCTCATCTCGAAGATGCCTGCCAGGCCGCCGAACAAGGCTATCATCACGTCATAGATGGTAGGGTTCGTCCTGGCGAGGAGTTCTGTCGGATTGGCCAGTTTCAGGGGAGTGATCAGAAAATACACCGTGGCGGCCACGATACTGATGGTCACCATGACAAGCAGATTCTTGAACGCCGCCTTGATCAGTCCGGTATCATCTGTTCCGAGTCCGAGCCCGATGCCGAAAATAGGGCCCATAAGAGGGGAGACAAGCATCGCTCCGATTATAACTGCCGTGGAATTGACATTCAGTCCTACGGATGCCAGTACTATCGCGCATACAAGAATCCAGACATTCGGACCTTTGAAATATATGTTGCTCCGGATGTTCTCCGCCGCTTTTCCTGTGTCGATGCAGGCCCGTATATCCACTATTTCTCTGACGAGAAGACTGAAATCTTTAATAATCTTCATTTTTGGTGCGTTTTTGGCATAAAATGCCCTTCCGGACAAATTAAAATAAAAATCAAAACAATTCTAAGATGCAAAAGTAATATTTATTTGTAAATTTGTACGAAAATAGGAGTACTAATGAGAAAGTTTACCTTGATGATAATACTGACGGCAGCTGTTTTATTTTCCGGCTGTGATGCTTTCCGCTTTCTTGCCGGAAGGCCGACGTCTGCTGACATCGAGGCGAAAAGAGCTGATATCGAGGCTGGAAAAGCGGCTGCGCTCAAGGCCAGGGAGGATTCCCTGGAACAGGCCAGGCAGATGGCCGCCGATTCCGTTGCGGCACTCGATTCGCTGCGGCGATCAAAAATAACTGTTCTGAATTCCACGTCGATGGGCGGCCTTATCAAAGGCGCTCTTGAGCATAATTATTATATTGTCATTGGCTCGTTCAAGGAAAGGTCCAATGCAGAGTATATGCGGAGAAAGGCTCAGGATGCCGGCTGCGCGGCCGAACTGGTGGATTTCAAAAACGGTTATGTGGCTGTGGCGGTCCTGCCGTCGGACAGCGTCGTGTCGGCATATGAAAATCTTAAGAAAGTCAAAGGCGAGTCTTTCTGCCCTGCGGATGCGTGGGTGCTCGTCAACAAGTGATGCTGATATGAAACACAGAACATTTCCAGTATTTTTATTCTGTGCGCTGTTCATCAGCGCATTCCCGATTGCAACATCCGCCCAGTACAGGACCGGGTATTCTGAACTTGACGACAGCGATGTCGTCCGCACGCTCAGATCACATATTTCCTATCTTGCATCCCCGTCTCTCGAAGGCAGGGGCGCCGGAACTGAAGGTGAGGAGGAAGCCGCCAGTTATGTGCGGGACATTCTTGAATCTTATGGTGTGGAGATGCTCAGCGGCAAAGACGGAGACATTTTCGGAATTGCGCAGGAGAACGGGGACACACTCACATCCAGGAATGTGCTCGGATTCGTTCAGGGCTATGACAAAGAACTGAATGACCGTTTCATAGTGGTGGGAGCCCGTCTGGACAATATCGGGAAAATCACAGTGGAACAGGATGGGCAGCCGGTGGACCGTATCTACTGCGGAGCCAACGGTAATGCTTCCGGCCTGGCTTTGATGCTGGAACTTGCGAGAATGGTCAGCACAAATTCCATATTGTTCCGCAGGTCGGTGATTTTCATAGCTTTCGGGGCTTCTGAACAGTCATTTGCCGGCTCCTGGTATTTTCTGAACAGGTCATTTGGAGATGCCGGAAATATTGACGCAATGATCAATCTTGATATGCTCGGCACGGGCAATTCCGGTTTTTTCGCCTACACTTCCTCCAATCCGGATATGAATATGATTCTGTCCCAGGTCGGAGCCGACCTCCAGCCCGTGACTCCGGAACTGACTTCAAGAGAGCCTTTCCCGTCTGATCACAGGTCCTTCTATTCGAAGGAGATATCTTCGGTACTGTTCACTACAGGACGTTATCCTGAGAGGGGAACAGTAAGGGATACTGAGGATATTATTGAATATGAGCCGCTTGAGCGGGAACTTGAATATATCTACAACTTCACTGTCTTCATTTCCAATGTGAAAAACGCCCCTCTGTTCCGTCAGGACAAACTTGACGTGCGGACAGATGACAGGCTCTACACTTATGACGAGTGTGACAAAAAGCCTGTATTTATGGGCAATTCGGATGTGAGGATGTTCCTTGTGAAATGGGTGTACCAATATCTGAGATATCCGAAGCAGGCAGTGGAGAACGGCATCCAGGGACGCGTGACCGTCGGGTTCACTATCGGGAAAAACGGCAAGGTCAAAGATGTCAGGGTGATAAGAGGCGCTGACGATCTTCTTGACGAGGAGGCCGTCAGGGTGGTGGCCGCTTCGCCTGACTGGAAGGCCGGCCGTGTCAAAGGAGTGAATGTGGATGTGGCGATGTCAGTGGCTGTGGATTTCAAACTTGAGAAAAAAGGTAAATTCGGAATTAAAAAATAACTATGGACTACGATTTCAGAAGTATTGAGCAGAAATGGCAGGCTTACTGGGCTGCCAACAAGACGTTTAAGGCGGAGACGGATTCATCGAGGCCGAAATTCTATGTGCTGGATATGTTTCCATATCCATCGGGAGCGGGACTGCACGTGGGGCATCCTCTCGGATATATAGCAAGTGATATTTATGCCAGATACAAGAGGCTGAAGGGTTTCAATGTCCTTCATCCGATGGGTTATGACGCATTCGGACTTCCGGCCGAGCAGTATGCCATCCAGACCGGACAGCATCCTGAGGTCACCACGACTGCCAATATCTCCAGATACCGCCAGCAGCTTGACCGCATAGGCTTCTCGTTTGACTGGGACAGGGAAGTGCGCACCTGCGATCCGGAGTTCTACAAATGGACCCAGTGGGCGTTCATCAAGATGTTCAAGAGTTATTACAATACTGAGATGGACAAGGCCAGGCCGATAGCCGAACTTGAGGCTCATTTCGCGGAGAGGGGAACGGAGGGAGTCAAAGCTGCAGGAACAAAAGAGTTGTCGTTCACCGCAGCGGAATGGAAATCTTTCACGGAGAAGGAAAAGGCCGATGTCCTGATGAACTACCGTATTGCATATCAGGGAGAAACATCTGTCAACTGGTGTGCCGGACTGGGAACGGTCCTGGCGAATGACGAGGTGAAAGACGGACTGTCGGTACGTGGAGGTTTTCCGGTGGAGCAGAAGAAAATGCTCCAGTGGCAGCTCAGGGTATCGGCTTATGCCGGCCGTCTGATTGACAGTCTTGACAAACTCGACTGGACAGATTCCCTGAAAGAGATGCAGCGCAACTGGATTGGCCGCTCATATGGAACTGAGGTCGTTTTCAAGACTTACAACGGGGACAGGGAAAAGGATGTCACCATCTTCACCACCCGTGTTGATACAATATTCGGAGTGACATTCATGGTGCTCGCCCCGGAGAGCGAACTGGTGGATGAACTGACCTCTGATTCCCAGAAAGAAGCTGTTGCCGAGTATCTTGCGTATGTGAAGAAGAAGACGGAAAGAGAGCGTATAGCCGAGACAAAGACCGTGACAGGAGTGTTCTCAGGCTCTTATGCGGAGAATCCCCTGACAGGGGAGAGAGTCCCGGTATGGATTTCCGAGTACGTGCTTTCAGGATATGGAACAGGCGCTATTATGGCTGTTCCAGCCCACGACAGCAGGGATTATGCGTTCGCGAAGAAATTCAACCTCCCTATCATACCACTTATCGAGGGATGCGATGTCAGCGAACAGAGTTTTGACGCAAAAGAGGGAATAATGTGCAATTCCGGTTTCCTCAACGGGATGACAGTCAAGGAGGCTATCCCGGCCGCCATGGACTATGTGGAGGCCAAAGGCTTGGGGCACAGGAAGGTGAACTACAGGCTTCGTGATGCGATATTCTCCCGCCAGAGATATTGGGGAGAACCTTTCCCGATTTATTACAAGGACGGAATAGCTACGCCTCTGCCATATGAGGAGCTGCCTCTCACCCTTCCGGAGATTGACCAGTTCAAGCCTACCGAGAACGGCGAACCTCCGCTTGCCAGGGCAAAGGACTGGACATATAAGGGATATCCTCTTGAGACAAGCACTATGCCTGGTTTCGCCGGCTCCAGCGCTTATTATCTCAGGTATATGGATCCACACAACAATGAGGGACTTGTCGGAAAAGAAGCCGATGAGTACTGGCGTGATGTTGACCTGTATATCGGTGGCACAGAGCACGCCACGGGACATCTTATCTACTCCCGTTTCTGGGACAAGTTCCTGTACGACCTTGGATATGTTTGCGAGGACGAGCCTTTCCGCAAACTTGTCAACCAGGGCATGATCCAGGGCCGTTCGAATTTCGTTTACCGTATTGTCGGCACCAACACATTCGTCTCCCTCGGGCTCAAGGATCAGTACGAAACCACTGAGATTCACGTGGATATCAATATTGTCAACAATGACAGGCTCGATATTGAGGCGTTCCGCCGCTGGCGTCCGGAATTCGCTGACGCTGAATTTGTTCTTGAGGACGGGAAATATATCTGCGGCAGCGCAGTGGAGAAGATGAGCAAGTCGATGTTCAATGTCGTCAATCCGGATGATATCTGTGACAGCTATGGTGCGGACACTTTGAGACTGTATGAGATGTTCCTCGGTCCTATCGAGCAGTCCAAGCCTTGGGACACAAAGGGAATTGACGGTGTCAACCGGTTCCTGAGAAAATTCTGGAGGCTTTATTTCGATGGAGACAGATTCCTTGTAAACGATGAGAAAGCCACTCCGGAAGAACTCAAGACATTGCACAAACTGATAGGCAAGGAACAGGCTGATATAGAGTCGTTCTCATACAACACCTGTATCAGTGCGTTTATGATTGCTGTCAACGACCTTTCGGACAGGAAATGCTCCAAGAGAGAGATTCTTGAACCGCTGGCAGTGCTGCTTTCCCCGTTCGCCCCTCACGTTGCCGAGGAACTCTGGGAGGCCCTCGGACATAATGAGAGTGTGGCCTACGCCCCATTCCCTGAATATGTGGAGGCCTACACTGTAGAGAGCAACTGCACTTATGCTGTATCATTCAATGGCAAGACAAGGTTCACGGTGGATCTTCCGAAAGCGATGGGCAAAGACGAGGTGGAGGCCAGTATAAGGGCTATGCCGTCAACGGACAAGTATCTGAGCGGCAAGACTATTGTCAAGGTGATTGTGGTTCCAGGCAAGATTGTGAACATCGTGGTTAAATAACAGTGTTATGACCCGGAAAAAAATTCTTTCAGTTCTCTGGGACTATTTCGTTCTGTCTGTAGGAACCCTGCTTTACTGCATTGCCTGGGACAGTTTCCTTATCCCGAACAATATCGCAAGCGGGGGCCTGACAGGTTTCTGCACTATTATCCAGTTCGCTTCAGGAGGCCTGATTCCGATGTCATATACATTCTTCGCCCTGAATGTCCTCCTTCTTGTCGCAGGAGTGGCAGTGCTTGGAAAGGGCTTCGGGCTGAAGACGGTATATGCAATCCTGCTGTCATCTCTCCTTTTCAGGATTCTTCCGTCATTCAACTTCCTGCAGGCGGTGCCCGGGAATTTCCTCTATATTGACAACAGGCTTCTTGTTCCTGTTGTTGGAGGTATCATCGAGGCTTTCGGTCTCGGTCTTATTCTCCAGAAAGGGGGAAGCACTGGAGGAACAGATATTTTAGTGCTGATTATCAATAAATTCTGGCCGATTTCCCCAGGGAAAGTCTATTTGTATTCTGACTTGGTCATCATCGCTTCAGTGCTCCTTGTACCGGGCAAGTGCTTTGAGGATATGCTGTACGGATATGTGGCCATGGTAACCTTCTCGTTTATGGTGGATTTTGTGTTGCTCGGCAGCAAGACCACTATTCAGGTGATGGTCTTCTCGGAGAAATATCAGGAGATAGCTGACTATATCATCCAGAAAATGGACAGGGGCGTGACTGCCCTTAAAGCTGTGGGATGGTACACCAGAAAAGACAGGAACGTGCTGCTTATCATGGTCCGTAAATCCCAGCTCCACGAGTTGTGCAAAGTCATCAAAGAACTGGACAGCAAAGCTTTTGTAAGTGTGTCTCCGGCAAGCAGCGTGTATGGAGAGGGTTTTGAGGAGCTCAAGACCGGCATCAACCGGAAGTCAAAGAAAGATATTAAAGTATAATTATATGTCGCTTGTGAAAAAATCATTCTGGACTCTTCTGAAAGAGTACATCCTGCTCACGATTGGCATTCTGATTTATGTCGCGGCCTGGGCTGTCTTTCTGATCCCCAACAATCTGATTGGCGGCGGTGTGACAGGTATAAGCTCGATTGTCCAGTATGCCGTCGGCATAAAGATGGGTTATTCGTATTTTGTCATCAACGCAGTCCTGCTTGCGACATCGTTCCTGATACTCGGCACGAGTTTCGGCGGCAAGACAATTTATGCCATCATATTGGCCTCTGCAGGAATGAATGTATTGCAGGGCGTGATTCCTCCGGCAATCATCGAGACACTGGCAATCCAGAACGGCAAACTGATGTCCACGATTATGGGCGGTATTATGGCCGGTGCAGGCATCGGTATGTCGATATCCCAGGGAGGAAGTACAGGAGGAACAGATATCATCGCACTTATCGTGAACAAGTACCGGAACATTTCGCCGGGCAGGATGATTCTCGCTATGGACGTGGTGATAATACTTTCTTCCATTCTCGTCCCTTCATACACATCCTCGGGTGACCTTGTGCCTCTATCCGAGAAGGTGACCACCATTGTCTATGGCCTTCTCCTCGTGACCATCAACGGCTATGTGGTGGACCTCTATCTTTCCGGTTCAAAACAGTCTGTGCAGCTCTTCATCCTGTCCAGAAAATATGAGCAGATAGCTGACGCCATCACTAATGAAGTCCATAGAGGGGTTACTGTGCTGCCTGCTTTGGGCTGGTATACAAAAAAAGAGAGTCACGTGCTTATGGTGGTGGCCAGAAAGACCGATTTGAATTTCCTGCTTCGGTACATCAAGACTATAGACAATGACGCTTTTCTGTCAGTATCTTCAGTCACAGGAGTTTATGGCAACGGATTTGATGCGATAAAGTCAAGGAGCAAAAAAAGCGGGGATGCTTTAAAGTCCACTAAAGAGTGACTTTTTTATCTTTTTTAAATATTTAAAATTTATACATTTCTTAATATGCGCTGTCCAGGGCCGATGCCCTGGGCGGTTTTTTATATATTTTTGTGTCCTGAACCGAAAGTAAAAACTATTATTATATGCCAACGTCCAAGTCTTATTCTTCTTTTTTGCGACTGCTTCGTTTCCTTTCAATCCTGAATGTCGTCATCTGGCTTCCCGGGTGCATCTTCTGTTTCAGGGAAATGTTGCTGCCCGCACTTGCAGCCGCATTCAATATCTCCACTGCAATGATGTTTCTCGCTCCGGATACGTATGGCAGCTGGAAGGCCAGTTTTATATACGCAGGGTTAATGGCTGCGCTGTCGGTTTCCGCAGTAGTATGCGGGCTGGTCTGGGGCCGGCCCGGTCCGGCTCCGCTGGTTTGCCAGACCGCATCCATCATTGCGTTCGCCTTATGCCTGCTGTTGAGGATTCCGTCAATGATGAGGGATGTCACATATTTGACGATGACAATAACCGGATGGGAACTGTTCCTGCATTCCCTCAAACTGGCATATTTCTCATTGTACGCCGCCATCCTGACTTTCTCCTGTGCCGCCTGGTCGGTACCGGGCCTGCCTGGAAAGTGGATTGCCCTGGTGGCGTCCCTCGCATCGCTTGCGATGTATGTTGCCGTGATAGTGCGCTCCTATGCGAACGGCCCGGTGATATCATATTCCGATGACGGTATGCCGTACGGCGAGAAGGATGTCGCCGCCTGCGCCTTCATCAGTGAGAGGTCGCATATCAATGACCTTATGTATTGCAAGCTGTGCAGGTATGTGGAAGAGAACAAACCATTTCTGAATCCTGACTATACTCTTGAGAGCCTGTCGAGAGCCTTGATTTCCAATAAGTCATATATTTCGAGGGTCATAAATGACGGTTCCGGCCTGAATTTCTGCCAGCTTATGAACAGGTACAGGGTGAATTTCGCCCGGCAGCTTTTCCAGGACAATCCTGATCTGAAAGTGAAGGACCTGTCTGAAATGTCCGGGTTCAATTCCCAGGTTTCGTTCAATATGGCGTTCAAACTGTTTTATGAGTCAACGCCGGGCCTGTGGTGCAAGGAATACAGGGATTCCGTCAGAGCCCATAAACGCCCTTCCAGCCAGAAGGGACCGGGGCAGTGATTTCCACAGGGGTTTTCCTTACCGGATGAATGAAGCTTATATGCCTGGCCATCAGTGAGATGCCTCCATCCAGATTGGATCTTGGTGCGCCGTATTTCAAATCTCCCTTGATGCAGAACCCGTGTCCGGACAACTGGCATCTTATCTGATGGTGGCGTCCGGTCATAAGGTTTACCTCCACCAGCCAGTATCTGTCAGTGCTGCCGATGGTCCTGTATTCGAGCCTGGCGAGCCTGGCGTCCTTGTGCCTGCCGGGATCTTTGCAGATGAAAGACTTGTTCATTTTCTCATTCCTGACAAGCCAGTCTTCGAGCAGGCCATCGGACGGATCAGGCCTGCTGCATACGAGTGCCCAGTAGGTCTTGTGCACGTCACCTTCCCTGAACATCGCTGACATCCGCTCAAGGGCTTTGGAAGTTTTGGCGAAAACAGTGATTCCGCATACCGGACGGTCAAGTCTGTGCGGAACGCCCATGAACACCTGTCCCGGTTTGGAGTCCCGCATAGCAATGAAAGCTTTGTATTTTTCGCCGACAGGCTCGTCTCCCGTCTTGTCGCCCTGCACTATCTCCCCGGTTTTCTTGAAAATGACAAGGAGATGATTGTCCTCATATAGTATTCTGGATTCCAGGTCTTTGTATTCGTCCTGGGACAATGTTCTGTATATCATACCAATGTGTTGATTCGCAATGCTCCGTCAGCCCTGGTTGAATCCGCCGGCGGATTTTATGACACCAAAGATAACAATAAATATGACAATTTGGCATAAAACTGTCAATCTTATGGATTGGCACGGCATTGGATAAATGACAATTCGCTGTCCGGAAATATCCGGAAGGCCCGGCCCGGAAACCCCGGGCCGGTTTGAGGAAAGAATGAAAATAAAAAACAGGAGATTATAATTATGGGAAAAATTATTGGAATTGACTTGGGTACCACCAACTCTTGCGTTGCGGTGATGGAGGGAAACCAGCCTACAGTCATTATCAACAACGAAGGCCAGAGAACAACACCTTCAGTTGTCGCTTTCACAGATGGCGGAGAAAGAAAGGTCGGCAGCCCGGCAAAACGTCAGGCTATCACCAATCCGAAGAACACTGTCTTCTCCATCAAGAGATTTATGGGTGAGACTTATGACCAGGTGGAAAAAGAAATCGAGAGAGTTCCTTATGCGGTTACCAGAGGTGACAACAATACTCCGAGAGTGGAGATAGAGGGCCGTCAGTATTCTCCTCAGGAGATTTCAGCGATGATTCTCCAGAAGATGAAGAAAACAGCTGAGGATTATCTCCGTCAGCCGGTTACCGAGGCTGTCATCACAGTTCCTGCATACTTCTCTGATTCACAGCGCCAGGCTACCAAGGAGGCCGGCAAAATCGCAGGCCTTGATGTGAAGCGTATCATCAACGAGCCTACGGCCGCTGCCCTTGCTTACGGTCTTGACAAGAAGAACAAAAATATGAAAGTCGCTGTATTCGACCTTGGTGGCGGTACATTCGATATCTCGATTATGGAATTGGGCGACGGAGTGTTCGAGGTCAAGTCAACCAATGGTGACACTCATCTTGGCGGTGATGATTTCGACCACAAGGTCATCGAATGGCTTGCCCAGGAGTTCGCTTCCGAGAACGGCGGAGCAGACCTCAGGAAGGATCCGATGGCTCTCCAGAGACTCAAGGACGCTGCGGAGAAAGCAAAGATTGAGCTTTCAAACCAGACATCGACTGAAATCAACCTTCCGTATATCATGCCGGTTGACGGAGTCCCGAAACATCTCGTGAAGACTCTTACAAGGGCCAAATTCGAGCAGCTCTGCGATGACCTCTTCCAGAGGACTATCGTTCCTTGCCGCAAGGCTCTTGAGGACGCGCATCTTAGCGCCAGCCAGATTGACGAAGTCCTTCTCGTCGGAGGTTCAAGCCGTATCCCTAAGGTTCAGGAGATTGTGAAAGAGTTCTTCGGCAAAGAGCCTAACAAGAGTGTCAATCCGGACGAAGTTGTCGCAATCGGAGCATCAATCCAGGGTGGCGTGCTTGCGGGTGATGTGAAGGATGTGCTTCTTCTTGACGTGACTCCGCTTTCTCTCGGTATCGAGACTCTCGGCGGCGTTATGACAAAGCTCATCGCTTCCAACACCACTATTCCTACACGCAAGTCCGAAGTATTCTCGACCGCTGTTGACAACCAGCCTTCTGTTGAGATCAAAGTCCTTCAGGGTGAGCGCCCTATGGCCAAAGACAACAAGCAGATCGGTGTGTTCCATCTCGACGGTATTGCGCCGGCACCGCGCGGAATTCCTCAGATTGAGGTGACATTCGACATTGATGCCAACGGTATTCTCAACGTTTCAGCCAAAGACAAGGCTACCGGCAAGGAGCAGAATATCCGTATCGAGGCTTCTTCAGGTCTCAGCGAGGATGAAATCCAGAGGATGCGTGACGAGGCCAAGGCGAATGAGGCTGCGGACAAGGCCGAGAAGGAAAGGGTGGACAAGATCAACAATGCTGACGCCCTCTGCTTCCAGAGCGAGAAGAACCTAAAGGATTATGGCGACAAGATTCCTGCAGACAAGAGGGATGCCATCAATTCGGCTCTCACAAGCCTGAAGGAGGCTGTCAAGAATCAGAATATAGCTGATATCGAGACTTATACAAAATCTCTTGAGGAGGCCTGGCACGCAGCATCTGAATCAATGAACGCAGGTGCGCAGGGTGGTCCGCAGGGACCTCAGGGCTATGGTCCTCAGGGTGGCCCGCAGAATAACGGCCCACAGTCACAGGGACCTGACGAGCAGTAATCAGCTTAAGTAATAATCAGGAGGGGTCGGCTCAAAAAGCCGGCCCCTCCTGATTATTATCCTGTATTGAACAATGATAATATAAAATAACCGGAAAACGGTTACCTGTTTTCCGGTGAAGTGGAGGTAGACGGAGTCGAACCGACGACCCTCTGCTTGCAAAGCAGATGCTCTAGCCAACTGAGCTATACCCCCTTTTTGCGTTTGCAAATATAGAAGTATTTTCTTAAATTAGCAAAATTATAATCATCTTTTTTGCAGACTATATGGGAATTGTATTGAAATCTCCTTCAGACAGTATTAGAGGGATGCACAAAAGCTTCAATGATGTGCCGGAGGCCAGGCCAGGGACTGAAATCATCAGGCCGCAGGTCGAGCTGAAGCCAGGACGTCCTTCGGATGCCGGCTTCATTGCTGGAACAGTCCTGAATGCGATGGGAAGCGGACCGGATACGGATTTTACGCCTTTTTTCGCGGAGGAGACTGACTATCAGGATGTTGTGCAAGCCCTGACTGTAATTGCCGCAATGGAGGACACTCTTTACAGCTACCGCAATGTACATATTGCCGTATTCGGTGATTCATTGGCAGGGGCTATGGTGGCTTATGACGGGGCCAGGTATAAAGAAATGGCTGACAGGACATTCGGACTCCTTTCCGAAATCCTTGGCGTGGAGAAACCAAATCCCGGAGAGGAGACGGGCCCTGACGAATATTACCTTGACTCACTGTATGTCAGCCCGGAATTCAGGGGGCACAGCATAGGCAGTATCCTTATTCGGAATGAACTGGAAGTCGCGCAGGGGCTCGGCTTCACGACCGTCTCGCTTTTAGTGGACCGTAACAAACCTTGGCTGCACAAATTATACTCCAGAACAGGATTCACCGAAGACGGGGAGACCATGTTCTTCGGTGAACCGTATCTCCGTATGGTCCAGTATATTTAGGAACTACATAAGAATGCGTTCATTAAGCTTAAAACCAATAAGATGAAATTAGAACTATTACCATCAGCCGCCCTCGTAGCACTGGGCCTGTTCTCGGCCTCCTGCACAGAGCAGGTTCAGCCGGCTATTCCTCTGAACGCCTCCGTTGAGAAAAAGGTGGAGGCGGTTCTCAAAAAAATGTCTCTCCAGGACAAGGCCGGCCAGCTTGTCCAGATAACAGCATCGGAAATAAGCACTTCCGGCCGGCTTGACACAGCCAAAGTGAGAGAAATGGTCAGGCGATACAGGATAGGCTCATTCCTTAATGTTTTCAACAATGTGAGCCAGTCCAGAGAGGTGACATCCGGATATATGAAGGCCATCCAGGAGATATCCATCAGCGAACTGGGCATTCCGACAGTTTTCGGCCTTGATATGATTCACGGCGCCACCTATCTTTCGGACGCGACATTCTTCCCGCAGGAAATCAACCTTGCCGCCACATTTGACAGGGCATTTGCTTCGGAAATGGGAAGGGTGATGGCTTATGAGACCCGTGCCGCGATGGTTCCGTGGATATTCTCCCCGGTGATGGATCTTGGGCGCGACCCGAGATGGCCACGTCATTGGGAGAGCTGGGGAGAGGACCCTTATCTCCAGTCGGAGATGGCTGTGGCTGAGACCTTCGGAGCCCAGGGCCCTGATCCCAACAATATTGATTTGGAGCACGTCGCTGTCAGCATAAAACATTATCTCGGCTATGGAGCGCCTGTGACCGGCCAGGACAGGACCCCAGCCTGCATCGCGCCGTCTGATCTGAGGGAGAAGTATTTCCGCCCGTTCAAGGAATGCATTCGCGCGGGGGCTCTCACTTTGATGGCTAACTCAGCATCAATCAACGGAGTGCCTGTGCATTCGAGCAGGGAGTATCTGACGGAATGGACAAAAGAGCAGCTTGGCTGGGACGGAATGGTGGTCACCGACTGGGCAGACATCAATAATCTCTATACCAGGGAACACATCGCCGTTGACCGCAAGGAGGCGCTTGAAATAGGCATCAATGCGGGAGTCGATATGGTTATGGATCCTTATGACCCGACAGTCTGCGATGATATTGTCGAACTTGTTAAAGAGGGGCGCATTCCTGAAAAACGGCTGGACGATGCTGTGCGCAGGGTGCTCCGTCTCAAAGTGCGTCTTGGATTGTTTGACAATCCGGTATGGAGTGTGGACGATTATAAGGATTTCGCCTGCAAGGAGTTCCGCGAAGCGGCGTATCGTTCTGCGGTGGAATCCATCGTGCTGTTGAAGAATAATGACGGTATCCTGCCCCTGAAATCCGGCCAGCGGATTCTTGTCACAGGACCTAACGCCAATTCCATGAGAACATTGAATGGCGGATGGTCTTACAGCTGGCAGGGAGACAGGGCGGACGACTTCGCAGGGGAGTACAACACAATCTACGAAGCGCTGAGGGACAGATTCGGCTCCGATATGGTGGAATATGTTCCTGGTGTTGTCTATTCCGGTGACAATTGGCAGTCTGAGACTGTACTTGATTTAAGTGCTGTATCAAAAGCCGTTTCGAGAGCAGATGTTGTCGTGGTCTGCGTCGGTGAAAACTCGTACTGCGAGACTCCGGGCAATATCAATGACCTGAATCTGTCCAGAAACCAGAAAAGTCTTGTGAAAATGGTTGCCGCATACGACAAGCCTGTCGTTATGGTGCTCAACGAGGGCCGTCCGAGAATCATCAACGACATCGAACCGCATGTTGATGCCGTGATTGACGTGATGCTCCCGGGCAATTTCGGAGGTGACGCTCTTGCCGCCCTTGTCAGCGGAGACGAGAATTTCAGCGGAAAACTTCCATTTACCTACAGCAAATATGTAAACGCCCTTCATACTTATGATTACAAGGTCAGCGAGAATGTGCAGACCATGGAGGGAATGTACAATTACGACGCCGTTATGGATGTCCAGTGGCCGTTCGGGGCCGGATTGAGCTATACGGAGTTTGAATACAGTGACCTTAAGCCGGTTTCCCCGGAGAGCGGGGAGTTCCGTCCTGGTGACAATCTGGCTTTCGAAGTGACTGTCAAAAACACAGGAGACGTCAAAGGAAAGGAGTCAGTCCTGCTGTATTCAAGCGATCTGGTGGCCAGTGTCGTTCCTGATGTAAGAAGACTGAGCCAGTTTGCGAAGATAGAACTCGCACCGGGCGAGTTCAGGACAGTGCGTCTTGAATTCCCGGCTGACGAGCTTGCTTTCGTTGGCCGTGACGGCAGATGGCGTCTTGAAAAAGGCCAGTTCAGAATTGCCTGCGGTGGCCAGTCTCTCCTGATAAACTGCGTTCAGACAAAGGTGTGGGACACTCCGAATGTGGATTGAGCACCCCTGTCTCGATAAACATTTTTCTATAAGCACCGGCTTTCTTCTCAAGCGCCAGCGGATATGCCCTGGACGAGGAAGGGAGCCGGTACAGTTTCATTTTCCTGAACACTCCCGGCCCTGTCTCGGCCCTGAATTCTGACCAGCATCCGACAGCAGGCTTCACGCAGCCGAACATATCCACGACAACGTCCGTGGCTTTCTCTCCGGTCGTGACAACGGCATTGCATTCCGGAATCTCCCTGAGAAGTCCGGCGATGTCCGATGCTTCGGCCACTTCCAGGAACTTGTCGGAGGCGTTGTCCTTCAGCCTGACCACCTTGCAGGCAGTGTCGTACATAGCGATTCCCGCCTGGTTGCAGAAGTCCACAATCTTCTGTTTGTCAAACTTCTTAAGCATTTCTCCATCCTTTGTCCTCAGGATGAAATGCTCTTTGTCCCCGAAAAAGACGAGACCCGCTATACGCCACATGTCATTGGTGAAATTCGGATAATAGAACACGATGCTCCAGCGTTTTTCCGGAGGTGGAAAGCTGCCCAGCATAAGTATTTTGGCGTTTGCCGGCAGGAATGGTTCGAATGGATGCTTCTCAGTTGTCATAATGCTGCGAAAATACAAAAAATCCTAATATTTAGCACATTTGGCTTCAGATTGGCATTGTTAGATTGGTTGATAATTGTTATATTTGAAGATTGAAAAACTTAATATATGGTACATATATCATTACCGGAAGGGGATTCAGGCCGCAGGCTGGTGTTCTACCTCGCGATGGAAGAATATGTCGCTGAGAACCTTGACAGCATCGCTGGAAAAGGCGGGGATGCTTTCTTTCTATGGCAAGTTCCTCCTACTGTGATTTTCGGAAGAAACCAGGTGATGGAGGCCGAGGTCAATATGCCGTATTGCAAGGAGAAAGGAATACAGCTGTACCGCAGGAAGAGTGGCGGTGGCTGTGTCTATTCCGACTGGGGCAATATAATGCTTTCTTTCATAACTCCTTCCACTGATGTGGCATTCACATTTGAAAAATATCTTGAACGCCTCGCTCTCATTTTGAGGAGGGCCGGTCTCAAGGCGGAAAGATCAGGGCGCAATGATGTGCTTGTGGACGGAAAAAAGGTGTCGGGCAATGCATATTTTCTCCAGCCAAAAACCAGTATCGTGCACGGAACAATGCTCTTCGACAGCGACTTCGATGAACTGGTGAAGGCTATCACTCCGTCTGAAGCGAAGATAAAGAGCAAAGGCGTGGAGTCTGTCCGTCAGCACGTGACGAATGTCCGGCCGTATTTTGAGGCGGCTGAATCCGAATGGCAGAGAAAACTTGCGGATATCAGATTGTACAAAAAATATCTTATCTCCGAATTCTGTGGAATTAAAGATGAGAATGGCCGTCTCAAAGCCATTGACGAAGTGGTTCTTGCCCAGGAACAGATTGCCGAAATAGAGAAAATCGAACTGACATATCTGGATCCCGCTTTCCTTGAAGGACGCAATCACGCATACAGCGTCAGCCACAAGGGAAAGATTGAAGGCGTCGGTGAGATAAGCATTGACTTCGACATTGACCTCGGGAAGATTGTAAAATGTAATGTGTCGGGAGATTACTTCTCTGTGAAAGAAGGTATCGGTGAATACCTTACAAGTCTTGTTGCAGGCGTTCCCGACGAGAGGCCGGCACTTGAGGCAAGGCTTGCGGGCGCTGATCTTGCGCAGTTCGTCCCTGGACTCGATGTTGGAAGTTTTTTGAATTTACTGTAATTAATAATACTTGAACAATGGAAGAAAATCTTAAAAAGACCTGTCTTTATGATAGTCACGTGGCTCTTGGCGCTAAAATGAGCCCGTTCGCAGGCTTTATGATGCCGATTCAATATTCCTCCATCACTGAGGAACATAATGCTGTAAGGCATAAGGTCGGAATGTTCGACGTCTCCCATATGGGCGAGGTCTTCATAAGCGGCCCTGATGCGGAGAAATATGTTAATCACATCTTCACCAATGATATCCGCGGCTTCGAGCCCGGCAAGGTGCTCTATGGGATGATGCTGCATCCTACAGGAGGTGTGGTTGACGACCTGCTGGTTTACAGGGAGTTCGAACCCGGCCATTTCCTTTTGGTGGTCAACGCTGCCAATATTGACAAGGATTATGCGTGGATGCTCTCCCAGTCAGAGGGCTATGACGTGAAGATTGTCAATGAATCCGATAAATGGGGCCAGATTGCTGTGCAGGGCCCTGATTCTGAGAAGATAGTGACGGAGGTGCTTGGTCTCAAGGAGGCTGCCGGACTTTCTTTTTATACTTATTGCGAGTCAGAGTGGAAAGGCGTCAGGATGATTGTCAGCCGTACAGGCTACACAGGAGAGGACGGATACGAACTCTACACTGACATTGAGGGAACAAAGGAAATCTGGAAGATTCTTCTCGAAGCCGGCGTGGTCCCTTGCGGGCTCGGCTGCCGTGACACCCTCAGGTTCGAGGCCGGACTTCCTCTTTACGGGGACGAACTTTCAGACGAGATAACCCCTGTCGAGGCCGGTCTCGGAATGTTCTGCAAACTTGACAAGGAGGAATTCATCGGAAAGGATGCGCTCGTGCAGCAGAAAGCTGAAGGGCCGAAGAAGAAGCTTGTAGGTATCGAACTTCAGGACAAGGCTATCCCAAGGGCTACATATCCTGTTGAGACAGAGACCGGAGAGCAGATTGGCGTGGTGACCACCGGCTATCATTCAATCTCACTCGACAAGAGCATCTGCTTCGCTTTGGTCGATGCGGCGTATGCGCCTCTCGGAACGCAGGTTATGATCCGCATCAGGAAGAAAGTCTTCCCGGGAATCGTCATCAAGAAGCGTTTCTATCAGACTAATTACAAGAAATAATCACAAAACACAAAAGAAATTTTAATATGAGCAAAATTATTGAAGGTCTCAAATACAGCGAGACACACGAGTGGGTAAAAGTTGAAGGCAATATCGCGGTTATCGGCGTTTCCGATTTCGCGCAGAAAGAGATGGGCGACATCACATACGTGGATATGCCTGATGTTGATGACGAGGTCACTAAGGAGGAGGAGTTCGGCGCTCTCGAAAGCGTGAAAGCTTCCAGCGATCTCATCTGCCCTGTAAGCGGCGTTGTAGTCGAGAAGAACGAGGCTCTCGAGGATGCCCCTGAGCTTATCAACCAGGACCCGTATGAGAACTGGATTATCAAAGTTGAGATGAGCGACTCTTCGGAGGTTGACGCATTGCTCGATGCTGCCGGATATGCGGCACTTATTGGTGAATAATCTGCATTGATATGTCAACATTTTCATATTTTCCTCATACAGAGGATGATATAAAGGAAATGCTGCAGCGCATAGGGGTCTCCTCACTGGATGACCTCTATGCTGATGTGCCTGCCGAGTTCATCTTCAAAGGTCAGTATGACCTTCCGGATGCAATGTCCGAGCAGCAGATCCGCGAGCATTTCGCAGCCCTCGACAGCCGCAACACGAAACTCAAGATTTTCGCAGGAGCCGGGGCTTATGATCATTATACACCATCGGTAGTGCCTTACCTCGCTGCAAGGTCTGAGTTCAGCACTGCCTATACTCCTTACCAGGCCGAGATATCCCAGGGAACCCTCCGCTATATCTTTGAGTACCAGAGTATGATATGCGAGCTTACCGGTATGGAAATCTCCAATGCCTCTATGTATGACGGCCCTACAGCCGCAGCCGAGGCAATGTTCATGGCAATGGCCTGCACCAAGAAGAAGACCAGGGTTCTCCTTTCCGAAACCCTTCTTCCGAATGTACGCAGGGTAGTAGAGACTTATGCCAAGTTCCACGGCGTGCAGCTTGGAAACATTGCACAAAAAGACGGCCAGACCTCACTTGATGCCCTCAAGGCAGAGCTCGCCGCCGGTGATGTCGCCGGTATCATTGTTCCTGCGGTAAACAGGTTCGGTATCGTCGAGGATTTCACCGGATTCGCAGAGGCGGTACACGAGGCCAAGGCAATTGTGGTGGAATATTGTGACCCTTCAGTCCTTGCCGTAATCAAAACTCCGGGAGAATGGGGATTCGACGTTGCAGTCGGTGACGGACAGTCGCTTGGCCTTCCGCTCAATTTCGGAGGCCCTTACGTAGGTTTCATGGCCTGCAGCAAGGAGCACGTCCGCAAACTTCCGGGCCGTATTGTCGGCCAGACAGAGGATGCCGCCGGAAGGCGTTGCTTCGTGCTCACCCTCCAGGCCCGCGAACAGCATATCCGCAGGGAGAAGGCCACCAGCAACATCTGCTCAAACGAAAGCTTGATGGCATTGTACGTGACTATCTATCTGTCACTTATGGGACCGGAAGGAATGCACAAGGTCAATTCTCTCTCGTCTTGCGGAGCGCATTATCTGCACGACGAGCTGCTCGCCACAGGCAAGTTCGAGGAAGTTTTCGACAAGCCGTTCATCAAGGAGTTTGCGCTCAAACCTCTTGTTCCTGTGGAGAAACTCCAGCAGGCTCTTCTCGACGCCGGCTATTTCGGAGCGCTTGCGACAGAAGAAGGCTATGTGACTTTCTGCGTCACCGAGAAACGCTCCAAGGCGGAGATTGACGGACTTGTAAATGTTGTCAAAGGACTTTAACAGAGGAGGAGATTTGTATGAAATATTATGATAAACTGATATTCGAACTCTCCAAGAAGGGGAGGACTGGATATTCTCTTCCTGGGAATGAGTTCTGTGCAAGCCGCAACGGCGGTAAAAAACCTTCTGGCTGTCTGTGCAATGCGCTTCCTGAAAATCTCAGGCGTTCACAGGCTCCAAGACTCCCTGAAGTGGGCGAGGTGGATGTAGTGAGACATTATACCAATCTCTCCCAGATGAATTTCGGTGTTGATACCGGATTCTATCCTCTCGGAAGCTGTACGATGAAGTACAATCCGAAGATAAATGAGGAAGTCGCCTCTATGCCGGGTCTGGCCGCCCTTCATCCTCTCCAGCCGGAATCTACCGTGCAGGGTGCTCTCGAAGTGTATTACAATATGGAGAAAGCCCTTGCCGCAATCACAGGAATGTCCAACTTTACATTCAATCCTTGCGCTGGTGCCCACGGCGAGCTTACAGGACTGATGATAATGCGTCAGTACCATATTCTCCGTGGTGACTTGAAAAGGACAAAGGTGATTGTGCCTGACAGCGCCCACGGAACCAATCCTGCCAGTGCGGCAGTCTGCGGCCTTGAAGTGGTTGTAGTGAAGTCCAATGCTGACGGACTCGTTGATGTGGCTGATCTCAAGCCGCTTCTCGGTGACGACATAGCCGGCATCATGATGACAAACCCGAATACTCTCGGACTTTTCGAGCGTGAAATCGGCGAAATTGCCAAGCTTGTTCACGAATGTGGCGGTCTCCTCTATTATGACGGAGCCAATATGAACCCTCTGCTCGGTGTTGTGCGCCCTGGCGATATGGGATTTGACATTATGCACCTGAACCTCCACAAGACATTCTCCACCCCTCATGGTGGCGGCGGTCCCGGTTCCGGTCCTGTCGGAGTGGCTGCAAGGCTTCAGCATTGCCTCCCTTGCCCTCGCGTCATCAGGAAAGAGGACGGTACATATACAGTTCTCCACGGCTCAGAGGAGTCAGCAGGCTATGTTTCCGGATTTATGGGCAACTTCGGCATCATTCTCAGGGCTTACGCATATATACTTTCGCTCGGCCACCAGAACCTTCTGCTCGCCGGAAAGTTCGCCACAATGTCGGCAAACTATATCAAGGAGAGCCTGAAGGACTGCTACAAGCTTCCTATTCCTTCAATCTGCAAGCACGAATTCGTGTTCGACGGACTTATAAATGATGGTGCTCACGATGACGTTCCGGGTGCAACCACTCTCGATGTGGCCAAGAGGCTGCTCGACTTCGGTTTCCACGCACCGACCATCTACTTCCCTCTGCTCTTCCACCAGACCATAATGATAGAGCCTACGGAGACAGAGTCCAAGGAGACAATCGACGAGTTCATCGCCGTGATGAAGAAGATTGCGGCCGAGGCTGCCGAGGATCCGATGATTCTAAAGGCTGCTCCGCACAATGCTCCTATCAGCCGTCCGGACGAGACCAAGGCTGCCCGCCAGCCTATCCTCAAGTACTGGGACGCATAGCATAATTATTAACGTTTGGGCGCGGCGAATGGGGCTTCTTGTTCGCTGCGCTTTCAAAATTTTGAAACAATGAGAATAACAATAATAGGTGCCGGGCCGGGTGGCTATGAGACCGCCGTGGCCGCGGCTGCGAAAGGTATTGAAGTGACCATCATCTCGGACGGACCTGTAGGCGGAACCTGTCTCAATGAGGGCTGCATTCCGACCAAGTCTCTATGCCGCAATGCCGAGGTTCTCGAGGACCTGCGACGGGCTGAGGAATTCGGAATCGGGAACGCGTCCTGGACGTTCGACTTCGCCAAGGCGGTGGAGCGCAAGAACGCAGTCATTGACCAGCTCAAGGGTGGTGTGGAGTTCCTGCTCAAGAACAAGCTCATCCGCCTGGTTTATGGCAAGGCTGACTTCAAGGATGCCAATACGGTTGTAGTTACTCCGGCTGACGGGGGAGAGGCCGAGGAAATCACATCTGATTACATCATCATTGCAACCGGCTCTGTTTCAGCATCGTTGCCTATACCGGGAGCAGACCTCGATGGCGTTATCACTTCAAGGGAAATCCTCTCGCTGGACAAGGTTCCTGAGCGTCTCTGTGTCATTGGTGCAGGAGTAATCGGACTTGAGTTTGCCTCGATTTTCAAGAGCTTCGGCTCGGAAGTTTCAGTAGTCGAGTATTGCAAGGACATTCTTCCCCGTTTCGACACTGACCTGGCGAAGAGGCTCAAGCAGGCTCTCGGCAAGAGAGGTATCTCTATAGAGACAGCTGCCGCGGTGCAGAGCATTGAGAAGAATGGCGATGTCTTGAAAGTCAAGTATTTGAAGAAGGACAAGGAGTTCGAGGTTGAGGCTGACAAGGTGCTTATGGCTGTTGGTCGAAGGCCTAATGTCAAGGCAATGAATCTTGATGCGGCGGGCCTGGAATGGTCACCGAAAGGCATTGTCACAGACTCTGATATGAGGTCCAATGTGTCTACAATCTTTGCTATCGGTGATGTACGTGGCGGGATGATGCTGGCCCACGTGGCTACATTTGAGGGCTACAGGGCATTGAATGCCATCATTGCGGATAACGGCACACCCGGCTCGGCATCCGGTGTTGAAGACGGAATCAATCTCGGCATTGTACCAGCTGCAGTGTTTACCTATCCTGAGGCTGCTACGGTCGGCATGACGGAGGATGACTGCAAGAATGCAGGTATTCCTGTCCGCTGCCTGAAGTCTTTCTTCAGGTCCAATGGCAAGGCTCTCTCGATGGGCGAGCCTGAGGGCTTCTGCAAGATTGTCATCGCCGCTGAAGGGTCTGAGAATCCGGGCAGAATATTGGGTTGCCATCTTTTCGGTGCGCATTCATCCGATATTATCCAGGAGATTGTGGCATTGATGAACACGGGAGCCGGCATCGAGAAGTTCAAGACTGTTATCCACGCACATCCTACGCTTACCGAGGTGCTGCAGACTGCGGCGCATTCGTAATGAATGCGCAGGAGGGTGGGGTTCGGAAAACTGAATCCCTCCCACTTCGTGGGCGCCCTCCCGTTCACAAGGCCACGGGCGGCCATGGGTTTCCGAACCTTACCCTCCTGAACTTGTTTATTGCATTAGGCTTTTGCCTGTTTCTGCGGATCCTTGAACAGAATCATAAACAGGACTCCGACGACGAGAGCATAGCCTGCGAAAACGTACCAGGCGCTGCTCCAGGACGGATTGGCGCTGTTATAGACAAAGTGGTTCACCACGGCCTGGGCGCTCAGGGTTCCGATTGTGGCGCCGATACCGTTGGTCATCAGCATAAAGAGACCCTGCGCACTTGACCGGATCTTTTCATCGGTCTTAATATTGACATAGAGAGAGCCGGAAATGTTGAAGAAATCGAATGCCACGCCGTAAACGATGCATGAGAGTACGAACATCCACACGCCCGGTCCCGGATTGCCTGCTCCGAAGAGACCGAAACGGAACACCCAGGCGAACATTGCAATGAGCATCACCTTCTTGATTCCGAAGAACTTCATCGCAAACGGAATCAGGAGTATGCACAAAGTCTCGGAAATCTGCGAGATGGATATGAGGGCATTGGCATTCTGCGCTCCCCAGGTGTCGGCAAACTCAGGTATCTCCTTGAAATGGGTGATGAACGGATTGGCGAAACCGTTGGTAATCTGGAGGGAAACGCCGAGCAGCATGGAGAAGATGAAGAAAATTGCCATATCCTTCTTCTTGAACAATGTGAATGCCCTCAGGCCGAAGATCTCCACGAACGAAGGTGTTCCTTCAGAAGCCTTGTTGACAGGGCAGGCCGGCAATGTGAGCGCATAGAGGCAGAGCACGATGCCGAGGATGCCGGATGTGATGAACTGGTTGTAAGTCATCTGGAACTGCACACCGTCAATCTTCATGAAGTTCACGAAGAGCATGCTGCAGATGAAGCCCACAGTTCCGAAAACCCTGATTGGAGGGAAGTCCTTCACCGTGTCAAGCCCGTATTTCTCCAGTCCGGAATAGGCCACGGAGTTGGAAAGTGCGATTGTAGGCATATAGAAGGCCACGCTCAGGGAATAGAGGGTGAACAGGGTTCCGAACTGAACTCCTGATCCGGCACTCATTCCGTAATATCCGGCCGCCAGCATTGCAAGGCCTGCAAGTCCGTGACAGATGCTGAGCACCTTCTGGGCCGGGATGAATTTGTCTGCCACAATGCCGACGATGGCCGGCATGAAGATGGAGACGATGCCCTGCATCGCATAGAAGAGGCCGATTTTTGGTCCCATTCCCACTGAGACCAGATAACTTCCCATTGACGTGAGGTATGCTCCCCATACGGCATACTGGAGGAAGTTCATAATAATCAGCCTGATGGTGATGTCTTTATTCTTCATATAGTACAGTGATTATTTCAATAACATACGCAAATGTAAGATTTTTGCCGTAATTTTACTAACTTTGAAATTTGGAACAAAGATTTTTTAGATGAAATTTGTCAAGACCGCGCAAGATACACAGTCCTCTGCCCGCTGCGGAGTCATAACAACTGACCACGGCCAGATCGAGACACCGATTTTTATGCCTGTCGGGACAGTGGGCTCTGTGAAAGGTGTATATCACAGGGATCTGAAGGAGGATATTCAGGCACAGATAATACTGGGCAACACATATCATCTCTATCTCAGGCCGGGCCTCAATACCTTGAAGGCTGCCGGCGGTCTGCACAAGTTCATTTCCTGGGACAGGCCGATATTGACGGACAGCGGCGGCTTCCAGGTCTTCTCATTGACAGGAATCAGGAAGCTCACTCCGGAAGGCTGCACGTTCTCCTCCCATATAGACGGCTCCAGGCACACTTTCACGCCGGAGAACAATGTTGACACACAGAGGATTATCGGCGCCGACATAATGATGGCGCTGGATGAGTGCTGCCCTGGTGACGCTGACTACAATTATGCAAGGAAGTCACTGCTGATGACCCAGAACTGGCTCGAAAGATTTCTGAAGAGGTTTGACGAGACAGAACCTCTATACGGTTACAGCCAGACGGTGTTTCCTATAGTGCAGGGCTGCGTTTATCCGGAACTCAGGAAGATGGCCGTTGAGCATGCCATCGCCCAGGACCGTGAAGGATATGCCATTGGCGGTCTTGCAGTTGGCGAGCCTACGGAGAAGATGTACGAGATGCTGGAGCTTGTGTGCCCGCTGCTCCCGGATGACCGTCCGAGATATCTGATGGGTGTCGGAACGCCGGCAAATCTGCTTGAAGGCATAGCCAGGGGTGTTGATATGTTCGACTGCGTTATGCCTACAAGGAACGGGCGGAACGGGATGCTGTTTACCTGGAACGGCATTATGAATATGCGCAACAAGAAGTGGGAGAATGATTTCAGCCCGATTGACCCGGACGGGGCGTCATTTGTGGACAGGACATACACCAAGGCATATCTCAGGCATCTGTTCATAGCCGGTGAGATGTTTGCCGCGATGATTGCGAGCGAGCACAATCTTGCATTCTATCTGGATTTGGTGCGGGAGGCGCGCAGGCATATTCTCGCAGGTGACTTCAGGACCTGGAAAGATGTGACTGTCAAGAGGATAATGACGCGGCTGTAATTTCAAAACGAGACAATGCTATGTTTCCTGCAAAATTAGACAGATACATAATAACCAAGTTCATGGCTACGTTCTTCATCGCGATTCTGCTCATCATCGGAATCGTGATAATCTTCGACATAAGCGAGAAAATCGATGATTTTGTGGCCAAGCAGGCGCCTATCAAGGCCATCGTATTTGATTATTATCTGAATTTCATACCTTATTTCATGAATATGTTCAGCCCGCTGTTCGTATTCATAACTGTAATTTTCTTCACTTCCAGACTTGCTGCCAACTCCGAGATCATCGCCATCCTGTCCTGCGGGATTAGTTTCCACAGGATGATGGTCCCGTATATATTCTCGGCTATGATAATTGCGCTTATGTCATTGTGCCTCAATCTTTTCATTATTCCAAGGGCCAATGCGGACAGGCACGTTTTCGAGGCCGCCTACACGAAGAAGAAGCATCAGGAGGGGGAGCGGAACATACATTATCAGATAGCTCCCGGCCAGTTCGTATATGTGGAGCAGTTCAGCAAATACAACAAGACCGCCTACAAGTTCACCCTTGAGACCATCGAGGACAACCAGCTGGTTTCCAAGATTTCCGCTGACAGGGCGGTCTGGAACGAAAATAAGGGCAGCTGGACCCTGAAGAAGTATTTCATCCGGGAATACACTGATGGCTCTCTTGAGGACAAAGTCAGGTGCGGAGATCAGATTGACACAGTCATAAGCCTGACTATCAAAGATTTCGAAAGGAAAAAGAATACCGTGGAGGATCTTGACTACAAGGCGTTGAAAGAGCTTGAGGATGTGCAGGTGATGAGGGGGGACGCCAATGTCAAATACACTCTCATAGAGAAGCATACCCGGTTCGCCCTTCCGTTGTCGGCCTTCATCCTGACGATAATGGGTGTGGCGCTGTCGTCAAGGAAGCGCAGGGGAGGAATCGGCTGGAATCTTGCCGTGGGAATCGCCCTGAGTTTCTCTTACATACTGTTTATGAAATTCAGCCAGATGTTTGTATATACCGGACTTATGCCCCCGTGGCTCGCTATATGGCTGCCTAATATGTTGTTCGCAGTTATAGCCGGAGTCCTGTACAGGATTGCTCCCAAGTAATCTTCAACAAATAGCGGAAACAACCTTAATTCTATATCATTATGGCGGAACAAACATTATCCCCAGTACGGAAAACTGTGGTCGGTGTGCAGTTCATGTTTGTAGCATTCGGCTCGACTGTGCTCGTACCGCTTCTGACCGGACTTGACCCTGCGGTCGCACTTCTTGCGGCCGGACTTGGCACTCTTCTCTTTCACGCTGTAACCGGCGGAAAGGTACCTATCTATCTCGGAAGCAGTTTTGCTTTCATAGCTCCAATCATCAAGGCAACTGAACTCTTCGGAATGCCCGGAATGTTCTGCGGGCTTGTTTCAGTCGGACTTGTTTATATGCTTATGAGCTTGCTGGTAAGGTTCTTCGGCATAGATTTGATAAAACGTCTCTTCCCGCCGGTCGTAATTGGCCCGGTGATTATCCTCATCGGTCTCTCGCTTGCGGGAGCAGGTGTGAATATGGCAAAGACCAACTGGGTTCTCGCCCTTGTGTCTCTCGCAGTGGCAGTTGCCGCCTCAATATGGGGCAAGGGCATTGTGAAGCTCATTCCGGTAGTGTTCGGTGCCATAGCAGGCTATATTGTGGCTCTGCTGTTCTACAGAAGTTCAATGGATTTCTCAGTTGTCGGCAATGCTTCCTGGTTCGCGTTCCCTAAACTTGCCAAGCTGTCATTCTCCTGGCAGGCTGTGCTGTTTATGGCGCCGGTGGCCATCGCTCCGATAATTGAGCACGTGGGTGATATGTATGCCATCAGTTCAATCGCCGGCAAGGACTTCATCAAGGATCCCGGTCTTCACAGGACAATGCTTGGAGACGGACTGTCCTGCTGCCTTGCAGCCTTCCTCGGCGGCGCACCTATTACAACATATTCGGAAGTGACTGGAGCAGTGTCGCTTACAAAGGTTACTGACCCGTCTGTACTGCGCATCTCGGCCATCTCCGCTGTGGTCCTCTCGGTAATCGGAAAGGTCGGCGCTGTGATTCAGACCATTCCCCAGGCGGTGCTTGGCGGCATTATGCTGCTTCTTTTCGGTTCCATCGCCTCTGTGGGCATCAGCAATATGATCCAGGCAAAGCTTGATATGTCTTCCACCCGCAATCTTGTGATATCATCCCTTATTCTTACAATCGGTATAGGAGGCGCAATCATTGATTTCGGTTCATTCTCGCTTTCCGGAATCGGGCTTGCCTCTCTCGTTGGCGTGATTCTGAATCTCATTCTGCCTCAGGACAAGGCTGCAGCTGTGGAAAATTAGTATATAAAATTGCAATCTGATATGAAAGTCCGTATTGTCAACAAATCAAAATTCCCGTCTCCGGCGTATGCAACTCCGCTTTCTGCCGGTATGGACATAAGAGCCAATCTGGAAGAACCGCTGACGCTTGCTCCTCTTGAGCGTGCCCTGGTGCCGACAGGTCTCTATATTGCATTGCCTGAAGGATATGAGTGCCAGGTAAGACCAAGGAGCGGCCTCGCCGTGAAACACGGAATCACTGTCCTGAATTCGCCGGGCACAGTGGATGCAGATTATAGAGGAGAGCTCAGGACTCTGCTTGTGAATCTTTCGGACAAACCTTTTGTGATAGAGCCTGGCGAGAGAATCGCTCAGATGATTGTCTCGAGGCACGAGACCGTGGAATGGGAGGAAGTTGAGGTGCTTGATGACACGGAACGTGGAGCCGGCGGATTCGGCAGTACAGGAGTAAAGTGATGGAAATTAAGCAATTATACGAAATTTTCAAGAAATGTGGAAAGGTGACCACCGACAGCCGCAAGGTTGCCGGTGGCGAACTTTTCTTTGCTCTAAAAGGTGAAAATTTCGACGGCAATCTCTATGCTGTCAAGGCCCTCGAAGCTGGTGCTGCCTACACTGTCGTGGATATTGATTCCGAGGCGGTTGTATCAGCCGGGGCGTATCCTGACGCAGATGGACGCAGCCGGATCATCCCGGTTCCGGACACTCTCTCGGCATTGCAGGCCCTTGCCCGCCACCATCGTGAGAATGTACGTTCTCCGAGGCTTCCGGTCATCGGCATTACGGGTACCAACGGCAAGACTACGACCAAGGAACTGATCCGGGCTGTGCTTGCCTCAAAGTTCAATGTGAAAGCGACTGAGGGCAACTTGAACAATGATATTGGAGTGCCGCTGACCTTGCTTTCCATCGGGCCCGGGACTGAAATCGCCGTCGTAGAGATGGGGGCAAGCCATCCGGATGACATTGAAAAACTTGTGAAGGTATGCGAGCCTGACTGCGGTATTGTCACAAATGCAGGCAAGGCCCATCTTCAGGGATTCGGCAGTTTCGAAGGGGTGAAGAAGGCCAAAGGTGCATTGTATGCCTGGCTGGCCTCGTCTTCCGGCCCCGCCTTTGTCAATGCCGATGACGGCATCCTGCTCTCTATGGTGGAGCGGTATCCTGGCCTTAAAACCGAGCTCTTCGGGGTGGAACACGAAGGCGCGAGGATTATACCTCCTACTGATGAAGAGCCTTTTGTCAGCATTCTTCTCGGCAGTGGGAGACTCCTCCGAACATCTCTGGTGGGTTCGTACAATGCGGCCAATATAATGGCTGCCCTGTGCATAGGACGCCATTTCGGAGTTTCCGAGGAATCGGCCTGCAAAGCGGTTTCGGAATATGTTCCGTCCAACAGCCGTTCCCAGATGGTCCGTAAAGAGTCGAATGTGCTCGTTGTGGATGCGTACAATGCAAACCCGTCGAGCATGAAAGCCGCTCTTGACAATTTTGCCAGTATGAAAGCCAGGTGCAGAGTGGCTATGCTCGGGGATATGAGAGAGCTTGGCCAGGATTCTGTGGTAGAACATATAGCTGTATTGAGACAGGCCCTGGACTCCGGGCTCCAGACACTTTACATAGTCGGAGAAGAGTTCCGCAAGGCTCTCTCCGAGGTCTCTGTGCCTGACGGGGCTGACGTCCGCTGGTATCCTGACTCTGATACTCTTGCCAAAGAAATAGAATCCAGTCCGGTTGAGGATTCTCTTGTTCTTGTCAAAGGCTCACGCGGTATCAGGATGGAAAAAGTCATTCCGGCAATACGCTGACCAGCAAGATTTCCGGTATATACAATAAACAGGGAGACCCGAAAACCAGGCCTCCCTGTTTGTCTGTGTTCGTCCAGCACGAACGTACTCTAACGGGTGAAAGTCCCCAAACCGCCC
>JBJEBM010000106.1:0-8015 GCA_051870055.1 Candidatus Cryptobacteroides sp.
CTGACTCATAATCAGAGGGTCACAGGTTCAAGCCCTGTTGGGACCACAAAAATAGAGAGCGCACACGCGCTCTCTTTTTTGTGCCCAACAGGGACTATTCATATAAGGGCTTGAACGGAAATAATGTCCACAAAATAGGGGTGTTTTGTGGACAAAATGCTGCTTTTGACGGTTTTATCCACCAGAACTGGCTTTTTGGTGGACAAACTGTTCGCAAAAACTGATGGGCACACAAATTCGGGCACGGGGGAACCGGCGCTTCAGCGCGTGAGGAATTTCTGGCGCTCGTCTTCGGGAAATTTCTCGATGGCGTAGCGGAGCATCGTCCTTGGCATTGTCCTGAACCGGGGAACGGGGGCATCATTCTCCATTATGTCCTCCGTCAGCCAGGACGTCAGCTTGGATTTGTCCCGCTTGCCGGCCTCGCGGAGAAGCCAGCCAACTGCCTTGTGAATCAGGTCGTGAGGATGATGCAGAAGGATGTCCGCTATGGCGAAAGTGTCATCGGGCTGGCCGTTGCGGATGAACGTCATTGTACTGACAATGCCGATGCGCTGCTCCCATATTGTCCTCCCGTTGCGGGCAAGATCGTATAGAAGAGAACGGTCTTTGTCGAGAAGCCAGGTCCCGAGCAGGGGGTAGCAGGAGAGGTCAACCAAGTCCCAGTTGTTGATGCTCCCGGTATTTTCAAGATACAGGTCAACACAGGCCTTCTGCCTGGCCGGAGCCTTTTTCGAATGTGAGAAAATCTGGACAAGAGCAAGGAGGCCGGCCAGCCTGGCCTCGTGGTAGCGGCTTGCGAGACATTCCTGGATATCCTCGAAACTGCAGGCCTGCCAGCATTTCTTTACAACAGCCCTGGTCACAGGCACCTTTATGCCGAGGAATACGTCGCCCTCGCCGTATTGTCCTGGTCCGGTCTTGAAAAAGCGCGACAGCCCCGCAACCTGTGACGGGTCCGCATTGGAAATCATTTCATCCAGAAGGTTGTTCATCGTCAGGGCTTGAGTTACGTCCTATTGGCAGTCAGTCGATTATGGCCATTTGGCTCAGACATTGAAAACCACTTCTTTTCCGAACGGCATCAGCGCAAGGCCGGCCATCTTGAAATGACGGGTGCCGAAAGGAATGCCGATGATGGTGATGCAGAGCAGAATCCCGAAGAACAGGTGCATCAGGCAGGCCCAAAGCCCGCCGAAAATGAGCCACAGAATGTTCAGCGGAATACTGATGCATCCTATGGAAGTCTCTGACTTACGGATAGTTGAGCCGAAAGGCCATAGGCAGTACATCCCGAGCTTGATGGTCTGCAGCGCTACCGGTATTCCTATGATGGTGATAGCCATCGCAAGGCTGCCCGTGAAATAGCCGACAGCGGATTCCAGCCCGCCGAATATCCACCAGATTATATTCCCGATTATCTTCATAATTGACACAAATTTAAACAGCTTCAAATCCTCGTAAATATATGAATAATATTCAGCACTCCAGCTGTCTTGCCTGAAAATTTGTTAAATTTGTCCGTAAGAGGACAAATACTGAATGGCTTATGAAAATCACGATAATCGGCGCCGGCAATATGGGCGGCGCGCTTGCGCGGGGATGGGCCGGGACTGCAATGCACAAGGTCACGGTCACCGCAAGGAGTGAAGAAACACTTTCCCGCTATAAGGGCCTTTCCGGGATAGATACCACCCTGGACAACGTTGCGGCTGTAAAAGATGCCGATGTTATTGTCCTGGCGGTCAAGCCCTGGCTTGTCGGGACGGTTTGCAGGCAGATTGCCGGAGCGGTTGATTTCGGCCGCCAGCTGATTCTGTCGGTTGCCGCCAATGTCTTCACGGAAATGTTGAGGGAATATCTCGGATGCTCCAGCGCCAAGGTCTTCTATGTGATGCCCAATATCGCCGCTGAATATTGTGAATCAATGACATATCTGGCAGCTGCCGCTGACATTCCCGAAGAAGAGACCGCCCTGGTCAGGGATCTTCTTCTCCAGATAGGCAAGGTCAAGGTCTGCGCCGAAAAAGATGTTGCCCCGGGCAATATGCTGTCAGGCTGCGGTATCGCTTACGTTATGCGTTTCATATATGCGATGATGGAAGGCGGTGTCGAAATGGGGCTGTATCCTAAAGAGGCTCAGGAGATTGCGATGCAGACAATGAAAGGGGCCGTGGCTGTGCTCGAAGGCCAGGGCATCCACCCGGCGGTCGGCATTGACAAAGTCACAACTCCCGGAGGGCTTACCATCCGTGGCCTTAATGAACTTGACCACGCAGGCTTCAATTCGGCCGTGATACGTTGCCTGAAAGCCGGCCTTGTCGACCCGCACAAATGAGCGTCCGAAGCACCTGCCAACGGCGGCTGGCACACTCGAACAGTATCAATACGGGATTATCAGGACGTCCGTGCATTACTTATGCAAACAGATCGTCCATCGTGATTACCTTTTGGAAACGGCTTGAGTATTCGTTATGCTTAAGGCCGTATGTGGTGATGAGCACTGAAACAATTGTCCTTTTATGCTTCGTGAATTCTTCCGTAGCTGATATCCTGTCCTGAATGCGTCTTGCGTAATTTCCATTGACGACAAAGTCTCCACGGCAGAATTTTATCTCGCATACATTTACAACTCTGTCGTCCCGGTCGATTATCAGGTCAATCTGCATTCCAGGGGTTTCGTCAGCGCCCTCAACGCTCCACGATGACTCCTTTGTAACTACGCCCGATATTCCCAACGCCTGCTTGACTTGTTCAATATGGCTGAAAACAACTTCTTCGAATGCCAATCCGAGCCAGCTGTTCATTGATGGAGAATTAGAATTGTTCTGCCAGTACTTCCCGTTACCGATGTTGTCTTTTACGTGGTGCAGGTAGAAATAGCAGAAAGGGTCCGCCAGTTTGAATTTTTTCTCCCGTTCGCCGAATGGAAGATATGAGGATATGAAATTGTTTTTCTCCAAAGCTTGCAATGCATTTGAAAATGTTCCGCCTGAAATCTGCCTGATACCTTTCAGAATTTCGGCCCTCGTCATCCCGGACCGTTTTGCGCCCAGCAATACGACTATTTCTTTCAGCATTTCCGGATTTGTAAATTGGGACTTGAACAGTTTGTCGAATTCATCTGAAAGGATGCCGTCCTTGTCAAACAATGTGGCATCGATATTCTGCGCCACACTAAGGTCATTGCGGAACTGTGAAAGGTAGTAAGGGATTCCACCAAAAGCCATATAGCTGAGCACTATATCGTAATTGTCCATATGGAATCCTTCGGAAATGAAGTACTCCCTGCATTCCTTCAGGGTGAAAGGCTTTACAAAGATTTTGGCCGTGACCCTGTCGTACAGACCTCCTTTGCTGTCAAGCATTTCATCTGCTATCCAGGAGGTTGCGCTTCTGCATACAATCAGCTTGACATGCTTCCTTGACAGGCACCAGTCGTTGCAAAAATGTTCGAATGCTGACAAGAAAGTGGAGCGGGGACTGTCCATCCAGGGGAGTTCATCGATGAAGACAACTTGCTTTCCGCCTGTGAATCTGCGGTCAAGAATCTCTTGCAATAAATGGAATGCTTCCTGCCATGTCTTCGGACAAGGGATTCCTGCTTCAAGGCCGTAAGTCTTGAGGGAGTAGTAGAATTCTTGCAGCTGTGCCTTCATCAGCCCGGATTTTTTCAGCCCTGCTGGTGAAACTGCGGTGTGCTTGAATGCGTATATGTTGGAAAAGAACTCATTGACCAGGTATGTCTTTCCAACGCGGCGCCTTCCGTAAACAACGATTATCTCCGCCCTGTTGCTGTCAACAGCTCTCCTGAGTTTGTTTGATTCTTCTTTTCTACCTATCATAGCAATGTTTTATTTAGCCACAAAGATATAAAATCATCATCGTTTGGCCAAATAAAAAATTTTATTCAGCCAAAAGGGTGTCATTTTGCCCTCATTTGGCTGAATAAACATAGTCACTATCCCGTCCGAGCTTCCGGTTAAAGCCCGAAAGACTTCCTTACGAGCGGAACGGCGTCGAGAAGTTCCCATCCGAAGAACTGGAGAACCTTCTCAACCTCCTTGCCGTCGCGTATCACCTTGACAGATTTGCGGTAAGGCTTGCGTCCGAAATGTCCGTATGAAGCAGTCGGCTCATAAATAGGATTCTTGAGGTCGAACTTTTCGATGATTCTTGCCGGCCTGAGGTCGAATATTTTCTTGACCATTTCTGCTATGTAGCTGTCTTCCAATTTCTTGCCTGAAGCGTCGCGGGCGGCTGTTCCGTAAGTGTCGATGAAAATGCTCACGGGGCGCGCCACACCGATGGCGTAGGCAAGCTGCACCAGGACCTCGTCAGCCACACCTGCTGCGACAAGATTCTTGGCTATGTACCGTGCCGCATAGGCCGCGGACCTGTCCACCTTCGAAGGGTCCTTTCCGGAGAACGCTCCGCCGCCGTGCGCCCCGCGTCCGCCGTAAGTGTCCACAATTATCTTCCTTCCGGTCAGGCCTGTGTCGCCGTGAGGACCGCCAATCACGAACTTGCCGGTCGGATTCACGTGAAGGATGAAGTCCCCGTGGAACAGCGCGGCGGTCTCTTCTGACAGTCCGGAGATTACTTTAGGAATGAGAATCTCCCTGACATCCTTCTCAATCTTGTCGTGCATAGCCTTGTCAACGCGCTCCTGGCCGTATTGGCTCACCGCATCGGCGTAGCTCATCTTCCCGAGCTCCGGAGCGACGAACTCATCGTGCTGCGTTGACACCACAATAGTGTGGACCCTCACAGGCCTGTGCGTTTCGTCATATTCAATCGTGAACTGGGATTTGGAGTCGGGACGCAGGTACGGCATCAGGTCCCTGCTGTTCTTCCTGATGTCAGCCAAAACCCTCAGTGTGAGATGCGAAAGTGCCAGTGGCAGAGGCATATAGTCCTCGGTGTCACGGCAGGCGTAGCCGAACATCATTCCCTGGTCGCCCGCTCCCTGATCCTCAGGATTTGACCTCACGACACCTCTGTTTATATCGGCGCTCTGCTCGTGGATTGCCGAAAGCACGCCGCACGAGTTGCCGTCAAACATATATTCAGCCTTGTTGTAGCCGATTCCGTTTATGACATTCCTGACCGTCGTCTGGATGTCAACATAGGCGTTCTCAGCCCTCACCTCGCCTCCGACAACCACGAGCCCGGTGCTGCAGAAAGTCTCACAGGCCACCTTCGACTCCGGGTCCTGCCTGAGGAACTCATCGAGAACAGCGTCGGAAATCTGGTCCGCAACCTTGTCCGGATGTCCTTCCGAAACCGATTCAGATGTAAATAAATAGTTCATAACCAAATTGTTGTAAAATCCATTATAATATATTCCCGTGTTTGGAGAAATGCCTGGAGCGACAAAAAAACGTCCCCTTGGTGGAGACGTCACAAAACACAAAACATTGATATGAAAAGGCGCCGCCACAGGACGGCTTTTGTCAACATTTTAGCATTTTTTAACGTGGTTGCAAGCAGGCAAATCTCTCCACATTTTTCGTGGCGCAAAGTTACGTAACTTTTCCTGAAAAACCAAGCCCCAAAAGGATGAAAATTCCGGCTTATGAATTCCAACATTTGTTAAGATATTGTTAATAGGTCAATTATAAATCAATTTATGGGTGATTATAATCATAAAATGGTAGGAATTTGTTAATATAATTTTCGTATTTTGTTGGAAATTCCTATCTTCGCACCGTTATTTTTTATAATTTATAACTTAACAGTAATGAGACATTCATTGAAATTTTTAACATTCCTCCTGGCAGGGGCGATGACCATCACAAGCGCATTCGCGCAGGTCACCACCTCAAGTCTTTCGGGGCGTGTGACTGATGAGAATCAGGAACCATTGGCTGGAGCGGCAGTTGTCGCCGTGCACACCCCTTCAGGTACAATGTACTCCGCAATCGCCAACGAAAACGGCCGTTTCAACATCAACGGTATGCGTGCCGGAGGTCCTTATTCAGTAGAGATCTCGTTCATCGGTATGAGTACTTTGAAGTACACTGATGTTACTCTTTCTCTCGGTGACCCTTACACTATTGACGCTGTGATGAAAGCCAGCAATGAGCTTGAAGCCGTGATTTTCACTTCCGAAGGCTCGTTCAACTCTTCAAAGACAGGCGCAAGTGCCAACTTCAACCTCTCGCAGCTCGAGAACACTCCGACCATCGACAGAAGTATATACGATGTTGTGAAATATACGCCTCAGGCATCTCTCAATAAAGATGGCGGTATCTCCTTCGCCGGTTCCAACAACCGTTACAACAGCTTCCAGATTGACGGAGCTGTCGCCAATGACTCGTTCGGTCTTGCGGCTACCGGAACCAACGGCGGTCAGACGGGTGCCAACCCTGTTTCCCTTGACGCCATTGAAGAAATTCAGGTTGTGATAGCTCCTTTCGATGTGCGCCAGTCAGGTTTCACCGGCGGTGCGATCAACGCCATTACCAAATCAGGTACCAACACCGTGAAAGGTTCTGCTTATGCTTACTACAACAATCAGGACTTCATCGGAACAACACCTGGAAAGGATGTTGAGAACAGGACAAAATACGACCAGCAGAATACCCAGACCTACGGATTCACTATCGGCGCTCCTATCATCAAGAACAAACTCTTCATCTTCGCCAGTGGTGAATATTACCGCAAGAATTATCCTAACGTCTATAATCCTGCCAACGGCAGCTATGAGAAAGAAGCTCTCAAACTCAGCAAACCAGTCAATATCAACGGAGTTGACCACGAATATTTCGATGCTGAAGTAGCTCAGGCTGTGATTGACAGATACAATTCAATTTATCACAAGGATGGCGCAGTATCCGAGAGTTTCGGCCAGCATCAGGTTCAGGACCAGTCCATCAACGCTATGCTGCGACTCGACTGGAATATCAATGACAAGAACAAACTGATGCTCCGCTATCAGTTCATGGATGCGTATGCTGACAAATACAGTTCAGGTTACAGCTCATATTATTTCAACAACTCTTCCTACAAGATGTCCGACAGGACGAACACCTTCGTCCTCGAGCTCAACTCAAGGCCGTCTGACAAGGTGTCCAATGAGTTCAGGGCAACCGCCGTTATGGTAAGGGACAAGCGTTCCGTTCCATATCAGGGAGCCAATATGTACATCCGCGACAAGGTTTATGTCAACATTGGAACAGAGTATTCTTCAGGTGCGAACTCAATGAGCTCAGACACTTACACCATCGCTGACAACGTTTCCATTTTCGCAGGAAACCACAATATCACTGTGGGAACGCACAATGAAATCTATCGTTTCAACAACCTGTTCCTTCAGTATGCGTTCGGCGGCTACACCTATAATTCTCTTGCAGACTTCTTCGCAGGAAAATGCAGCCAGTTCAACTACAGGTATGCTGACACAACCCTCGACGGAGTTGACAGCCCGAGATGGAAAGCCACAACATACGCAGCCCAGTTCGGTCTCTATGTTCAGGATGAGTGGAAACCTAACCGTGATTTCACATTGACTTACGGTGTCAGGATGGATATCCCTGCTCTTCTCAACAAACCGACCGAGAATACTGCATTCAATGAGTCAGAGCTTTCTGCAAAGACAGGCGAGAAAGTTGGTGTTACTCCTAAGGCCACTCCGCTCTTCTCACCAAGAATCGGTTTCCGCTGGTGGATGGACAAGGAGCACAAGGCTCTTCTCCGCGGTGGCGCGGGACTCTTCACTGGACGTATTCCATTCGTTTGGCTTTCAAATGCTTATAATAATACTGGCATGGAGGCCAAGTCCATCACCGTCAACAACCCTGCTGCTGACTTCCCTCATACGAGCGATCCGTACAAGGATATCGTTGAGGCCGGCAAGGCTTCCGCAGGTGGAAAAGCAACTATCAACACTCTCAACAGGAAGTTCAAATATCCGCAGGTGTTCCGTGCAAACCTCGGTTACGACCACGATTTCGGATATGGCTGGAAACTCACAGTTGACGCTCTTTATTCAAAGAACCTGAACAACGTGT
>JBJEBM010000107.1:0-8008 GCA_051870055.1 Candidatus Cryptobacteroides sp.
GGTACGGCGGCGAGATGAAGAAGGGTATGTTCTCAATGATGAACTACTATCTGCCTCTCAAGGGCATCGCTTCCATGCACTGCTCTGCAAACACCGATATGAACGGCGAGAACACAGCCATCTTCTTCGGTCTTTCAGGAACCGGCAAGACCACCCTTTCAACAGACCCTAAACGTCTCCTCATCGGTGACGACGAGCACGGTTGGGACAACAAGGGTATCTTCAACTTCGAGGGCGGCTGCTATGCGAAAGTCATCAAACTCGACAAAGAGTCTGAACCGGATATCTACGGAGCCATCAGGCGTGACGCACTTCTCGAGAACGTGACTGTTGACGAGAACGGTGTAATTGACTTCAACGACAAGAGCGTTACCGAGAACACCCGCGTTTCATACCCTATCTACCACATCAACAAGATTGTGCGTCCTAAGTCACAGGGTCCTGCAGCAAAACAGGTTATCTTCCTGTCAGCTGACGCGTTCGGAGTTCTCCCTCCAGTATCAATCCTCGACGCAGAGCAGACCAAGTACTACTTCCTCTCAGGCTTCACAGCCAAGCTTGCAGGAACAGAGCGCGGTATCACCGAGCCTACTCCTACATTCTCTGCCTGCTTCGGACAGGCATTCCTCGAGCTGCATCCTACAAAGTATGCTGAGGAGCTCGTGAAGAAGATGAAGAAGAGCGGCGCGAAGGCATACCTCGTGAACACAGGCTGGAACGGTACCGGAAAACGTATCTCCATCCGTGACACCCGCGGTATCATTGACGCCATCCTCGACGGCTCAATCGACAAGGCTCCTACCAAGGTTATCCCTTACTTCAACTTCACTGTGCCTACAGAGCTCAATGGTGTTGACACTCACATCCTTGACCCTCGTGACACTTACAGCACAGCTGAGGAGTGGGAAGTTAAGGCAAAAGACCTCGCTGCAAGGTTCATCAAGAACTTCAAGAAATATGAAGGCAACCGCGCTGGCAAGGCTCTCGTAAAGGCTGGTCCTCAGCTTTAATCCGCTGAATAATACTGAAAAATGAGGGATGTCCACAAAAAGGGCATCCCTCATTTTATATTTTCCAGCACTATTGCCTGACGGCAACAGCTTATGTCCTCTTCTTCCAGGACAATGTCGCGGCAAGGCTGAACAGCAATGCGAATATACTGAGTGCCAGATAGTTGAGAGAGAGGTCCGCAAAGGAGGAACCTTTCAGGTATACCGAACGCATAATATCCACGAAATATCTCGGAGGCAGGAAGAGTGTGACCTTCTGCGCCCAGCCAGGCATTGAGTCAATCGGGGTCAGGAGACCGCTCATCAGCATAAATGTCATTATAAAGAAGAACATCACGAAAATGGCCTGCTGGGAGTTGTCAGAGAAATTGGCCACGGTAAGGCTGAATCCGGAGATTGTCAGGATGAACAGCACGGAACCGAGAAGTATCAGCCAGATGCTCCCAACAGGAGCCAGGCCATAGACGAGACGGGCGGTTGTCATTGCCACTACAAGCACGAAAAGACCTATGAGCCAATAAGGTATTAGTTTGGAGAAAATGAACGTCAACCTGCCGACAGGTGTGACATTGATCTGTTCCATTGTCCCGGCCTCCTTCTCCCCAACTATACTGAGCGCAGGCAGAAATCCACAGATGAGAATGAAGAGCATTATCATCAATGCCGGAATCATATAATGGCGGTAATCCAATGTCGGATTGTACCTGTAAGTAGCTGTAATGAAATCATTTGCGCCACCACTCATCCCATTTTCAAACATAACCTCAGATATTGCCCCGGCAGCAGTCTGAAGCACATATTGCAGTCCTAACGAAGCTTTGGTGGCATTCACGGCATTCGCCATTATGCTGATCTTTCCGGCCGCCGGCGTGCCGAGATTCCTTTCAAAATCGACAGGTATCTGCAATATTGCATCCGCCTCCCCGGAATCTGTCATATCCATTGCCAATGCGAAATCATCCGTCATTCCTGCAAACCTAAGATATTCAGAAGCCTCAATATGGGACATAATCCGCCTTGACAATGATGACCTGTCCTGGTCAACCACGACCACATTCACATTCTTGACATCCATTGTCATAATCATCGGCATAAGCAGCATTATCATTATCGGAAACACGATAATGAGCTTGGGAATGAACGAGTTACGGAAAATCTGCGCAAACTCCTTCCTTATCAGTACAAGCAATACACCCATAATTTATTCCAATCTGTCATTGAACTTTTTCAATGCGGCCGCGACTATCACCACGACCATACCGGACAGCACGGCAAGGTCTCCCATCACTGCACTCAGCGGCAGCCCCTGAATCATCATCTTCCTGATTGCATCTATATACCATCTGGCCGGGACGATGCAAGACAATCCACGGAAGAAGCCAGGAAGGTTCTCAATAGGAAATATCATTCCGGACAGCATCATTATCGGAAGCATCATAACCATCGCAGAAATCAGCAATGCGGCCAATTGGGTCGATACCAGCGTGGATATCAGCATTCCCAAAGCCAGGGCCAAAGTCAGATAAACCAGTGAAATAATGATGATTCCGCCCACACCGGTGCTCATGGGAACGCCGAGGAGATAACGCGACAGCAGTAATATGATTGCCAGCACTGCCAGTGAAATGATGAAATACGGCACCATCTTGGCCAGGATAATCTTGATAGGCCGCACGGGTGACACCAGCAGCACCTCCATTGTTCCCCTCTCCTTTTCCCTGACGATGGATACAGATGTCATCAATGCGCATACAAGTATGAAAATCAGGCCGAGAATGCCCGGAACGAAGTTGTATGCGCTCCTCATCTGCGGATTGAAGAGCAGTCTTGTTTCGAAGAAGTCAGCCCCGCCGGCCTCCTGCATAAGGACGCTGCCCAGATATGCGCTGGCTGCCTGGGCCTTGTTGACATTGGAAGCATCCAGAATCACCTGAATAGCAGGCCCGGTGTCAAGGCCCTGTGAATGAAGCATTTTCCTTCGGTCGAAATCCCGGCTGAACACTACAGCGGCATCGGCTTTGCCGGATTTCAGGACCTCATCGATATCTCCCCGGGCGACATAACCCCGGAATGTGAAATAGGAATTTGCCGAAATGTCCCTGACTGCATCCCTGACCCCATCCGTAATCTCAGGAGCAGAGACAATCACATTGACATTGTTGACCTCCGTGGAAATGGCGAAGCCGAAAAGGACTGTCAGCACCACGGGTATCATAAAGACTATCAGCATTGTACGCTTGTCCCTGAGAATATGGAGCGACTCCTTCTTGACAAATGACGCGAACTGGCTCTTCATACTTATTCCCCCCGTTTTGCGCTCCTGGCAATCTGCCTGAAGACTTCATCCATATCCTTGGCACCGAATTCAGCCTTGAGGGCGGAAGGGCTGCCAATTGCAGCAATCTTTCCGTCCACCATCATTGAAATGCATCCGCAATATTCCGCCTCATCCATATAATGCGTTGTGACAAAGATAGTTGTACCTGAGGCGGCGGTTTCGTTTATCATTTCCCAGAACTGCCTTCTCGTAATCGGGTCCACACCACCGGTAGGCTCATCCAGGAAAATGATTTCAGGTCTGTGGATACCTGCCACGGAGAATGCGAGTTTCTGCTTCCAGCCGAGGGGAAGCCTGCCGACAAGTTCGTCCTTGAGACTTGTGAGTCCGAGACTGGCCATAAGCTCGCCGGCACGTTCCCAGGCCTCTTTCCTGCCGATTCCGTAGATACCGGCGAAGAGTTCCATATTTTCCTTGACAGTCAGATCATTGTACAATGAAAAACGCTGGCTCATATATCCGATTCTCGACTTGATCTTCTCTCCTTCACTGATAATGTCACATCCGGCTACCGAGCCTCTTCCGCTTGTAGGCCTGCTCAATCCGCAGAGCATTCTCATTGCCGTGGTCTTCCCTGCCCCGTTCGCTCCGAGGAAGCCGAAAATCTCACCCCGGCCCACATCGAAACTGATATGGTCCACTGCTGTGAAATCCCCGAAACGCTTTGTAAGGTCACGGACTGTTATTATATTGTCATTGCCCATTTACTCAAAGTTTGAAGCGACTACATCAATTCTATGAAAACATCCTCGATGCAAGGCCTGATTGGCTTGGCTGACAGTCCGGATATGGCTCTGTTTTCACTGACAAATGCTTCAATGCTGAAGTCATCCTCCGCAATGAGATGATGCCACTCCCCGAAGCAATAGCATTGCCTGACACCCGCTGTACCCCTTGCAACCCGGAGCAATGCCTGCATATCTTCAGACTTGACAGCGTAAAGCCTGCCTCCGAAACTGTTCACAATGCCACGTGGCGTATCCGTCCTGAGTATCTTTCCGTCATTGATCAATGATATCCGGTCGCACCGGCCGGCCTCGTCCATATAAGGAGTCGAAACGAATATCGTCATTCCGGTGCTCTTCAGCCCGTGCAGCATATCCCAGAACTCCTTCCTGGAAACCGCGTCCACGCCGGTCGTAGGCTCATCCAGAAACAGCAAGGAGGGCTTGTGCACCAATGCGCAGGACAAGGCCAGTTTCTGTTTCATTCCACCGGAAAGCGCACCGGCCTTCCTGTCCCCAAACTTCTCTATCTGGCTGTATATCGGAGCAATAAGCTCATATGAATCAGAAACCTGCACTCCGAATAGCGATGCAAAGAACTCCAGATTCTCACTTACTGACAAATCCGGATAAAGTGAGAATCTCCCCGGCATATAGCCGACCATCTTCCTGATTTTCAGGTAATCCTTCACCATATCGAGGCCTTCCACAGTGGCTGTGCCTGTGTCGGCTTTCATTAATGTGGTCAATATCCGGAACAATGTGGTCTTGCCCGCACCGTCCGGCCCGATGAGACCGAAAAGTTCTCCCCGGGCGACATTGAGGTTCACATCAGAGAGAGCCTTGATGCTGCCGAAAGCCTTGGATACATTATTGATTTCCAGAGAGTTCATAAATCACTGTCTTGTCAGGCCAACCTCTCCGGAGAAACCGATTTTCAGCCTTCCGTCATTAGCCACGGCAATCTTCACGGCATAGACAAGATTAGCTCTGGAATCGGAGGTCTGTATGGTCTTCGGGGTGAATTCACTCTCGGAAGATATCCACATTATCTGGCCGTCATAGTCGAACCTGTTCCCGGAGCCGAAATCCGCCGTCACCTTCACCTGGTCTCCTATCTTTATCCCGGAGACCTGGGCAGAAGTGAAATAGGCCCTGAGATATATCCTGTCCAGGTCCGCAATTTTAACAAGTGGCTTTCCTGGAGTTGTCAATTCACCTGCCTCTGCATATTTTGCCAGAACCGTACCTGAAGCAGGAGCTTTCGTGCGGCATTTTTCAATCCGGTCTTCCAATGCCTCAATCTGCGCCTCGACCGCGAGCGCATTGTCATTGATGGAAGAGGTATTCTTGTCAATGTTGGAGAGTGTGGCTGTCAGCTGGCTCTCGAGTATGCGTATCTGCGCCTCAATGTCATCTTTCTGTTTGCCGGTAGCCGCACCGCCACGTAGAAGCCTCTCAACCCTGGCCAATTCGGTCTTCTGCTTGGCTATCTGCTCCTTCAACGAGGCAATCTGGGCCTTCTTGTCAGGCCGGCTGCCAAGCAATGCCGCCATCTGCGCCTTCAACTGCTTGCGCTGGAGGGTTAGCTGGACACTGTCAACCTCCGCAATGATATCTCCTTCATTGAGAGTCATTCCCTCTTCAATGTCAAACTTCAAGATCCGACCCGTAGCCTCTGAAGAAATGAGGATTTCCGTAGCTTCGAATGTTCCGTAGGCATCCGCCTCTTCCCCGCTCCGGCAGGATGCGAGCAAGGCCAATGCAGATGTGATGATGATTATCCTTTTCATTTTTGTTATATTTTGCGAAACGTGGTTCATAAATTCAATGTCCTCTTGAGCCTGTATGCCGCCTGAAGAAGTTCTATCTTTCTATTGCTCAATGCAATGCCTGCATCATTCTCCTCGGTGATCTTGCGCAGGAGGTCGGTCGAGTCGATGACCCCGTTGTCAAGTCCGGACTCCGCTGCCTTTCTGATGGAGCATCGCAGAGCGGCTATCTTCTCATCACTCTCCATCGCCTTCCTGAGTCTCTCGATCTCACCCGACTCGCGGGCTGCGCTGAGATCTGAATTGAGCAGGAAAATTCCGCGCTGGATGTCCACCTGACGCTTCTGTGCATCAAGTTTCCTGAGGTTGTTGCGCCTGGTATTGAAGCCTGTGAGATTCCACACCATACGAATACCGGCCATTCCGTTCAGCGTCCAGTCCGGAGATGTCATACTTTTGAACATATCCAGGCCCGGATAGCCGTAATATCCCTGTGCGAATGCGCTGAAATGCGGAATCACATTTGAGTTTATTTCCTTTTCCCTCGCCCCGATGCCAGTAATTTTCGCATTAAATAGTTCCAGTTCTGGTCGCCGCGACAGTTCATCGGCGTTATTGGCAACAATCGGAATATCAGGCATTTCAGGCAGATTAAGCTTATCATTGCCAAGTCTCCGGCCGATGAGGATTTCCAGCATCTTCCGGTATTCCTCCCTGGCATACCGGGTCTGGTCAAGATTCTGCATTGACGTAAGGAGTTCTACCTCTACCGCTTCAACATCGGAGCGGGCAGCCACCTCATTTGCAAGGCAGGTCCTCATCTTCTCCAGATTGGACTGTAGCAGCGCAATTGTGTTAAGGAGCCTCTCCTCCTTGCCCTCTAAAAGGAGAATGCTGAAATAAATGTCGTCCACACGGGAAAGCATCTCATAGATGTCCACCTCGACCTGCCTGCGCTGTTCCTCGGTCTCAGACTCGACAATTTCTCTCATCGCCCTGGTCTTGCCGCCGTCCCAGATATTCTGGTTTATGTCAATTGCGATCTTGTACTGGTCTTTACGCAGACCAGTGATTTCGGATGTCTGTATCGGCTTTCCATCCGGGGTTACGCCAGAGAGAATTTGCTTGAACGCATCCGGATAGGACGTGGATGCGGACTGGTACGATGCCTGGGCGGATAAGGAAATCTGTGGTATCCAGCCTCTCGCGGCATTGCTGAGATTGTATTGCGCAACCTCGTCAATGATGCCGAACTGCCTGACAAGAGGATAGTTCTCCCTGGCCAACGCACGGCATTCCTTGAGGCCCTGGCCGCTCGCAACACAAGTCATGCCCAATGCCATTATGGTCAAAATCAATAATTTAACCTTTCTCATATATTATCAATTTTCATTATCCTTCTTTTCATTGTTTCAATGTTCTCGATCCTTCTCTCCGCCAGAAATTTCTCTTTGTCCTTCGCATCCGTGATTCTTGAATAGAACTGGAACGCCACAAATGGAAATACGTTCAATGATACAATCGAGAAAAACAGTTTCCTGGCATCGACACTTTCAATTATGCCGCTTTCTGCTTCCTTATCTATAGCCTTCTGTGCTTTCACATATATCTCCGAAATTTTAGACTTCAGGCCAAGTTCTTCCTGTAAATATTTCTCTGTATTCGGCAATATTTCGTTCAATATAAACCGGGGCAGCAAAGGGTTGGCGGCCAACACATCGAAATGCCGTCCGACTCCCTCGGCCAGCCTTTCCGAAAAAGGCCTGTCGTCCTGGACAAATACGGAGAACATAACTTTGAACATATTGTCAATGTTTCTACTCAGCACCTCGCCAAAGAGTTGCTCCTTGGTCCGGAAATAATAATGCAGCATTGCGTGAGTGACCCCTGCCTTTTCGGCAATGGACGTAGTCCTCGCTCCATCATATCCTTTTGTAAAGAATTCAGTCTCAGCTGCTTTCAGTATCTTTTCGTCTGTGCCTTCCTTGTGTCTCATTTGTTAACAAAATTATTTAACAATATTGTTAATGCAAATTTATAAATAAAATTTTTAATCGCAACATATCAGGGACTAAATTTCACCAGTATTTGCAGCTACGATATAAATTTTTATATTTCCTCTATAAATCCCAAATACCCCATAGTCCCAAATATGCCGGAGTG
>JBJEBM010000108.1:0-7981 GCA_051870055.1 Candidatus Cryptobacteroides sp.
GGTCGGAAAACGAAAGTAGGAAGAAAACTACTTCGTTTTCCTCCTACTCGATTCAATCTGTTTATGACATTACATAGTCGGACCCTGTCCGCCGACCTTAGGCCAGCCCGGGTTCTGATATACTACAGAAGTGTTGAGGTCCGTCTTGTCGCCGGATGCGGTCTGGCGGAACGCACTCTGCGGCAGAGGTGAGAGATAATGTGCAGGTGTGAACCTGTAGCCATTGAAAGCTGAATTGTTCACGTTGCTTATCTGGTAAGGGTGGATATATGGGCCGCTCACGCTCTCGGAGGACATATTTCCAGAACCTCCCTCGACATCAACGACAACGAGGTCATGGCCTGAATCATCCTGCCAGGTGCCTTCATAAACTGAATCCCAATAGCGCATTCCCTCAATCTGGTATCCGTCGACCTGGTCGCAAGCTCTCCATCTCTTCAGGTCAGCCCAGCGCATCCCCTCGCCGATGAACTCGTTGCGGCGCTCGCGGCGGATGTTGTAAAGAGTAGGGTCAATAAGCTTTCCGTGGGAATATGCTCCGAAGTCACCCTTGGCCTCCTCGGACATCACAGTCGCATTGATGGTCTTGTAGTAGTCAGGATCCACTTTGGCCCGATTTCTCAATGCTGCCCAGTACATTCCTGCGGTATTGTCAATGTTTCCAGACAATTCATAGCTGGCCTCCATATAGTTCAGCAATGCCTCCGTGCCGCGGAAGACGATGCTTCCGGTAGTGCCCTTGTGATGGAGAGTCTGCATATAGTCGTTGTAATGCTTGCCTTTCTTTATGGCGTAGCCGGTGACCATACGGGTCTCGCTGTTGCCTTTGACAACCCACTCGAGGTCAACATAGTTGATAGTACCGGCAGAGGTGTAGTTCTCGATATCTCCATCCTTCTTGGTGAAGATCCATATACGGGAATCCCTTCCATTGAGAGTAGCTCTCACTCCGTCTCTTTCACGATCAGGCTGATAGCCGGAGCCGGTGGCATAGATAGGAAGCCCGTTCCTCATAAGGAATGAGTTGACAAGTCCTCTGGTCCATCCTGAACCTCCTCCGTTGTTCTGGAGCTGCATCTGGATATTGTGGGTGATGCTGAGGCTCTCGTCATATTTGCGCCACATCAGCACTTCGCTGTAGTTCTCCATATTCTCGTCGCAGAACATTGTGTAGTAAGGATTCAGGCTGTTGAATGAAGCATCCATTCCCTCTTCAGCATCAGTGTTCTCAACAAGATTGTTGACAAGTTTGTCACCTACGACCTTTGCAGACTTCATAGCCTCGCCGAGGAAATAGGAAATCTCGTTGTCGATGTTGAAACCGTCCAGCAGACTCTTGTCGCCAGGCCATCCTTCTCCACCCGGAACGAATGCAGTACCCTTGTGGTATTTCAGCCAGGTTCCCTCGTAGAGAGCCACGCGGGAACGGAGCAGATAAGCCACGTCCTTGCTGATGCGATTCTTTCCGCCCGGAGCAGTTTCCTGGAGAAGTTCGATTGCCTTGTCGAGGTCCTCCAGGATGAAACGTGCGACTTTGTGCTGAGGCTGGCGTCTTGAGGCCTCTATCAATGTAGCCTCATCGTCCTCCAGCGCTGTGGTGATGATAGGGCAGTCGCCGATTGTCTGGAGTTTGTTGAAATAAGCGTATGCGCGCATGACATACATCTCTCCGATGTAATGCTTTATATTGCTGTCACTGCCGGAGATGGCCTTGGCCTCATATTTTGGAAGCACCTGGTCGAAGAAATAGTTGCAGTCGCGGATCTGGAAGAAGTTCCAGGCAGCAGTGCGGTCTCCGTCGCTTGTGGATGAAGGCACTTTCCATTCACCCGGCACCCAGCGTGAAGAATAGCTTGTCGCAGCCTGGTTGTCGGTGGCGTTGTCGTAGCCGAATGTGCTGATTCCGTAGCTTCCCGGTGCGATGCTGGTGAAGAAGCCGTACAGATTTATAGTGTAGGCGGCGAGGTCAGCTTCCGATGTGAAGTAAGCACTCGGTGTGACGGCGCTCTCCGGTTCACGGTCCAGAAAGTCGTTGCAGGCTGACAGACCGGTAACAGCAGCTATGAGCAGTCCTATATTTAAATATTTAAGGTTCATACTATCAAAAATTTAGAAGGTTACACTTACGCCGAATGACACTGTCTTGGACAGGGGATAGGTCTTTCCAAGGTTTCCTCCGTAGCCGGCTCCGATGAGTTCAGGATCTGCAATGTCTGTGAACTTGGTGATGGTGAACAAGTTCTCTGCAGAAACGAAAACGCGGAGATTCTGGACATAAATCTTCTGGGTCAGGTGTGACGGAAGAGTATATCCCAGAGTAACGTTCTTGAGACGGCAGTATGCCGCATTCTGCAGATAGCGGGTCTGGGTCCAGGTGTTGCGCCAGCCATTCCAGTCAGGGCGAGGATAGTAAGCGTCAGTATTCTCAGGAGTCCAGTAATCGTTGTGGGCTGAGAAGCCGAGCGCCTGCCATTTGCCGGTTCCTGTCGCGCCCCAGAATGTTGCGCTGCCCGGCATATAGTCGCGCTTGAGAGTTCCCTGGAAGAACAGCTTCAGGTCGAATCCCTTGTAAGCGAAATCGAAATTGAGACCGAAGTTGTAGCGAGGAGTGCTGTTTCCGATGACCTTGAGGTCGCCGTGATTGTCAACTGTGTATTCACCTTCGTCAACAACTCCGTCACCGTTGATGTCGGCATACATGATGTCACCTGCAGTCCAGTTGCTTCCGCAGTAGCTCTGGTCGGCCTTTGCGAGATGTGCGTCCATCTCGGCCTGCGAACTTGCGATGCCGACTGTCTCGAAGCCCCATATGTCGCCATAGACTGCTCCGTCATAGTATTTGCCGAGTTCCTTTGCAGGGTTCGGATACTTGTCAATGATAGTCTTGCTGTCGCTCAGGACAAGGGAGACTCCGTAGCTGAAGTCATTCACAACGTCACGCCAGCTCAGCTGGAGATCCCAGCCCTTGGTGGTCATATCGAGATTGTTGGTCTTCGGCTCCGCTGTACCGAGAACATCAGGAAGCTCCGGAGCAGGTCCCACCATATCGTAGGTCTTGCGCTGATAGTAACCGAATGAACCTGTCAGGCGGTTGTTGAACGCACCGAGGTCGAGACCGACTTCCCAGGTGCGGCTTCTTTCCCAGGTGAGGGATGATGACACGAGGCTTGGCTGTCCTGAAATGTTAGGCTTTGCGTCGTTGACAATCCAGTTGCCGCCTTTAGGAGTATAGCTCATTGACGGATAGAAAGGATAGAGGCTGTCGGTGTTCTGGTTTCCGAGCTCGCCCCAGGAACCTCTTATCTTCAATACGTTGACCCACTTCGTGAAGTCCTCCCAGAATCCTTCTTTTGCAATGTTCCAACCAGCGGAGAATGAAGGGAAGAGATTCCATCGGTTATCGCGGAGGAACCGGGATGAACCGTCGTAGCGGAGGTTTGCCTCGAAGAGGTAGCGTCCTGCATAGTCATAGTTGATACGTCCGAAGAAACCTGCTGTTGTCCAGGTGGAATATCCGCCCGCTACAGTAGGGTTGGATGCTGTGGTGTCAAGAGTAGGAAGTCCTGCTATGATTCCGTACTGCTGCCCGGTAATAGAGCGTCCGTGCCAGTATTCGCTCTGGAAACCGGCCATCACTTTGAGATTGTGTTCTCCGAATGAATGGCTGTAGTCCGCGTAAATGTTAGGGTTGAAGTAATTGCTCTTGTAGTTGTACTCCCTTACTGCAGAATTGGCGTTGAAGTCCACGAAAGGATTGCCGTCGCAGTCATAACCGTAGGTGGTCTGCCAGTCTGTGTGGGAGTTGTCATTGTTGATGCGGTAGTTCAGCTCAGCATTGATGTTCAATCCTTTGACAGGTGTGGCGCGCAATGCGAGATGCTGGGAGAACACATCCGACTGGGTCTTGTACATACCGCCGTTCATCAGTCTCTCGATGTATGACTCAGGTACCCAATGCCCGTTAGGGTCTTTGGTCGGGATGATAGGCCAGTAGCGGCACATATTGTGGTAGAACTCGTCAGTTCCATTGACCATCACTGATGGTGCCTCATAGTCAACACGGGTGAAACGGGTGCTGTAGGTGAGATTCAGCCATTTGGTGATGTCAGCATCGATTCTGCCTGTGGCGGTGTAACGCTGTTTGTTGTCATCGCCGTGGCGGAGAATACCGTCCTGGTTGAGGTAGTTGGCTGAGAAATAATATCTTATCTTCTCGCTTCCGCCGTTCACGCTAAGTGTGTGCTCGTGGGAGAAACTGTTTCCGAAATGCTCCTTCAGCCAGTCTGTGTTGGCAATAGGAAGAATGTCGTTTGAATCCCAGACCTCCCAGCGGTTGTTGGTGTTCTTGAACATTGTCTGCATCGAAGGATTGCTCTGGGCTGCCTTGATGTCCGCAAGTTTCTTCTCGGAGAACCAGGAGCCGTTACCGGAATTGATGCTGGCTGTGTTCATATAGACTGCCCAGGTGTAGGAGTCCATCATCTCAGGCATATTGAGAGGGGAGTTGAAGCGGAAGCTGTTGTTGTAGTTCACAACGGTCTTGCCCTCCTTGCCGCCCTTTGTGGTGACGAGGATGACTCCGCCCGCAGCTCTCGAACCGTAGATTGAAGATGCGGATGCGTCTTTCAGTACGGATATGTTCTCCACGTCCTGAGGGTTCAATGACTCCAGTGTGCCTTCCATTCCGTCAATGAGAATGAGAGGAGTAACTGATGAGCCAGAGCCGATGGTTCCGATACCGCGGATATTCACAGTCTTGCTGGAGTTCAGTGTACCTCCGCTGGATGGTGTGGAAAGGGTCATGCCGGCAACGACTCCCTGGAGGGCGTCAGTTACTGAGTTGACAGGACGGGCTGCGATTTCTTTGGAACTTACTGTTGAAACCGCTCCTGTTGCATTGACTTTCTTCTGGGTGCCGAATCCGACTACCACTACCTCTTCGAGAAGCATATTGTCTTCTTCGAGGATAATGTTCAAAGTTTGGCCGTTCCAGACAATTTCCTGGGTCACATAGCTGATGCAGGAAATGACAAGAACATCGCCAACGTTCACGCCGCCGAGCGAGAAGTTTCCGTCGATGTCGGTGACTGTGCCTTTTGTCGTCCCCTTGACCTGGATTGAGGCTCCTATTACTGTCTGTCCGCTTGCGTCATAGATGACACCGGAGCAGACGTTTTCTTGTTGTGCGCTGAATGAATTCTCATTCTCCGCCGCAGAAAGGTTCGACAAAGCGCCCCCCCCTATGAATGCAGCGAAGCACAGCAGAATGCCGAGTGTTTTTGTGCTCTTCAACATAATTGAGGTTTTTGAATTGATAAATAGTTGATAAACACTTAAATAAACGTGTTATTGTGATGTCGTGTTATTGTGGTTTTCTTAACTTTAATACAAGTGTGCAGTTCCATTATGAGGTTATAACGGAGCAAATGTAATTAAAAATATTAAAATTTGTATTATTATAGAAAATTTTTTATGCGGCCAGATATTTACGGAATATCCATCTCGCTCCGAGAGCAAGAATGAATCCCCATAGAATGCCGATTAAAGCACCTGTCAGAATGTCTCCGAGATAATGTTTTCCTACAAACATCCTGCTGATGGATACAAGGGCTGCCCAGATGAAAATGAACCAGGTGTAGGCTTTGTACGGATGAGTTGTGTCGCTTTTGAAACACATAAATGTGCAGGCGGCGAATCCGAATGCATTTGCGGCGTGTGCTGAAAAGAATCCGTACAGGCTTCCTCTGTGCTCAAGCACGTGAAGCCCTCCGGATAGCATCCTGTCGCTGTAGCACGGGCGGAGCCTTGCCACGGAGTATTTGAAAAGGTTTGAGGTCTGATCGCAGGCGAGGAGGCAAAGGGCAATTACCAGGATGGCAAGAATCCCTTTTTTCCAGCCGAGCCTGCTCACCAGGAAAAATGCTGTTATTGCGTACAGCGGAACCCAAACGTACCGGTCTGAAAAGAACATCATAAACTGGTCAACAGCAGGCGAATGGAAACTGTTTATGAACAGTGTCAGCGCCTGGTCCCAGCCATTGAGTATGTCCCAGAAATGTGTCATTGTCCCGGTGTCCCGTTAAGTGCTGCCCATAATTCGTCCTTGAGCTCCTGAAGCCCTTCCCCTGTTATGGATGAAATCAGGATGCAAGGTATGTCGTCAGGCAGTGTCCTGATAATCTTCTTTTCGGTAGCACGGTCGAGTATATCGCATTTGGTGACGGCCAGGACCCTGTCTTTGTCAAGCAGTTCCGGATTGTACATCTCGAGTTCGTTGAGAAGAATCCTGTAGCTTTCCCAAATGTTTTTCTCCTCTGCGGAAACCATGAACAGAAGCACGGAATTGCGCTCGATATGCCTGAGGAATCTCAGTCCGATTCCGCGGCCTTCGTGTGCTCCCTCAATGATTCCGGGGATGTCGGCCATCACGAATGACTTGTCATCGTGGTAGCGTACAATCCCGAGATTCGGCTCAAGAGTCGTGAATGCGTAGTTGGCTATCTTGGGCTTTGCAGAAGTGATAGCTGCAAGAAGTGTTGACTTTCCTGCGTTAGGAAATCCCACAAGTCCAACGTCAGCAAGTATCTTGAGCTCGAGAATGAACCAGCCTTCCTGACCTTCTTCGCCGGGCTGGGCGTAGATAGGAGTCTGCTGGGTGGCGCTCTTGAAATTGTTGTTGCCAAGGCCGCCTCTTCCGCCTTTGCAGAGGATTCTTTCCTCTCCCGCCTCCATCATTTCGAACATTATCTCTTCGCTCTCTGCGTCTTTCACCACGGTACCCACCGGCACATCGAGGTATATGTCCTGCCCCTGTTTTCCCTTGCACAGGGCGGCTCCGCCTTTCGCTCCGTTCTCCGCTTTTATTATCTTCTTGTATTTCAGGTGTATGAGTGTCCAGAACTGGGGGTTCGCCCTGAGTATTATGTGACCTCCACGACCTCCGTCTCCTCCGTCGGGCCCGCCTTTCGGCACGTATTTGGCCCTGTGCAGGTGCACTGAGCCAGCCCCTCCGTGTCCCGAGGCGCAGAATATTTTCACGTAATCTATGAAATTACTGTCCGCCATAACTTTTTGTTAATCAATGTATTAAGCGGCCTTTGAAGTAGGTTGAATGGGTAAAAGTAACAAACGAGTAACAAAAATTTCGTGTTATTTGGCTAAAAACCGCATCCAAAAATGTGTAAGTTAAATGTAACTTGCAAATTTCATTCAAAGAACTTATAAACTGTGAGTATATAATGGGTTGCAACCGTATGCTATCCCAATCTGCAAAGATAGTGAATCTTTTCGAGCTTTAATGGTTTGGCGGCTATTTTTGTCCTTTTGCCATGTCTGCTATTCTTTCTCCCTCATACCCTTCATCATACAGCACCACCCCTCTCTGCGGCCAGGGATGTTTGTGAGAAATATGCACGAAAGTGTTGTAAAGAATCATCTGGTCGAAAGGCAACTTCTTCTGCAGGACGAGTTCTGCGAGTTCGTGTGGATTGTCAGAAGCGATGTCTGCAGCCTGGCCTTTGGTGTGCTGGAGTCTTCGTTTTTGGCTGATATGCTTTGTGGTTGAGAAGCGTGCGACCTTTTACGCTTCGTGCAGTTACGTCTCCTGCAGAACCGGAGAACCCTGCTTTTAAGCGAGAACAATGGCTGCTCGCAGACATTGTCGAGCGATAGCAGGGAAAAGCACGAAGTGCTTAACTCGTTGAATGCTATGGACGGTATTACTTTCATGCTACAAATACTTGCATCAGCCACCGTTTCCATTGCAAATATTCAAAATTATTTAATAACTATAAATCAATGTATTATAATAATTAATATAAAGTATAACATTAAGATAAAACAAGGAAGACTTTTCCTTATTATAACAAAAAGAGCCTCCCGATTCGGGAAGCTCATCTTTATTTCCATAGAGGTTCGTTTTCCCACCCGGACGGGAAGCCCATTGCGTGGATATCTATGTTTTTATGCTGATAAATCAGAT
>JBJEBM010000109.1:0-37650 GCA_051870055.1 Candidatus Cryptobacteroides sp.
ATTAAACGCCTATTTATAGGCACGTTATAACGAATTTATTTACGTATGAAAAAAAGTTTGATCTGGCTTCTTGCCGTTGTTGCGGTTGTCCTTGTCGCAGGACTTTGGGCGATGAACACTTACAATTCACTTGTCAAGTCTGACGAGGGCGTTAAATCTGCCTGGTCACAGGTGGAGAATGTTTATCAGCGCAGAGCTGATCTTATCCCGAATCTTGTGGCCACGGTAAAAGGCTATGCCGAGCACGAGAGTTCTACTTTGCAGGCTGTGGTCGAGGCGAGGGCAAAGGCCACCCAGGTAACAGTGGCCCCGGACAAGCTTTCGGAGGCCGATATCGCCGCTTTCCAGGCAGCCCAGAGCGAACTTGGCAATGCCATAGGCCGCCTTCTCGTAAGTGTGGAAGCTTATCCTGACCTCAAGGCCAGCGAGAATTTCAGGGATCTCCAGGCCCAGCTTGAGGGAACAGAAAACCGTATTTCTGTCGAGAGGAAGAAATACAACGATGTTGCCATGGAATACAATGCCAAAGTCCGCAGTTTCCCTGCCAATATAATCGCCTCTATGTCCGGTTTTGAACAGAAAGGCTATTTCAAGGCTGCCGAGGGAGCCGAGACTGCTCCGAAGGTTGAATTCTGATATGCGGAAATTCCTTTCAGACGAGGATTGTGCGTTGATTGTAAACGCTATACATGCGGCCGAACATCGGACGTCCGGCGAGATTCGTATTCACATTGACACTAAATGCCCCGGAGATCCAAAGCTCAAGGCTCTCAAGTCTTTTCATAAACTTGGGATGAAAAATACTGCGGCGCGCAACGGGGTCTTGATATATGTGTCCCCGTCTGACCGCAAACTGGCCGTTATCGGTGACAGGGGCATTAACAATGCAGTGCCCGCAGGCTTTTGGAAAGATGTCTGCTCTGTTCTTGTAGATGCATTTGCCTCAGAGAATTACGTAGCTGGTCTTTGCTCTGCTGTATCGCTTGTGGGAGAGAAACTCAAGGAGTTTTTTCCATATACGGACGATGACATCAATGAATTGTCTGACGATATCTCTTTCGAAGAATAATTATGGAATCCGGCAAAAGAGTATTGATTTATTTCGCCTCTGTGCTTATTTCAGCGGCGGTTGCTATCGCATCTGTTGCTGATGTATTTGCTGCCGTGCCTGAACGTCCAGTTCCACAACGGCTTGTCAATGATCTGGCAGGACTTTTCACTCAGTTCCAGGCCGATTCGCTGGAATCTGTTTTAGTTGCGTTCGATGATTCGACCTCCACTCAGATAGCGGTAGTGACTGTCAGTGACCTTGACGGGTATGATCCTGCTGAAATGGCGCAGGAGATCGGTCAGGCCTGGGGTGTCGGCCAGAAGGGCAAGGAGAACGGAATAGTAATTCTTGTCAAGCCGAAGACTGCCGATTCTGCCGGAAAAGTCTCAATACAGGTCGGTTACGGACTTGAGGAGCATATTCCGGATGTCTATTGCAGCCGCATTATCAATCAGACGATGATTCCCCGTTTCAAAGAGGGGGATTATTTCAGGGCTGTAGCCGAGGGGGCGGATATTCTGATGAAACTGGCCACAGGCAAATACAAGCCTGAAGAAGATGACCTTACCGAACTTAAGGATTTTGCCGAGGCGATGCTGTGGCTGTTCATTGTCATCTTTATGATTGTCATTGCTGTAAGGTTGAATCACAAGGATAATTCCAAAGGAAACGGAGGCTCAGGCGGTAGAAAGACCTATCCCGATATCTACATTGGTCCGATTGGCGGCTGGGGCTTGTCCGGAAGTTTCGGAGATTTAGGAAGTTTCGGTGGTTTTGGCGGATTCGGTGGCGGTTCTTTCGGAGGTGGTGGCGCATCCGGCAGCTGGTGATTCTACTGCCTGCCTGTCCCGTTTCCCCTGTCTGGATTATTCAGTTGTTATTTTATCGGAGTCTGGATAATGCTGCACCATTTTGCAGGATCAGGCTCGTTCCAGATACCGTCAACGAAGCTGCATCTTGTCTGTCCGTTGACTTCCAGGCCGTTCTCTTCCAAATACTTGTAGAGTTCCGCATAGCCCTCTCCAAGCCTTTCATAAGGACCGGTGAACTTCAGGCAAACAGCCTTTTCCACGGCCGGCAGTTTCCTGAATGTCAATCTGCCGAATACTGGATCAGAGCCAGTCACAAGGCTCTGGCCTGCAGGAACACTGTCAATCTGCTCCATATATTCCAGGTCCATACCGGTTTCCCTGCGCTCGTGGTCGTGGCTGACGCTGAAGCAGTACCCCGGTTCAGGGCAGGTGCATCCGAGCCTTCCCATCTCCGGTCCTATTACATTGGGACAAAGGTACATAAGTTCGTTGTATCCTGACACTTCCGCCCTGTAGGATGCAACAGTGATTTCCGGTAATGATGTTGTGTAAATCTTATTCATACTTTCTTCTTCATTTAGGGAGTCAAGGATTCTCCGCAGCGCTTTTTTCCTGTGAACCAGTTTCTCAATTTCTTTTTCACAGTCCGCGAGCTTCTTGGCTATCATCTCTTTCTCCGGACTGAAAAATAATGTGCATTCTCCATCTCCGGATTTGCTTTCCCAGGACAGCTCGTGGATTTCCTCAAGGCTCAGGCCCAATTCTTTAAGCTTCCGTATCCTCAGCATCGGCTGCATTTGCGATACAGTGTAATATCTGTATCCGGTCCAGCTTTCAATGCTGTGAGGGCGGAGCAGCCCTATCTTTTCATAGTGCCTTAAAGTCTTGACAGTCACACCGCAGAGTTTCGAAAACTCTCCGATTGATAATTTCATTTTTCTACCCATATGTCGCGCGATTTCAGGTTACGGATGCAAATATAAACATTGACCACAGGTACGAGTCAAGAGTTTTCTGCAAAATTTCGCCACAAATATCGTTAAATCGCCAAAATCAGGCTATAATCGCGCCTGTCACCACAGAAATTCCCGGATTCGCCACATTGATTTCGCATTTCTTCCGGCCCGGTTTACCTTTGTGTAAACAAATACTAAATCAGACCTGAAATGATAGAAAGGTTTTTAAATCAGACTGAGTTCAAATCCCAGGAAGAGTTCATAAGGAATTTCCACATCAATGTTCCTGACAATTTCAATTTCGCTTACGATGTGATGGATGTCTGGGCTGAAGAGGCTCCAGACAAACTCGCTCTTTTGTGGACAAATGACAAAGGCGAATGTATCCGATTCACCTTCAAGGATATAAAAGAACAATCCGACAGGACGGCATCATATTTTCTCTCATTGGGCATCGGCAAGGGAGATATTGTGATGCTGATGCTCAAGCGCCGCTACGAATTCTGGCTTGCGATGATGGCCCTCAGCAAGATAGGGGCGGTGGCAATTCCTGCGACCCATATGCTGACTGAAAAAGATATCGTTTACAGGAACAACCGTGCCGATATCAAGGCGATTGTTTGTGCCGGGGAACAGCAGATAACTGACCATGTCCTCAAGGCAATGCCTGAAAGTCCATCAGTCCAGATACTTGTCAGCATAGGTCCTTTTGTCCCTGATGGATTCCACGATTTCCATAAAGAATGGAAAGACGTCCCTGCTTTCGTCCGCCCTGAAAATGTAAATACGAATGACGATATCCTCCTGATGTATTTTACCAGCGGCACGAGCGGTGAGCCGAAGATGGTGGCGCACAGCCATACTTATGCTCTCGGACATCTCGTTACCGGTGTCTATTGGCACAATCTTGATGAGACAAGTCTGCATCTTACCATCGCCGACACCGGCTGGGGCAAGGCTGTCTGGGGAAAACTTTACGGCCAGTGGTTTGCGGGTGCCACTGTTTTTGTTTACGACCATGAGAAGTTCACTCCTTCAGACATTCTGCACAAGATTGAACAGTACAGGATTACTTCGCTTTGCGCTCCGCCGACAGTGTTCAGGTTTCTGATTCAGGAGGATTTTTCCAAATATGATCTGTCATCCCTCCGTTATTGCTGCACCGCAGGCGAGGCCCTGAATGCATCGGTTTATGACCGGTTCAGGGAACTGACCGGCATCCAGCTCAGGGAAGGATTCGGCCAGACTGAGACCACAATGACTCTTGGTACTTTCCCTTGGATGACTCCGAAACCCGGCAGTATGGGCCTCCCGAATCCGCAATACGACATTGACCTGATACTTCCGGACGGGACTCCTGCAAAGCCGGGCGAGAGAGGAGAGATTGTGATACGTACGGACAGGGAGCGCCCTCTTGGACTTTTCAAGGAGTATTACCGTGATCCGGAACTGACGGAAAAGGCCTGGCACGACGGACTTTACCATACAGGTGACGTGGCCTGGAGAGATGAGGACGGATACTATTGGTTCATTGGCAGGAATGACGATGTGATCAAGAGCAGCGGCTACCGTATCAGTCCGTTCGAAGTGGAGAGCGTGCTGATGAAACACCCTGCTGTTGTCGAGTGTGCCGTCACCGGAGTTCCCGACGATGTCCGCGGTATGGTTGTCAAGGCGACTATTGTCCTTGCCAAAGAGTGGACGAAGAAGGCCGGTCCGGACCTTGTGAAAGACATACAGACATTTGTCAAGACCAATACAGCCCCATATAAATATCCGAGACAGATAGAATTCGTAAAGGCTCTTCCGAAGACAATCAGCGGAAAAATCCGCCGTGTGGAAATCCGTGAGAATGACAAACTTGTCTCTCTGTTTTCAGCTCTTGCCAAAGTGCCGGTATGGTCGGCGCACAATGTCGGCTGGGTCGAGTCCCTTCTTTGAAATCTGGCCTGAATTCACTATATTGCACTGACAATGCGCAATAGTATATGGCCAGGTCAGTGAAGGTGGAGAAGGACAGCAGGTTCATCCTTGCTGAAAAATATGTGGAAGAGACCGGGGTGTCTGTATTCCTTACCGGAAAAGCCGGTACGGGTAAAACGACATTCCTCAGGCACATTGTTTCGTCCACACGCAAAAGGTGTGCTGTGGTGGCACCGACAGGGGTTGCCGCAGTCAATGCCGGAGGCGTGACGATACATTCGTTCTTTCAGTTGCCTCTCTGTCCTTATCTTCCTGATGTAAAGGAACTTGTGACAGAATACCAGCTTCCTGAACAGCAGCGTTCCCTAAAGAAGGAACGGATACGCATTCTCCGGACTCTCGAGTTGCTCATAATTGATGAGATTTCAATGGTCCGGGCAGATATACTCGATGCGGTGGATGCGACATTGAAGAGGTACCGCAAGAATACTTTGCCGTTCGGCGGGGTGCAGCTCCTTATGATAGGGGATATACAGCAGCTTCCTCCTGTTGTCACTGATGCGGAGAAACCGTTTATGGACCAGGTGTACCCTTCTCCTTTCTTCTTCAATTCCAAAGCGATGCGCAGCCTCAGGTACATTGTTGTGGAACTGGAGAAGATTCACCGCCAGAGTGACGCCGTATTCACTTCATTGTTGAACGACATCCGTACGGGCAGGCCTTCACCGGAGACTCTCGAACTTCTCAACCGGAGACTGGACCGGAAATTCGTACCTCCGGAAAATGAGCGCTGGATCAGGCTCACAACCCACAATTATCAGGCTGATTCGGTGAACAGGGCAAGGATGGATGCCCTGCCCGGAGAACCGGCTGTTTTCAAGGCCGCTATTGACGGGAATTATCCGGAAAGCGCTTATCCGGCAGATACCGAGCTCTGCCTCAAGGCTGGAGCCCAGGTTATGTTCACGAGGAATGATACCTCCGGTGATGCAAGGTATTACAATGGCAAAATCGGATATCTGAAATCTGTCAAACCTCATATCATAGTGGTGGACGAGAATGGCGATGAGATTTATGTCCAGAAAGAGAGATGGGAAAATATCAAGTATGAGATAGATCCGGAAGATAATGAGATAAAGGCTACTGTGGACGGCTCATTCACTCAGTATCCGCTCCGTCCGGCCTGGGCAATTACCATACATAAAAGCCAGGGACTCACTTTTGACAGGGTGGTGATAGATGCCGGCTCGGCATTTTCTTTCGGCCAGGTTTATGTGGCATTGTCAAGATGCCGCACTCTTGAAGGCATAGTCCTCTCCACTCCAATTACTCACAACTGCACTTTCTCCAATATGGAAGTGGCTGCATTCGAGGGTACTTATACACCAGAAAATGTAGCCGAGGGTGCGCTGTGCGGCTTCAGGAAGGCTTTTATAGTGGACAGAATCTGCGAGAGCTTTGATCTCAGGAGACTCAAGTCACTGTATTACAAGATTGACAAGATAATCGCAGAGGAACGCAAGAATCTGTTTTCTGAAATAACCTCCAATGTCCTGGACAAAGCTGATTATGGCCGGAAAGAAGTGAACGGACTGGCAGATGTTGCGGTCCGTTTCCAGACCCAGGTACGCAGAATCGCAGCCGACCCTGCTTTAGATGAGAGTAATAGGGAGAAACTCATTAATGAGCGTATCCGCAAAGCGGCTGAATATTTTGAAGGGAAGGCATCCGGATTTGCCAGGGAAATATCACCTCTTCTTATGCTTGAGATTGAGGACAAGGAAGTACGTGCTGCGTTCAGGGAAGCCGCCACAGCATTTGCCAAAGAAATGATATTCAGGTTGACGCTTTACAGAAAGCTCATCCAGAAGGATTTCAGTGCGGAACTGTTCAGCAGGGTGAAGACGAGGTGCGAACTCGCTCCTTCTTCCACTCTCAAGACACTTGTCAGGAAGTTCAAATCGACGAAAAAACTCTGACTGCCCGTAGCGGAACAGCCAGAGTCCATATTGGTTTGAAGCAGTTTGTCTATCTTGCGGCGAGACCTTTGTCAAACATATAGAATGCGGCCTTGTCTTCTCCTACAAACTCAAGAGCCTCAAGGATTTCCTGAGCTGAAGCCTCCTCTTCAACCTGCTCGTTCACATACCACTGGAGCATATTCGCTGTGGCATAGTCTTTTTCTTCAGCAGCCAGGTCGCAGAGGGCGTGAATCATAGCGGTGACTTTCTTCTCGTGCTCAAGTGTCTCCTCGAACATTTTCTTGGCGCAGCACCAGGTTGCAGGCACTTCTGCGATAGGCTTGAGCTCAACTCTTGCAAGCTGCTCTCCGAGATATCCGACAAATTTGAATGCGTGCTGCATTTCCTCGTCGTACTGCTTGCGGAACCAGTGTGACACTCCTTTCAGGCCTTTTGCGGCTGCGTCCATAGACATTGCGAGATAGAGATATGCGGACCACATTTCCGCATTGATCTGGGCATTGATAGCCTCCTGCATTTTATTGCTGATCATAGTAAATTTATTTTTATTGATTATAAATTCGAAATGGTGTGCAAATTTACAAATTCCGTATTTATTTTCAAATAAAGTTTATTTCGTTTTTATCCTGAAAAACATAGCGTACAGCAGCGGAACGAAGAACAGGGTTGCGATGGTGCTGAACAGAAGGCCGCCCATTATGGTCACGGCCATGGACCCGAACATCGCATCATTCACGAGCGGAATCATTCCGAGGATTGTCGTCATCGATGCCATCATCACTGGACGCAGCCTGCTCTCGGAGCTGGAAATCAGGGCCTCGTAAGGATCCTTTCCGCTGCTGATTTGCGCACCGATTTCGTCCATCAGCACTATGCAGTTTTTCATCATCATTCCGACCAGGCCCAGCGCGCCCACGATAGCACAGAAAGTGAACGCCTTGCCGGTCAGCAGCATTGCCGCAACCACGCCGATTGCCAACAGTGGGACGCAGCACAATATGATGGCAGGTTTCCTGTAGTCACCGAACAGCAGAATCAGCATGGCGATGATAAGAACCACTCCGAGAGGGACATTGCTGAACAGGTTGCTCATTGTCTCGTCGCTTGCGCCTTTTTCTCCTTCCCAGTGGATGGAATATCCGGCCGGAAGATCCATTGCCTCTATTTCCCCTGCAATCAGCTGTCTTGCTTTTTCCGTTTCGATGCCCGGGGCAGGGGAGCACATCACTGTCTGTGTGCGCTGTCCGTTGAACCTCGGCACTACAGGATCCTCCCACCTGACTTCCACGCCGGGACAAATCTGTTTCAGAGGCACGGTCTGCAAAGCGGACTCCACGAGGTCGGCCTTGTCCAATGTCCCGTTCCTGAGTTTCAGCATATTTTCCTCCGTGAATGCGTTCCCCATGTTCGGAATCATCGGGAACAGAGGGACATTTTCGAGATTGTCCACCGGACCTCCGTCGCTGTCGGTGCATTTCACATATATCGTGTTCTTGTGTATCCCGTCATGGAATGTGCCGACCGGAAGTCCTCCGGCTGCGGTCAGCATCGAGAGCGACACGTCCTGCCTGCTGAGTCCTGCACGTCTCGCTGCGGACTGGTCATAATCTATGCTCAGCACAGGAATGGCAGGATCCCAGTCGGTCGTTACCTGGCAGATTTCCGGAGTGCTCTTCATGATATTCATTGCGGAGTCAGCGAGAGAATGCAGCACGGCCGGGTCAGGCCCGGAGAACATCAGCTCCACCGGATATTTCTTGTACATGATATTGTACCTCTTCAGCTTCAGATATGCGTCAGGATACATCTCCTCCAGCTCCCTCTGGATTTCGTCCATATTGGCCTCAAGCGCCTCGGGACTCTCGAAATTGATTATCAGTTCACCGTATGAAAGCGAAGGAGTCGCGATGCTGCGGACGAGATTGTACCTTGCCGGAGTGCCTCCGATGGAGGTGGTGATATCCCCGATTTCCGGCCTCTTCTGCAGCCAGTCCTTGATTTCAGCGAGGTCCTGTGCCACCTTGGTCGAATTGGTCCCCTCCGGAAGTTTGTACTCCATGTACATCTGGTCATAGACCATGTCCGGGAAGAATCCCTGCTTCATCTTGCCGTATCCGAAGAAGGTCAGTACAAGAAGACCGAGAGCAATGCTTACAGTGAACACCCTGTGTCTCAATGCGAAATCCAATGACTTCCGCAAGGCCCTGTAAATCCATCCGGTATAAAGCGCATCCTCATCCTTCGCCCCCTCTACTGCCGAGTATTTCCTGCCCTTCATCAGGCTGTCAGCCATCAGCGGCACGTGTACCAGCGCAAGTATCCAGCTCAGGAGCAATGATACCGCGAGAACGATAAACAGGTCCCTTACATATACGCCGGCCGTGTCCGGGGAAAGGAAGATAGGCAGGAAAGACAATATTGCAATGAGCGTGGCGCCGAGCAACGGCATTGCCGTCTTCTTCCCGATATCAGTCATTGCCTCGCGCCTAGGCTTTCCTGTCTTCAAGTCTACGAGTATGCCGTCTACAATCACGATGGCATTGTCCACCAGCATTCCCATCGCAAAGATGAATGAAGCAAGAGACACCCTCTGCATCGTTCCGTCCATGAATCCGAGGAACAGGAACGAGCCTATCACTATCATTATCAGGCTGATGCCTATTATCAGGCCGCTCCGGAATCCCATCGTGACCATAAGAATCGCAACCACGATCAGCACGGATTCCACAAGGTTCTTGAGGAAAGTAAGCAGCGAACTTGTCACCCTTTCCGGCTGGCAGAACACCTTGTGGCATTCCACTCCTGAAGGAAGTCTTTCGGCCTCAAGTTCGGCAAGCTTCTCCTCTACATCAGCTCCGACTTTCACGATGTCAGTTCCCGAAGCCGCTGCAACGGCAATACCGAGAGCCCTCTGGTCATTGTACATCATCGAGTTGCGGACAGGCTCCGCCCAGTCGTGCTCCACGAGTGCTATATCCTTGAGTCTCAGCTGGTCATCCTCGTGACCCTGTATCACCATGTTGCCAATCTGCTCCGCTGTCCTGAACTTGTCGCTGACAGTCACTCGGATACGCTCCGGACCATTGTCATAATATCCGGCATAGTAGATATTGTTCTGACCGTTGAGTGTCGAGAGAATCTCGGCAGGGGAGACTCCGAGGGTAGCCATCTTGTCAGTGCGGATGGAAATGTTGATGCATTCCTCCCGTTCTCCGTATATGTTCACGCGTGCGACTCCGGGCACATTGCCGATTTCACGCTTCAGAAGCCTGGCGTAATCCGACATTTCCTCCTCGCTGAGCCCGTCGGCAGTCAGGGCGTACATCATTCCGTATACCAGCCCGAAATCGTCCTGCACCATCACGGAGACTCCGCCCGGCAGTCCTGCTGCTGTGTCATTGACCTTTCTCCGAAGCAGGTCCCAGCATTGTTCCACGTCTTCGTCCCGTGTGGTGCTCTTGAGGTCTATCTCAATGATTGTCAAGTCGTTGTATGAATGGCTCCAGACCTTGTTCACATCCCCGATGGACATGATGCTCTTCTCGAGCGGGTCGCATACCTCCATCTCCACTTCATGTGCAGATGCTCCCGGATATGTGGCCACCACTATGGCCTTCTTCACCTTTATCTCAGGGTCTTCAAGCTTGCTCATATCGTATGCCGACAGGGCGCCTCCAACGAGCAGGACGGCTATCAGGAAATATATCAGCTTGCTGTTCCTGAAAGCCCATTTTCCAAAATCTATATTCATAACAGACCTCCTATGTTGGTTTTAGAAGCCTTCTCCAGGATTTTCACCTTCTCCCCGTCTTTAATCTGGTGAGTTCCGGATATGACAACAGTCTCTCCCGGATTCAGTCCGGATCTGATTACTGCTATTCCATCGGTATGCAGGCTCTCCACTTTGACATTTCGTGCGGACACAGTGCTGTCTTCTTCGAGAATCCACACGCAGCTCTCCCCGTCACTGCTGAACAGGGCAGTAGCGGGTATTTCCGTCCTTCCATCTGCAGACGGGCGGAATCTTATGCTGACCATTGTGTTCATTCCGGGAGCGACTCCCTCTGATGAAGGAAGTCCCAGCCTGACAGTATATAACTGGTTTGCATTGGCTTTCGGGCTTACACTTATGAATCTGAGCGGTATGTGCCTCTCTTCAATGAAATCGAAACTTGCCTCGAATCCTGCGTACTCGCTGAACCTTGTGTATTCAGAGCCTGGAATATTTATCTCAATCTCGGGAGTGTCGCTGGAAATGAAGCATATCGCAGGCATTCCCGCCCCTATTACAGCCGGGGCGTCATAATATGTCTTCTGTATCTTGCCGGAGAATGGAGCTGTGAGTTTGGTGTCAGCCAACTGATTCCTTGCGTTCTCGAGTTTGGCTGTTATCTGCTCAAGTCCATATCTCGCTTTGTCATAATTGGATGCTGTCACAGCGCTGTCACGGTAAAGGGCGAAAACCCTCTCGGCGTCGGCTTTGACGTTGTCGTATTCAGCCTGGGTGGCGGCGAGCTGGACTTTATAGTCCCTGTCATCAAGTTCTGCCAAAATGGCGCCTTGCCTGACATAATCTCCTTCTTTGTAATTGATTCTCTGCAATGTTCCGGGTACTCTGAAAGCAAGGTTGACTTCTTTGGCTGCGGTTACTCTGCCCGGGAACTCAATCCGCTCGTCTGCTCCATAGGCCCTGACTACGTCCACTTTGACTACTGCTGTCTTGACTGCAGTCCTGTTTCTTTCCTGGCAGGAATTCAATGTCAATGCCATAATGACCGCAATCGCAGCGGTTTTTGCCGCGCCTGCCGCGCGTGTGATTCTTTCTGTTCTCTTCGTTATCATAATTTCATCATTGTTCAATTCCTGTGGACACTGCAAAAATTAGGTCACACCGGAGGCTATATGATGCTGAAATGGTCTTATTATTGTCCGATTTGTACTGTTTTGCCTCTATTGTACGGATAATTTTGCGGTTTTAAGACAAAAACTTTGTTAATTTGTGTTGTTTGCTCATTAATATTGTATCATAATATGACAAATTTTTCCAATGATTTCCCGGAGATGGGCCTTTTTGACGTCAAAAAGTCAGATATCGAGATAAAAGGCCGGATTGTGCATATTGACAAGAACGGTTTCTTTTATTGCAAAAAAGGCTTTTTGGAGATTGTGTTCGAAGGAAAGTCATATCTTGTAAAGGAGAATGACATCTTTGTATATCTGCCGTTCTGTGAACTGTATATCCACAGCATCAGCGATGATCTCGAAGGCATCATCGGGGTGGCAGATTTCTCTTTTGTCTATTCATCTCTTCACGTCGTGGCAAACGCCTATAATTACTTGTATGTGAAGGAACATCCGTGTATGAGCCTTTCGGAAGAGGGCAAGGTCAGGGTGGATGAGATGATTTCAGCCATCAATTCGAGGAAAAGCCTCGCTGAAGACCCTGTGATGTTCCAGCTTCTCAGTTCGCTTGCCCGCGCTCTCTGTTTCCAGATAATGTACGAATATTTCTCAAGCACACCGTCCAGTCCAATACGACAGGACAGGAAAGATGTTGTCTTCCAGAATTTTATGCAGTCTTTGTACAAGAACTACACAAAGAGCAGGGAAGTCTCGTTCTATGCACAGGAGCAATTCCTCACACCCCGCTATTTCTCATCCATTGTCAAGGCCGGTACCGGGCGTTCAGCGCAGCAGTGGATATCAGTGGTCGTGATTGACGAAGCCTGCCATCTGCTCGATGATCCGAAGAACAGCATAAAAGATGTGTCCTACCGGCTCGGATTCCCGAACCAGTCGTTTTTCGGAAGGTATTTCAAACAGTATTACGGTATGTCCCCGTCAGAGTACAGGAGAAGTTTACCTGCTGAAACTCATCTCGTCAAACAGATATGACGCATTCCCTATCTTCTCGATTGTGAACATTACGTACCGGATATCGAGAGCGATGTTCCTGCATACATCAGGATCGAATTCGAGGTCGCTCATCGTGCCTTCCCATACCCTGTCGAAATTGATTCCGGCAAGTTCACCGTCGGCATTGATGACAGGACTTCCGGAATTGCCTCCTGTGGTATGGTTCGTCGCGATGAAGCATACAGGAACCGAACCGCTTTCGCCGACCCATCTCCCATAATCGCCGGATGCGTACAAGTCCCTGAGTTTCTGTGGAATATTGTAATCGAAAATATCCGGATCGTCTTTCTCCATTATGCCCTGTATGGTCGAATGCGGAAGATATTCAATGCCGTCGGCAGGGGAGTATCCGCTCACTTTTCCATAAGCCACCCTGAGTGTCAGATTGGCGTCCGGGTAGAATTGTTCTGTACCGCTTCCCGATGCTCTGGCGAATTCCATCTGTCCTTTCATATAGGTCCTGTACAATAAAAGGAGCTCGTTGTTCAGTCTGGTCATCTCAGGCCTTATGCTCTCGTTGAACCATTCCGAGAACCGTCTGCCGTACTGAACCGCAGGGTCGTTCATGACAGCTGCAGAATCAGTTTCTTCTAACTGTGAAACTGTCTCCAGGTCCGTGAAAACGGATTTGCTGAACAGCTCTTCTGCCCAGTTTCCAGCGCTGCCGTGTCTTTGCATCTCATCGGTGAAATAATCCGGTTTGAAGTCTTCTGGCATTTTCTTTCCGAACTGCTCCATCATCGAGATGAATGTCTCTTTGTCTATCGGAAGGTAATAATCCTTGAAGAACGCTACGGCAGTTTCCCCAATCCTGGATTTGTTGAAGTTGCCGGCTCTGAACAAAGACGCGATGCTTTCAGCGAATCTTGCGAGTTCTATGCTCCTTGCTGTCTCGGTATAGAAGTCATAGGCCATACTGTAAGGCTCAATTTCTCTGTAAAGCTCAGCCAGCTTGTGTGTTATGCCTTCATAACCAGTTCCTTCAGCCCATTTTTCGAATTCAGCTTCGTACGCAGATTTCCGGTCTGCGGTATGCATTTTCGCCAGTCCCCTGACTTCTCCCTGCCATTTTTTCCAGGAGTTCGCCACTGATGCGTTTTTGGATGAGTACTGGATGCGTACTTTCTGGCTTGAGGACATATATTTCTTCTGTATGTCCAGTTTCAGGGTCCTGAGCTTGATTTTCTCAGGATCTCCGATGTTTTCTATATATCTGATCCCTTCTGAATGAATGTATTCCTGTGTTCTGCCGGGAAATCCGTAAACGAAGGTGAAGTCGCCTTCTCTGACTCCTTTGGTGGAAATGCTGAAGTATCTTTTCGGCCTGTAAGGGACGTTGTCTTCTGAATATGCCGCCGGATGGTTGTCCTTGTCGGCGTAAATCCTGAATATAGAGAAGTCTCCGGTATGGCGTGGCCACATCCAGTTGTCAGTGTCCCCTCCGAATTTGCCTATCGAGGAGGGAGGTGCCCCGACGAGCCTGACGTCCTGGAATTCTTTGTAGATGAAGATAAAATACTGGTTGCCGTAGTAAAGTGACTCCACTGTCGCCCTGAGTCCGTTTCCTCCTTCTGTAGCCTTTTTTATGAGATCGGCGGAGTTTCTTGACACGATGGCGTTACGTTCATCTTCTGACATAGACGTGTCGTATCCTTTCAGAACGATTTCCGTGACATCGTCCATCCTTTCCAGGAAGCTGACAGTCAGTCCTTTGTTGGGGAGTTCCTCATCTCTGGACATAGCCCAGAATCCGTCCTTCAGGTAATCGTGTTCAACACTGCTGTGTTTCTGTATCTGACCGTAGCCGCAATGATGGTTTGTCAGCAGGAGACCTTCCGGGGAAATCACTTCTCCGGTGCATCCCCTGCCGAAAAGCACTACGGCGTCTTTGAGCGATGCCTGGTTTATGTCGTATATGTCCTTGGCTTCAAGATGGAAACCTTTGGACTGCATATCGGCTATTCTGCCGGAAATCAGTGATGGAAGCCACATTCCTTCGTCCGCTTCCACAAAAGGTCCGGCTGCGAGCGACAGGGCGCAGCCGGAGATAATTGCCAGTATTTTTCTTGTCATATTGTTTTCAGATTTCGTCCGGGGCGTATTTGAACGGGTCGAGAACTGACTGATACTCACAGTAATCTTCAGGTACGAAGAATCTGTCAAGCTCAATTGCTGCGTTTTCAGGCGAATCCGATGTGTGGACGATGTTCTCCTGTGCACTCATGCTGTAGTCTCCCCTGATTGTTCCCGGAACGGCTTTCCTCGCATTGGTGGCGCCGGCCATTTCCCTGACAACTTTCACGGCCTCGCATCCCTCCCAGCAGCAGAGTATCACCGGGGCGGCTTTCATTCCGTTTTTAAGCCACGGGAAGAACGGTCTGTCTTTCAGATGGGCGTAATGGACATCGAGCACTTCATCGGTGAGCCTCACCATTTTAAGCGCAACAAGTTTAAGTCCTCTTTTCTCGAATCTTGAAATAACCTCGCCAACAAGTCCTCTCTGGAGGGCTCCGGGTTTAAGAATAACTAAAGTTCTTTCTGCCATAGTGTTATAATTATGTTAATAACAAATATAGACAGAAAGAACTTCAAAAGCAAGCGATGTTTTCGCACTTTTAGTCTACGCTACCCTTTCCCTAAATCCCTTTCCCCGGGAAAGGGACTTGCATTCGGCCGAAAGGCCTCAAAAGCAGTTGTTTCGCTATGCGAAACCCATAATTAATTATAGACAGAAAGAACTTCAAAAGCAAGCGATGTTCTAATAGTCGTAATTCTTGGCGTCTTTCGGGGAAACCTTGTTCATATTGTCAAGGAGGTCCTCATTGGTCTTGAACTGGTCCATCAGCTGGATCATGAAGTTCATCGCCTCTGTAGGGTTCATCTCTGCAAGAAGCTTGCGGAGAATCCAGATTCTCTGCGCCTGGTCTGGAGAATAGAGCAAATCATCGCGTCTCGTGCTTGACAGCACAACATTGACAGCAGGGAAAATTCGTCTGTTCGCCAGCGTCCTGTCAAGCTGGAGCTCCATATTGCCGGTTCCCTTGAATTCCTCGAATATGACATCGTCCATTTTCGAACCGGTGTCGGTGAGCGCTGTGGCGAGAATTGTGAGAGAACCTCCTCCTTCAATATTTCTCGCTGCGCCGAAGAACCGTTTCGGCTTCTGGAGTGCGTTCGCGTCAACACCTCCGGTGAGAACTTTACCCGATGCAGGCTGGACGGTGTTGTAAGCTCTTGCAAGTCTGGTAATTGAGTCCAGGAGAATCACAACGTCGTGGCCGCACTCAACAAGTCTGCGGGCCTTCTCAAGCACCATATTTGCGACTTTCACGTGTCTTTCAGCCGGTTCGTCAAACGTTGAGGCCACTACCTCAGCTTTTACGCTCCTGCTCATGTCGGTCACTTCCTCAGGACGCTCGTCAATCAGCAGGACAATCTCGTATACTTCCGGATGATTGTCAGCAATTGCGTTTGCTATTGACTTGAGCAACACTGTTTTACCGGTCTTCGGCTGGGCAACGATAAGGCCTCTCTGACCTTTTCCTATAGGGGTGAACATATCCACAATCCTGCAGGACAGGTCGTGCTCATGTCCCTGTCCGAGAAGATTGAATTTCTCCTCCGGGAAAAGAGGGGTCAGGAAGTCGAACGGAACCCTGTCCCTTATATATTCAGGTGAACGGCCGTTTATGAAATCTATCTTGACCAACGGGAAATATTTGTCCCCTTCTTTAGGCGGCCTTATCTCTCCTGTGATGGTGTCTCCGTTCTTGAGGGCATTGTTCTTTATCTGTCCCTGCGAAACATAGATGTCGTCCGGGGAATTCAGATAGTTGTAGTCAGAAGAACGCAGGAATCCGTAGCCGTCAGGCATAATCTCAAGCACGCCTGTAGCCTGCACTGTGCCCTCGAATTCATATTTGGGCTTTGGCTGTGGAGCAGGCCTGTTCTGATTCTGCTGGTCCTGCTGTCCCTGATTTGGATTTCCGTTGTTGAAGGCCCCCTTCTGTTTCTTGATTTTCGGCGGAAGAGGCGGCAGGACAATTTTGTGCCTGTCGGTGTACTGGACCTCCTCTTTCTTCTGCTCCTGCTGGGCCTTGGCTTCAACTGTCTGGACGGATGCTTCCGGCTTCTTGTCAGCCTGATTGTCAACATCTTTATTTGTTTCCTGAACCTTGTCGGCAATTTTGGCTTCTGGCTGCTGGGCCTTTGTCTTGCGACCTTTTTTTGTATGGGTTTCAACAGTGGATGCTTCCGGTTTCTGGACGGTTGCATCTTCGGCTGCTTCTTTTACGCTCTGGCTCTTGTGGCTTGCCTTAGGCTTTTTGGCCTGGGATGCCGGCTGCGCTGTGGTCTGGCCGGCTGTGTCCTTGGATTCCGTCTCCTCTTTTTTAGCGCTTTTCTGCTTTTTGGCAGCTGCAGGCTTGGTGTCTTTGCCTGTAGTGTCCTGACTTGCGTCACCCGCCTGGACGCCGTCTTCTTTACGCGGTCTTCCGCGTCTTTTCTTCTGTGGTTCCTGATCTGGAATTTTCGATGCTATCTCGGCTTCAACGTCAAGTATGGCATAGCTCAGATCCAAAAGATCCAAGTCTTTGTATTTCTTGATTTTAAGCTCTTTTCCCAGCAATCTGAGCTGCTCTTCTGACATCGAAGACAACTCGACAAGAGTATGAGGCATAGATGTAAAAAAATATTATGTACCTATTACGTGTACAGGTGATAACTAATCTGATGAATGACTTTACCGAAGGCCGGGCTCGAATACCGAATATATTCTTCTGCCAAAAAGTCGTGCAAATATAAAAATAAATATTGTAAATGCAAAAAATATTGATTCTACCTGTCCCAGTAGCTTGTGCTCTTCTTGAATTTCAGCAGGTCGGCCAGTGCGGCGGCATTGGCTGCTATTCTGAAACTCCAGGACTGCCAGGTTCCGGTCGGCACCCAGGAAACAGATATGTTGAAGCAGTGCAGGTCGTACTGCGCGCTGAATTGTGTCGTCGTCATCTTCATCGCCATAAGGTCGAATCCGGTGGTCATATTGATTGACATCTTCGGAGTCAGCTTTATATTGCCGTTCAGTCCGACAGTCTGGGTGTAACGGTTGTTCTTGATTAGCTGGCCGTTGGTGTACTGATATGACTTGCTGTATGAAAATGAGTAATTTATGTTAAGTGACCAAGGCACATTCGGGTTCGTGTAATACAGCCAGCCTCCCGGGATATATTCTCCCGTGAGCGGATGATAGTATATTCTTCTGTAATAGTCTGCGCTGTTCTGGGGAGCGTCTCCTCCTCCGCTGTTCTGGGTCTTGGAACCGTCATTTCCGTTCATGGCCCCCTTGCCTGAAATAGAGTATGACAGAGAGGCGCTTGCTGCGGTGAGTCTTGCGATTTTCCACCATTCGTTCACGGTGCAGTTGAATTTGTTGATTCTCGTTCCTTTCTCGTCAATCGCATAGGGGTCAAAATTCGCATTTCCATTGATACCGAGCTTTCCGAACACGGAAGTTGACATGGTGATGCCGATGTTGTTCATCTTGAACTTCTCCGCAAGGAAATTGTATCCGGTGCTGAGATTCAGCTGGTCAATCAGTTTTACTTTCTTGACTCCGGCTCCGGTTGTGTCCCTGAGATCCCGGATCTTGGCTTCAAGATTGTTGCCGATGGATATGCTCATCGTGGCGGACTTGCCTTTTCCGGGAGGGGAATAGAGCTGTCCGCTGTAGATATTGTAATCGTAGGATTTCTCCACTCCTAAGGTGTCGGTGTAATTCAATGTTCTCCATCCGTTCATATATGTGCCTTTTTCAGGGCTCACGGACAAAGAGATGGACGGAGACACAACGTGCCTGATGGCCTGGATTCTATGAGCTTTTCCGAAATTGAACATACCGTACAGCCTCGTGCTCATTGAAACGCTTCCTGAATATGTCTGTGAAATTCCGAATGCGCTGAACTGGCCTCCGTCCCGGGATTCCACCTTGTTGGTCTCCGGATTGAAATAATACTCCGTCTTTCGGAAATACCAGTTCATTCCGTAGCTCACGCTCGGAGTGACATTCAGATATTTGGCTATAGTGAAGTTCGGCAGTCCAATCTGGAAACTGTGGGTCATTCCGTTCTGGAACTTGTCGAAGAATCCCTCTTTCATAAACTCCGAAGCCTTGAAATTAATCTTGTTCTGGAGGGTTGTGCTGTAGCCGAGCGAGAATTTCTCGTAGAATTTCTCTTTTCCGACACGGTATTTCTGCTTGAACGGATAAAACCTCGTCACTGAAAATGTCAGGTTCGGCAGCGTGAACGCATAAGAACTGTCCCTTGAGTTCTGGTTATGAAGGGCGTTGATGGAAAGATTGAACTTTCCGTTCCAGTTCTTTGAGTATGAAATGGATGAGGACGTCTGGTTCTGCAACGCCTCGCTGACTGAATGGGAGTTGTATTTGCTGTTGGACGGGCTGGAGAAACTTACGGACGCGCTGAACGCTGTCCCCGGATGTGCCTTGGAGTCCTGCGAATGCGACCATTTCAGTCCGAAGTTCCTTGTCTGGAAGAAGTCTGTGCTTCCCCGTTCTCCTGTCTGGTCATTGGAAATATTCAGCGAAAAGTTTCCTGTGGCTTTGTAATTGATTTTGTATCTTGAGTTTACGTTAAGAGCCCAGGAACCGAGAGTGTAGATGTCGCCTGTAACTGACAGGTCCACATAGTCCCCGAACACAAAATACATTCCCATATCCTTGAGGTAGAAACCTCTGGAATTCTCCTCTCCGAAAGTCGGCATCAGCATTCCTGTCGCCCTGTCAGGCCGCTTCGGTACGAATCCGAAAGGCAGGGCTATTGGCATCGGGACATCTTCAATCACAGGATATGCAGGGCCGAACACTGTCTTCTGCGATGGCTTGGTAATGACCTTGGCCGCTGTAAGGTGCAGATAATAATGAGGATGCTCAAGATCGCAGACTGTATACTGGCCTTTGGTGATGTTGATGGACTTGTCCGGCATCATCTTGATGTTCTTTCCGTGCAGGAGCCCCTCGTCCTGCTGGGTAATCATATTGGTGATCCTGGCTTTGTTCGTGTTGAAATTGTAGCGGAGTTCCTCCATCGAATATGTGGATCCTCCCTGTTTCATCACCGGCTGGCCCTTGACTTCGCCGGTGAGAGTGTCAAGTGTGCCCCTGGCGAACACTGTGCCGGTATTCATATCGTATTCCATATAGTCGGCGGTCAGCTCCATATCCCGGTACTTGACTGTAACGTCGCCATACAGGAACACTTTCTTCTGCCCACCGCTGAACACCTCTATGGTCGAATCCTTGCCCGTGGAGAATGCAGGCCTGTCGAGTGAACTCTTTTTCTGCAATGCCGCCGAGTCTATCTTGAACAGCGAGTCGGCCACCCTCATGGAGTCCCGGACCGCCTTCATCGAGTCTGTCAGGGGAGGTAAGCTGTCACGATTGTAAGCCACTGCCTGACTGAACGTTGTCTTTGGTGGACGCTTCTGCTTCCTGCCATCCTGAGAGATGACCGGAAGGGAAATTGTCACCGATATTGTCAGCAGCGCAGCGGCAAGCAGACCTCTGCCGGAAGCTATTCTTTTTATATAGTCAGAACGTATCAATTGTCTGAATTTATAGGTTTAATCGCAAATTTTCCTAAATTTGCAAAATACAAATATAAGACCATTTTGAAAAATACGCAAAAACATATTTCGATGCTTTCCTTTTTGGCCGCGGCCTTGTTTGCTGTCAGTCCTTATAATGCACAGGCAGCAGAAGACCGTGCTCTTGGATTGAGGACTGTGTGCATTGACCCCGGACATGGAGGAAAAGATCCGGGATGTGTCAGCTCCGACAAGAAAACCTACGAGAGCCGGGTCAATCTTGACATAGCGAAACGTGTTTCCGCCCTCATCAAGGAAGGCTGCCCGGAAGTCAAAGTCATATTGACAAGGAACACTGACACATTTGTCACCCTTGCAGGCCGCGCCGATATCGCCAACCGGGGAAATGCGGACTTGTTTCTCTCAATACACGTGAACAGCGTGCCGTCCGCTCCTTCGGCCAACGGCTATTCTGTCCATATTCTTGGCCAGTCATCCAAGAAGGACAGGGATTTGTTCGCTTACAATATGGATGTCTGCCGCCGGGAGAACTCCGTGATAAAACTTGAGGATGACTATTCGACTACATATCAGAGTTTTGACCCTTCCGACCCGGAGTCTTTCATATTTTTCAATCTGATGCAGAATTCCTATCTGGAGCAGAGCCTGCTGTTCGCACAGGATATTGAGAAGGCCATGAACGGCGGTGTGATACGAAACAGCAGGGGAGTCTGGCAGGATCCTTTCCTCGTGCTATGGAAAACTTCGATGCCGTCGGCTCTTGTCGAAGTGGGTTTCATGTCCAACTCCAAGGATCTGGCTGTACTCAGGTCCGAATCCGGACGGGCCTCGATTGCCAAAGAGATATACAATGCTTTCCTGGTGTTCAAGAAGAGGTATGACGAGAGTATAGGCAGTTCAGCAGCCTCTGTTCCTGAACCTGCTCCTCCTGCCGAAGTTTCTGAATCTGCCAGGGAGGTAAATACACCTGCGAAATATGGAATACAGGTTCTGGCAAGCAGCAAGACAATGAAAAATGACGACCCGTATTTCAAGGGTTACAAACCCGTTATTGTGAAAAAGGGCAGTCTCAACAAATATATTATATGTGTATCCGGGAGCTGTGATGAGGCAAGGGCGTCATTCCAGAAGGTACGCAAATCATTTTCTGGCTCTTTTCTTGTAGAGATTTCCGACGGTGAGGTGAAACCTTTGAGGTGATTTCACTTTGACCGGTATTGGAAAAGGTTCATTACATTATTTATATTATGAAGCGTGAAACTAAAATAGGTGTATTCGCTGTCGCCGTTCTGACCTCCACTTTTTTCGTGGTCAATTACCTCAGGGGGGCGGACGTGTTCAGCAGAGATGTGCGCATCGTGTCGCATTATAAGAATGTGGAAGGCCTGACGCCGTCCAATCCTGTATATATGAGAGGTTACAAAGCCGGTTCCGTGACATCCGTGGAATACAATCCAACGACTGATATGTTCGATGTCACCTGTTCTGTGAAAAAAAAGCTCAACATTCCTGCTGACACCAAAATGACGATTTACAGTGTCGACCTGATGGGAGGAAAGGGAATACGGCTTGACCTTGGCACTTCTCCCGAGCGGATATCGGATGGTGCGGAGCTGGAGCCTTCTTATGCTCCGGACATGGTGAGCTCCCTGACAAATATGATAGGCCCGCTGATTGAGAAGTTCACTGTTGTGCTTGACAGCCTGAAAGTTACGGAGGCTGAACTGAACCGGATACTCGAAGGTGTCGATGAGAACACTGTCAGGTCCATAATTGACAATGCTGACCGTGCCCTGTCCAATGTGGAGAAACTTTCTTCAGGACTTGCGGGCCGCTCTCCAGAAATAGATGAACTGCTGGTCAACCTCAAAACGGTTTCCGGCCGTCTCGTTTCAATTTGTGCCAGCGCCGACACGGCTATGACAGGCCTGTCCTCTGTGGCTGGACAGTTGTCTGCCGCGGATCTTGAAGGCCTGTTGTCTTCTATGCGGTCAGTTCTGCAGAATCTCAGTTCGTCCGAAACTTCCCTTGGAAGGCTGTTCACAGAGGACGAGATGTATGATACGTTGAAGAGTCTGGTCAATGATATCGACAGCCTTGTTAAAAACATTGAGGAAAACCCTAAAAAATATCTAAGAATCAAGGCTTCGATTTTTTAGCATTCAAATTGTTTTGAAAAGTGACCTTATCCATTACTTTTCAACAGTAAAGGCACTTTTATATATTTATAATAATTCTAAATTTAAAACATCGTTGTAATGCGTTCAGACCAATATTTGGTTTTGTAAATAATTGAATATAAATAATTTAATAAATAAACGTTTCGAAGTTTCGCAAACGGTTTTGATGTAAAAATAATTTTAATAAACAATAGCAATTTCATTTTTTTATAAAATATTTTTCACCCATATTTGCAAAGCGTCGGAAGAAAAGGACGGTCCTTGATTCCGGTGCTTTTTTTTGACTATAGAATTTTACCAGCCAATATGCATCAGCAAGAGGAGAAATATGCAGAGATATGGGATGAGTGTCTGAAGGTCATCGAGAATGTTATCGGCCATCAGATGTTCGACCGGTGGTTCAAGCCGCTGGTGCCTGTTGCTTTCCAGAATTCGACATTGACCATCGAGGTCCCTTCGGATTTTTACAGGAAATATATAGAGGACGTTTATCTCAATGTCCTCAAGAGCACTCTGAAAAGGGTTATAGGACCTGAGGCAAGGCTTGTATATAGGGTAAGCCCCGTCAAGGTTCAGCCTCCGATGACTTATCCGGCTGCCAATGCGGCGGTTCCTGTAAACAAGACCATAACAGTCAACACCTGCCCGGCGGGTGCGAATCCGGGCCCGTTTGTGTATCCCGGACTTAAAAGGGTGCAGATCAATCCGCGGCTCAATCCGGTATATTGCTTCGGCAATCTCGTGAAGGGAAAATGCAACGTTATGGGAATCACTGCGGGGGAGAGTATTTCGCTCGCTCCGGGGAACACTCCGTTCAATCCTCTTTTCCTTTTCGGCGGCCCGGGCCTCGGCAAGACCCATCTTGCGCAGGCCATAGGTATTTCCATAAAAGAGAAATTTCCTGACCTTGTCGTGCTCTATGTGACTGGTAATGAGTTCAAAACTCAGTATATGGACGCTGTGAACATCCAGAACAAGCTGACGGATTTCCTGGCGTTCTATATGAAGATTGATGTGCTTATCGTGGATGATATCCAGGACCTTATCGGCCCGGGCTCCCAGAATGCGTTTTTCAACGTGTTCAATCATCTCCACGAGAACGGCAAACAGTTGATTTTCACTTCAGACCGTTCGCCGGCGGATTTGAGGAACTTCGAGGAGAGGCTTCTTTCCAGACTCAAGTGGGGTCTTTCTGTAAAACTTGAGAAGCCTTCTTATTCGACAAGGCTCGAAATGCTCAAGGCGAGAAGTTTCAGGGAAGGCGTGACCATCAATGATGAAGTGCTCGAATACCTGGCCGGCAGGATCAAGTCCAATTTCCGTGAACTTGAAGGCGCTCTGATTTCGCTCATAGCCCACGCAACTCTCATTCACAAGGAAGTCACTGTGGACCTGGCCGCGAGCGTGACAGGCGAGATTGTCGGAGAGGAGAAGAACGATGTGACTATCAGCAAGGTACAGAAGACTGTCTGCGAATACTTCAATATCACAAAGGAGGCTCTGGTCTCCAAATCGCGCAAACGCCAGATTGTGCAGGCAAGACAGATAGCAATGTATATGAGCCGTAATCTTCTCGGATGCTCGCTGTCAACGATTGGCTCGGAACTTGGAGGGAAAGACCACGCGACGGTACTGCACGCCTGCTCGACTGTCTCTGACCTGATGGCTACTGACAAGTCATTCAAACAGTATGTCTCTGACATCGAGAAGCTGCTGGTGCCCGCAGGCAAATAAAACTCAGCAATATGGATTCGAATTCAGTACTTGAAATCTTCCGCGAAATCACCAGAATTCCGCGGGAGTCAGGCCGTGAGGAACAGATGACGGCCTATCTTCAGCGTTTCGCGGCGGAGCACGGTCTTGAATGCCGCACTGATGCCACCGGCAATGTGGTGATTACAAGGGAGGCTTTCCCGGGAAAAGAGAATGTCCCGGCTATAGTTCTCCAGAGCCATCAGGATATGGTCTGCGAGAAGAACAGCGGATGTGACCACGATTTTGCAAAAGATCCTATCAAATATGTGATAGAGGATGGCTGGATGATTGCCAAGGACACCACCCTTGGTGCTGACGACGGTATCGGTGTGGCGGCGTCTCTCGCATTGCTGGCCAGCGATGTCCCGACCGGCAAGCTCGAATGCCTGTTCACTATTTCCGAGGAGACCGGCATGGATGGAGCCAACGCTATTGAATCAGGTCTTTTCACGGCCAAGACGCTTATCAATCTCGATTCTGAGGACGAAGGGCAGCTGTTTGTAGGATGCGCCGGCGGTGTTGATACTACAGCAGTGTTCAAATATTCTCCTGAACCTGTCAAACCAGGAGCTGAATTGCTGAAATTCAGGGTGTTCAATGCCATCGGAGGCCATAGTGGAGATGATATCAACAAGGAAAGGGCGAATACTGTCCAGATTCTTGCAAGATACCTTTATGGCGAACTTGGAAACACGTACCAGCTGGTTTCTTTCCGAGGAGGAAACAAGCGGAACGCCATTGCAAGGGAGGCTGAGGCTGTCATAGCTGTGCCTGCCGGAAAGACTGACGGTTTCATCAGCCGTTTCAATGAATTCGCTGCTGCAGTGAAGGCAGAGTTCCACAAAACAGATCCTGACGTTTCTTTTTCTGTGAATCAGGCTGAATCCGCAGCAGAGGCTGTGAATGGAGAAGTGGCGCGCAGGTTCATCCTTTCCCTGATTGCGGTGCATCACGGAGTTCTCGCTATGAGCCAGGATATTGACGGTCTTGTGGAGACTTCAAGCAATCTTGCTGCCGTGTTTATGAACAAGCCTGGCGAGATTATGGTGACAACAAGCCAGCGCAGCTCGATTGAGTCGGAAAAGAAGTTCATGGCACAGAAAGTCGAGGCCGCTTTCATTCTTGCCGGAGCGGAGATTTTCCATTCTGACCCATATCCTGGATGGACACCAAATATGGATTCCCACATTCTTGAGGAGACTGTGGCATCTTACAAAAGGCTTTTCGGAACTGAACCGGAAGTCAAGGCGATTCACGCCGGGCTCGAGTGCGGCCTTTTCCTTACCAAGTTCCCTGATCTGGACATGATTTCTTTCGGACCTACACTCAGAGGTGTGCATGCTCCGGGAGAACGTCTGGACCTTGCATCGAACGAAAAGTTTGTGAAACTCCTTGTGGACGTTGTAACCAATTTCAAATGATACAGATAGCTCCCTCAATGCTTTCGGCTGACTTTCTGCGTCTGGAGAAGGACGTGGAGATGGTGAACGAGTATGCGGACATATTCCATCTTGACATAATGGACGGTGTCCTTGTGCCGAATCTTTCTTACGGTTTCCCTGTCATGGAAGCGATTGCCCGCAAAGCGGAGAAACCGCTGGATGTCCATCTGATGATAGTGAATCCCGGGAAGTATGTGGAACGTTTCGCCAGGGCGGGAGCGTCCATGATAAGTTTCCATCTTGAGGCAATGGACAGGGACGGCACTGATACTGAATCAGTTCTGGACCTTGTCCACTCTTTCGGAGTCAAGGCGGGAATCGCTGTAAATCCGGATATGCCGGTGGAGAGGCTTTATCCGTATCTGGGCAAGGCGGATTTCATCCTTGTGATGTCCGTTTTCGCGGGTTTCGGCGGACAGAAATTCATCGAGGACACCTACAGCCGGATTGAGACCCTGAAGAAGGAAATTGACAGAAGGGGAGTGAGTTGCCGGATTGAAGTGGACGGAGGTGTGTCGCCTTCCAATGCCGCTTCCCTTGTACGGTGCGGGGCCGAGATCCTGGTTGCAGGAAGTTCGGTGTTCAAGGCGTCCGACCCGTCCGCTGCGATTGCCGCGATGCGCGGCGTACAATGAGAGCCGGCTAAAGTATATAGCTTATCTCTTTGAAGGAGAATTCTTTAACAGAACCATCAGGCATCTTTACCGAGAGCAGACCTCCGGTGGAGATGCCTTTTATTGTGCCGTTGAACACTTCCCCGGTACTGCAGTCCCTGAATTGATGCTCCTGGTCTTTCCTGTATAATGCTGACAGATAATCCGCCTGCAGCCTTTCCCTTCCATCCCTGCTGAACAAAAGCCCAAGCCTCCCGGTGAAATGCGGAATGAAATCAGCCAGTGCATTTGCCGGCTCGATGTCCTGCCCTGTCACAATGGATACAGAGGTCGGGTTCATAAGTTCGGGCGGAAACTCTTTCTGTTTGAGATTCAGGCCTATGCCGATAATGCTTGAACTGATATATTCACCGTCAAGGGCATTCTCAATCAACATTCCGCATATTTTTCTGTTCCTTACATAGATGTCATTCGGCCACTTGATTCTCGCTTCAATCCCCAAGCCTGACAGGTAAGAATGCACCGAGAGGGCCGCCAGCTCGCTCAGGGCAAATTGCGATGACGCTTTCAGAAGCTCGCCAGTCTCTTCCCCGAATTTCAATGCAATGGAAAAGGTCAGGTTCTCTCCGTCAGCGCTGGACCATCTGTTTCCCCGCTGCCCTCTGCCCGCTGTCTGGAACTTGGCTGCGATTACTGCCATTTTGTCAATGCCCGATATTCGCCTTTTAGCTTCAGAATTGGTGGAATCGATGACGTCGAACCACGTTATAGGCATTTCAGTTTTCATTGGATTGATTTTTGTTTTATATTTGTATTTTATTACAACAAAATTATAAAAACATAACTGAAATGGAAAATAAAGTTCTTAAGGTCATAACGGATGCTATGCTCGAAAAGAAAGGGCAGAATGTGGTTTCGCTTGACCTGAGGCCGATAGGTTCGGCAATCTCCGACTATTTCGTGGTCTGCAACGCGGATTCCACGACTGCTGTCGCTGCGATAGCCGACAATATTCTTGTCAAGATGCAGGAGAAATGCGGACTCAAGGTGGTCCGTATGCAGGGCTTGGAAAATGATTTCTGGATTATCCTCGACTATTCTGATGTTGTGGTTCATGTCTTCCTTACAGAGTACAGGGAGTTCTATAGGCTTGAGGACCTGTGGGCTGACGCTCCCCGTAAGGAATACACAGATGAGCCGGTTGTGGAAGAGGCTGTTTCATCGAGAATCAAGCCCAAGGCTTCTTCAAAGGTAAGGGCATCGGCAAGGAGGGTCAGCCGCCGCAAAACTGATCCGGACAAAATCTAATTCTACGCAGATGGCAAACAAAGACAATAAGGGAAAACCGAAAATCATCACTGTCAATGTCGGACTGTCCTGGCTCTATATATTGATTATAGCCGGGATAATCTGGATGCTTTTCAACAACAGCGGAACTAAGCCGCAGAAGATAGAATGGGCCGAGGTCGAGACTATGATCAAGGCCGGTGATGTCAAAGATATTGTTTTCGTCCGGAATGAGTTCAAGGGGGAAGTGGTCATAAGGCCTGACCGCCTGTCCAAGTACTCTTCCAGATTCAATGGAAAGGTGCCTGCCTCGTCCCCGCATTTCTGGTTCTATGTTTCCAACAAGTTCAACCCCGAGGTGGATTTCGGGCTTCTTAACTCAGAGCTTCCTGAAGAGGACCGTTTCAAGGTGGTGCTTGAGAATGACGACAAGGTTTGGGGCCAGATTCTCAACTGGTTCCTGTTCCCGGTGCTGCTGATCCTGATGTGGGTATTTATGTTCCGCGGCTTCAACAGGAATATGGGTGCTGGCGGACCTGGTGCGCAGGGCGGCATTTTCAGTGTTGGTAAATCTACTGGGAAACTGGCTGACAAGAATATGGTGAAAGTTACATTCAAGGATGTGGCCGGTCTGTATGGAGCGAAGGAAGAGGTGATGGAAATAGTTGATTTCCTGAAGAATCCTGCAAAATATACCGCACTCGGAGGAAAGATTCCGAAGGGAGCGCTCCTTGTGGGCCCTCCGGGTACCGGCAAGACCTTGCTTGCAAAAGCCGTAGCCGGTGAGGCCAATGTTCCGTTCTTCTCCATTTCCGGTTCTGATTTTGTGGAAATGTTTGTAGGCGTGGGCGCTTCAAGGGTTCGCGACCTGTTCCGCCAGGCAAAAGAGAAAGCTCCTTGCATAGTGTTCATCGACGAGATTGACGCAGTGGGCCGCGCCAGGGGCAAGAACGTAGGATTCTCATCGAATGACGAGCGGGAAAATACACTGAACCAGCTGCTTACGGAGATGGACGGATTTGATACCAATTCCGGAGTCATCATTCTTGCGGCAACGAACAGGGCTGACATTCTGGACAAGGCTCTCTTGAGGGCCGGCCGTTTCGACAGGCAGATTCACGTGGAACTTCCTGAGTTGAAGGAGCGTGTTGAAATATTCAAAGTGCATTTGAAAGGCCTGAAACTCGAGCCTGATTTTGATGTTGAATTTCTGGCGAAGCATACTCCGGGTTTCTCCGGGGCTGATATCGCGAATGTCTGCAATGAGGCTGCGCTGACCGCGGCGCGGAAAGACAAACCTCAGATTGACAGACAGGATTTCCTCGACGCAGTGGACAGGATTATCGGCGGACTCGAGCGCAAGTCCTCCATCATCACGCCTGTGGAGAAGCGTTCGATTGCCCATCACGAGGCCGGTCACGCTGCTGTCAGCTGGCTTCTTCCTTATGCACATCCCCTGTTCAAAGTGACTCTTATCCCGCGCGGACAGGCTCTCGGAGCAGCCTGGTATCTTCCTGAGGAGCGCAAACTATGGACGAAATCCCAGATGATGGATGAGATGTGTTCCCTCATAGGTGGCCGTGTGGCCGAGGAAATGGTCAACGGCGAGCCTTCAACAGGCGCCCAGAACGATCTTGAACGGCTTACCCAGATGGCATACGGAATGGTCAAGTATTACGGAATGAGCGAGAAAGTCGGAGAACTGTCATATTATGACTCTACCGGTTCCCGTGGCTATGATCTGACCAAACCTTACAGCGAAAAGACAGCTGAACTGATAGATGAGGAAGTAAAGAGCCTTGTCTCATATATCCACGACCGCACTTTGAAACTCCTGACCGAGCATAAAGAGGGCTTCCTCCAGATGGCCGCCCTTTTGCTTGAGAAAGAGGTCATTTTCGCTGAGGACGTGGAAAGAATACTTGGACCCAAGGTCAAACCGCCGGAAGACGCCCAGGTGCCTTCTGAAGCCTGATTTTAATTGTGTACTAAAAACTTAAACCAAATGAACAATACAGTTAAAAGGACTATTTCCGGTGTCGCTTTTGTCTGCATTATGCTGGCAGGCCTGACTGTGAGCAAATTCCTGTTCGCCGCTTTAATTATGTTCATAATGGGCGTGATGATGCACGAGTTTTATACCATTACGATGAAGTACAGGTATAAATTTTCGAGGATTCTTGCCATCCTGTCAGGAGAGACGCTGTTTGTGCTCCTGTTCCTGACCATGGCCTACGATGTGCAGGCCAAATATGTCGCGATAGCGATATTGCCGACAATAATCGTGATGGTGAATTCCTTGTATGTCAAGGACAAGACAGAGTTCGGAAAGTTTTCCGATATTTATACGGCTATTCTGTATATAGCTGTCCCGCTTTCGCTGTCGAACCTCATTGTCTTTTTCAACAATGAGTTCAACGGGCATTTCCTGCTCTATTTCTTCATCCTGATCTGGGCATCGGACATTGGCGGATTCGTATTCGGCTGTTCACTTGGAAAGTATTTCCCGAAGAAACTATTCCCTGAAATCTCACCCAAGAAAACCTGGGTCGGATTCTGGGGAGGAATGTTCTGCTCTGTGCTTGCGGCAGTTGTCATAAAATATACGATGAGTATAGATATTTCCCTGTTTCACGCCATTGTGCTTGCTGTGATAATGGATATCGCCGGAGTATATGGCGATCTTTTCGAGTCACAGTGGAAACGTTATTATCTGGTCAAGGATTCAGGTGTGATAATACCCGGGCACGGTGGCCTTTTGGACAGATTTGACAGCACATTGTTCTCAATACCGATAGGCGCCCTTTACCTGATTCTTATGAACATATTCTGACTGCGGTTTTCCTAATTGATTTTTTATTCCTATCTTTGGAGTTTGAAATCTGCAACTGCACTTTTTTATGAAGATTGACAAAAACTCATACGGAACCATTGCGATTGCGTGGCTTGTCTGCGCCGTGCTGGTCTATATAAGCTTGGAATTTATCAAAATCAAGGCTTTGTCGTGGGGAATCGCTGCTGTATTGACCGGTTTCGCTTTTTTCGTTTTCTGGTTTCACAGAGTTCCAGTCAGGCACACTCCTTCCGGAGACAATCTGGTAACATCCGGAGCTGACGGAAGAGTGGTGATCATACGGAAGACATTTGAGAAAGAGTACCTGAAAAGAGAATGCATACAGGTCTCGGTTTATATGGATTTTTTCAATGTCCACGCCAATTTCTGGCCTGTCGGCGGGCGTGTGTCCTATTATAAATATCATCCCGGCAAGTATCTTCTCGCATTCCTTCCCAAGGCCGCCGAGGAGAACGAGCATTCATCCACAGCCATTGACACAGGTCACGGCGAGGTGTTTTTCAAGCAGATTGCCGGCACTTTCGCCAGAAGAATTGTATGCTATTCGGAGACTGGCAGCATTGAAGAGAGGGGAAAGCAGTGCGGCATCATCAAGTTCGGGTCCAGATTTGATATCTTTCTGCCGTTGGATGCTGAGGTGAAGGTTCATCTCGGGCAGGAAATCAAGGCGGCTGAAACAATTGTGGCTGAACTTAAATAACTGATATGGAAGCTTTTATAATATTTCTGCTAATCTTGGTGAACGGACTGTTCTCGATGTCTGAGATAGCGATGATATCGTCCAGGAAGTCCAAACTGAATGCGGAGGCAGCGAAGGGGGACAAAGCAGCAAAGGCCGCCCTGAAGCTTTCCTCCGATCCGGACAAGTTCCTTTCCGCAGTCCAGATGGGAGTCACCCTTGTCGGAATTCTTACCGGTATATTCTCAGGTGACACTCTGGCCCGTGATTTTGCAGAAGTATTTGTCGGATGGGGGCTGAATCCCGGCACAGCAGGCGTGATTGCGAAGGCGGTCATTGTGTTCATTGTGATGTTCCTGTCCATTCTCATAGGCGAACTGGTTCCAAAACGCATAGCTATGTCGAATCCTGAGAAGGTGGCCAAGGCACTTTCCGGTTTGATGCGTTTCGTATCGTGGATTGCTTCCCCGATTGTCTGGGCCCTTGCGAAATGCACCGCAATATGCACAAAAATCCTGAGAATCAAGGAGTGCGAAAGCAAAGTCACGGAGGATGAGATAAAGTCAATGATAGAGGAAGGCAAAGACGAGGGTGAGGTCCTGCCAGTCGAACAGGATATTGTCGAGAGGGTTTTCACTCTTGGTGACCTGAGCGTAAGCACGATTATGACCTTGAGGGACGACATTGTCTGGCTTGACCTTGAGATGACCGAGGCTGAGACTATAAAGATAATTGAAGGCACAATTTTCGAGCAATATCCGGTGGTGGAGGGTGACCTTGACCACGTTGCCGGAGTGCTGTCAATCAAGGATTATCTTGCGGCTCTCAGGAGCGGAGGTGAGTTCAATCTCAGGAATATGGTCAAGGAACCGCACTATGTGCACGAGAATATGAGTGTCTATGCGGTTCTGGAATATATGAAGTCCGAGAGGATTCACAGGGCGCTGGTCTGCGATGAATTCGGTGGTCTGGCCGGCATCATTTCCCTCAAGGACATCTTCGATGCCTTGGTGGGCAATATGAACGCCCAGGAGCAGATGAAAGAGCCTGACATAATCGAGCGGAAGGATGGTGACGGCTGGTATGTTGACGGGCAGTGCTCTATGTATGATTTCCTTACGCATTTCGGCCTCGACGAGAATATCGAAGACTACGATTTCTCCACAGTCGGAGGTCTCCTTCTTGAGATACTTGAACACGTCCCCAAGTCAGGTGAGGGAATCGAGTGGGAAGGCTTCTCATTCGAAGTTGCCGACATGGACGGTGCGAGGATTGACAAGGTGATAGTAAAAAAACTTCCTGTCCCTGGGGAACAGGAAGTTGAGTAAATTCTGCCAAAGATTCACTTTTCGTTTTCTATGAGTTTTACGAGCAGGTCAACTGCCTCGTTCTCAGGGATGTGACGCATTACAGCCTCTTTACGGCGGTATATTGACACTTTACCGTTTCCTTCCCCCACATATCCCCAGTCGGCATCTGCCATTTCGCCGGGACCGTTCACAATGCATCCCATAACGGCTATCACCACATTTTTCTGATGGGATGTCCGCTCCTTTACCTTTTCGAAGGTGTCTTGAAGATTGTACATCGTCCTGCCGCAACCAGGGCATGCGATATATTCAGGTTTGTAGAAACGTCTTCTTGTGGCCTGCATCAGCTCGTCTTCAAGGTATTCGCCGGTTCCGGAACTGACTATATCCACTTTATTGCCATCACAGATATATGTTCCTGACAATTTGACTTCGTCCAGTTCCTTGTCCATGAGACGTTTGCCGAAATCGCAGGCAAAGTCGAGCATAAGCCGTTCTCTCGACGGGGAGTCATATACCGCCTCAGCCGTTTTCCCTTCAATTCTGACATTTCTTAATGAGGATACAAGCTTTCCGTCATATCTCTGCTCAAGATATCTTCCTACAGGTATCTCATTCACAGGATCTTCTGTAAGGGAAACTCTCACCGTGTCTCCTATGCCTTCTGACAGCAGTGAGGATATTCCCACGCAGGATTTGATGCGTCCCGAGTCTCCGTTGCCGGCTTCTGTCACTCCGACGTGCATGGGGAATACAGTGCCTGAAGCTTTCATTTTCTCCGCAAGGATTCTGTACGCTTCCACCATCACGGATGTATTGCTTGACTTCAGGGATACAGTCACATTGTAGAAATTATTTGATTTGCAGAGATTTATCCATTCCATTGCAGCCTCTGCCATAGCCTGTGGGGTGTTACCGTACAGATTTGTGATTCTATCGCCGAGAGAACCGTGATTCAGTCCGATACGTATTGCTGTCCCGTGCTCCCTGCATACTTCAAGCAGGCGTCTCAGCTGCCTGCTGGCTTCATCGAAGTCTTTATTGAAATTGCCCGGATTGATTCTGACTTTTTCCACAAACGGGGCTATCGCTATTGCCGTCTCGGAAGAAAAATGTATGTCGGCCACAAGGGGAGTATTAATTCCCGTATTCCTCAGCCTTTCCCGGATTTCCTTCATTTTAGGGACATCCTGAAGTCCCGGGACAGTGATCCGGATAATGTCTGCTCCCTCTTCCGCCATTCTTATGCATTGGGCCACTGTGCCTTCTACATCGTACGTGTGGGTGTTGCACATAGTCTGCACAGCTATAGGGCAGCCACTGCCTATTCTAACGGCTCCTATCTGCGCCTGAAGTGTCTGTAATCGTGTCATTATATACGAATGATTTGGCTTCTTTCCGAAGCTCTGCCTTTGTCTTTCCTGTTCTCTTTGTCAGCTGGACGTGTATGCCGGCTGAAATTATGATGTCGGACGGATATGCGAAACGGTAATAATACTGGCTGTTGTAGTCAGGGTCGTAAAGGGTTCCAAGTGACGCCCTGTATGCTGCCGTGATATGGAACTCGATAGGGTCGAGCATCAGGCCTATGCCGGCTCCGGCCTTGATTCCGTAGTCGAACCGTCTGTCGTAGTCGTAGAATTTGTTCACATAATTCGGATCAACACGCTCTCCCTCACGTTCTACATTCATTCGATAAGCCCCGTAAAGTCCCACATTCACAATGAGTTTCAATTTCCAGACATCCACGTGAAGATGGGCGAGAAGCGGTACTTCAAGGTATGAGTATGTCGCTTTCACAGCTCCGTCCACTGTCTCGGTATAATCCCCGGTCTCCTTGTCTTTCTTGAAGACATAACCGTCCTGTCCGTAGAAGAGGCCGGCCTGGAACCCGAAATACGGCATATATCCGAACATCTTTCCATATCTGGTATAGACGACGCCGAAATTGACTGGGGTCATCAGCATACCCTGTTTCTTGGACGGATTGAAACGCATCTGGTTCAGGGCAATGCCGTATTGCACGCCGATCATTGAATAATCGTTTATCGTCTTCTTTTTCTTTATATTGACTGTATCCAGATATTCGTCGGAATACTCCGGTTCGAAACCTATGGACAGTGTGTCCCCAGAGTGAACCGCGGTGATCGTGCTGTCTCCGACCTGTATGAATGCGCTGTCGGGAGTTTCAGCCAGAAGGGTGTCCCTGACCGGGATGACCACTTTGGGCTGTTTCTTGGCGAACGCACCTGCCGGAATGAACGCAATTGCGATAATGATACAGTATATCTGTTTGATTCTCATAATGCTGTCAATTGGCGAAAAGTTGGCTGATGTCAATGTTCTGCTCGATTTCGGTGGATTCTTTCACATTGAGAACATAAGAGCCGTCCTTGAGTTTGTAGAATTTAACCTTCTCCGGCTGCCGGTGTTCCAGCAGGTTCCCGGTGTCCACGATTCCGTTTCTGTTCTTGTCCTCCGTGATGCGCACCGAATACTTGCCTTCTTTGAGATAAGGGAATTTCAGTGACTTGTCGGAGTCGATTATGTATGATCTCAACACCTTGTCCCTCTTCTCATTGAGAAGGTCCACGATGTATTTGTCGTGCACAGACGACAGGTTAAGGGTGAGAGTGCTCAGTTTCTCGTCTTTCGGAAGCGACACTTTCACTTCCGAGCTGTCGTTGTAGAAACCGTTGATGTCCCGGAACTTTCTCCACGGAACTTTCAGCCTGTATTCATATCCGCTTCTCAATTCTCCCTCAGGCATCAGCACATATTTTCTTAAATTCAGGCTGTCTCGTGTGATGCTGAATTTCATTTTCGTCTCCTGCTGCTTCGGATTGACGGAAATAAGCTGGAGAGAGTCAAAGTTCTCATAGATTATCGGATGGCGGAATTCGATTCCGAATCCGTACTGCTCTATGTTCTCCGGCTCCGCAGTAACCGTCATGACGCAGGTGGTGTCCTCGTGTTTGATGTCACGGCGGGAACTCTTGGATTTGCCTCCGGATTTCTCCATCGCAAGACGGATATGGTCTGTATATGGCTCGAAAATGCCTGTCGAGTCTGTTCTCAGGTAATCGACGAACAGATGCAGAGTGTCAGGCTGTTTCCTGCGGTCGTTCACCCAGATTTCCAGGCTGTCCCTCTCAATGTTGAACTGGGTTATAAGCTTGTTGGCAGGTACACCTCTTATCCACATTGTGTCAATCTGGGCGTTCTGGGCCATAAACGTTATGTACATTGACCGTGCATCTGTCCTGACTTTGCTCATTATCAACTGTTTGGAAGGCTTTTCACGGAACATTACCAGTTCGTGCTCCTCGCGCCTTGCCATGCAGTGGAGGGTGTCCTCCATATCGTATTTCATCAGTTCAGGAAGTTCGTCGGAAGCAATCAATGTAGGCCTTATAATGCTGTCTATGAATGCAATACGGTCATTGTCCGGATCGTATATATTGTTGGAGCTCTCGTCTCTGACCGCGTACAGCCGGTATGTGGTGTCGGCGATGTTCCTCAGGGCGAAGAATCCCCAGTCGTCTGTCTTGACAGCGGCGTCAGGACGATGCTTGAAGACCGCAGAATCGCTGAGGTCCTTGTAGAGCATAACTGTAGCCCCTTTTATTGGTTCAAGGGTGTTGCAGTCCCTTACAACTCCCGTCATTGCCATCGAGTCTATTTTCTCACCGGTTGAGAACATCAGGGTGTATCCCGGGAACATATTGCCCTCATTGTTGTCGGCGATTGCATTGGTCAGGTCAAGTGTGTATGTCCTGTTCGAGTCCAGATCCGATTCGAAATAAATGATGAGGGATTTTCCCCTGATTTTGTATTTCGGGTTCTTTTCCAATGGAGGAGAAAGGAAGATGGCTTTCGGGTCCTTTACTGTGAAATACTCGTTGAATGTAATTGTAATCGTACTATTATGCACCGGAACGTTTACAGTGCCGGGAAGCGGGCTGATGTTCACAATCACCGGAGGAATAGTGTCCTTGTCTCCTCCGCTTGGAGGAGTGGTCGTGTTCGCACAGGAATGCGAGAAGAATATTGATCCGAGTGCGAGCGCCACCGGAACAGCAGGTATGATTCTATTTAAATATCTGTTCATCTTCATTTATGTATGTCTTGTCGCCAGTGCTGGCGCGGCAATAAGCTTTGTTCAAATCACACTTCGCATAACGTCCTGTATGCCTTTGATCCCCTTCAGTTTCTCTATCATCGAGTCGAGCACGTCGCGGTCGTGTACAAGCATATCGATGTAACCTTCGAAAATGCCGTCCTCGGTATTGAGATTCAGTCTCCTCATATTAACCCCCATCACGAGGGATATGTATCCGGTTATCTCGTTGAGCAGTCCGACCCTGTCAATTCCCTTCAGCATTATCCTGACAGGGAACGAGGCGCCGCCGGCGGTGTTCCATTTGAGCCTGACTATCCAGTCCCCGTGTTTGGAGGCAATGTTTTCAGCCACTCCGCAGGTCTTTTTGTGGACGGTTATCGTGCCGTCGGGAGACAGGAATCCTACCGCAGGGTCGCCAGGAATCGGATGGCAGCAGCTGGCGAAAATGTATTTGTGCCCGTCGCCCGGGTCGTTGATAATGAAGCTTCTGCCCTTGCCGGACGATTTTTCCGTCCCGTTGTTCCTGTTTTTCCAAGGGAAATGCCAGAAAACGCTTTCGCCCCTCCGGTCCACAAGTTCTGCTATGGTCTCGAACCTTATGTAACCTATCCCGAAACGGAACAGGAACTCGTCGGTGTTTTTAACCTCCAGCGCGGCCGCCAGATTGCGGACAGTATTCTCTTCAAATCTGATGCCCATTGATTTCAGCTTTCCTGCCAGTTCCTCGCGACCGGCTTTTATGTATCTGGCCTTGTCCGCTCTGAACCAGTCCATCACGAGGCTTTTGGCGTGTCTTGTCTGGAGAAAGTCCAGCCATTCCTTTTTCGGCTGCTGGTCTTCCGCTGTGATAATCTCGACCTGGTCTCCAGTCTTGAGCTGCGAAGAAAGCGGCACGAGTTTCATATTGATTTTGGCCGCAATCGCCTTGTTGCCGATTTCCGTGTGAATCATATAGGCGAAATCCAGGGCTGTAGCTCCTTTCTGTATGCTTTTCTGCTCACCCTTTGGAGTGAATACCATTATCGAGGTGGAGATAAGGTCGTTGTGTATGATGTCAAGCAGTTCGAGTGCGTTAACGTCAGGGCTGACCAGGATTTCCTTGACTTTGGACAGCCATTTGTCCATCTCGCTGTCATTCTCCCC
>JBJEBM010000110.1:0-35316 GCA_051870055.1 Candidatus Cryptobacteroides sp.
TCGCACTTTACGGATTTATATTTTCTCTTTTTATGCTTTTCTTTTCTTTGTATCACTTGCCGATGCAGAAGTTCTTGAAGATGTTCCCCAAGACTTCGTCAGTGGTGATGTCACCGAGGATGGAGCCGAGATGGTGGAGAGCTTCGCGGAGGTCCTGGGCGATAAGATCGGGCGGGAGAGCCGCTTCGTATATGGAGTAGTTGTCAGAATAATCAGTGGACAAGTCAGGAGCTACGGATGCGAAATCAGCCGGAACTGAAGCGGGGGAGAGTCCGGCGCTGACTCTTGAGAGGGCCACAGCAGCGTTGGAAAGAGCTTCATAATGACGTATATTCGTTACGAGAGTCGAATCTGTCGTTCCGACGATTGATGAAGCAGTTTCAGAAAGGCGTTCAAGCAATGTTGATAACCCAAAACCCGTTTTCGCTGAAATTGGGATTATATTGGCTTTATCTATTTTATTATCAATAAATGAAACAATCCTGTTAAACACATTAACATTTTTGTTATAAGATATTGAATCGTTTTTATTGTCACCATAACCTAAAATATCGCACTTGTTCAAGAGCAAGAGCAGACGCTGTTCTGCAAGATCGACATTGTCCAGAAGAAAACTGATATCTGATATGAGATTATCGTATTCGCGGCTACAATCTGCGACACCGAGCACAATTGAAGCCTCCGACATTTTTTTGAGTGAGCGCTCAATTCCTATCCGCTCAACAGCTTCATCGGTTTTCCGGATTCCGGCAGTATCGATGAATCTCAGAAGCACTCCTCCGATATTGAATGTTTCCTCGACAGTGTCACGGGTTGTGCCTGCAACATCAGAAACTATTGCGCGGTCCTCTCCGATGAGGGAGTTTAGTAAAGTGCTCTTCCCGGCATTGACAGATCCGATTATCGCTACGGGAACACCGTTTTTCAATGCGTTTCCTACTTTGAATGAGTCCGTCAGCCTGTGTATATGCCGAATCGCCTCATCGACAAGGAAGCGTAGCTCAGTGCGGCTTGCGAATTCAACATCCTCCTCGCTGAAATCCAACTCAAGTTCAAGCAGGGAAGTCATCTTCAGCAACTTGTCCCTCAATTGTTTAAGTTCATTGGAGTAACCTCCTTTAAGCTGGTTCATAGCTACTTTGTGCGCTGATTTGCTTTGCGCGGCGATAACGTCAGCAACAGCTTCAGCCTGCGCGAGATCCAGTTTGCCGTTCAGGAATGCCCGCTGGGTGAATTCTCCAGGTGCAGCGCAGCGTGCGCCGAATCTGACAAGTTTCTGTATAATGCCTGAAACAATGTATGTAGAAGCGTGACAGGAAATCTCCACGGAATTCTCGCCTGTGTAGGAATGCGGTGCCCGGAAAACACTGACCAGCACTTCGTCAAGAGTCTCTCCGGCCTCGTCGAGGACTGTTCCGTATTTTATTCTGTAACCATCACATTCAGAGATGCTTCCGTTTTTACAGGAAACAATCCGGCCAGTTATTTCCAGTGCATCCGGTCCGCTGACCCTGATGACTGAAATCGCCCCTGTTCCTGGGATGGTGGCAGGGGCGCATATTGTATCTTGTTTGTAAAAAGGCATTTTGAATTAATTTTCAGGTTCCGTTTTCGGGCCATTCCAACCAATGAATCCTCCATCAAGTTCCACCACTTTGAATCCCTCTTTTGCAAGTTGTACAGCCGCATTCTTGCTTCTCCTGCCACTTCGGCAGTAAACGGCAACAGTTCTGTCCTTGCTTAATGCTGAAACCGCAGCTGACAGGAATCCTTCATCCATCACATTGATGTTTAATGCATCAGGTATATGGCCCTCAGAATATTCCGCCGGAGTCCTGACATCTACCAGTTGTACAGCAGTATCTTTCAGGATTTCAGAGAACCCCTCATTGTCAAGGGAGTCAAACTTGGATTGTGCCTGGCAGTTCCAGAAGAAAAGCCCGGCCAGAAATGATGACATGATTATCGTGGTTTTCATTATTGTACAACATTATATTTCATTGATGAACATTGTGTTCCAGGCGTCTGACGGCATTCTCCAGTCTCCCCGCGGCGAAAGTGACACTGAGCCCACTTTCGGACAGTCCGGCAGGCAGGACCTCTTGAACTGCTGCGAGAAGAATCTCCGGATGAAAGTCTTGAGCCATTTGAGAATCACCTCCTCCTCATAAACACCTGCAAAAGCCTTTTTGGCAAGGAAATACAATTTGGCAGGGGAGTATCCGAATCTGAAGAAATTGTACAGGAAAAAATCGTGAAGCTCATAAGGACCGACTAAGTCCTCAGTCTTCTGGGTAATCTCTCCCTTTTCGTCCGCAGGTTTCAGCTCCGGGCTGATAGGCGTGTCAATAATGTCCATAAGTATTTGTCTTACAGAACGTCCCGTTCTCAAAGGACTGACTTCCCCGAACTTGTTGTCTGCAGCCCAGGCAACAATATATTTTACCAAAGTCTTCGGAATACCCGCATTGACAGCGTACATTGACATATGGTCTCCATTGTAAGTGGCCCATCCGAGCGCAAGTTCCGACAGATCTCCCGTTCCGACAACGATCCCCCCTTCTTTGTTGGCCAGGTCCATCAGAATCTGGGTCCGCTCCCTCGCTTGAGAATTCTCGTACGTGACATCCTGCTGTGAAGGATCCTGTGCGATGTCTTTAAAGTGTTGTGCCACAGCGTCTCCGATGGGGATTTCCAATGCCGTGACACCAAGCTCTTCCATAAGATCCCAGGCATTTCCACGGGTCCTTCCACTTGTCCCGAATCCCGGCATTGTGACGCCAACAATACGTTTCCTGTCCCAGCCGAGCTGGTCAAATGCCATAACGCAGACAATCAGTGCAAGAGTGCTGTCAAGTCCGCCTGAAATACCTATAACAGCTGAACGGCAATTGATATGTGCGAGTCTTGTCGCAAGTCCCATTACCTGAATTGATGTTATCTCCTCGCATCTGCTGTTTCTTTCCCGCTCAGCCTCAATATTCTGTCTATTTCCGCCAATGGTATCTTCATATCCCGGTACGAACGGATGGGCCTCCACGTGCCTCAGAAGCATCTCCTCGAAATCGGTATCCGCTCCTCCGCCTGCCGGAATCGTTATATAATTTGATGATAAGTCGCCGTCAGTTTTCCCGTCAGGCGATACGAAATGGAAAGTGCTCTCTTTCTGCCTCAATGTCCTGAGTTTCTCGACATCAATATCAGCGGTGATTGACGATGGCTCCATCGAGAAACGCTTGTTTTCTCCCAACAAGGCCCCGTTTTCGCAAATCATTGACGAACCGGCGAATACGACATCCTGGGTGGACTCTCCATAGCCGCACGATGAGTAAACGTAAGCCGATATTGTCCTTGCTGACTGCTGTGACACAAGCGATTTGCGGTACTGGTGTTTCATCAGAAGTTCGTTGCTCGCCGACAGGTTTACAATAATCTCTGCTCCGGCCAATGCATTGTAGGATGAAGGCGGGGCCGGTGTCCAGAGATCCTCGCAAATCTCTACAGCGAAAGTGCTGTGTCCCAATGAAAACAGTATGTTTGGATAAACAGTCACTTTAGCTCCTGCATAGCTGATTGTATCGCCTGCGGAACTATTGAAACAGCTCTTTCCGTCATCCCTCAGGGCACCATTTTCAGCGCGCTTCCCGTTTAAGAAGTCCGAGCCGCTTGAAAACCATCTTGACTCGTAGAATTCATTATATGTCGGCAGGAAAATCTTGGGTACAAGGCCTCGCAGCGAACCGTTGTGTATTACAGCCGCACAGTTGTACAATCGTCCTTTCACCCGTACAGGCACGCCGACTGCCAGAGTCACTTTCTTGCCCCTTGAAAACGCCTTGATTGAGCGGATTCCGTCTTCCGCTCTCCTGATAAGCAGCTCCTGTCCGAAAAGATCTCCGCAAGTATAGCCGGTGACAGACAGCTCGGGAAACACCAAAAGTGATACTGAATTCTTTTCCGCTTCAGCGACAGCCGAGCAAATCTCCTTCACATTTGATTCAACATCAGCCACTTTGACACTTGGCACGGCGGCTGACACTCTCAAAAAACCAAAATTCTCCATATCAAGGCTTTATATAGACTCTATCAGCCTGCTGAACAGTTCGGTCATCTTGTCAGCAGCGGCATCGGCCGCTTTGACAACATCGTCCCCGTCATTCTTGTAGTCAGCTGCGAATTCTTTCTGTGCAGCGTTCGTGATAACCGACATGCCGAAAACCGGAATTTCAGAATGCCTTGCGATGATTACCTCCGGAACAGTGCTCATTCCCACTGCGTCAGCACCGATTGTCCTGAAGAAATGCCATTCCGCAGGAGTCTCGTATGAAGGGCCGGTGCCTGCGATATATACACCTTCCTTAAGCTCAAGTCCCATTTCAGTTGCCAGTTCTTTTGCTTTGGCAATCAATGCCTTGTCATAAGGATGAGTCATATCCGGAAATCTTGGTCCGAACTCTTCCATATTCGGCCCGACAAGCGGGTTCGGAAGCATATTGATATGATCCTTGATGACCATCAGGTCACCGACGCGGAAATCGAAGTTTATTCCTCCGGCTGCGTTTGACACAAAGAGATTCTTGATTCCGAGCACTTTCATCACACGAATAGGCAGCGTCACAAGATCCATCGGATAACCTTCATAATAATGTATCCTGCCCTGCATCGCAATCACGGTCTTTCCTCCGAGAACGCCGATGATGAAATTGCCTTTGTGGCCTATGGCGGTTGATACAGGGAATCCCGGAATCTCCCTGTATGGGATTGTAATCGGGTCCTCTATGCGTTCAGCAAGCTTCCCAAGGCCGCTTCCAAGCACAATGCCCACAACGGGCTCACGGCCCTGCAATTTGCTTTTAACATATTCCGCCGCTTTGAATATCCTTTTAGTTCTTTCATCCATATCTATATGATTTTAAATTGCTTATATGTTATTATCACAATATTTTCCTGAGCTCCTTGCGGGCATTCTCCAAAATTTCCTTCTCACCATCAACCTGCCTGTTATGCATAATGAAACGGCCGTTTGCAATCACCGATTCGATGCAGTCGCTATGCGCCGAATAAATGTAGTTGGAAAGAAAACTGCCCGGAGAAAGGAAAAACGAATTGTCGGTATTAACGATGCAGATGTCGGCGATGCGCCCTTCCTCAAGCCTTCCGGTTTCAAGTCCGAGAGCATCAGCTCCATTCTTCGTTCCGAGAGCAATCAGTTCGTCAAGCGGTAATGCTTTTGGGTCGTTTCTCCAGGATTTCTGGAATAGCGCCGAAGTCTTGAGCGCTTCGAGCATATCAAGATTGTTTGATGATGCGCACCCGTCAGTGCCAATGCAAACATTAGCCCCGGCGTCGCGTAATTCATTGTATCTGAAGCGGTAACCTGAGGCGAGCTTCGTGTTTGAGTTGATATTGTGCACACAGTTGACCTTGCGCCTGCCGAGAATCTCAACGTCTTTGTCACTCAGCCAAAGAGTATGGGCTGCGATTACGTCACTGTCAAGTATTCCCAATCTGTCAAGATACTCGACAGGGGAAAGCCCGCCATTTTCAGCCTGACAGTCTTTGACTTCTTTTTCAGTCTCGCTCAGATGAATGTGAAGTTTCAGGCCGTGTTTCCTGGCGAATCCAGATGACCATAGCATCATTTCCTCGCTGACTGAATAGATAGCGTGGAAAGCTATTGCAAAAATGCCCTGACTCCATTTTTGTGAATCCTCGAACATTCTGATACACTGTTCTTTCTGCCTTTCTGCCTCATCTTTGAGTTTATGATCAAGTACTACGTATGATATAACCGGCCTGATACCCATTTCAACTGCGGCCTCCCTTGCTGCCGGAGAATACCAATACTGGTCATTGAATGTGGCCGTGCCCGTTTTGATCATTTCCAGGGCTGCCACCTTCGTGCCCCAATATACGAAGTCACTGTCAATCCTGGATTCCACCTTCCATATTCTGTCAATCCAGGCGTCGAGCGGCACATCTTCCTCGATTCCCCTCATCAGGGACATTGCCGCGTGAGTGTGCATATTCACAAAAGCCGGCATCGCCGCCCTGCCCGTGCAGTCAACAACTCCGGCATCACCCGTATCCCCATCGGCTCCGGATTTTTCTGTATGGGGCATTATCTTCGCTATGCGGCCTTTTTCAATACGGATGTCGCATTGTTCTCCATTGCAGGTTATATTTTTCAACAATATTTTACCTTTCATAATGTCTAAACTCAGTCAGGTTTTCATATTTTCAAATATAACGATAATTTTCTGATAACAAAAGACCGACTAAAACTCCACGTCATTATCCAGCAAGCAGAACAAAAGTTCTGTCCTGATATGCCGAACCGACTGTAGAGTATGTTTAGTCAGCCTTTTATTAACTTGATAACTGATTTAGAAAATATCAGGATCAGAAGCGACTGTCTCCTGACTGCCATCAGCAGGCTCTGCGGCACTGTTCTCGTGTCTTGGAGCTGGGCTCTCGTCTTTCAGGCATTTGCTCTTGATATAATCAACCGCATCCTGAAGGCCTTCCGCAAACTTGTCGAAATCCTCTTTGTAAAGGAAAATCTTGTGTTTGTCGTAAGAGAAACGGCCGTCCTGTTCTGTCCTTCTCTTGCTTTCAGTGATGGTGAGATAGAAATCGTTGTTTCCTTTAGTAGCCTTGACATCAAAGAAATACGTTCTCTTGCCAGCCCTGATCGGCTTGGAGTAAATTTCATCGCCAGAGCGGTCGCGGGAATACCCTCCCTCGTAATCTTCGTTATACATATCCCTTCCTTTTAAATTAATTATTACCAAATGTAAGTATTTTTTTCAAAAATGGTAGTATCTTTGGGAAAAATTTTGACAGAAGAGTATGTTAGGCAGAAGAATTTTGAGGATAAAAGCCTTCAAGGTGCTGTACGGCTACGCAGTGACAGGTAAAATGACACTTGACCAGGCTATGGAGGAACTGGACAGCAGTTGCGAGGCCACCAGAGACCTGTATTTATTTATGCTTGCGATAGTCTCACCGCTTACGGCCGAGGCCAGGAACCGGATCAAGATGGCAAGGGAAAAATTCAATCCGACTGAGGAAGACCTTCATCCAAATGAGAAATTCGCCGACAACGCTCTTGCCCGCCTGCTGGACAATGATCCTGATTTCCAGAAACTTGTCACCAGGAAAGGACTTACCTGGCAGCCTTATGATATACTTGTGGGTTCTGTCCTTGATTCAATAAGGGAGAAACCGTATTTCCATAAATACATGGAGTCGGAGGAGCGCTCGCTTAAAGATGACTGCCGCCTTTTCACTAAGATTTTCGAGGAGGAATTTGTTGACAACGAGCAGATCTATCCAATTCTTGAGGACAAATCCATCTATTGGAGTGATGATCTCGCCTATGCGCTTACTTTCTGCTGCAGGACATTGACTGACCTTGGCGCAGGAAAGCAGTGGAGACTGCCAGACTTGTATCTCAGCGATTTGCTGAGGAAGAAGAATCCGGCTTCCAACCTCCAGAGTGACAGGGAATTCGTAAGACGGCTTCTCAAGAATGCATTTACAGGATATGAATCTTATTTCAATAGGATCTGCGATTCTCTCAAAGGCTGGACTTCAGACAGGGTCAACTGCATAGATATCGCATTGATTGTGCTCGGACTGTCAGAAGCCGAGAGTTTTCCGGACATACCGGTTAGCGTCACCATCAATGAATATGTCGAGATTTCCAAATATTTCACACAGCCTAAAAGCAGTTCATTCATTAACGGAATGATGGACAGGCTGATAACGCAAATGGCGGCGGAGGGCAGAATTTCCAAGAACGGAGAGGTGAAAGCGTGACGCCATTTTTCCCTTGGCATAATCCTTATTCTTATTTATATTTGTACGATTGTTAATTATTAATAATATGATGAATTTTATACTTCAGGCGGATCCTGCCGCCCAGGCTCCGCAAGGTGGCGGCTGGTCAATGTGGCTCATGCTTGCATTGATATTTGTAGTGATGTGGTTCTTTATGATCCGCCCGCAGCGCAAGCAGCAGAAAGAGCTTGAGAAGTTCCGCCAGGGACTGAAAAAAGGTGACAAGGTGGTTACTATCGGAGGAATATACGGCATCGTGGATGAGGTCAAGGAAAACGACAGGACCGTCCTTATCAAAGTTGACGGAGATGTCAAGCTGAGGGTTGACAAGAACTCCCTTGTCAATGATTTCTCAGCCGGTCAGCAGCAATAATTGCTTTTCCGGACCGTAATCAGGCCAGACAATGCTTAAAGTGTTCGGAAAAATATCCAGATCGTTAAATATCAGCGGGAGAGATGCGAAAATATTGGTCATCTCTCTCTTGTTGGCTTTTGCCATATGGCTGACCCACAATCTGTCATTGTATTATTCCGAACTCGTAAGGATTCCGGTTACTGCCCAGTGCGACATTCCGGGACATTCAAGAGAGTCCTCCAACCAGGCTATAGTGATGGCCCGCTGCCGGGCTGCCGGATTCAACCATATAAGGTTCAGAAAAGCGGAAAAACGCAAGCCTGTGACTGTACAGTTCAAATTTGAGGATATGCACAGAAAAGGTGAAGAACTCTATTATGTCACTGCTTCAGATTTGGAACGGTATTCAGCGCAGATCTTTGGCGGAGGCAGCAAGCTGGAAGTCTATGTGTCTGATACATTGGTATTCAGATTCCCTGCTGCAAGCCATAAAACAGTGCCTGTTCAGCCTGTGTATTCTATCAGCTTCAAGCCGCAGTATATCAATACGAGTCCATTGAGGCTGATGCCTGATTCAGTGACTGTTTATGGAGAGCCCTCACATCTTGCCTCGATTGACAAAGTGTTCACCGAACCGATGTCTCTTGACGGACTTTCAAATTCGGCTCACGGAATGACCAGGCTTGAGAAAATCAAGGGCGTAAGAATTTCAGATGATGCAGTAAGCTATGCGATGGACGTCTCGCGATATGTGGAGATAAAGGCCTCTATGCCGGTTTACAGCCGGAATGTACCAAAAGGCAAGACTCTGATAATATATCCATCCAATGCCAACGTGACTTTCCGATGCGCTTTCCCGGTGTCGTCTGATCCGTCTGAAAAAGCAAGGATAATCATTGATTACAAGGACTTTGAACAGTCATTGAAAGGACAGTGCATTGCTTCTGCCGAGTCGCTTCCCGCCGGAGTGATTGACTGGAAAACTGAACCTGCTGTTTTTGATTGTCTGGAGAGCGGGAGATGAGAAAGCGTCTTACAATATTGATAACCGGCGGAATAGGGGCCGGGAAATCTGAAATCAGCAAGTATCTTGTGTCAACAGGGATACCGGTATATGATTCAGACAGCCGGGCAAAGGAACTGTATGATATAGAGCCGATGCTTGTAGAATCTCTTGAAGATGCTTTCGGTACAGGGCTGTATGACGGTGATGGACATTTTGACAAGAAGCGTCTTGCAGAAATAGTCTTTTCATCAGAGGAAAATCTGAAAGTATGCGAGACCATTGTCCATCCTGCTGTGCTCAAGGACTTTATAAGTTGGAGAGACAGACAGCCGGCTGGGATAGTGGCGATGGAATCGGCAATTGCGTTGTCGAAGCCGCTATTTGACGGTTCGTATGACCTGTCCATATATGTTGACGCTGAAGAGTGCTTAAGGGTCAGACGCACTTGTGCACGGGATGACTCAAATCCGGATGCAGTACGCAGACGCATTGAGAACCAGCCTGATTGCCGGAGCAAAGCTGATTATGTCATAATGAACAACGGTAATCTGGAAGAACTTCACAGGAGCATTGACACAATTGTGCGCCCGCTGATGATTCCAGAAATAAATAACTAAAGATTAATTATTTGAGTATGAAAACAGATCTTACAAGAATTCTTTCTGTAGCAGGTCAGCACGGCCTGTACTATTATCTTGCCCAGGCCCGCACCGGTGCAATCGCCGAGGCGCTTTCAGACAAGAAAAGGACTTGTTTCGATATCAAGACCCGCATAACCACTCTTGCCGACATCTCGATTTATACATCAGAAGGCGAGATGAAGCTGAAAGAGGTCTTCCTCAAACTGAAAGAAGTGCTCGGGGAGAACGACGCTCCTACTTCAAAGGCTTCGGCTGAGGAGCTCAAGGCCCTGTTCCTCAAGGCTGTGCCGGATTATGATTCCGACAGGTTCTATGTTTCGCATATGAAAAAAGTCGTTGAATGGTACAATGAACTCAAGCACTATGCTTCATTTGACTTCGCCGAGCCTGAGGAAATGAATGATGAGGCTGATGAGGAATCTGCATCTGAAGACACTGAAAATGCGTGACATTTGTTCGCTTCCTGAGCGTAAAACATTGCAGGTCATTACAATGGGCTGTTCGAAGAACATCGTTGACACTGAGCATCTTCTTGCCCAGGTTGATGATTCTTTCGATATTGTTCCAGAAGGAGAAGACTGCAGGGTGGATTATCTGCTTCTTAACACCTGCGGGTTTATAGGCGACGCAAAAGAGGAGTCCATCCAGGCCATTCTTGAAGCTGCGGAGCGGAAGAAAGAGGGGAGAGTAGGCAAAATTCTTGTATTCGGCTGTCTTTCACAACGTTATATGTCAGAGATGCCGGAACTTATACCGGAAGTGGACGGATGGTTCGGTGCACGTGACCTTATGCCCGTTGTCAAGGCGCTCGGATGCCGGGAGAAGCCGGACAGAAAAAGCCGGAGATGCAGACGTGATGCCCGTCTTCCATATGCATTCCTGAAGATTTCCGAAGGATGCGACAGACGATGCTCATATTGTGCTATTCCGTTCATCAGAGGACCTCACCGTTCTGTTCCGATTGAGGACCTTGTCCGGGAAGCCGAAGGGCTTGCCTCATCAGGTGTCAGGGAACTGGTGCTCATCGCTCAGGACACCACCTATTATGGGCTAGATTTATACAAAAGAAGGGCGCTTGCCGAACTCCTTGAGAGGCTGTCAGCCATCGAGGCTATCCGCAGGATCAGGATACATTATTCTTATCCTGCCGATTTTCCGGAAGATGTGCTTGACCAGATGGCGGACAATCCTAAAGTATGCCGCTATATGGACATCCCGCTCCAGCACGTGGCTGATGAAGTGCTTTCCAAAATGCACAGGAATGTGGACGGGGCATGGACCCGTGCTCTCATTCGTAAGATGCGGGAGCGTGTTCCAGGCATTGTGCTGAGAACCACAATGATAGTGGGACATCCAGGGGAAGGGGAGAAGGAGTTTGAGGAACTTCTTGATTTTGTCCGCGAGGCCAGGTTCGAACGTCTCGGGGCGTTCACCTATTCCGAGGAAGAAGGCACCTACGGGGCAGAACACTTTGAGGATTCAGTCCCGGAAGAGGAAAAAGCCGCCCGCCTGTCAAGATTGATGGAAGTGCAGAAAGAAATCTCCTATACTTTCAATGAATCCCGTATAGGAACGGAAATTGCTGTGCTGGTGGATGCTTGCAATGACGGCATTCTTGTGTGCAGAAGTGAGTTCGAAAGCCCGGAAGTCGATGGCGAGATATTGGTGAAGTACCAGCCAGAGATAATGAAATTGCCTGCAGATGAAATGGTCGGGAAGTTTATCAGGGTGAAAGTCGTTTCTGCCGATGAGTATGATCTTGTCGCTGATTTTATTGAAATCGAGCAATAACAGAATATTATGAAAATGAAAACTGCGTCTGTCTTTACACTGCTTGGAGCAGCCTGCTGCGCACTGGCGCTCCAGGCCTGCGATCCGCAGGCATTCAGTATGAATGTCGAAATGCGATACCCGTCTGCTTCCGGACTGAATCTGGATGGAAAAAGTGTCGCGGTGGTTTATCTCCAGAATGAGAAAAGGGACTCAGTTTTCAATGAATACCTTGTGAACGGCTTTGCCTCCTCGATTGAGAAAGAGTATTTCAGGGGAGATGAGGCAGTGGCTCTTTACAAGATGGACAAAGATCCGGCCGGTCATTATGCCTCATCTGACACTCTGATCAATCTTGTAGTGGACACAGGAAGTGATGTGGTATTTCTTTTTGATGCTCCGGATTTCGGAGACGTATCTGTGACAGAAAAGCAGAAAACAAGCAGGGGAGAAGAGTATTATGTAGCCACGGTGCCGGTGAAGATTCGTCTATACGCTTTTGATTCACTTTCAGGAAGTGATTCTGTTACAGTATGGAACGGCTCCCGTAAACTTGCCCGCAACATATCGGCAGGCAATAATGAGACCCGTTCGGAAGTGGCTGAAAAAGTCTGGGATGAACTTGCTTTGCCGGCAGAGCAGCTCGGAAACACCTCAGCCCGGACATTCTCTCCGGCATGGAAAGAGGAGCAATACACGTTTATCTATTACGAGTCTCCTGATGCCTGGATAACCGCTGTCCAGAATGCCAGTGACTACAAGTGGCAGGAAGCGATAAAGATATGGATGACCCTTGTCAACAGCAAGAATTCAGTCAAACGTTCCTGCGCGGAGTACAATATCGCAACAGCCTGCTATCTGCTCGGGGACAATGAACTTGCCCTCAAATGGCTGGAGCAGTCTGACAAGGACTATCCGATTTCTCTTTCATCCAGTCTGCGCAAACGCATAAATTCCAGGCTGAAATAAACACTCTATATAAGTTCGGCAAGGTTGTCATAATATCTTTTAGTCACAGGTATGCTTGTCGACTGTGGAGTGTCGAGATCAGCGAACACCAATCCTTTCTGGTTTTTCCTGAGAATCCGGACATGCTTCGGATTTACAATGTATGACCTGTGGCATCTTACCAATGAATGGAATGAACAGAGTTCTTCAATGCTCTTCATAGAAGACCTCAGTACATAGGACCGCGTCTTGCCGGTATCATCCATATAATTGATATTCACATAGTTCTCATCTGCGCTAATATAATAGATGGAAGAAACCATAGCTGCGAATTTCAGATTTTTCCGGGAATCGTAGAATCTGATCCTGTCATCAGGCTCCGTTTCTGCTTCTTCAGCCTTTCTCCTGCGGTATTGCAGAAGGAGTGCGAGATGTATTACCGTATATGGGTAAACCGCAGTCAGGGCAACCATCGTGAAAGAATAGGCCACGGCAGGGAAGTAGGCAGTATTCATTCCGCTCATCAGCCATATATACAATCCCATAAACAGCGATGTTACAACCACTTCCAATAGGCACCAGGCGTAATAGAGATTCTTGTTGATTTTCCGGCGCAATACGTAGAGGATGCTTCGGCCGAGTCCTGCACCTGCAGCAACAATGCACGTGAGCATTGTGATATGGAAATGGTATCCGAATCTGCCTATAGGGAGAAACTCCATACACCATGAAGGTGTATAAACCAGCATAAAACAAATGAAGAAAGCCGGCAATGCAATTATGTATATAATCTGGGGCGCGAAACGGCTGAATATTTCTTTTATTTCATCCATATAGCCAATTGTTTTTCTGAATATCAATTCCTGTAATCACAATGTCGTTGTGACGAATGCAAATATAGTATAAATTAGTCACTATAATATATTATTTGTCACTATTTAATGCATTTCGTCAAAATTCAGCCTCTATAATGGAATTAATTTCCCCGGACGCTGATGTGTCAATACATTTGCAATGAAAATTTGCAGCCTATGTTCGGCTGTCTATTGACAACGGAGGAAACAAATATGAAACTATTTGAAAACAGAACAATTATATCCTTTGGCGATTCTGTAATGAAGGGTATCGTGACAGAGAAAGATATGGATTCACCGGAACTACAGTCAAGATATGTTATATCGGATGATGCGTTCACTTCTCTGTGCGCCAGACGATTAGGAGCTAAAATATCCAACTACGGGCGTTTCGGCAATACTGTCAGCAGGGGGCTCAGGGATGTCCACAGATATTACTCCCAGATGAAATCAGCTCAATACGCCCTCCTGGAATTCGGAGGAAATGATTCAAATCACGACTGGAAAGCTATCTCAGAGAATCCTGAAGGGGAGTTCAAGCCTGAAACAACTCTTGACGCCTTCCGTTCCGGTTACAGCGAGATGATAGACTTGGTGAAATCTTCCGGATGCTCACCTGTCATACTCACCCTGCCTCCTGTTGAGCCTGACAGATTTTTCAGAAATTTGTGCAGGGGATTCTGCCCTCAGCAGATCCGGAATGTTCTCAGGTGGCTCGGCGGCAGTGTAAACCCTATTTCCAACTGGCACGAGATGTATAATCTTGAACTGTACAGAATTGCATCAGAACATAACATTTATGTTATCGATATCACATCCTGCTTTCTCTCAAGGAGAGACTATGCAGACTTTCTCTGTGAGGATGGAATGCACCCAAACGAGAGAGGCCACAGGCTGATTGCCGATGTTCTCGTATCATGTTGAAATGATATTTGCAAATTCGGAGTCACTATCTACTCAATAACCCATTATTATTACAGCCCGTCCGTAATGTCTTACGCACGGGCTGTCTTGTGGTTGATTGATTATTAATGCCTGTTCAGGCGTTTAGTTTGGTTGTCTCTTCAATGTCGAGAGCCTCAGCAAGAACGCTTATAGGATTCTTGACTGTATATCCGGTGGACATCTCGATTTGCCATTTGCAGGTCTCGCAGTCACAGGCAACGAAGTCCGGAGCGATTCTGCTGATCTGGTCGAACAATGGGGCCCCGATAGCCTGTGAATTGTCATAATTCTCTTTCTTGAATCCGTAAGTACCTGATATTCCGCAGCAATTGCTGTCAAGCAAGGTGAACTGCACACCTGGAATCATTTTCAGAAGAGAAGTCGAGAATACACCCCAACCGAGTTTCTCAAGATGGCAAGGTGTATGATATGCGATTTTAGCTTTATAGTCTTTCTTGAAAGCAAGTTTCACTTTACCTGAATCCAACAGGCCGAAAATGAATTTTGTGGCAAGGGCGAGACTGTCCCGGACTGCAGAATTGTCCACTTTCAGCAATTCAGGATACTCATCCCGCATTGTGAGAACACAAGTTGACGACGTGGTAAGAACTGGAAGTCCTTTCCCGACTGCTTTTCCGAGAACCTCTACATTGTGCTTTGCATTTTTCTTTGCCCTGCCTGACATTCCATTGGCTATCAATGCCACACCGCAGCATTTTTCCTTGTCAAGCAGATTTACACCGAATCCCAATGCGTTCATCACAGTAACGAAATCACGGCCAAGCTGCGGATAATTGTAATTCACATAGCATCCGTGGAAATATGCAACCTGTTTCTTGAAATCTTTCTGTTTTTCCGCAGCCGCTTTCTTGAACCAGGATTCGAACTTCTCTCCGGAATATTTCGGGAAAGTGCGCCTGTGATCTATTCCAAGAACTCCGTCAAGGACAGCTTTCACTGGTTTGAGCGGCAGAACCCCGTTGACTATCGGCGCGAACGGGGTTGCAAGTGTGCCCATAAAATCTGTGCTGGCAAGCATCATGTCCCTGAGTTTCGGACTGTGCTGGCTGTAGTTGATTCGTGCTTCCTGAATCATATCAGAGATTTTCACCCCTGAAGGACAGGCCACATCGCAGCGCTTGCAGTTAAGACAGTATTTCAGTGCCTCGTCGAAGAAATAATTGTTCTTTATACGGAGTCTTTCGCCATCAGGGCCGGCCTGTTTCGGCCCTGGATATGCCGGATTCACAGGAACAACCGGACAGTAAACCGTGCAGATGGTGCATTTTATGCACTGCTCGAAATTGTCAATATTCTGGTTTTTCATCTTATCTGTAAATTAACGGCCTAATATTGAATCAGATATGCACAAGGCTGTAGTGAGCGCAACTCCGGAACCGCTTCCTTCCTGGAGCGGGTTGAATCCGCCTAAAATCGAGCCTGCTACATATAGATTGGAGATGGTGTGTCCGTCTTTCAAGCCTCTGAATTTTTCGTCAGTCTTGACGCCGAACCCGATGTATTTCTGGGCTTTGAAGAAATCCGGATTGAACCAGTTCCCGCGCTCTTTGCAATAGTCAACATCAAGGCCGCAGACCGGTTCTGTAACTTCTTCATAATCAGCTATCAGTCCGTGCCCAAAATAACTACCAGCCGCAAGGACATAATTGTCCGCAGTCAGTGTTATATCCCCAAGATTCTCTGTCACAACCTCTTTAACCTCTCCGTCTATGATTTCTGCCTTTACCGCATTGTCTCCCATCAGGAAAACTCCGCCCATTTCCTCAAATGTCCTTTTCAGTTTCATCTGGGTCCTGATGCCTGGTACAGACGGAGGTAAAGTGCCTACAAAACAAATTTTTGCCGCTGCTTTTTTTCTGATGTCGAGAACATCTTCATCTGATGTGAGTCCAAATACCGCTGGCAGGACAATGATATCTTCGTCATCGTATATTTTGTTTACCTCCATCATAAATGCTGACCTTGCGGCCTCCCTGCTCATCAATTTTGCAATATTGGATGAACGCATTTCGCTCGGATTATTTCGCATCCTGTCAATCTCAGGAGTCATAACTCCTGCGATTCTGCATCTGATACCTTGTTTTTCGAATGCTTCGGCAATGAAGGATGTGTTGAAGTCAAGAAAACCTTCTATATTGATAATCAATGCACTGCTTCCAAGCTTCTCTTCTTTCGAATTGATGAATGCAATGTCGTCAAGCGCAAGCCAGGCCTGTTTCGGCTTTCCGCTTGCGGAAATAATCCATCCGTTCTCTTTGCCGCCTCCGGATGTTTTCACCCCGCAGTCAGCAAGCAGGGCGACAGCCTCTGAAGCATATTTTTCCAGATTCACGCGCCCGATAAGCCTGTACGGATGATTATCCGGCAGACTGTCAATGGCTTCAAAAGGGGAGGCTACAGGAGTTCCGTCCGGCAATCTTGAAAGCAGGCCGAAACCTCCGGAGAAAAAATGCATTGCATTCTGTCCGGCAGACACTATGGCACATCTTTTACCGGCTTTCTGAAGTTTCAGACCGCAGACAAGTCCAGAAAGACCGCCACCTATAATAACTGTATCGAATCTCATAATATAATCCCGAATTATTGTTCATCCCCAAGCCCAAGGCATTCTGAATACACCCATTCAGTGAATTCAGCCTCCCGCAGCGATTCTCCTCTTGCTACAGGATAGATACCTTTCCATCTTTCATTCATAAAAGCAACCAGGTCTTTCCTTGCCCTTTCAGCACAGCCGTGCGCTTTTCCGAGAAGACCGGCGGCGCGGCAGGCGCAAAGTTCTCCCTGGCACGTGCCCATTCCGACCCTGGTGCGTCTTCTCAAATCAACAAGATTGTGGACATCAAGATTCTGGATAGCATTATTAACCTCACTTTCAGGCACTTCCTCGCATTCGCAGACCAGACTGAGCTCTTCTTTGCTCTGCATTCCTATTTTAGATGCGAAACTGCCTGCCCTTCCAACAGTCGCTTTCTGCGCGGTGGTTGGGTTTGCCCATATCTTCTTCGACACCTCTTTGACATCTCCCTCTCCGGAACCCGGAAGCGGGGTGATGCGGGTCTCGCATTTATTACCATTGTTGAGTTTCTTGCAGACAAGATCGGTTGCCATTTCGGCCATCAGCCTGTAAGTCATCAATTTTCCGCCTGTAATAGTGATGAATCCCTTGATTCCGTCACGAGTTTCGTGATCAAACAGGACAATTCCGCGGCTTATGTTTCTTCCGCTTGGATCGTTGTCCGCTGACACAAGCGGTCTCACTCCTGCATAAGCCCTGAGAATTCGTGTATCTTTAAGGCAAGGGGCGAGCTTTTCACCTTCCGAGATAAGCAGGCTGACCTCTTCAGGCGTTACTTTCATATTGTCACATTCCTCGTAAGGCACTCTTGTAGAAGTGGTTCCAATAACGCATACAGTATCTCCCGGCACAAGAATATCCGCATTCGCCGGCTTCCTGCATCTGTTCAGGACAATACCGTTCACCCTATGGGCGAAAATGAGCAGAGCCCCCTTGGCCGGGAACATACCTATCTGCGCTCCGGCCATCCCGGCAATTTTGTGTCCCCATATACCGCCCGCATTGACAGTGATTGGCGCGTAGTATTCTGCAGTCTCGTGGGTCTGCTTGTCATATACTTTGACCCCGGTGATGGCGTCCCCATCTTTTATAAAGCCTATCACCTCGTTGTAAACCAACACTTTCGCCCCATGCAGCTTGGCATCTACGACGTTTGATGAGCAAAGCCTGAACGGATCAACAGAACCATCCGGTACTCTGACAGCTCCAATGATGTCAGGATTGACCGATGGTTCAAGACGTTTGGCCTCTTCCGGATCAAGAATCTCTGCTTTAATACCCGCCTTTGTGCAGGATTCAACGAATTTGGCCTGATATGCAAGATCGTCTTCAGGAAGAGTGATGAAAAAGCCGGTTGTGTCATCTACGCAGTGATTGGCGACCTTTTTGAGAATCATATTCTCCTGGATACACTCAGTAGCGGATTCCTGATCAGTCACGGCATAACGGGCACCACTATGAAGCAGGCCGTGATTCCTTCCTGTCGCTCCGTCCGCGATATCATTGCGCTCGATAAGCAGGGTCTTCAACCCTCTTAGTGAGCAGTCACGCGCTGTACCGGCTCCGGTTATTCCGCCTCCGATCACTATGACGTCGAATTCATTTTGTTTATTTGAGGCCATTTTCGATATAAAATTTCGTAAAATCAAGTCGCTTTTGAAACATATTATTCGTGCTGTGTACCTTCACGGTTTCGTTTCAATTGTGCAAATATAGTATTTTGTTTTCAAAACGAAAATGGGCAGAGGGCGTTTTTCTAATGAAAATGATATTTTTATCTCATTTTTACAGCGGTCACACTTGACGGCCTGTCGGAATCGAATACCAGAGATGAACCGCTGTTTGTCAAAGTCCCGTCATTACTTATTCTATATACTTCAATAGCCAACTCGTCACGACACGCTACAAGAAGCAGCCTCCCGTCATCTGTAATCATAAAATTGCGTGGATGCCTGCCAGTGCGTGCATAGGCGGTTTTTTCAATTGTGCCGTCTGGCGCTATATTGAAAACACTGATACCGTCATTCTCCAGACGGTGGGATGTATAGAGGAACTTGCCTGACGGGTGAATATGGATATCGGCGCTTCCCCTTGCATCTGCTTCATCAGCTTTCACTCTCTGTATCAATTTGAAACCATCTGTATTATAGACCAGTACTTCACCTGACAGTTCAGTTATGCAGTAGAGCATTTTGCCGTCACTTGAGAATTCCATATGGCGCGGTCCGCTACCCTCAGGGCAATCTATATTTCCTGCCTCTTCAAGAACAAGTCCGCATTTCTCATCGGAAAGTGCCTTCAATATATGAATCTTGTCAGCTCCAAGATCCGTTGCGAGGATTGTGTCCGGATGTCCCGGAAGGGATTTAAGCTGATGAATATGAGAAGACTCCTGCCTTAATGTATCTGGACCGCAGCCTGAGAAAACAAGCTGGAAACATCTGTCTTTCAACTCTCTGTCCATATAAGGAAAAACACTGACCGCTCCACCGCTGTAATCAGCGGTCAAGATATATCCAGACCCTTCATTTCCTGAGATATTGTAACGCATCAAGAAACAGGGATCGTCCGCAGTCTGGCGCTTTTCCGTATATGACTTCGGAATCTCTGAATCAGCCTGGAAATTGAACGAATATACTCCTGACCCGTTTCCAGTCTCACTGACTGCCAGCATCTCTATTTCTCCGTTATCCCAGGCCAATGCATATGATGCATTTGTCGCATCCGCCCTGTGTTTCAATGTGAAAGAGAGAGCTGCCGGGTCCAATGTGTAAATGTAAGCGGATCCTCCATAATTGCCCACTGCGATGCAATACTTGTCATTGGAACAGGAAGTGATTGATAATGAGGCAATCAGGCAGGTTCGTAGGATTGTGCAGGCTTTCATAATATGTTTCTTATTCTAATATGCGGTTTCGAATACGTCCATTTTTACGGTTGTACTTTTCGAAAAACAACACTGTCCGGGCGACGGCGGCAAATTTATAGAGAACAATGTATTATTCCAATACTTTGATTAAATTTGTGTTGTAATCGAATGTTTTATTTCAAAGCAATAAAATATGTACTACGTCAGCAAGAGATTCGAAGTGTCAGGAGCGCATTATGTGACAACATGCAACGGCAGCAAGTGCGAGACATTGCACGGACACAACTGGATTGTCATAGTTCACTGTAAATCAGAAGAATTGAACAGTGACGGAATGGTTACTGATTTCACATTCATCAAGCGGAACATAATGTCAAGAATCGACCACAGGAATCTGAACGAGATCCTGCCTTTCAGTCCGACAGCCGAGAATATCGCAAAATGGATATGTGATGAGACTCCGAATTGTTACAAAGTCGAAATCTGGGAGTCCGAGAACAACAAGGCTGTGTACGAGAAATAAGAAAATTGATTATCTTTGCAAATCGAAATTCAGGCGGGACGATCTGCCGCGCCTGCTTAGTGCAGGTGAGGAAAGTCCGGACAGGGAAGGGCGCCCTGCTGCGGAAAGCGCAGATGGGAGTAATCTTATGCCAGCCGTAACAGAGAATGTCTGCCGCCGGGCAAGTCCTGGCGGTGAGGGTGAAAATGTGAGGCAAGAGCTCACGGCGCATCGGCAGCGATGCCGTGCGGGTACGGCACCAGGGCCTGCAAAACCAAATATACTGACAGATGAGGGCTGCCCGCCCGATGTCAGGGGGTAGGTTGCGTAGATAAATGGCAGATTCAAAAACAGAAACCGGCTTACGGCCCCGCCTTTTTATTTCCCCTCCGGTCTTGTTCAATCCCCCCGACCCACTTTTCAAGGGGGCGATCAGCGCTCCGTGCGCACCATCGCTGCTGGCCTGAGCTTCGCTGTTCTCCGCGCGGCGGTTGATACCGCCAGTTCAATCCCCCCCGCCCCATTTCAGCATTGTATTTAGTGACGGTCACGGAGAACGCCGTCCTGTGCATTATATCGATGGTCAATGTGTCTCAAGGCGTTTTAAAACGGGGGTCGGTCACGCCGTGGCTCGATTTGGTGCGTATAGCAAGGATTACCGTGACCGTGACATTCAATGCAGCCACTAAATTTTTCAGAGCCCTAAAACGAAAAAAATTTTCCGGATAAGGAAAAATGATTAAATTTGCATCCCTGTTAAAAGTAAACAAGTATGAATACTAAGTATGTCTTTGTAACAGGCGGTGTCGCCTCATCCCTCGGAAAGGGTATCATTGCGGCGTCATTGGCGAAACTCCTGCAGGCCAGAGGCCTGAGAGTCACCATCCAGAAATTTGACCCCTACATCAACATCGATCCCGGGACACTGAACCCTTACGAGCACGGCGAATGCTACGTGACTGATGACGGAGCTGAGACCGATCTTGACCTCGGACATTACGAAAGATTCCTCGGTGTGCATATGACGAAAGCCAACAATGTCACCACGGGAAAAGTATATTATACAGTTATAAATAAAGAGCGCGAAGGCGCATACCTCGGCAAGACAGTACAGATTATCCCCCATATAACCGACGAGATCAAGAGAAGAATGCTCCTGCTCGGCAAGACCGGACAGTTCGACGTCATTATAACCGAAGTCGGTGGCACAGTGGGCGATATGGAATCCCAGCCTTTCCTTGAGGCCATCAGGCAGCTCCAATGGGAAATGCCGGAAGAGGACCTCGCCAGCATCCATCTTACACTCGTACCTTACCTCCGGGCCGCCAAAGAGCTGAAAACCAAGCCCACACAGCATTCAGTACAGATGCTCCAGCAGGCCGGAGTCCATCCTGACGTCATAGTCTGCCGCACAGAAAAAGAGCTTACTCCAGAAATCAGACGTAAAGTCGCGCTCTTCTGCAACGTCAAGCCAGGGCACGTGATTCAGTCCATAGACGCACCGTCGATCTACCAGGTGCCGATGAATATGGAAGGAGAAGGGCTAGATGATATGATACTCTCGCATTTCGGGATAAACCATTATCCGAAACCTGATTTCTCCAAGCTCAAATCATTCCTCGACCGCCTTTATCATCCTAAATATCAGGTAGATATTGCATTAGTTGGCAAATACGTCGAACTTCAGGACGCTTACAAGTCAATTTTGGAATCATTCGTGCATGCCGGTGCGGCAAACGAGTGCAGGGTGAATGTGCATACCATTCAGAGTGAGCATATTGACGGCTCAAATGTCGGAGATAAACTCAATGGAATGGATGCCGTGCTCGTTGCCCCGGGATTCGGCGAGAGGGGACTTGAAGGCAAAATCCAGGCTATCAGGTATGTCCGCGAGCACAACATCCCGTTCTTCGGAATCTGCCTCGGAATGCAGATGTGCGTAGTGGAATTCGCGCGCAATGTCTTGGGATTCAAGGAAGCCGCATCTACAGAAGTCGATCCAGGCACGCCATATCCAGTAATTGACCTTATGGAAGACCAGAAGAGCACCACCATCAAAGGCGGTACAATGCGTTTGGGGGCCTACAACTGCAGGCTTGACCCGGATTCCCTCGCTTACAAAATATACGGTACTGAAATCATAAGTGAAAGACACAGACATAGATACGAATTCAATGGCGACTATCTTGAGAAGATGGAAGCAGCCGGGCTCAAAGCTTCCGGACGTAATCCGGATACAGGCCTCGTAGAAATTGTTGAAATACCTTCACATCCGTTCTTCATTGGCGTGCAGTTCCATCCTGAGCTGAAAAGCACACCTGAACAGCCTCAGCCGATTTTTGTCTCGTTCATCAAGGCAGCGATGGCAAACCGCCGTGCACGGGGAGGGGAATGTGAATTAAAATAATTGATGATGAGAAAGTTCTGTCTTGCGATAATAATGCTGATCCCGCTCTTGTCCGTTTCTTGCGCCAATGCGAGGGTCAAACAGTATAAAGTGCAGGTGGTCAATTCGTTCCCGCACGACAGGACTTCTTATACCCAGGGCCTTTTCTTCTACAACGGACAGATGTTCGAGAGTACCGGTCTGCACGGAAAATCCACATTCCGCAAAGTAGACATTACTACAGGCAAGGCTCTCAGCAAATTGTCTTTTGACAGAAAATTTTTCCTTGAGGGCTCGGTGGAAAAAGACGGGAAAATCTATATGCTCACCTGGCAGAACCAGTTGGCATTCGTCTATGATGCCGAGACCCTTGAGTACAAAGGCTCGTACAGCTATCCTCGTGAGGGATGGGGACTTACGACTGACGGAAAGAATCTCATTGCAAGCGATGGCACATCAAGGCTGTATTTTATGGACGACAATTTCCGCCAGCTGCGCACCGTCACAGTGAAAATGGACGGAAGGCCTGTAAGCTATCTCAATGAGCTTGAATATATTGAAGGCAGGATTTGGGCCAATGTCTATATGTCGGATCTGATCCTTATCATCAATCCGGAAAACGGCAATGTAGAGGGAGTGGTCGATTGTACAGGCCTGCTGCCGAGACAGATGCGCTATGAAGACACAGATGTGCTGAACGGAATCGCCTGCAACCCGTCAGACGGACGGATTTACCTTACCGGCAAGAACTGGTGCAGGCTGTATGAAGTGAAAATTGTTGAAAAGTAAATTCCGCGACAGCGGGACATAATATTATTAACCAAGCTTGGGGTACTGAGGCCCTGCCCGCCGGGTGGGAAACCGAGGTTGAGATTATACCCATTAACCTGATTCGGTCAATACCGACGTAGGGAACGCTGATCTCACGCGCTACTGTGCGCACCCCTTGCATAAACTCAAAATTATGCGAGGTTTATTTTTTATTGCAACAGCCGCAATCGCAGCGGCACCGGCGTTCGCCGCAAATCCAGCCACCGGAAATGACGGGGTGGCAGAAAACCACGATAAGGTGGAACATCTTGACAGTGTGATAGTTTCGGCGTCCAGGGCCGGCAAAAAGACTCCTGTCACATACTCGATGGTCTCAAAGGAGGAACTCCGCAGCTCCAATCCGGTCAATTCATTGCCTATGACCCTGAATCTTCTGCCTTCAGTTGTCACTTCAAACGAGGGCGGAACCGGTCTCGGCTATTCCACAATCCGTGTCAGAGGCTCTAAAGGGTCGCAGATCAATGTCACCCTGAATGGCATAACCCTCAATGACTCAGAGTCCCAGGAGGTTTTCTGGGTGAATATCCCGGCATTGACCAATATCCTGAATTCCGTTCAGGTGCAGCGAGGCCTCGGTACTTCGGCCAACGGAGCAGGTGCGTTCGGAGCGAGCATCAATATGAACACTGCGTCTGTCGGGACCAGGCCTTATGCCTATGCGAATATCGGGGCTGGATCCTACAACACGCTGACCACCACCATTTCCGCAGGTACTGGACTTACCAGGTCCGGTTTTTATGCAAGTGCCGCATATTCCAAGAATTTCACTGACGGCTATATCCGCAACGCATACGCAAATGTCCAGTCCGCATTTGCTGCATTGGGCTGGATGAACAGCACTAACTCATTGAGGTTCACATACTTGATGGGCGACCAGCGCACCGGACTCACCTGGGACGGAATTTCATATTCGGAGTATGAGACGGACCGCAGGACGAACTGGCTCGGCGCATTTTCCGATGCCAAGGGCAATACCCGTTTCTACGACAATGAGACTGACAATTATACCCAGCATCATTTCCAGTTGAACTATACACACCAGTTCGAGAAAAACGTCGCCTGGAGCACGACCCTGAATTATACCAAGGGTGACGGCTATTACGAGCAGTACAAGCAGAACAAGAAACTTGCCGGATATGGTCTGCCAAGTCCTGTGGTAATTGATGGTGAAGAGATTACAAAGGCTGATGCGGTTATCCGCAAATTTATGGACAACTATTATCTCGTGCTCAATTCCGATGTGAAATATTCCACTGACAAACTCAATCTCGTCGGCGGAATCTATCTTTCCCGCTATGACGGAGACCATTTCGGAAAGGCCATCTGGAGCGCAGTGCTCGGGGACTATTACGATTATGGTTCTGTGAAAAACTGGTACAACAACAATGGATTGAAGCAGGAGGCCAATGCATTTGCGAGAGCAGAATACAGTCCTGTAGACTGGCTGACCGCCTATGTCGATCTCCAGTACCGCGGCGTTTTCCTGAAAATGAGCGGCCCTGATGATGACGGCTATTCACTTGATTACAAGCACAGCTGGAATTTCTTCAACCCGCGTGCCGGTCTGACTTTCAACTGGAATGACTCCCACAAGGCCTACATTTCAGCCGCTCTCGGACATCGCGAGCCTGGCAGGGACGACCTTCAGGAAAACCTGAAAACTTCCGAGGGCGTTACTCTGAAGCCGGAGAGCATGGTTGACCTTGAACTTGGATATACTTATTCCGGCAGGAAAGTGACCGCTTCCGCCAATATCTATCTGATGGAGTATTGGGATATGCTTCTTGAGGACGGACGCATAAGCAACACCGGTGACGCCATCAAGACCAACGTCGGCCGCAGCTGGAGAAGGGGACTGGAGCTCGGAGTTGCCTACAAGCCATCTGAAGTGTTCCGTCTTGATGCCAACTTGACACTGAGCATGAACCAGATAAAGGATTTCACGGCATATTATCAGATTATTGACGATGACTGGAATGACTACGGTATGAAGGAGGTCAATTTCGGGAAGACGACTATGCTGATGTCACCGTCAGTCATCGGGATGGCACAGGTTTCAATCTCTCCATTCGCAAAATGCGGCAGGGGCTCTCTTAAGACTACAACTCTCTCATTGAACGGGAAATATGTAGGTTCGCAGTATTGGGACAATACAGAAAGCGACAACAGGAAGATTCCGGGATATTTCGTGGCCAATCTGTCCCTTAGCCACGATTTCAAGGTAGGAGGCGGTCTTCTCGGTCTCCGTGCCTATGTCAACAACTTCCTGAACAACAAGTATTATTCAAATGCGTGGGTGTACAGGGCGTTCAACAAGACATCTGACAGCTATTATCAGGAAGAGGGTGTGTTCCCGCAGGCAACAGCCAACTTCATGTTCGGCGTAACCTATTCATTCTGACTATAATGAGGCAATAGCATATTTCTCCGGGCCAGGCCCTCAAGGTCAAGAAGCCGGCGCTTGCGTTCTATGCCGCCTGCATAGCCGGCAAGTGAACCGTCAGCGCCGATGACCCTGTGGCAGGGAACAATAAGGCTGACTGGATTGTGTCCGACAGCGGAGCCTACAGCGCGGCAAAGCGTTGAAGGTTCCGCTTTTCCGTCTGCTATCATTTCCGCAATGTCTCGGTAGGACACAGTCCTGCCATACTCCACCCGGAGCAGGGCATTCCATACTTTCATCCGGAACACCGTTCCTTTAAGTGATATCGGGGGAATGAAATCCGGAACGGAGCCTGAAAAATACCGGTCAAGCCATTCGCAGGCCATAGCAATCATCTCATTATCATTCCTGTTCACATAAACAGCATCCCCGGCATTGAATCCTGCGGCATAATGCTTCTGTCCATCGAACCAGAGTCCGGAAATGCCATCAGCGCAGCCAGTTATCAGAATCCCTCCCAATGGAGAAGAATATTGCGCGGCAAAAGTAGATGAAACTTGCATAACTGATTCATATCTGGTTTCCAAAGTCAAATATAGCACTTTGTTGCGATTTTCTGCGCTATTTGCTAATTTTGTAAGCTGCAAAATTGGAAATACATATATGAGAATTGACATTCTATCAGTTGTTCCGGAACTTCTGGACAGCCCATTGAGTTATTCTATCGTAGGACGGGCAATCAAAAAAGGTCTGGTCGAAATTCACGTGCACAATATCAGGAAACACGGCATCGGACCACGCCAGACCGTTGACGATTACTGTTATGGCGGAGATGCCGGTATGGTGATGATGGTCGAGCCGGTTTTCAAGATGATTAACGAGCTCACTGCGGAGAGGCATTATGATGAGATTATATATATGTCCCCGGACGGAGAACAGCTTACCCAGGGAATTTCAAACGAACTGTCCCTGAAAGAGAACATCATTATTCTTTGCGGTCATTACAAAGGAATTGACGAGAGAATCCGCGAACACCTGATAACCCGCGAAATATCAGTAGGCGACTATGTTGTGAGCGGGGGAGAGATCCCTGCCGCTCTGTTGGCAGACTCCATAGTCAGGCTCATCCCGGGAGCATTGACAGATGAGACTTCGGCCCTCAGCGACAGTTTCCAGGACGGACTGGTTTCTCCGCCCGTCTATACCCGTCCGGCAGAATTCAACGGATGGAAAGTACCTGACGTGCTGCTGAGCGGCAATCCTCGCCTGATCCAGGACTGGCAGATGCAGCAGGCTGTCGAGAGAACAAAGAGATTGAGACCATATCTGCTCGATGAAAAACCCGAATAGAAAATGTTCCAAAAGTCGAAATATCTGTTGATTTTAACCGATTTTATAAAAACGTTTAGATTTTTCATCGAATTAAGGCCAACAAAGGGCAAATAAGTTTTGCAGATTTAATTATTTGCTGTATATTTGCAACAGTTTTTAAAACGTTAAAGAGATTTTTTTAAATCGATAGCCATATAAGGCTTATAACCAACTTGAATTAAACCTTAGATAAGGTGACACTCTACTAATAGATTTAATGGGGCTGACGTGATGTCAGCCCTAATTATTTTTACCTGCTTATATTGTATTTATAGATTTTTACTTATCTTTGTCAAATGTATAAATTTTTAGAAACTCTTTAAGTTATGAGTGAAGAATTGAATCCTGGTGCTCCAACTACACCAGATGTACTTGAAAGTCCTATAGCTGAAACGGCAGAGGCGGAAATGCCAAATTATTCAGAGATGTCGCTTGCTGAACTCTCTTCATTGTTCGAGGAGCTTGCCAAAAGCGACGACAGGATGAAGAAATCCAAAGAGGCTGAAGCAATAAAGGCCGCTTTCTACAAGCGTCTTTCAAAAGAGAAAGCAGCTTCTGGTGAGACTGAATCCGCTGTATCTGAACCGGATAGCGTATCAGCAGAGGAAGAAGCAGCTGAAGAGACCGAAAATCCTGCAGAGGAGACACAGTCAGCGTCAAATCCGTTCGCTGTTCTGGAGAACGGTTTCAAAGCTATATATATGAGGTATAAGAAAGAGCGTGCCGAGTACAACAGGCAGCAGGAGGCAGAGAGAGAGGACAACCTCAAGAAAAAGCAGGCAGTCATTGACGAACTTAAATCCCTTGTCGAGAACCAGGACGACCTCGGAACTGCTTTCCCGGCCTTCAGGGAACTCCAGGCCCGCTGGCGCGCTGTAGGTCCGGTTCCTGTCCAGAATTTCAGGAACATAAATGACACCTATCAGTTCTACGTTGAGCAATTCTACGACAAAGTCCAGATAAACAGGGATCTACGTGACCTTGACTTCAAGAAGAACCTTGAGGCCAAGGAAGAGTTCTGCCAGCAGGCTGAGCTTCTCTCTGAGAATGAGAACATAGTTGACGCATTCAAAGAGCTCCAGAAACTTCACGAGCAGTGGAAAGAATTCGGACCTGTCGCAAAAGAATACAGAGACCAGATATGGGACAGATTCAAGGCTGCCACCGCTGTTATCAACAAGAAATACCAGGCCTATTTCGAGGAGCAGAAAGCAAAGCAGTCTGAGAACCTTGCCGCCAAGACCGCACTTTGCGAGAAAGTAGAAGCTATTGCCGACAAAGAAGATATAAAGAATTCCAACGAATGGAACGCCCTCTCGAAAGAAATTGAGGACATTCAGAAAGAATGGAAAACTATAGGATTCGCTTCAAGAAAGGAGAATCAGAAGATTTACGACCGTTTCCGCGCCGCCTGCGACAAATTCTTCGGACGCAAGCGTGATTTCTATGTTCAGTTCAAAGACAATATGAACGGCAATCTGGAGAAGAAGCTCGCAATTATCGCAGAGGCTGAGGCTCTCAAGACCAGCACGGAATGGAAGAAGACCACGGACAGGTTCATAAATCTCCAGAACCAGTGGAAAGAGATTGGAGCAGTTCCGCGCAAGAAATCAGAACAGCTCTGGAAACGTTTCCGCGCAGCCTGCGACGAGTTCTTCGCGGAGCGTGACAAACACGCCACTCCAGAGAATAACTACGGAGCGAACCTTAAAGCCAAAAAGGCTCTTATCGAGGAAATCAACTCATTCGTCCCGTCTGAGGAAATGACTGAAAACGAGGCATATAAACAGTTCTCTGAAAGATGGCAGGCCATTGGCTTCGTGCCATTCAAAGAGAAAGAGAAGATTGCCAGGGCATACAATGAGGCAATGAAAGCCAAATTCGGTCCGGCACATTCTTCAAGATCTGCGAGACCTTCATCTCCACGCAATGGAGGGAACGGACCTAAATCCGAGAAAGACCGTCTCATTGCCAAATACAACAAACTCCAGCAGGACATAGACACATACGAAAACAATATCGGCTTCTTCGCAATGTCCAAGAACTCCCAGCCGCTCATCCAGCAGATGCAGACAAGAATTGAGGAGTCCAAGGCTCAGCTTAAGGAACTGGAGAATCAGATTCACGCACTAGAAGAGGCAGAAGATTTGAACAACAATGAATAAGAACACAATCACAGGATTCATACTGATAGCTCTGATTCTTTTCGGTTTCACCTGGTATCAGTCAAGACAATACGAGAAACAGATGGCCTATCAGGCTCAGCTTGACTCAATTGCAAGAGTTGAAAGAGCCGCGCAGATGAAGCTTGACAGTTTGAGGACTGATTCGCTATCTTTAAACGGTAATATAATTCCGGCAGAGGATGTGCCTGGTGCGGTGAAACCTGCCGCCATATACAAAGACTCACTTTTGGAGCTGGCGCATAATAGTGAAGGAAAACTCTACCGTATCGCCAACAACAAGATTGAAATAGAGTTCACGACGCTTGGTGCCCAGCCTAATTATGTAAAGGTCAAGGATTACACCAACTACGACAGCACGGAACTGTATCTCTTCAAGCCGGGTTCAAGCGAGATGGGCATCGGTATATTCACCGGCGAGACTATTAACACGAAAGACTTTGTATTCGAACTTGCCGAATTGAATGACACCTCAATCGTGATGATACTGCCGTTCAACGGCGGTGGCTATATTCAGCAGAGATACGCTCTTGAGAACGATTCCTATATGGTAAGGAACACATTGTCATTCATAGGAATGGACAATGTCATACCGCGCAAGGTCTCTTCCTATGATTTCGACTGGAATGTGGTCATTCCGAGAATGGAGAAAGGTTACAAGAACGAGATGCAGTACTCCAAAGTCGATTATTATTTCGACGGGGAGAAAAAGCCTGAAGAAATTGGAAGAGGAAGAAACGTTTCCAAACGTATCGAGAACAGACTTGACTGGTTTGCTTTCCAGCAGCAGTTCTTCTCAGCTATTGTGCGTCCTGACTCCCGTTTCGCATCAGGTGAACTTTCAGTGCAGTTTTTCCCTGAAGACGATGAGGAGCGCAACCTTATGGCCTGCGCAGCCAAAATGAGAGGGGATTTCAACATAGCTGACAAGGTCGAAATTCATAACGACTTCTATTTTGGTCCGAACCATTACCAGACACTCAAGTCATACGACCGGAAATACGAGAAAATCATTCCTCTCGGAGGATGGCTTGTGGGCTGGTTCACCAAATTCATCATCATCCCGCTGTTCAATTTCCTTCACAGATCGATTGCCAACTTCGGTATAATCATTCTGCTTATGACGCTGTTCATCAAGATAGTAGTGCTGCCGTTCTCTTACAAGTCCTACTCGTCTTCAGCCAAGATGCAGGCCGTGAAACCGGAAGTTGACAAGCTGAACGCAAAATATCCGAAAGAAGAGGACGCCCTGAAGAAACAGCAGGCAATGATGGACCTGTACAAACGTGCAGGCATCAACCCGATGGGCGGCTGTCTCCCGATGCTCCTCCAGTTCCCTATTCTCTGGGCGATGTTCCGTTTCTTCCCGGCGTCAATAGAGCTGCGCCAGCAGTCTTTCCTTTGGGCTGACGACCTCAGCGCATACGACTCCATTATTGATTTCGGAACAAGGATTCCGCTGTTGGGTGACCATATCTCATTGTTCGCTCTCCTTATGGCGCTGTCGATGTTCTTCTACTCGAAGATATCTATGCAGGGCCAGATGTCCGGAAACGACCCGAACACTGCTTCAATGAGGTTTATGAGCGTCTATATGATGCCGATAATGATGTTCTTCATCTGTAACAGCCTTTCTTCAGGTTTGAGCTACTACTATCTGCTCTCTAACTTGATTACAATGCTGGAAACCTTCATTATCAAGAAGTTCTTTGTCCGTCCTGAAGACGTGCTCGCAAAGTTGAAAGCCTCGGAAGGCAAGCCACAGCAGAAGAGCAAATGGCAGCAGAGACTTGAGGAGGCACAGAAAATGCAGCAGCAGATGCTCAAAGAACAGAACAAGAAAGCAAGAAGATAATGTCTGTAGCATCGGAAATAAAAAGATTCAATACTGAACTGCCACAAGGAGTGAAACTTGTGGCAGTTTCCAAATTCCACCCTGCAGAGGCAGTACTTGAGGCATACAATGCTGGGCAGCGAATTTTCGGGGAAAGCCGTCCGCAAGAGTTTGTCGCGAAATGCAAGGAGCTTCCCAATGATATAGAGTGGCATTTCATCGGCCATCTCCAGACGAACAAATTGAAAATGGTCCTTCCCTATGCATCTCTTGTGCAGTCAGTTGACTCTTTCCATCTTTTAGACGCCATCAATGCCTGGGGACTGAAAGAAGGAAAGCAGATAAACATTCTCCTTGAACTTCATCTTGGAGCGGAAGAGACAAAGCAGGGATTCACATCTGATGAAATAGAAGACGTCCTTTCCAATGCAGGGGAGTACGGCGGTGTATGTTTCCGCGGACTTATGGGAATGGCTACAAATACCGATGACGAAGATCTCATCAGGTCTGATTTCCAAAGGATTGCGGATTTGCATAATAAGTTGCGCAATGAGCATCCTGAACTCGCCGGCTTCACAGAACTGTCAATAGGAATGTCAGACGACTACCGGATTGCATTGGATTACGCGCCGACTTATGTGCGCATCGGCACAGCTATATTCGGACCGAGAGTCTATTGACAAACACTGTAGCATCCCGACCTACCCCTTGTTCAATTCGGATATCATTGCGTCAGCGACAGCGGCAGATGCTCCGGTGCCTCCGAGAGCCTGTCGGATTTCCGCATAGCCGGCAAGCATATTGTCCCGGTATTCAACGTCTTCAAGCAGCCTACGAACTTCCTGCAGCACATTTTCAGCTGTGAAGTAGTCCTGAATAAGTTCACGGAAACAGGTTCTGCCAAGAATGAGATTTCCAAGGCTGATGAAACGTATCTTGATGATTTGCTTGGCAATTGCGAAATTTATCGGCATACCTTTATATGCCACAACCTGCGGAGTGCCTATCAGGGCGACCTCAAGGGACGCGGTTCCGGAATTCACCACAGCGGCCACTGAATGCCTGATGACAGGATAGCTCTGGTTGAACAGCACCTTCACATACTCCTCGCGGCCTTTCGTCCATTGCTCATAATCAGAGATGGCCCTCGAAGGAGCGGCTGCCACTATAAACTGATAGCCAGAGTACTCCGGTATCGCTCTCATCTTGTCTGCAAACTCCATGAAAGTCGGCATCATAGACGAAATCTCCCCGTTCCTGGACCCGGCGAACAGGGCGATTGACGGACTGTCTTCCAGATTGTTGCGAGCCAGAAAGTCTTCACGGCTCCCGTTAATGTCCGGAGACATATCTATGGCATCGATAAGCGGATTGCCTTTATATACGAAACTGATATTTTTCCTGGTGAAATACGGGATTTCAAAAGGGAACACGATAAACAGTTTATCCACGTATTCTCTCAGCTTCCTTATGCGGCCCTCACGTGAGGCCCAGACTTTTGGTGCAATGTAATAAAACACCTTGAATCCATTCTTATGCGCGAATTCAGCTACCCTGAAATTGAATCCGGGATAATCGATGAGAATCACCACATCAGGTTTCCAGGACAATATGTCAGTAAAGCAGCGCTTGAATCTGTTGGCGTAAGCTTTGGCTTTGAACAGTACCTGGATAAAGCCGATGACAGCCCCGTCCTTGTAGTCCTGGACAAGTCCTGTTCCGTCCTGATGGGCTTTATAGACAGCGTTCATCAAATCTCCTCCCCAGAAACGGATATCCGCCTCAGGGTCCTGTGAATAAAGACCTTTCATCAGATTGGAGCCGTGCAGGTCTCCAGATGCTTCTCCGGCAATGATATAATACTTCATTTCAATCAAGTTCCTAATCAGAAGTCAATATCGATACCAGAAGCGGAGATATGCTGTTTTTCTCCGTAATCTGTCGTGTCAATGGCGCAAGGCGTCACTGCAATGTATCCCTCGCGCATCAGGTGGTGATCGGCCCGTGCATCATTGTCACCGGAATCGATGAAATCACCCACCATCATATAAAGCTTTTCTCCTGGTTCAGCCTGCGCCTCGGAACTTCTGCCAAGCATTTCAGGAGTGATCCCGTGATGCTTCAGGCGGGCAGGGTCCCATTCGCGGAACTCCCTGACCCATACTCCGCGGCCTTGGTAACCGGCCCGGATGCCTTTTATGCTCCCAACCGGAATATCCGGGAAATTGACATTATAATAAAGTCCGTACTTTTCAGGCCAGGACTCCATCAGTTTTCTGAATATATCCGGAAAATATTGTCTTACGGCAGTGAAATCGGCATCGGGGGAGAGGGCGTCAAGCGAGACACCGATAGATTTGACTCCGTTCAGCGCTCCTTCCTGGGCAGCCCCGAGAGTTCCGGAGTAGCAGGATGCGGACGCCGCGTTGGAACCGTGATTGATTCCGCTTACAATCACGTCCGGCTTATGCTCAAGAAACTGGAAATTCAGTCCGTATTTGATACAGCTTGCCGGCGTTGCGTCGAGATATGACCATTTTCCAGGATTAAGTTCAGGCAGTTCTTTATATGCAACCTGCCTGAATCCGAGCGACACTGCCATGCTCATTCCTGACTGGTGCTTTTTAGGGGCTATGACTGTCACATTGCCAAATTGGCACATTATTTCTGCCAATGTGCGGATGCCTTTGGCCGTATATCCGTCGTCATTTGTAATCAAAATCTCCATAAACAGTTTCCTTAAACGATATAGTCGAATTTTCTGCTGAAAAAACCTCACAAAGATATATAATAATTCAATTTTTTACCGTAATTTTGCACCGTTTTTGTAGGGAATATAGTCCGGAAGTTGAAAAACAGAACAAAAGTATAACTTAATAAACAAATTATTAACAATGGTAAAACTTGGTATTAACGGATTCGGTCGTATTGGCCGTATGGTTTTCCGCGCAGCCGTTGAGAATTTCTCAAACGACATCGAAGTTGTAGGTATCAACGATCTTCTCGATCCAGATTATCTCGCTTATATGCTCAAATATGATTCAGTTCACGGAGCATTCAAAGGCGAGGTTGCAGTAGAGGGCAACACCCTTATCGTTAACGGCAAGAAGATCCGCCTCACCGCTGAGATGGATCCTGCAAACCTCAAATGGAACGAGGTTGGCGCAGAGGTCGTTGTTGAGTCAACCGGTCTCTTCCTCACAGACGAGAAAGCCCGCAAGCACATTGAGGCTGGCGCAAAGAAAGTCATTATGTCCGCTCCTTCAAAGGACGCTACACCGATGTTCGTTTATGGTGTTAACGACAAGACTTATGCAGGTCAGGACATCATCTCCAACGCATCTTGCACAACTAACTGTCTTGCTCCTATTTCCAAGGTTCTCGACGAGAAATTCGGTATCGTTCGCGGTCTTATGACCACCGTTCACGCTGCAACAGCTACCCAGAAGACTGTTGACGGCCCTTCAAAGAAGGACTGGAGAGGCGGCCGTGGTATTCTTGAGAATATCATCCCTTCTTCAACAGGTGCTGCAAAGGCAGTTGGAAAGGTTCTTCCTCAGCTCAACGGCAAACTCACTGGTATGTCACTCCGCGTTCCTACTTCTGACGTGTCTTTCGTTGACCTCACTGTAGAGCTCAAGAACGCTTGCACATATGAGGAGATCTGCGCAGCTATGAAAGAGGCTTCTGAGGGCGAGCTCAAAGGCGTTCTCGGATACACCAACGAGGCTGTCGTTTCTACCGACTTCCGCAACGACTCTCACACTTCCATCTTCGATGAGAAGGCAGGTATCCAGCTCGACGGCACATTCGTAAAGGTTTGTGCTTGGTACGACAACGAGTGGGGTTACTCCAACAAAGTTCTCGAGATGGCTCGTGTCATCACAAAGTAATTTGAGAATTACAACGATAACTTTGAGGCTGGCAGCAATGTCAGCCTCTTTTTTGTGTTCGTCCAGCACGAACGTACTCTAACGGGTGAAAGTCCCCAAACCGC
>JBJEBM010000111.1:0-34862 GCA_051870055.1 Candidatus Cryptobacteroides sp.
TATCGCTTCGTAATTTGTCCAATGGCAAATATACGATTATTTGCCGAATTCCTGCTTTCGCTGCAGATAATCGTCTCATCCACAAAAACGGGCCTTTCGGTGGACAAAATGATTCTTTTCGCAGGTTTGTCCACCAAAACGGCGTTTCGGTGGACAAAAAGTCATTTTTCTCATAATTTTTGTCACAATACTCATAACTCCGCATTGCGCCGGAGGCTAACTTTGCCATTGTCATTTCGAACAGATACTGCCTGTGGCGGACACGAAGGACGAAAAACTATATAAACAACAGAATTATGAGAAAATTATTTTTGACAATCATTTTGGCCGTGGCGACAGTTGCCACTGCCAGCGCACAGCTCTACGTGGGAGCCGGTTATTCCTATTCACCGACCAAAGCTAAAGCAGAGGGAGTAAAGACAAGTTTCGACAGAAACGGATTCTACCTTCAGGCAGGCTACGGAATCAACATCACCAAGCACATCGGGATTGTCCCGGGCGTGGAATATGAGGTGGTGACCAAATCCTCTGACGGAGTGAAGGCTCCGGAGCAGTATTTCAACATCCCTGTCAAGGTGACCTACGGATTCAGCCTCGGAAAGATTGTCGAGCTCGGTGCGTTCGTAGCTCCGGAATTGAGCCTCGGACTCTCTTCCAAAGTCAAGGACGACGGCGAGTCAGTCAGCGCCTATGGAGACGGAAGTATCTACAAGAGAGGAGACTTCCGGTTAGGCATCGGCGCTTATTGCGACCTGCTCGAGAAATTCCGGATAAACCTGAACTACAACGCAGGCATCATTGACCGCGACAAATCCGACTCGAAAATCCACAGAAACGGAGTCCAGCTCGGCATAGCGTACCTGTTCTAAACCTTCCGGAATATGAACTTTATAAAACACATGACCTTGGCTATCGTGATGGTACTCAGCCCCGTTTGCCTGTCTGGCTGCGAGTTGGAAACTGGCGGGGAGGCGGAAGTCATTGGCGTAGCCCCGAAATTCGACATTGCCCAGAACATTTACAATGGACAGACATACCTGATTGACATCAAGGCCGCCTGCGACTACAGATTCGAGACCAACTCCGCGGCCCTTACAGTTTACAAGGAAGGCGGGAAATATTACGTGAAGGCGGATCTCGGAAATGTGCCCGGCTATCTCTACGGGGACAAGGAAGTCACCGTCAAGGCCTACAATGTCAACGACCCCACAGTCGCCCCGTTCATTGTCTATGTCAATGTAGTAAGCTGGACAGTAAAGCTTTATGACAAGGACGGCAAGGAGTATGTCAATGCTGTCGATCCGCTTGAGGCGAGTGTGCGCTATACTGCCAGGATGACCGAGTCAGAAAGCGGCAAAGCCGTGAAATCCATTCCGGGCGCATCTGACGGAAAATCCAACCCGCAGAAATTGTCCTGGCGGGTATGGTATATGTTTGACGGAGATGAAACCGACCTGACGCCCGCTGCTTCAGACGCGGTTTCAATGACATTCTCAGCGCCCAACCGCTCAGTGGTGGCTCTCACCGCAACTCTCAATGACGTCGAAGACCCCCATTTCTGGGAAGTAAACAAAGTTGAGATAAATTAATCCTTTTTATATGGCTGCACGGTTCTGTTCACCTTTTATACAGGGCGAACAGGGCCGAGCCGCTTCCTGACATCGAGGCGTAAACCGCTCCCGAATCGTACAATGACTGCTTGATGGCAGCCAGCTCAGGATGAGTCTTGAAGACAGTTGTTTCGAAATCATTGACCAGCAGGTCTCTCCACTCGCTGATAGGCCTGCGGAGAACGTCTTTCAGACGGTTCTCAGGAACAGCCGGGACAATCCCGCGGTATGCCTCGGCCGTAGACACCCGGATGCCCTCCGGAACCACTATCTGAAGTTCATAGATTTCTTTCCCCTCATCTCCAGAGTTATCATTATCAACGCCATCCACAATTTTCACAGGCAGCTCATACGGAGCGAGAATCTCGCCCCTCCCCTCGCCCGTCATCGGCATATCATATATGAAAAACGCACAGTCGCTTCCGAGCCTGGCCGCATATCCGGCAAGTGTATTGTCATCCAGGCCGAGCGAAAACAGTTCATTCAGAAGTTTCAGGGCATACGCAGCATCCGCCGACCCGCCTCCGAGCCCGGCTCCGACCGGAGAATTCTTTTCCAGGAATATTTTCACGGGAGGAAGATGGAAATCATTGTCCAGCAGCATATAAGCCTTTGCGCACAAATCCTTCAGTACATCCCAGTCAACGCCCTCGCTCCGTGCCACAGTTATCATCATTTTCCCGTCCGGGCTGATTCCCTGGGCAAGAGCCGGAGCCTCGTTGGAAGTGTCCACATTGTCTCCATAAATGGCCACGAGCCGTGACAGCGTCCTGCTGTAGTCATCTCCCGCAACAATCTCCAGAGTATCGGAGAACTGACTGGATTGCACAAAAAGAGTTTCAAGGTCGTGGAAACCGTCCGGACGTTTGCGGAGAACATTGAGACCGAGATTGATTTTGACTGGCGGATATGCTATCATTTCTGAAAAATTACCTATACGATTACGAAATTAATACAAAAAGTCATTTTACTCATAATTTTTGTCACAATTCTCATAACAGCGGATTTCATACAAGAGTAATTTTGCAATTGAAAATCAGTAAAATCCTGCGGCAGGGGGCTATTTTGACGCAACAGCACTTGACTATAATAATACTTCACTTCATAATCCGACCTTGAACTTCATCTATTCTTTGCCGCAGGATTATTAGAATATTAATTATTTACAAGATATGGCTTATCAAGAGACAACTACGACGAGCTATGGCAAAAGGCTCGGAAATTCGGCAAAGGGAATTGGCACCGGCATATTGATGCTGGTCGCAGGAACAGTTCTGCTGTGGTGGAACGAGGGCCGCGCTGTTAAAACTTACAAAATGCTGAAAGAGGCGCAGGAAGTGGCCATCCACGTTGACGACATCTCATCTGTCAATCCGGACCTGAACGGCAAGCTGATTCACGCAACTGCCACGGCCACCACAACCGATTCGCTGGCAGACGCCACATTCAACGCTGGAGCTGTGGCGCTGAGGCTTATCCGCGAAGTGGAATACTATCAGTGGACCGAGGAGAGCCACTCTGAGACAAGGGACAAGTTCGGCGGCGGACAGGAAACGGTTACCACCTACACATACAACAAAGAATGGACAGCCCGCCCAGTAAACTCATCCGAATTCAAAGATCCTGATTATCAAGGCCGTAATTTCGTTCTCGGAACTTTCGAGGACAAGGATATCGTTGCCGGAAACGTCAGTCTCGGAGCATACAGAATGCCGGAATCGCTCGTCAGGATGATATCAGGCACTCAGCCTCTGGAGCCGGCCATTGACGAAGCCCGGCTCGCCGGATGGAACGAGGCCATCTGCCAGAATCTCTCAAGTATCGGACGGGCGGACACCTTGAGGAGCGGCTGTTATGCCCACGTCAGTGGTAATGAGATTTATTTCGGTATCAATCCGGGAGTGCCTGAAATCGGAGATGTCAGGGTGAGGCTCACCAAGATTCTGCCATCCGAAGTCTCGGTTCTGGCGGAGGTCTATCAGGGCAGTCTCCAGCCGTTCAATGCGAAAAACGGGGAGTCGTTCTGCACGCTGAGGATGGGAGCCGAGAGTATGGACAATATGTTCGTGCAGGAGCACAAAACAAATAAAACCAAAACCTGGATATTGAGAATCGGCGGCCTGCTGCTGATTTACCTTGGACTGAAAGGCATTTTCGAGATTCTGGTCACATTGCTGAAAGTCATTCCTTTCCTTGCCGGCATCGCCAATCTCGGGATCAGTCTCGTATGCGGAATCACTGCATTCATTTGGGCGCTTGTTGTGGCATCTCTGGCCTGGGTATTCTACAGGCCGGTTGTCGGAATAGGCCTGCTTGTAGTGGCCGGGGCGGTGATTGCCTGGTTTGCGTTAAAAGGCAAGAAGGCAGTATGAATAGGCTGCTGATCTGCATTATGTCAATCTTTAGTTTATTGTCCTGCGCTGACAGGCGCAGGACAATGCCTGAAGGCAGGCTGACCGAATACTCCTATATTGTGCAGGGAATGATATCAAGGCCTCTTGTGTCACTGGATATCAAGGAGACCCCTGAAGGCTGCATCCTCACTTGCAGTACCGAACGGGATACCTGCGAACACACCGTGAAAGCCGGCCGGGAAGTTCTTGAAAATGTCCGCGCCCTAATCAGCGAGCACAAAATGTACAATTACAAGGAGGTCTATAAATCCAGATTCCAGATATTGGACGGGGAGACCTGGTCTTTCTACGCCCATTTCTCCGACGGCTCGGTGCTCCGTTCCGGCGGCTCCAACGCCTGGCCCTCCAACGCCGGCCTCTTTGCCATCGAGGACTACCTCCTCTCCCTTGCAGGCACGGATTAGTAGTTAAAACTTGGAAAAGTTGCAAAAAGTGCGTATTATTGCCTTGGAAAAGTTGCAAAACTACCCATAAAATACCATGAATAAGTTGCAATAATATGCTTAACAGAAAGATTGATAATAAGATAAGCCGACATTATTCAGATTCTCGCAAAGCCTTGTTCCTATCCGGAGCAAGACAGGTCGGGAAAACTTACGCCATCCGCAAATATGCCGAGCAGAACGGGCTCAATTTAGTTGAACTGAATTTCTTTCTTCAGCCGGAAACCAAATCCATTATTGCAGGAGCAAAGGATGTATCCGACCTGCTTCTAAGAATCTCCGCATACACAAGAGTCCCTATGGTACCAGGAAAGACATTGGTCTTTTTTGACGAGATTCAGGAATGCAGCGATGTAATGACCTGGGTAAAAGCCCTTGTTGATGACGGCAGCTACCTATATGCTCTCAGCGGGTCTCTTTTAGGAGTGGAAATGAAGAATATCCGTTCTGTTCCCGTTGGTTATATGTCAGAATATCAAATGTTTCCTCTGGATTTTGAGGAATTTGCACAGTCATTGGGAATCCCTGACAATGTAATTAGCGCCCTGCACTGCGCGTGGATGGAGAAAAAGCCTGTGGATGAATATGTGCACAGGAAGATGCTGCAGATATTCAACCTATACCTCATTGTCGGCGGAATGCCGGCCGCAGTCCAGGCGTATGTTGATACGAACAATATCCAGAATGTAGTCAAAGAACAGCGTGACATACTGAATCTATATAAACTGGACATTGCCCGCTATGACAGTGACAGCAGGAAAAAGCTGTATATCAATGAAGTATTTGACCTTATCCCGTCGGAGCTCAACAACAAGAACAAGCGCTTCATACTTAAAAGGCTCAATGAGCATATGACATTCGGAAGACACGAAGAGGATTTCATATGGTTGAAAGATGCGGATATGGCGCTGCCGGTTTACAATGTGGAAGAACCCGTCATTCCACTCAAACTCAATGAGCAGAGAAATCTGTTCAAATTGTTCCAGAATGATGTCGGCCTTCTTTCCTGCCAGTATTCGTCAGCAGGTATCCAGCTCAGTATTCTTCAAGGAGAGGTAAATGTCAATTACGGCAGCGTGTTCGAGAATGCTGTCGCGCAGGAACTGCACGCTCACGGGTGGCCTTTATATTATTTCAACAGCAAAAAGCAGGGGGAACTCGATTTTCTGCTTGAATCTGACAATGAGGTCATACCGGTAGAGGTCAAATCCGGCAAGAATTATGAGCGCCACAATGCCTTGAGCAATGTTTTAAGCACACCGAATTATGCCGTACCAAAGGCATACGTTTTCTGCAATGACAATCTTCATACAGACGGATCTGTGGAATACCTTCCAATCTATATGGTGATGTTCATCCAGAAACCGGACGACAGAGCAGATTTTGTATACAAGATTGATCTGAGCGGGTTTTAGTCAAAAACGCCGCCAGGCGTCAGAGGAGCATTATTATCTGGGCGGAGATGACACGGAGGAACATACAGACAGGATAGACAGTCGCATAGGCGACGGACGGTTTGTCGTCCTCCACAGTGCTGAGGGCATAGTCCAGGGCGATTGGATTGGCCATTGAGCCGCAGAGCAGGCCGACATTCGAGGCGTAATCCGTTCCGCAGAAACGGGAAGCTATATAGCCGAATATCAGCACCGGGACCATAGCCATCACAAGACTGGCACCAATCCAGAGCAGGCCCTCCGGGCGGAAAACCGTCTCGATAAATTCCGGACCGGCGCTGAGACCGAGGCCGGCGAGATACACCGTGATACCCAGCTGCCTGAGCATCAGGCTTGCGCTATGGGTGGTATAGGTCGCCACGTGAATACGGGGACCGAAAGCGCCCATCAATATTCCGACAATGATGGGACCGCCGGCGATTCCAAGCTTGATAGGGACACTCATTCCCGGAATCATAATCGGCACACTTCCCACAAGCAGTCCTAAAATTATCCCGAGGAAAAGCGAGAAAAGATTCGGTGTGCGAAGCTCTTTTTCCTGATTGCCAAGCACTTCGGCCACATTGTCAATAGCCCTTTCCTGACCGACAATCGTCAGTTTGTCCCCCATCTGGAGGTGCAGGCCGCTCGACGGGAGGATGTCGATGCCGGCCCTGTTCACGCGGGTGATATTGATGCCGAAAGCATTGCGGAGATGCAAATCCCCGAGCTTGGCTCCGTTCATGGACGGTTTGGTGACAAGCACGTGGCGGGACACAAGCACTCCGTCAATCGAGTTCCAGTCAATGTTCTTGCTGTTCCAGTCCTTGTTGACCTTCTCTCCGAAAATCATCTCCACAGAGCGCACATCACGCTCTTTCGAAAGCACAAGCACGTGCTCCCCCTTCTCCAATACAGTATCGCCGTTCGGAATGATGACCTTGCCCTGACGGCCGTCGGACTCGTCGGACGAGCCGCTGAACTTCCACACCCTCGACACGACAAGATGGATATTCACAGCCTCCATTATCTCCTTGATAGTCTTGCCGTAAACAGACGGATTGCCGACCCTGAACTCTGTCACGAACGCAGGGCTGTTATGTTCATCGGCTTTGCCGCGCTCCTTTTTCTGGAAAACCGCCCTAAGAATTATCACGCAGAGAATCATTCCTATGACACCGAAAGGATAGCCTACAGCGCATGCCACAGCCATCTCGTTGGACTCCGCAACTGCCGACGGATCAACCTGGAGCAACGACTGCTGGGCCGCTCCGAGCATAGGTGTGTTGGTGACGGCGCCGGAGAACAGTCCCATCGACACTGGCATTGTCATATCCGTGAACCAGGCGAAACAGAACATTGTCAATGTGCCCGCGGCCAGCACTCCGAATGCAAGAAGGTTCATTGTGATACCGCCCTTCTTCAATGACGGAAAAAAGCTCGGACCTACCTGGAGACCAAGCGAATACACGAAAATCACCAGTCCGAAGTTCTGTGCGAGGAGAAGCATCTGCGGGTCGATTGACAGGCCGAGATGTCCCGCAAGTATGCCGGCGAAAAACACGAAAGTCACCCCTAAAGAGACTCCCCTGATTTTTATTTTGTTGCAGGCCAGGCCGGCGGCGCAGATCAGGGACAGCACCAAAATGGCCTGGACGAAAGTATGTTCAAATAAAATATCGTGCAGCCAATTCATGTCGAAATTGCTAATAAGACGGCAAACATAGTCATAATTTCTGACTTATGTGCATAATTTATGGAGTTTTCGTAAATTAGCGATTTGTTATGAGCGGATTTGATATTTTTCTCTTGGCAATGGCCATCACGGCCGTTCCAGTCTTCATAGCGCTGTTTTTCATTGACGCAGGCTATGGCAAATTCTATAATTCCAAATGGGGTCCGGCCGTGAACAACAGGCTCGGATGGGTTCTTATGGAGTCGCCGGTGTTCTTTGCGATGATAGCGCTGTGGTGGTTCTCCGGGAGGCGCGCCGATGTCGCAAGACTGGTCTTTTTCCTGCTGTTCGAGCTGCACTATTTCCAGAGGTCATTCATATTCCCGATGCTCATCCGGGGCAACGGGAAAATGCCGCTGTCAATCATCCTTATGGCCGTCATTTTCAATCTTCTGAATGCGGCAATGCAGGGAGGATGGATATTCTATGTGTCTGAACCAGAACATTATACTACCGCCTGGCTGACAAGTCCGCAGTTCATTGCCGGTACTTTGGTGTTCTTCGCCGGAATGTTCATCAACATCCAGTCTGACTCGATAATCCGGGGCCTGCGCAAACCGGGAGACACGAAGCATTATCTGCCGAAAAAAGGCCTTTACAAATATGTGACAAGCGCCAACTACCTTGGAGAATTCATTGAATGGTGTGGCTTTGCGATATTGACCTGGTCCTGGTCCGGAGCGTTGTTCGCAATATGGACATTCGCCAACCTCGCCCCGCGCGCGGCAAGAATTTACGAGCGGTATAGGAATGAATTCGCCGGGGAGCTCGACACGAAAAAGGTAAAGCGTATGATTCCGTTCATCTGGTAAAGCGTATATAATGGGCGTTGGCCTTTGCTCGCATTGAGCAACAACTCCTCTGAAAGGCAATAATTTGCAAATTACGAGACATAAATTATTTAGAGATGGAAACAGAATCCAAGATTTTCACGCCGGTGAAGATAGGACCGGTGACATTGCGCAACAGAGTGATCCGCTCCGCCGCATTTGAGAATATGGCATATAACAACAGCCCGTCGCAGGACCTTTACGATTACCACGTGGCCGTGGCGAGAGGCGGCGTAGGAATGACCACTCTGGCCTATGCAGCTGTGGCTCAATCCGGCCTGTCTTTCAACGGGCAGCTCTGGATGCGCAAAGAAATTGTCCCGGAGCTCAAGAAAATCACTGACGCAATTCACGCAGAGGGAGCGAAAGCGTCAATCCAGCTCGGCCACTGCGGAAATATGACCCACCGCGCGACCTGCGGATGTATGCCTGTCGGAGCCAGCACCTGTTTCAACATGTATTCCCCGACCTTCGCCAGAGGATTGAAAGTCAATGAGATATACGACCTCGTAAAAGATTTTGGCAATGCGGTCAATTTAGCCAGGGAGGCAGGTTTCGACTGCGTGGAGATTCACGCCGGACACGGTTATCTCATAAGCCAGTTCCTTTCCCCTTACACCAACCACCGCCACGACGAGTTCGGAGGTTCCCTTGAGAACAGGATGAGATTCATGCGCCTGGTTATAAAGGAGGTGATGAAAGCCGCCGGGGATGACATCGGCGTGATTGTGAAGATGAATATGCACGACGGATTCAAGGGCGGAATGCAACGCCCTGAATGTCTTGAGGTTGCGAAAGAACTGGAGCGCCTCGGGGTGCACGCGATAGTGCTCTCGGCAGGATTCGTGAGCAAGGCACCTATGGAGGTGATGCGCGGGGCGATGCCGCTCAAGACATTGGCTTACTATATGGATATGAAGAAGTTCTGGTGGCTTAAGGCTGCGCTGCACACCATCGGCCGCCTGCTCATTCCTACCGTGCCGTATTCTGAAGGGTATTTCCTTGAGGATGCGAAACAGTTCCGTGAGGCAGTGAAACTTCCGCTCATATATGTAGGAGGACTGGTTTCGAAAGCGAAAATGGAAGAGGTGCTGGACGCCGGCTTCCAGGGACTTCAGGTGGCAAGAGCCCTCGTTCACGACACCGACTTCGTAAACAAGCTGCGCACCGGGGAAATCACCTGCAGCGACTGCAAACATTCCAACTATTGCATCGGTCGTATGTACACTCTTGAGATGCGATGCCACCATTGCGTGGAGAATATGCCGGAATCACTTCAGAAAGAAATAGATAAAGCGGAGGCTGAATTATGATAGCGCTTGTGACAGGAGGCAGCTCGGGTATCGGGCTCGAATTTTCAAGGCAGCTGGCGGCAAAAGGCTTTGACCTGCTGATTGTCAGCAACAGACAGGACCAGCTCGATGAGATGTGCGGGCCTCTCGCAGAAGAGTTCGGAGTGAAGGTAATCCCTCATTATCAGAATCTTGCAGATGCCAATGCGGCTGAGGAGCTGGTGGGATGGTGCACCTCGGAAGGGATTCTCCCGGATGTGTTCGTCAACAATGCCGGTATGTTTTTCTTCAAGGAACTAACCCCGGAGATGATGGGCAGGACAGAGGTGATGCTCGGACTGCACGTCACCACGCCGACCAAGCTGTGCATCCTGTTCGGAGACCTTATGAAAAAGCGTGGCAGCGGGCGGATTCTGCTTGTCGCCTCGATGGCCGCAAGAATTCCGGCACCGGGAATTACTGTGTATTCAGCCACCAAGGCATACCTTCGGAGTTTCGGAGAATCATTGTCTTACGAGCTCCGTCCATACGGCATCAGCGTCACTACCCTCTGCCCTGCGGCCATTGCGACGCCGCTTTACGGGCTCCGCAAGGACCTGCTGAAATTCGGCGTGAACATCAGGGTGATCCACACCCCTCAATGGCTTGTGAAGCGCGCGCTCAAAGGAATGTTCAGGGGGCGCAGGGTAATGAAGCCGTCATTTATGAACGTATATCTTCCTCCGCTCATCGGCCTGATTCCAGGCCGGCTTGAGGAAAAGATATGGGTCAAATTCAAGGACAGGTTATGAATCCGGCCATCAATGACGGCTGGTTCATTGTCACCGGCGCAAGCGGCAGTATCGGCAGGGAAGTCGTCAAAGGACTCGCCGGACGGGGCATAGGCATAATAATGGCCTGCCGCAATCTTTCGAAAGGCGAAGCTGTGATGAAATCCGTGCTGGCAGATGTCCCGGACGCCCGCCTGAGGCTGGAGATGCTTGACCTGTCATCATCCGGAAGCATCCATAGTTTCGCCGAAAGAATCGCAAATGACAACATATCAGGCATTTTCAATAATGCCGGAGCGATTTTCCGGGACTTCGTACTGACTCCGGAAGGCAGGGAACGCACATTCGCCGTGAATTATTACGGGCCGGTGGAACTCACGGAGGCCCTGCTTCCGATGCTGAAACCGGGAAGTTCCATTGTCAATATGATCTCCGTAACAGCTAAGATTTCATCTCTTTCCGACGCCGATTTCATCCCTGACAAGAAACGTTTCGGGCAGCTCAAGACCTACGGCAAGGCTAAACTGGCTCTTCTGCGCTACAGCCGTGATCTGGCAGGAAGACGCCCGGACCTGCACGTGAATGTGGCGGATCCGGGCGTGGTGAACAGCAATATGATAAGTATGGGCAGATGGTTCGATCCACTGGCAGATGTCCTGTTCCGCCCATTCTGCAAATCTCCGGCGAAAGGAGCGGTTCCGGCCATAAACGCAATCCTGTATGAAGGCAGTCTAAAGTATTTTTCCGGAACCTCCAGTCGCCCGATGTAGATATTATTCGCTGAAGATAATGTTCTTCGGCTGCTTGAGATAACCTCCCTCGTTGAAATGCTGATTGTCCGGAAGGTCACCCGGCTTGGCCGTACCCTTCCGCATAAGTTCTTTCAATTCAGGAAGATAGTGCTGATACACCTCACGCGGAAGCACATTGTTCTCACGGCAGATGCTGGCTGCCATGCCGACCACCTCGCCCATCATTCCAATGGTGCGCATAAGCCTCGTCGAACCGAGAGTCACGTGGGTCACGCTGATATCCCTGCCCGCCATGAACAGATTGTTCACATTGCGGCTGTACAGACATCTGTAAGGGACAGCGTATGGATGAATCAGATTAGATTTCGTCTCGGCCTTGAACTCGGCTCCAGGGAAATGGGCTGAATTCTTAGGGTCAGGGAAATGCAGGTCGAAATGCCAGGATGTGGTGAACGAGGCATCCTCGTGGAAGACCTGTTTGTCAACATCGTCCTGTTTCAGGATATAGTCGCCAACAAGCCTTCTTGACTCGCGCTTTCCGGCCACATAAGCCACCCAACCGAGATCCAGGTTGGCATAATCTGCCTTGATGGAACTGTGGTTCTTGAGATAGCTCCAGTTAGAATAAATCACCAGCATTCCATAGTCGCGGATGCGCTCGAAATCATATATCTGATTGTAATTCATACCGGTTTCCCAGGTCCACTCGCCCATTTTCACCTTCTCGCAATTCTCCTCATTGAAGTCAACACCATAGCGGAACTCCGGGAAGGAGGTCTTGCGGCCGGCGTCCACAGAATACCACTGGACAGATGATCCCATAGTGAGCTTGTCGCCTTTCTCCGGAGCGAGAGGCTCCCCGAACTCGTCTCTTCCCTCACGGCCCATCATCCAGTCCGCTCCGGCAAGGAAACCTATTGTACCGTCTCCTGTACAGTCACTGAACAGCGGGGCGGACAGTGTAAGTTCCTCTCCTGAAGTAATGCTTCTTATCACTACTGAACCTATCATTCCCGGAGCGGCCATATTCACAGAAACGGCCCTGTACGGAGCGAAGAGTGTGACATTCGGTTCGCCTGCGATGAATGCATCCTTCTTCTCATCTTCGTAGTTTTCAGCAGGTTTCGCATTGCCGCCCTTGCTGTGGCCGAACTCCCTGACAATACGGCCAAGCGCCGGATAAGGCTCCATTTCTATATGGCCGCCAAGATGCACCCTGATTTCGGAACTGTTGTTGCCTCCGAGTTTCGGCCTGTCATTGACCAGAGCCACTTTCAGGCCGAGTCTGGCTGCAGACACTGCGGCGCACATTCCGCCGATGCCGGCTCCTACAACCACCATATCATAATTTCCTCCGTCGGAAGGAGTTTTCGGAAGCGCTCCCACTTCCCTGCGGAAAGCCTCTAGAGGTTTCACTTCAGACGGCGGCAGATTGTCTTTGTCGGGAGTAATCCAGACAGCGTCACATCTTCCGTCAAAGCCTGTCATATCATTGAGCGCTACGGTATTGGCTCCTTTTTTCAGGATGACGGCCCCGGCATACTGCCACATCCAGCCATTGCCTGTCGTGCCGAGAACAGCCTTCATTGCCTTGCCGTTGAACTTGAGCCTGAATGCTCCCGGGCCTTCATTGTCAGTCCAGGGCGACACCCAGTTGTAGGTACGGACATAAATGTGATACTGGCCGGCATCTTCCACCTCGAATGACGTGGAAGCGTCAGCTACCGGTTTGCCAAGTCCGTGAGCGATAAGATAAGGAGAACCCATCAGGTCCATAAACTGCTGGTCCACTGACCAGCCGCCTTTGTCCGAGAAACTTTCGGTCTCAATGAAAACAGGCGCAGATGCGTTCAACGCCAGGCCGGCAAGCAATGCCAGCAAAGTAAATACTGTTCTTTTAACCATATATTACCTATATTCAAACAGGGCCGTCGCCCTGGTGTCCTCACTTGCAGTAACCCTGATCCATCTGGCCTGGAAAGCCCGGGGGAAACGGTGCTCGACCGTCTGGCCGGCAGCCACTTCATATTCTCCGTACGTGAACCATTGCCCGTCACCGGAAGGGTCAACCTCAACCTTGAATGTGACGCTGCCTGAGCCGCTGTGTGACAGATACATATCCCGTCTATCATAGAATCCGATAAGGAACGGGTCCGACGGCACTCCGGCCTTCACTTCAGTATCCACAAGCGGTCCGCCGTGTCCTGTCGGCTTGCCCATTTTCCAGAGGTCGTCAATCGCTCCGGCCCATACTGCGGCCTTGCCGTCCTCCGAGAAGACAATATGCGGATTGCCCTTGGCGGCGCTGTGGTCGATTCCGGTGAACATCATCATTCCCCTGTATGAGGCATAATCATTTATCACATAATTGTGCGAGCACACCGGACGCACTTTGGCATAGCCGTCAGCATTCTCCGCAGGCAATTCATAAAATGTGCCGCAGAGCGAGAGAAGGTCGCGCTCAGTAGCCACTTCGCGGCAGATGCGGACCTCGTCTCCGGCAATCTTTTCAGCATAGCCGTCAGATCCGAGAGGAAGTCTCCATCTGCGGCCCTTGGCGTCAACTATCAGGACTGAGCCTTCATCAACCTCGACCACTCCGTGAGGAATCGCGAATTTGTCACGGATATAGTCCGCAGTCTCGTCATCGGTCCTGGCCTGCATATTCATCTCCCCGTCAAGCTCATAATACTGTTCGCCGTCAGCTGTTGATGCGAGAATGCCGAGAGCTCTGCGCTGATTCGGAAGACCGTACATAAATCCCTTTGAGTCAGCATTTTTCTTAAGCGTGGCAATACCCTTGAACATTGGGTCAGGCTCTGTGCCCCTGGTCTCCTGCTCAGCGAGCACGAAAGTAAGGTCGGAGACAATGTCCTCGCTGCTGACCGCCCTTATCCACACAGCGTCGTCAGACGGCTCGAACGGAACGAACAGCGAACTGCCCGCCGGAACGGAAACTTTGCGGAATTCTGACCACTGGCCGTTGCCGGTCTTGTCAATCTCAAAAGTGATTTCAGTATCGTTGGCCGAACGGTTTGCTACCCAGGCACACCTGTTGTCCCAGCCGTTGAAGAGGAATGCGTCTGAAGGCTCGCCGGCTTTCACATTGTCCCTGAGCCATACTGAGCCTGCAGCTGTGACCGGACCAACATTGTCAGGAGTATCAGGCGTGCCGAACCAGAGGTTGGAATTGGACTGTCCTGGACCGCCGATGCGGCCTTTCTGCTTGCGTTTGTTCAGGAACTCGCTCTGTGCGGAGTCGTCGCAGCCGAACACCAGACGGCCGTTCCAGTTGGTGAAATCTCCGATGACCTTGAGATATGCGCCACGCGGCCTGATACCCGCCGAGTTGGCTGTCGTGAAGGTCTCCGGGAAATGCCAGAACATTCCGTGCATTGTCATAAGCAGCTCTGTCTCACCCTCATTGCCCACATTGCGGATGCGAGGCCACTCGGTATTCCAGCCGTGCGCACCATCGTATGCGAAGCTTGCTTTCGGCAGACGGTAATATGACCAGCCTTTGCCAGCCTCCCTTATAGCTAAAATGACTGAACGGTAGTCCCATCCGAGAGCCCAGATAGGGTCGGTCCCAGGATTCGGGTTGCCATAAATCCCACCAGGCCCGGTAATCTCCGTGAACTGATTGCGCCTCACCACTTTCCAGTCTTTGCCGTCCCATTCGGCGAGACATCCTGAAGGAATGTCGAACTGTCTCTGTGCAAGTTCGCTTTCCTCTCCGTTGTTGGAGAACACGGCCACTCCCTGTCCTGAATAGAAGCCTTTTCCGTGATAGCCCGGGAACAGGGTGCAGAGCTCGCCTTTAAAACCTTCCTTGCGTTTCTGGTTGCCGTCCTTATACAGTTCCACAGCCTCAAGAGTGTGGACATCAATATCATAGAATCCGGCCTCCATCGTGGCAAGGAGGATCCGGTTTTCCGGGTCGGTCAGATGTGCGGCCATACCGGTGTGGCGGCCAGGTACTTTCTCCCATTCGAGGACGCGCACATTCTTGTCGGCATCGATTGCGTAAGGGCCTATGAACAGCTGATTGCTCGGAAGATGAATCATTCTGTTGGCCGGTGTGCCACCGATGCTCTCCGGTCTTGCAATTTCTGTCAGGTCCGGGGTTATCTGGTACAGTTTGTCATCCGAGCCGAACGGCATATGGGGAGAATAGGTGATGACCCAGAGGTCATTCTGCCACGGCACCACGGCGCCTGTCCCGCATTCTCCCTGGGAATTGTAATAAGCCAAGTGCGGATAGATTCCGCTATAGCATTTGTGTCCGGTGGAATCAACGGCAGTGGCGGGACTGTTCCCTCCACAGGATGCAAGCAGGGCGGCTGCCGCTGACACCGCTCCCAAGATTGTAATCGCCTTTTTCATATTATCGAAGATTTTCAAGTCCGGATTAATGGATTTATCATCAAAGAAGAGGCCGGAAGGCCTGCCTGCAGGAACAGGCAGGACCTTTCAGCCCCGGTTGTCACCGAATGAATTTTCTACCAGTTAGGGTTCTGTCCAAGGTTCTCATTGATCAGTCTGTCGCTTGCAGGGATAGGCCACAGATAGTCTCTTTCCTTGTCGAACTTGCGCTGCGCAGCCACTACGATATAGCCCTTTTCAACCATTTCGGAGAGGTCAGCGATACCGTTCTCGTCAATCTGAGGCACACCGCCGATAGGGTAGTTGCCCTCGTCCCAGTTCTTCAGGAGAACCTGGTATGCGGCGTTCGCATCCTCGTACTTGCCGCTCCAGTTGGCTCCTGCCCATGCGCGGTTCAGATAATATACAGGGGTGTTGAACACTTTCTCGGCAAGTCTCCAGCGGATAAGGTCAGCATAACGGTGTCCTTCCCAGGCGAGCTCCACGAAGCGCTCTGTGCGCACAGCTGTGCGGAGAGCGGCCTGTCCCATAGCCTTTGTGAGGTGAGGTGCGTCAATGCCTGTGCCGGCATAGGCGCGGTCTCTCAATGCGTTGACAGTCTTGTTCAAGTCATCGTCGGTAATGGTTCCGAGCTCGATCTTGGCCTCTGCCAAAGTGAGAAGAACTTCACCGTAACGGAGATATGGATAAGCCTTGTCGGAATTCTCAGTTCCGGAGATGGAGAGATCCTCGTTTTTCTTGAAGGTCACGTCAACATATTTCTTGAATGGGAATCCGTTGTAGCAGGCGTGCTCGGCACGGGCTTTCGAGTCATTGTTGGCAATCATCTTGCCTGTGTTGAAGTTCATAACCTCCGTGCAGTACGGGTTCGGGCTGTACTCGATACCCAGGAAAGCGTAATCCTCCGGATTATAGTTGCCTGCATCCAGAACCACCTTCGGTGCGAAAGGAATGATGGTCATCGCAAGACGAGGGTCACGGTTCTCGAAGATGTTCTTCGGATTGTAGAGCGGAGACTCGTCAATAGGCTTGCCGTCCGTGCAGGTGTATGCGCATACAAGCTCGTATGAAGCTCCGAATGTTCCCCATCCTCCGTGGTTTCTCGGAAGCACGTTGTTAGGGTCGGCGGCACCCCAGTAATACTGTTTCAGGGCCTTGTCTCCCTTGAACACGAATATCCACTCAGGAGAAGTTGCTGCCGTAAAGAGGTCCTCGTAGTTGCTGTGGAGCTTGTAAACATTGAGGTTCATACAGTCCTCGGCGGCCTTGGCGGCCACTTCGTAGTTCCCGTTGTAGAGGGCGATGCGGGCCTTGAATGCAAGGGCGGTTCCTTTCGTGAAGCGCTGTGTGCCGGCACAGGTCTCAGGAAGACGGGAAGCAGCATTGTCAAGGCACTCGTATGCGAAGTCAAGAAGGTCCTTCTTCGGAGAAAGAGTGGCCTGGTAGGCCTCCTCGAGAGTCATTCCGGTCTTGTCCAGAATGCCCTGTCCCCAATGGAAAGCAATCATTCCGTAAGCGTAGCCTATGTACATATAGGCCTCGCCTTCATATTGATTCATCTCGCCCTCGGTCAGCCCGATGGACGCACCCTTTGCCTCTACATTGGAAATGATGCGGAGTGCGCGGGCGATACCTTTATAGTAATTCTGCCATCTTGTGGAAATCGTTCCGCTCTCGGCAGTAAGACCTCCGTCAGTCACGGAAGTGGTCATGTTTCTTCTTGAGAAATCATCTCCCCAGAGCATATCGTCAATAGGGAAGAAATCCGTACGGTAGAAGTCATTGAGAGACATCTCAATCTCAGCCTTGTTGGAATACCAGGTGGAGCTGGATCCCTCTGACAGAGGGTTGAGATTCAAATCGACGCAGGAGTTCAAATACAGCGCCGACATCAGACAAGCTGCTATTATTGCTATTTTTCTTGTTTTCATAATATTGACGCTAATTTTAGAATTTAACATTCACACCAAAAATGAAAGAAGTTGAAATGAAGTCAGCCGAGTTTCCACTAACCTCAGGGTCCCATCCCTTCGGATATTTGCTGAACGCAGGAAGGTCGGTTGCGCTGAAGTAAACTCTCAGGTTGCTGAACACCTTGGTCTTCTGGATAATCTCCGAAGGAATGGTGTAGCCGAGAGTGATGTTCTTGATGCGGAAATATGCGCCATTGAAGAGCCAGTAGTCAGAGCCTGCATAAGTATTGGCGGTGTTCTGGTAAGTGAGCTTAGGATATTTGGCTTTCCTGTTCTGCGCCTCAGTGTTCTGCGAGCTCCAGCAATTGCCGACAACAAGCTTCGGAACAGCGCCCCACTGCTCTTTCAAAGGCTGGATCCAGTAAGACTGGAAGAGGACTCTCTGATGTCCCACGCCACTGAATGAGAGGCTGAAGTCCAGGCCTTTCCATCCAAGGTTGATGTTTCCGCCGAAGAGATACTCAGGAAGAGAGTTTCCGAGTCTCACCTTGTCGTCAGCATTGATGATGCCGTCACCGTTCTGGTCAACGTACTTGATACTTCCGGCCTTGTCATTGGCGGTGAGAACAGGCACCTTGTTGCCCTCTGCATCATACAAGTCGGCGTCTGTGTAGAACAGCCCGTCGGACTGGTACATATACCACTCATTGTAATATGAGCCTTTCTCAAGGAGATAGTTGCCGTTCACGGTCTTCTTGTCACCGAGGTAGCCCATCTTCGAGCGGTAATCGGAGAGGTTGAAGCTTACTCCGTAAGAGAAATCGCCTACAGTGTCATTCCATCCGAGTTCGATTTCCCATCCGTTGGTGTACATATCACCCGCGTTCTGTGTAGGAGCGGAGTAACCGGCGTATGAAGGGAAACCGAGAGTGAGGAGCATGTTCTTCGTCTTCTTGTGATAGATGTCACCGCTGATACGGAGGCGTCCGTCAAGGAAGTTCGCGTCGATACCGGCGCCATAAGTAGTGGTGGTCTCCCAGGTGATGTCCGGGAATGCGTAATATACCTGGGCGGCATTCTGGAATGCGCTCACTTCACCCTTGTCGTTCACGAGATATGAGTTTCCGAACGACATAGTCGCCTGGTAAGGGAATTCTGAAGAAGAGATTCGCTCATTGCCAAGTTGTCCGATGGAAGCGCGGATTTTCAGGTAGTCGAAGCCCCTCACATTGAACCAAGGTTCTTCAGATACAGACCAGCCGGCTGAAACTGAAGGGAACACGCCCCAGCGGCAGTTCTTCGCGAAACGGGACGATCCGTCACCGCGGACATTGGCCTGGATCATATAGCGGTCTTTGAATGAGTACATTACACGACCGAACACTGACTGATATGCATTGTGGCCTGCAGAGCCGCTGTTGTATTGATAGTCTTTAGGACCGATGTTCAGGTAAGGATAGCTCGTGAGCCCGTATTTTTCACGGGAAGCGCCGAGATTCTCCCATTTGTATGTGTAGCCCTCGTAACCGGCCATCACATTGATGGAGTGGGAGCCGAATTTGTTCTGGTAGTTGGCGTATGCCTGGTAAGTAATGTTGTTGGTATTGTTCCTGTTCTCATACAGGTTGGTCTCCGTGAAGCCCTGGGCATAAACGACATTGCCGGATTCTCCGTAGGTCTGGACAGCCTTCTTGAACTGTTTGCCGTATGTGAAGGTAAAGCGCGGAGCAACGATTCCGGTGATTGTCAGTCCTTTGACAGGAGTGATGTCTATCTGGGCCTTGCCGCCGAACTTGTAATACCTGTTAAGGTTCACTCCGCCCTCATCGAGCATTGCCCTGGCGTTTGTACCTGTTTTTCCATCAGCATATCTGCCGTCTTCCCAATAGCAGTTGTAGATTGGAGCTATGAGATATGCCCAGTAGATAGTGTTTCCGAGGTTCGGAGACTTGGCGTCGGATTTCGAGAAATCGAAATCAAAATTCGCATGCAGCCACTTGTTGATTTTGAAATCGTTGTTCACGCGGCCTGCTATACGTTTGTAGCTCTTGTTGTCATAATATCCGTCAGCATCCTGCATATTGAGGGTCACCTTGGTGCGGAGTCTCTCGGTGCCGCCGGATACTGAAAGGGTGTGGTCCTGATGAGAAGTGGTCTTCTTGAGAAGGATGTTCACCCAGTCCTCATTCGGATAATGATAAGGATCCTCAGCATTCTTCTGCATCCAGGTGTCGATGGTCTCTTTGGAATACTGGGAATAGTATTCTGCAGCACCGTCATTGTATTTGAGTTCGTTCTGGACATTCATATAGTCGATGACGTCACCGTTCTCAGGACGTGCAGTCGGCTTGTCTATCGCATAGGAATAACTGTAGTCGATGTTGAATTTGCCTTCCTGGGCGCGCTTGGTGGTCACAAGGACAACTCCGGCAGCCGCACGGGAACCGTAGATGGCAGCGGAAGCCGCATCCTTCAGCACTGTGATTGACTCCACGTCAGAAGCGAGAATGTCATTGATGGATCCGGGAACGCCGTCAACGATGACGAGAGGGTCGTTGGTGGACATTGTGGTCACACCGCGGACACGGAGAGTGGCGCTTGAACCCGGACCTCCATTGGACCTGGTCACCTGAAGACCTGCGACCTGTCCCTGAAGCGCTGTGGAAAGCATCGTGGTGGAACGCTCACTGATTTTGTCTCCGTTCACACTGCCGATGGCTCCGGTAAGGTCACCTTTCCTGGCAGTACCGTAACCGATAACCACAACGTCGTCAAGAAGATTGACATCATCCTCGAGGACAACATTGATGACCTGGGATGTCCCGACTTTCACCTCGGCGGTCTTGTAACCGATGGCCGAAATCTGAAGGGTGTTGCCCTCCTGCAAGACCATTGACCAGTTTCCGTCAGCGTCAACAATGGCGCCCTTTGTGGCGTCCTCAAGCACGAGAATGCCCGCCCCGATAACCGGAGCTCCATTCTGATCCTTGACTGTTCCTTTGATTTGATTTTGAGCTAGTAACTCATACCCCCCCCCAATGAACAGGGTAAGGCTCAGCAAAAATGCCGCGAACTTGTTTTGGTTCATAAGTTGAAAATTAGTAAAATAATTATGTTGGTTTTGTCTATCTTTGGCATTTGTCAAGCAATATTAAATATTTTTTTACTAATAGCAATAACTTTTTTTGATTTTTATATGAAACGCCTGATTTCACTCATCTCCCTGATTTTGTCGTTGTCCTGCATCCAAGCTTCAGCACAGGATATAGGCTCTGCGCTTGTGCCATATCCGAACAGCATTTCAGTCTCCGGAGGCAGGGATTTCGACATTTCCAAAGCCGGTGATATCGTGTCCGGAGAGGGGCTTGAGTTCGTCGAAGGACAGCTCCGGGAGTCTCTGGAGCGCCATTTCAATTACACAGGAACCGGAAAGGGCCTGATCCGCCTTGCAATAGACAGAAATCTTGCAGAGTCCGGACATTATAATATTATATGCAATAATAAAGGGCTCACCATCTCAGGGTCGGGCCCGGAGGCGGTGCTTTATGGAGTCCGTACCCTCGACCAGATATTCACCGGGGACATATCTATGACCGCTTCCGGGAAAATCCGCGCATTCGAAATTGACGACAAACCGCGCCTTCCGTTCAGGGCGGTGATGCTTGATCCCGCAAGGCATTTCCTGCCGGCAAAGGATGTAATGTTCTTCATTGACCAGATTTCCAGATACAAATTCAATGTTCTCCAACTCCACCTCACAGACGACCAGGGATGGAGATTCCCTGTGGCATCGCATCCGGAACTCACTGACGGACAGGAACATTATACCAAGGAAGAATTGAAGGATATTGTGGAGTACGCGGCATTGCGGGGAATAGAGGTCATTCCGGAATTCGACATGCCGGGACATTGCAGGGGACTTGCTGCCTCACATCCGGAGCTGTGCTGCCGTACTCTCGCTGAGGGAGAACCGGGACTTCTGATGCTATGCGCCTCAGTTGACGGGGTTTACGAGCTCTATTCCGACATCCTGAAGGAGGCCGGGGAAATTTTCCCGTCAGAGTATGTCCATCTCGGCGGAGATGAATCGGATTTCGGGAACAACTGGGCCGCCTGCGAAAGATGCAGCAGAAAGATAAGCGAACTCGGACTGGACAATGCGGAGGAGCTGATGGGCCCGTTCTACGAGCGCATCATCCGGACAGCCAGAGAGTTGGGCAAGAAAGTGATTCTCTGGCTGGAAATAGGAAAGGGCCGTCAAGGTTCGCAGCCGCTGTTCGATTACCCGGACGATGTCACCCTGGTGTCCTGGAGGCGTTTCACCGGGGAACTCGGAGTGGACCTGGCCGTCAGCAACGGGAATGACGTCATAGTGGCGTCCTCGGATTACTGCTACTTCGACTTTCCGCAATATCCGGGCGACCTGCCTGAGAAAGACAACTGGGGAATGCCGGTTACAACTCTCCGCCAGGCCTACCGGCTGGATCCCGGGATGGGTGGCAATCCTCCTCACCTCAAAGGAGTTATGTGCGCATTGTGGGGAGAGGCCATCCGGGATATCAATAGGGTCTGCTATATGGCTTTCCCGAGGGTAATGGCCATTGCAGAGGCCGGCTGGACGGAAATGGGCAGGCGCAGATGGGACAGTTTCATCAACAGGGTCTATCCGAACATCTCGACCCTTATGAAAGCCGGAGTACCGGTGAGGGCGCCGTTCGAGGCAGCATATGAAGACGATTCGGAGTGGTCGCTCTGCTGGACGGAAGAGTTCAACGGCAGCAGGCTGGAGCCTACAAAATGGTCGAAGGTCGGCAAGGGCAGTGCGGACTGGAACAACACAATGTCACCGGCGGAGGACCTTGTTACAGTAAAAGACGGCCTTTTAGTACTCAAAGGGCGCAGGGATATGTCAATCAAGGATTCCATCGTGTATGTCACCGGCGGGGTGAGCTCGATGGGCAAAGCTTCTTTCAAATCCGCGAAATTCGAGGTCCGCGCAAGGTTCAATTGCCGGAACGGGTTCTGGCCGGCCATCTGGCTTATGCCTGACAGGCAGTCGCATTGGCCCAATGCGGGAGAAATTGACATTATGGAGCACCTCAACTCCGACAAATTTGTTTACCAGACAGTGCACAATGCCTGGACTCTTGCCGGGAACCGTTCGGACCCGGTGAATTACGGGACAGTCGCCATCGACCCGGATGAATTCAATGTTTATGGAGTGGAAGTACGGGAGGACCGGGTGGACTTCTTTGTCAACGGAAAGCCGGCCCATTCATATCCGAGGGAGGAGGGCAAGGAGGGACAGTTCCCGTTCAATGACAGTCCGTTCTATATCATTCTATCCAACCAGATCGGCGGCAAGTGGGTCGGAAGTGCATCCCTGGATGAGGAGGACTGCACCCTGCTTGAAATTGACTGGGTGAAGGTGTACCGCCGGAACTGGGCCGGAAGAAGTTTTTTGCAGTAATTTCAGGATTTTTTCGTATCTTGACCGGGATAAATGAATAATTATATGAGCGAAATAAGACATCCGGAACTCTGGAGAGAAGGCGAACTGAAAATCGAGTGGGTCAGGAGGCATATGCCCCTTCTCGCAGGACTCGAGGAAGAATTCAAGAAGACCAGGCCGTTCACCGGCAAGAAGATAGCATTGTCCGTACACCTTGAGGCCAAGACCGCCCATCTGTGCGAGATTTTAGCGGAAGGCGGTGCGGAGATGTATATCACCGGCAGCAACCCGCTCTCCACCCAGGACGACATCGCAGCGGCTCTCGTGAATGAAGGGCTGAACGTTTTCGCAGTCCACGGGGCCACGGAAGAGGAATATATGAACGGCATCCGCCAGGTGATTGCGGCCGGCCCGAACATCATCATCGACGACGGAGGCGACCTCGTGAATATGATTCACACGGAATACCGCCACCTTATACCTGACGTGATAGGAGGCTGCGAGGAGACCACCACCGGAATCCTCAGACTTGAGGCGATGGACAGGGCCGGCGAGCTGGAATTCCCGATGATGCTGGTGAACAACGCTGACTGCAAGCACCTGTTCGACAACCGCTACGGCACAGGCCAGTCCGTATGGGACGGCATCAACCGCACGACAAACCTCATTGTCGCAGGCAAGAACGTAGTGGTCGCAGGATATGGCTGGTGCGGCAAGGGCGTTGCTATGAGAGCCAAGGGACTGGGTGCGGATGTGATTGTGACTGAGATCAATCCGATAAGGGCAATGGAGGCCGTGATGGACGGGTTCAAAGTTATGTCAATGACGGAGGCCGCCCCGGAGGGCGACATATTCGTCACAGTGACCGGATGCGCCGATGTCATCACCCCGGAGCATTTCCTGTTGATGAAAGAAGGTGCAATCTGCTGCAACGCAGGACATTTCGATGTCGAAGTGGCAGTGGCAGGACTGAAGAAAATGGCCGTATCACATTCTCCTGCAAGGAACAACATCGAGGCCTACAGGCTGGAGAACGGAAGAACGATATACGTCATCGCAGAAGGCCGCCTGGTCAATCTGGCGGCCGGAGACGGGCACCCTGCGGAAATTATGGATATGTCCTTCGCAATCCAGGCCCTCAGCGCCAAGTACTTGGTGGACAACGCCTCCAGCATTGCCAGAGAGCACGGAAAGATGCTAAACGCAGTGCCTGCCGAGATTGACAACGAGGTGGCGTTCAGGAAGTTGGCTGAATGGGGAGTAAAGATTGACAGGCTGACCCCGGAACAGCGGGAATACCTCTACGGCGGACACTGAACCGCCCGGAGCGGATGAATGTAATGAAGAATATCTTTTAAACGGAGAAGAATATGTTTGAGAAAAGTATCTACGTCGAGAGACGCAAAGCGCTGATGGGCAAGATGTCCACAGGCGCGGCAGAAGGTATGCGGGGCATAGCCCTGTTCATCGGCAACGCAGAGGCGCCGGCTCAATACAGGGACAATTGCTACAAATTCCGCCAGGACAGCACCTGGCTCTATTACTTCGGAATTGACGAGCCGTTGTTTGCGGCCGTGATTGACCTTGACGAAGGCAAAGAGACCATTTTCGCCGACGACGTCGAAATCGGAGACATCATCTGGATGGGACCGCAGCCAAGCGTGCAGTCCAGAGCCGAAAACGTAGGTGTCCCGAATTCAGCACCTTACGGCGCTCTTGACGGAGTGGTGGCAGCAGCCCTGTCAGCAGGCAGGCCTGTCCATTACATCAAGCCTACCAGATACTACAACAAGATTAAACTCGCATCCCTCCTCGGATGCAGCCCTGCGGAAGTGGACGGAAAATACTCCGAAGCCCTGACGAGAGCGATTGTCTCAATGCGACTTGTCAAGGAGCAGTGCGAGATAGACCAGATTGACAATGCCTGCGCTCTCGGCTACGAGATGCACACAGTGGCCCGCAACAGTGTCAAGCTTGGAATCATCGAGCAGGAAATCGTAGGCGCAATGGTAGGAGTGACCCTCGGAAAAGGTTGGGGTGAATCCTTCCCTACCATCCTGACCCAGCACGGAGAGACTCTCCACAACCATCTGCACGACAAGGTGGTCGAGCCGGGCAAACTGATGGTGATAGACGCCGGGGCGGAGAACAATATGCACTATGCTTCGGACTTCACCCGTACCCTGCCTACTTCAGGGAAATTCTCACAGAAACAGAAAGATATCTACCAGATTGTATGCGACTGCAACAACTTCGCATTCAGCCTGATAAAGCCTGGCATCACCTACCGTGAAGTGCACCTGCGCACTATGCACCTGATGCTGGAAGAACTCAGGGCCCTCGACATTGTAAGGGGAAATCTGGACAATATGGTGGAGACCGGTGTCGCCGGACTGTTTATGCCTCACGGACTCGGCCACAACATGGGACTTGACGTGCACGATATGGAGGACCTCGGAGAAGACCTCGTAGGATATGACGAGGATCAGAAGCGCTCCACACAGCTCGGTCTCGGAAGCTTGAGAATGGCCAGGAAACTGGTTCCGGGCAATGTCATCACCAACGAGCCGGGAATCTATTTCATCCCTGCCCTCATTGACAAATGGAAAGCTGAAAAGGCAGACCACGGATTTGTCAACTACCAGCGGCTCGAATCTTACTACAACTTCGGAGGAATCCGGCTTGAGGATGATGTTCTCGTCACCGCCGACGGGGCGCGTCTCACAGGACCTGCAAGGCTTCCTATCTCCGTCAAGGATGTGGAAGACTCAATGGCATAGTTTACACAGACACAGATTATGGACGTAGTTATCAGCATTTTAGCGGTACTCGCAGGAATCATCGGCATCATAGGAAGCGTAGTTCCAGCACTTCCGGGCCCGCCTATAAGCTGGATCGGGCTGCTGTTCATGTACCTCTGGGGAGGGACCAACGGGGCCGGAGAGCCGATGAGCACCAGTACATTGCTTATATGGCTGGGAGTCACCACATTGGTCACTCTGCTTGACTACATCGTGCCGGCGTGGTTCACCAAACTGACCGGAGGCAGCAGATATGCCGGATGGGGCGCTGCCATAGGCCTCGTCATAGGAATGTTCCTTCCGCCGGTGGGAATTGTTTTGGGAACTCTTGCAGGCGCATTCATAGCCGAGCTCGTGTTCGCGGACAAGGATGTCTGGTCATCCGCCAAATCAGCACTCGGAGCTTTCGCCGGATTCATTTTGGGAACGGGCGCCAAACTGCTTTGCTGCGGGCTTATGCTCTGGCAGATAATCGTTTATATGTAGGATTAATTCATTGATTTTATCACACCGGCCTTGACAGTGAAGAAATTGTTCGGGCCGGTTTCCATTACCCTGTATTCGCCGTGGTTGCCCCACGAAGCCGGCTGGTCGTAGATACTCATATCCTCGCCGGTGTCGTTGCTGACATAGTCACGTATCCTGTCCTGCCAGGCCTTGATTCTTGAAAGGCTGGCATCTATGTGGAACAATCCCCTGGACGGGTCAATCAGTTCCAGCAGGGCGTTCTTGTAAATCTGCCTGAACTCGTCGAATTTCATCAGCCTTTTCATCAGGTGTCCCACCTCGCCCCACTCGTACGGGTTCTGCCTGCCGGCATCAATCAACCCGCTGGTTCCCAATGTGTTGTCATAGTCGTACGGGATGAGGAAGAACTTGTAGTCGTACTGGTCCATCGAGTTGAAATAGACGTAGAAATTGTTGCCGTTCACCCAATGGTCGTCCCACATTCCCACGGCCACGTTGACGGCGTAGGTCTTCAGGAGAAATTCCACATCGCAGACCTGCTTGATCCAGTTGTAGAAACTCTCCTCACCCTTGCCGGTCAATTTCTGTATGAAATCCTGGAACTGCGTCTTGGCGACTTCGTAGTTGGCTTCCTCACCTTTATATTCATAGGTATGGTTCACACCGTCGTTCGTGTCCAATGCCCAGTCGCCGTCCAGGTCGTGAAGATCGGCCTTGTTGCCGTTGTTGGCGCATTTCCACAGATTGCCTTCAGCGCTGCCGAACATTCCCGCCAGGCGTTTTTCCACATATTTGTCGTCAATAGCTTCAATCATCTGGTACACACCGAAATATGCCGGTTTCGCATCCCCCTCGACCTGAATCCAGAGGCGGCAGTAACCGTCAAACGGAGCGGTCCAAATGCCATAACGTCTGAAAAGGTCATAGCAATACAGCTCCCTGACGTATGTCGGGTCGTCTTTGAACCATTTCAGGTTGATTTTACGTATTCCCTTGATTGTGTGGGCTTTGTCCTTATTGAATTTGCGGAAATTGAGTCCGAAATGACAATGGTGCCAGTCGGTTGGGCCGCTGACGTGTTGCTGGCCTCCGCTGCCCTCCGGTCTGCGGCGCGAAGTATTGCCCCTGATCCTGAATCCGCCGTCCTGAATCGCGGTTACTTCGTTGCCTTTCTTGAAGGTGAAGTCGGCGTGGAAATAGTCGGCATTCTGGTCATATTCGTCATACCTTGCGAGAAATGCGTTCCACTGCTCGAGGGAAACTTTCATCGTGATTTCCGGTATAACGGTATCGTCCCAGACGTATGCAATGCCCTCGTCTGTTATCGCCGGCGGGACATTCTCTCCGGTATTCTCGCCTCCGTTATCTCCGCCGTTGTCCTCTGTCGGGCCGCCTTCCTCTCCTCCGTTTCCGTTATCACCGGAATTCTCTCCTTCGTTCTCGTTTTCATTTCCATTTCCCTGCTCGGTATTGTCCGGAATGGAACCCTTGACGATATCTGGTTCGCAGGAGAGCAGCAAAGCCACTGCGGCAAAGAAAGCAAGTATGATGTTAAATTTCAAGTTCTGCATCTGACAAATAATTATATGGTTCAGTCAAATATACTTAAACATCCCGGCCGCACCAAGCGATTTCCGACAGACGGCAGGATTTCCAGGATGAGAGCAGGGATGCTTTTTTGCGAAATTTGTCGAAAAATTTAACTTTTTTATTGTTTATCATAAAATAATCACTATATTTCGCAAAAATAATTAAAACCGACAATTATGATTGGAGAATGGTGGTCAGCACTTGACCTGTTTATGAAAATTCTATGGGGAATCGCAATAGCCACTTCCCTGATATTCATCATCGAGACCGTATTGACATTCATCGGAATCGACCACGAAATGGACACTGATTTCGATATGGCAGACGGTTCTTTCGAAGGTGACGCATCCATGAACCTTTACACATTCCGCAACCTGGTGAATTTCCTGCTCGGAATGAGCTGGACGGCTATCCTGTTGAAAGACAGCATTGTATCCACAGCGTTACTGATGGTCATCGCCGTGGTGGCAGGAGCACTGCTCGTGGCTGCCGTGATGTGGATGTTCAGTTGGCTGAGCCGGATGCAGCAGAGCGGCAACATTGACGTGTTCAAATGCGCCGTGGGCTGCCAGGGCAAAGTATATCTGACAATCCCGGCTGCAAGGTCCGGGGCCGGAAAGGTGCAGATAACCATCAACGAATCTGTGCGCGAATACGATGCCCTCACCGATTCCGACGAAGCCATCAAGACCGGGACTCCTATCAAAGTGGTGGAGGTTCTCGACCAGTCCACACTGTTGGTGGAGGAACTTGAGTCGCTGATTGTATAAAGTAAGTAAAACATCAAAAACATAATTAAAATGGAATCAATTTACATTATCGTAATCGGCGTTTTCGTGCTGATAGTCACACTCGCCGCCATCCTCAGAAGATACAAGAGATGTCCTTCCGACAAGATTCTCGTAATATACGGAAAGACAGGCAAGAACAAGAACGGCGGCATATCCTCCGCAAAATGTATCCACGGCGGTGCGGCATTCATCTGGCCGGTGTTCCAGAGCTATGCGTTCCTCGACCTGAAACCTATTTCCATCGAATGCAACCTGACCAACGCGCTCAGCAAGCAGAATATCCGCGTGGACGTGCCTTGCCGCTTCACAGTCGGAATCTCCACCGAGCCGGAGAATATGACCAACGCCGCAGAGCGTCTTCTCGGACTGAGCATTGACAATATCCAGAACATTGCGACGGATATCCTTTTCGGCCAGCTCCGTCTGGTCATAGCGACTATGGACATCGAGGAAATCAACTCCGACCGCGACAAGTTCCTGGCCAATGTCAGCACCAATGTGGAAGCCGAGCTCCGCAAGATAGGCTTGAAGCTTATCAACGTGAATGTCACCGACATACGTGATGAATCCGGCTACATTGAGGCTCTTGGAAAAGAAGCTGCCGCAAAGGCCATCAACGATGCCAAGAAGAGCGTTGCCGAGCAGAACAGGTTCGGTGAAATCGGAAAGGCAGAGGCCGACAGGGACAAGGACATCCGCATTGCCGAGACCCAGAGGGACACCCGTATCTGCACGGCCGATGCCAACGCCAAGGCTGTCGAGGGAGAGAACAATTCCAAGATTGCCATTGCCAATTCAGATGCGATACGCCGCGAGAAAGAGGCTGAGGCTGCGAGACTTGCGGTAGCCGCCGAGAAAGTCCAGGCTGCAAAGGCATTGGAGGAGGCCTACAAATCAGAGCGTGACGCCGAGGCCGCCCGTGCCGAGAGGGAGAAGGCCACCCAGACTGCCAACGTTGTGGTTCCTGCCCAGATTGAGAAAGAGAAGGCCATCATAGATGCGGAGGCTGAGGCCGAGAAGATCCGCAGGATGGCCAAGGGAGAGGCTGACGCCATCTATGCGAAAATGGACGCACAGGCGAGAGGTATGCTTGAGATTCTGTCCAAGCAGGCACAGGGATTCAATCTGCTCGTGGCTGCAGCTTCAGGAGATCCGCAAAAGGCTGTGCTTATGCTGATTGCAGACAAGCTTCCTGAACTCGTGAAGACTCAGGTAGAGGCTGTCAAGGGCATCAAGATTGACAAAGTGACAGTATGGGACGGAAACAACGGGGACGGCAAGACCGCCACTTCGAATTTCATCTCAAATATGATGAAATCCGTTCCGCCTCTTGAGGAGCTGTTCAATATGGCAGGAATGAGCCTTCCAGGCTATCTGAAAGGGGCTGAAGCCAATGGAAACGCCGAACCTAATGACGGCGCAAGTGAAACCGAAAAGGAAGATTGATGCCTATTGTAGTCAATATAGACGTGATGCTCGCCAGGAGAAAGATGTCTTCCGGCGAGCTTGCCGAAAAGATAGGAATTTCGGCCACCAACCTGTCCATTCTCAAGACCGGTAAAGCCAAGGCCGTGAGATTCAGCACGTTGGAGGCTCTGTGCCGTGCACTGGACTGCCAGCCCGGGGACATTCTCGAATACCGTCCGGACGAGTGGCAAGGATATTGATATTTCCATTTCCGTATTACATTTAAAATGAATTTGATATGTTGGAAATTGGAATAAAGGGACACGGCGGACTGACCGTGACAGACAGTATGACTGCGGCTGCACTTGGCAGCGGCGCGATTGAGGTGCTCTCCACCCCGATAATGATTGCCCTGATGGAGAAGACATCCCGGCTGAGCATTGCCGATTATCTTGAAGAGAACCAGCGAACAGTAGGTACCGTGGTGAATATCAAGCATCTCGCTGCCACTCCGGTAGGTATGGAAGTGACCTGCGAGACAGAGCTCATTGAGATTGACAGGCGCAGGCTTGTCTTCAAGGTCGCCTGCTACGACAAGGACGGCATCATCGGCGAAGGCATCCACGAGAGGTTCATCGTGGACAAGGACAAATTTATGGAAAAAGCGTCCGCAAAACTGAAATAATGGCTGTGCGGTTGCAGAAACTGCACTATCGGAAAGTTTTTTACGATTTTTAAACAAGAATTATATCTTTTTTAACTATTTTAATTCAATCGTGATATAATTTTGACGGCGACTCCAAACAGGGGTCGTCGTTTAATTTAAAAAACCTTGTTATTATGAAAAAAACTATCTTTGCAGCAATTGCAGTATTGTTGAGCCTGACTGCGGTGTATGTATGCCAGGCCAAAATCGCTGATGCGTCAAAAATCAGCGTTACCGGAGATTTCGACTCCGTGATCAGGTGCAGATGCAAACGGGGCGGATGTTACGGAGGAAATGCCATTTCTTTCCGCGGGGCCTGCGCCAAAAGCCGGGAGAGCATCCAATGCTACGAATTCGAGGCAAACTGCGATTAGCAACAGTGCGTCAACTAACCGTTTATGAAAATGTCCTTGCAAAGGCTACATAGCTGGTATTTATCGGGCGTCATTATATTGGGTATCTGCGGATGCGGGAAAGGGTCTCCATATGACGGGATTCCGCATCTCGGGGAGAAGAACGTCTCGCTGACATATGTCCAGAGTGACACATTGAGAATTGACGGAAGATTCACTTCGCTTTCAGGAGAATGGTTCATCAGGGACTCTGTTCTTCTGTTCATCGACAGGTATTCCGTTGGAGTCAAGGAATTCACTTTTGACGGACAATTTACCGGCGAACATATCAGGCAGGGAAGAGGTCCTGACGAACTTATCTCACCGGCCTTCAGCACCGCTCTTGACGAGACTGACGGCAGCCTGGTTTTCCAGGACAGCAACTGCTGGGTAGCGAGGTTCGACAGGGACTACAGGAGAGTCCTGTATTGCAGCCAGCCCTGGTTCGCAATGCTTGACAGCGGGTTCTCCGAAAGGGACTGGTCTGAACTGTACCTCAGGCCGGATCCCGAAACGCCCGAGATGTATGAATACAATTACATCTGCGAAAGGAACAAAGCGGCGGGTCATCGCTTATATATTCCGGTGACGACTGAGCATACGCAGTTCAATGGCTTTGAAAAGGCATCCAACTCGAGGAGATACTGGTGCGAGTCCTATATATTCATCTCATTCAACCCTGATGATATAGCCGGCACCAGACATCTCTTCGGACATTACCCTCCGGCGTACAGAAAGCGGAACATTCCGGTGTTCGGCGACTATGATTTCTGTCTGAAGGAAGACGGTCTCATTGTCAGTTTTGCCGCCGACCCGAATCTGTATATCATTGATTATGAAGGAAATCCTATCAGTTCGTTCGGCAGTGCAGAGAGCGGGATCAAAGGCGATTATCCCTCAACCAAGTCTTTCCGGGAATATGAGGACGCATATAAAAAGCAACGGTCGGAATACGGACACTACGGAAGAATCGCCAGATGCGGAGGATATGTTTTCCGGACCTGCAGGCTGGACGGCAGCGCAGGCAGCATTCTGCAGATTTACGAAGAATCATCCTTTGACCTTGTAGGGCGGATTCCGGTAAAAGAGGGCTTCGAGGTGATTGGAGAATGCGGAGGGACTTTTTTAGCCCGCCAGAGAGTTGATCTGGACAAAGAGGAATTCGTGCTCGTGAAGTTCAGGTTGAAAGAGCCTGAAGCGGCAATTCTGCCGGCTTCCGGGCCGGACGTGATGCCTGGCGGACAGCTGGCATTCATAGACAGCCGCATTGTCCAGTACGGGGACATCAGGGCCGGAGAGACCGCATCCGCAAGCATCCGGTTTGAGAACTCGGGCAGCAGTCCGCTCACCATCCTGAAAACATACAGCACCTGCAACTGTACATCCGCCTCGACGGACAGCCGGACTTACGCTCCCGGACAGAAAGGGGTGCTGAACATCAGCATCGACACGGAAGGGAAACACGGCCCGGAAACCATTGTAGTACGTGTTTTGACTGACGCATCGTCCCAGAGTTACATTGCCAGAATAGAGTTAAATGTAATATAACTATGACACTCAAGAAGTTGACATTGCTGTTCCTAAGCCTCCTGATGGTATCGGCAATCCCGGCGGAATCAAGAAAGAGAGCCGGCGCCACGGCCGGACCGGATGAAATCAAAGGGTCAGTGGTCACCGGAATTCTGTCTCCCAAGGCCAAAGTGAAGGCGGCTTCAAGAAAGTTCGGAGGCTGCTATATGCGTGACTATGCCGCTCCCATGACTGCGGTACGGCTGATAATCAGTGATGGAAGATACCGGGAAGTGCAAGCCGGCAGAGGAGTGTTTGTCTCAAGCGGTTTTACCCAGAACGCGGCAAAGTTCTTCTGGGACGATCCTGGAGCCAACGGTTCTTTCAGATTCGCGGACATATTCATCACCGAGGCTCTGCACCCGTCAGAAAACAAGATTCTGCCGTCTCTGTCTGTGCCATTTGGCTCCGGGTCGGAAGGGCTGGAGCAGATGAATACCAGCTACTCGGACTGTTTCAGGCTGGCTGTTCTTGACAAGAAACGCAGCTTGGAGCTGTTCTCTCCATTGAATATCAAGAGGATAAATGATTTTGAATACAGTTACGGAGAGGATGGGGATGCCGACGGAGAACATTGCTGCACAATAATTTTCAAGAGCAAGGGAAATGCCGGATGGGAGAAGAGCCGGATTAAATGTTCAGGCAGATTGTTCATTGACAATGACGGACTTATACGCAAGATTGAGACCGAAGATTTAGAGGACCGTTATTCCTGCTTCATCCGGCAGGACACAAGGGAGAGCGACATAGTGACACCTTACACCTTGAGCATAACGTATTCTGTGGCGAACGGCAGGCTCTACGCATCCTCAATCAGGCAGAGCCTCAGATGGAGTCCGGACAGAATAGAAAACCCGGATGCTTTCCACTATTATGCCGAGCCTAATCCATACAGGATGCCGTTCAAATACCGTTATTCGACCGAGACCTGTATTGATTTCGGAACGCCGGCGGACATCGCAGGAAAAGGGCCTCAGCTTGCTGAAGCCGGCATCGTCAGCCAGCCGGCCGCCTATAACAATATAGTCCTCTGCGATTCTCCGGATTACAGTTACTGGAGGCGCACATTGGCACATTATATTGACCTTGAGAAACTGGAGCACGACACCGGGATGTCCTGGGAGGAGCTGTGCAGGATGTCGGAAAGCCGTCAGGCACGTGAAGAGGCTGCGGCTCTCGGAAGGCCGGATATGGACGAGGAATGCATCAGGGAATACAAGCATTTCCCGAAGATTGTCAGAAAGCTGTTTCTTGACATTTATCAATTTTTCTACACAAAATAGTATTTATTGTCATTTTCAAATGCAAGATTGCAGCCGACTATGTATTTTAGTAAATGTCTGAACAAATAGCGGACTGCAATTAAATGGAAATGACACATAAAAGAATACATATCGCATTAAGCGCCATCGCATGTGCAATGGTGCTGATTTCCTGTGGCTCTACAGGAAAAGCCGTTTCCACAGCTGATCTCAATGGAGAATGGACCATCACCGGAGCAATGGGCTCAAGCATATCCGGGAGCAACGGAGTGCGTCCTTCAATCAATTTCGACACCGGGAACAGCAGGGTGAGCGGCCACTCAGGCTGCAACAGATTTATGGGCAGTTTCACATTCAACGAGGACGGAAAGAACAGCATTTCTTTCTCTCCGGTAGCCGCCACCAAAATGATGTGCCCGGATATCGAGACCGAGCAGAAAATATTCCAGGCTCTCGAATCCGCAAAAAAGATTCAGAAAAACAACAGCACCAGCATCGTTCTTCGCTCTGAGGACGGAAAAACAGTGCTGGAGCTGTCAAGGGACTAAGATATGACATCTTAGACTATCGAAAAACTTCAAGAGCAGAAGTGGGTGATTAAAGGAAAACCTTTGAATCACCCACTTTTATTATGCAAACTCTTCTGCCACAAGACAGCAATGCGGCTTTGATTTTTATTCAAATGGCGTAAAATCGCAAGATTTTATGTAAGTTTGTATTGAACTAATCGGAAGGTATGGAGACAAAAGATATCGCGAATAACACTGTTGACGTCCTGTTTGAAAGAATTTCGGTGATAGCAGCGGTCCAAATGTACCACCCATATCACTTTGAAATGTACCTGTT
>JBJEBM010000112.1:0-33941 GCA_051870055.1 Candidatus Cryptobacteroides sp.
AAGAAATATCTTGAGGAAGGTTTCGAGAAATTCCCTCAGAGCCAGAGCATTCTCATCGGTCTCATCAATTATTATCTGAAGAGCAACGAGAGCACTGACAGGCTTTTCGAGCTTCTTGACAAGGCAAAGGCCAACGAGCCTAACAACGCTTCTCTTTACTATGTCGAGGGTAATATCCGCTCACAGCTCGGCGATACTGAAAAAGCAGTCGTAGCTTACGAGAAATGCGCCGAAATCAATCCTGCTTATGAGTATGGATATATCGGAGAGGGCACAATGTTCTACAACCTCGCCATCGAGGTCCAGACAAAAGCCCAGGAGGAGCTTGACGATGCAAAATATATGGAGCTTGTGAAAGAGTTCGAAGCTGACCTCAAGGCCTGCATCGCTCCTTTCGAGAAAGCTTTTGCAATCACCAAGGACGATGCCGTGAAAGTTGGCGTGGCTGAATACCTGAAAAACGCTTACTACCGTTTCCGTGACGAAAGCGCCGAGTTCCAGGCTGGTTACGACAAGTATTCCAAGATTTCATCAGAAGGCAGAGCCCAGTAATCTGCAAGGTATTATTTATAAAAGCCGGATGCCTGTTGCAGCAGGTGTCCGGCTTTTTTGCTGAAGTGTGTTTTTTAATTGTCTATTAGGGCTTATTTTTGTAATTATTTGCTTAAAATAAGTAATTAGTATTAAATTTGTCGTCTAAAAGATATATAAGACGACAATTATGGAATACTTTATAAAGACTTTCGAGAGGACTGTTAGGGAATGCTGGGATATGCCGGCGCTGCAGGATTTCCGTGAACCTGTGGCAACGTACGGTGAACTTGCTGAAGAGATTGAGAAGATACATATATATTTCAAGGCCGCAGGACTCAAGCCCGGGGACAAGATTGCAATCAACGCCAGAAGTTCGGCAAAATGGGCGGAAGCCTTCATGGCCGCTGTGTCAGGAGGCTACGTCGCTGTGGAACTGCTTAACGGCTATATGCCTCACGATATCCAGGCGCTGGTAAACCATTCCGACAGCCGCCTGCTTTTCACGGAGAAATCCCTGTTCAAAGAGATGGATTTCAGCCAGATGCCGGGACTGCTTGGCGTGGTGGATCTCAGAAGCGGTGAACTTTTGGCGGAACGGGACGGGTTCGGAGATGTTTACAATTGCAGGAATGAATTGTTCAGCCTGAAATGGCCGGCCGGACTCAAAGCTGAGGATATCTCTTATCCGGACCGGAATATGGATGAGCTGTGCGGGATAATGTATACTTCCGGTTCGACAGGCTTCCCTAAAGGCGTTATGCTGACTGTGTTGAACTTCAGCGCCAATGTGGATATGCTCCCTTCACACTTTCCGTATCGCCGGGGAGAGAACTTCGTCAGTGTTTTGCCGTATGCTCATATTTTCGGATTGACCTTCGATATGATTACTCCGCTTTGCTGCGGAATGCATCTCGTTGTGCTTTATGTGCCTCCTGTTCCGACAAATCTCAAACAGGCTCTCCGCGAATATCGCCCTAAATTATTCTTCTCTGTCCCTCTCGTGCTTGTCAAGATGATAGAGGATTCGATAGGCGAGTTCGTCAACAGCCGTAAGGGTAAGGCTAAGCTTGCTGACTATCAGTCAAATCCGGATTATTGTGAGGCCCTGAGGACAATTTTCATCTCCGCAATGGGAGGAGGACTTGAGGTGTTCGTGACCGGAGGCGCCGCGATTCCGGACCAGGTGGAGCAATTGCTTGCCGTGAAACTCAAGACGCCTTTTGTGACGGCCTATGGAATGACGGAGTGTGCCCCGACAATATCATTGGGGCGTCCGGGGGCGTACAAACTGAAGTCTGTGGGGGAATATGTAAGCGAGCATATTGACCTGAAAATCAATTCTGTAAATCCGTCCAAGATTGCCGGCGAGGTGCTTGTGAAAGGGGATTGCGTTTTCCCTGGATATTATAAAAATGAAGAAGCCACAGCTGCCGTGTTCACGGAAGACGGATGGTTCCGGACAGGAGACCTCGGCACATTGGACAGGGACGGTACTCTTTTCCTTGTGGGCCGGAGCAAAAGTATGATTCTGTCGTCCAACGGCCAGAACATCTATCCTGAAGAGATTGAGGTCATACTCAACAATATGCCTTTCGTTGCCGAGTCTCTCATAGTGAGCCGCAAAGAGAAGCTTTTCGCTATTATCGTGCCTGACCAGAATGCCCTTGCGGAGGCAGGAACTGATTCGGAAAGTCTCACCAGAATGATGGACTCCAATCTGGAGGCTCTGAACAAGATAGTCCCGTCCTATTCGGTGGTCTCTGCCTATGAACTTCATTACGAGCCGTTTGCGAAGACCCCGAAAGGCAGCATCAAGAGATTCCTGTATCAGTGAGTCCGTTTCCTGCCTAAGTTGAAATTCTGGTTGTCCGGAAGGCCTTTGCGTCCGCAGCCTTCACGCATCAGGTCTTTGAGTTGGTCAAGATGTTCGACATAGACCTGTCTCGGAGTGCATTCCTCCTCGCTGCATATTGAAGCTGCCATGCCGACCACCTCTCCAAGCATTGCGGTAGTCCTCATCACTCTGACAGTTCCGAGTGCTACGTGGGTTACACTGATGTCGCGGCCTGCCATGAACAGGTTGGTTATGTTCCGGGAATAGAGGCAGCGGTAAGGAACAGGATAAATATCAATCGGTTCCTGGACGCAGACTGCCTTGAATTCTTCTCCCGGGAAGAATGCTGTGTTTTTAGGATCCGGATAATGCAGGTCGATTGACCAGGAGCTGGCCGCCGATGCGTCATCGTATTTTACATTGTCCAGTATGTCGTTCTGCGTGAGCACAATATCCCCGAGAAGACGCCGTGATTCCCGTTTCCCCGCAATGTAGGCCACCCATTCGAGGCGGTCGGAGGAGAAGTCCTCCTTTACCGATGAGAAATTCTTAAGGTATGACCAGTTCGAATACACCACTAACAGGCCGTGGTCCCTGATCCGTTCCGCTTCAGCAATCTGGTCCCTGTTCATCCCGGTTTCCCAGGTCCATTCTCCTTTACGGACTTTCTGGACGCTTTCCTCGGAGAAGACTTTTCCGTATTCGAACACAGGGAATGTGGACTCTTCTCCTGCATCGACAGAATACCATTGGACAGATGAGCCCATCACCTGGCTGTCAGCGACTTCCACAGCTCCAGGCTCGCCTGTCTGCTCCCGGGATTCACGACCTGTCCTGAAATCCGCCCCTGCGAGTGCCCCGACATTGCCGTCCCCGGTGCAGTCGGCGAACAGGGGAGCCTTGAACCTGAGCTGCCTTCCTGTTCTTATGTCTCTTGCCGTCAATGACTTGATTCTGTTACCGGCCATATCGGCACTTGTTACTCTGAAGCCTTTGAACAATGTTATGTTCGGTTCGGAGGCAATCAGGCTGTCTTTTTTCCAGTCCTCATAATTCTCCGCCGGCATCGCATTGCCTTTTTTGCTGTGCCCGAATTCTTTGACAATGTTGCCCAACTCCGGATAAGGGCCGCAGTTTATCACTCCTCCAAGGTGGACTCTGATTTCCGAACTGTTGTTCCCTCCCAGAACCGGCCGGTCGTGGATGAGAGCCACTTTCAGCCCGAGTCTTGCCGCGCTTACAGCCGCGCAGATGCCTGCAGTTCCGGCTCCTGTGACTACAAAATCGAATGTCCCGGCATCTTTGTGGCTGTTCCAGCCTTTGTGGAGTTTTTTGCGTAAGACATCACATTCTTCTGCTGATTCAGGAAGCCTCTCCTGAGTTCCTTTGCAGAGCAATATTGCATCGCAACGTCCGTCAAATCCGCTCCTGTCTTTCAATGACAATGTTATATCGCGTTGGCTGACAGTGATTTCTCCGGCATGCTGCCATTCCCACCGGTCTCCTGTAATTCCGAGATCACGTTCCAGTTCCTCCCCGTTTACAGCTATTCTGAAACAACCGGGACCCTCTCCGCTATGCCACGGAGAGGTCCAGTTGTAAGTGCGTGCGTAAACCTGCCATTTTCCATTGGACGGAAGCCTGACGCTTGTGACGGCGTCGGCCACCGGTGTTCCGATGCCGTGGGCCAGCAGATAGGGCGAACTCATCTGGTCCATAAACTGCTGGTCAATCTGCCAGCCGCCAGTGTCTGAAAATGCCTCTGCTTCGATGAGAACCTGGCTCCGGCATCCGCAGATGGATGCGATCAGGAGAATGAAAATGACAAATTTCTTCATTAATGACAATTTTTACGCAATATAGCTAATCTTTCACACATCTGACAGACTGTCCGGCGGTTTTCTTCGCTGCACCGCGGCCTGATCCATCCTGGTTGTGCTGGAGCATTCTGCGCCAGGCGTATCCGTCATCGTATTGGTCAGTCACCCACAGGACGCAGATTTTGGTGGATGCAGACGCATCTTTGCTCAAAGCATTGGAATACGTGCCGCCAGCAAAGGCCCTGAAAGCCGAGTCGGAAGTTCCTCCAAAACCGTCAGAGTCTGATTTCATCATCTTTCCAAGTCCCTGGACAGTACCGCGGAACACATTCTTCGTACCGTTAGCATTGTCAAGGTCGGTGGCTTCAGGGGCAAGATATGCTTCCAGTACCCTGAACTCAGTATCAGAAGGGACGTGCCAGCCGTCAGGACACAGATTTTTCCCTTCAGTCGCAGTGGCGTACCAGTTGTACAGAAGTCCGTATTTAACAGTCTTTTCATTATCCTGATAAGGATTGACGTATGCTCCGGCAGTTGCTGTTTCGAATTCAGTTCCCGACAGGCAGTCAATCGCTGTCCCGTCAGAGTATTTTGTCGTCCTGAGGTGTTCGCGCATCCATATCTGGCTGCCTATGGTGACAGTCTCGTATTTGTTTCCGTCAACATCCTCGACGTATGTTACTTCCGGTTCCTCTCCCTTGCCTTCCACAAGCACTTTCACCGAAGCGGGCGCTGAAGTGTTCCATCTGTCCGCGTCTCCAATGGCGGTGACTGTCACTGTGTAAGTGATATCCTGGCCCTGAACCTCTTTCACTGAAAGCACGTCGAATGACAATGTCCCTTCTGTCTCTGTGACCGCAGGGTTCTGCACGGCAATCCCGTCAATCGATACGGCATATCCGGAAGCACCGGCTATCGCTTTCCAGCAGACCACTGTTCCTTCCACTGTCAGTTCAGGTGATGGGAGATCCTGTTTCGGAACAAAGTCCGGATTGTCTCTCATACATCTGAGTGAGTGGCCTTTGGCTTTCGTGTCAGCTCCTCGTCCGACACCTTCCCAGGTGGCTCTGAACAACCTTCTTATGCCTTTGGATGAATTGAATTCATCGCTTGTCCAGATGGCCAGTGTTTTTGTGCCCGCAGTGGCTCCCTGGTCGAATGACGTCGCGTAGATTCCTCCCGGCAGTCCGCAGAATCCGAAGTCGTCAGTGCCTCCGAAACCGTAATCAGGTGATTTCAGCATTGTGGCCAGGCCATAAGTGCTGCCTCTCGTCACGTTTTTCTCCGGAGCATCATCTTTGTCGGTGCCCAGGTCGTCAGCTGCAGGCGCCACATACTTCTCAAGGGCGATGAAATCAGCGTCGGACGGGATGCGGTATCCTTCAGGACAAGGGTTGCCTTCTTTGACTGTGAACCAGTTGTACAGCAGTCCGAAAGTCTCCAGCTCCTCGGAAGTGCCATATGGATTGACACAGGCAGCGGTATTTGCGGAAGCAAAGGCCGCCTCGCTTGCCTGGAGAATCTCTTTGCCGTCCTGGTATTTCGTTGTTCTCAGATTCTCTTTCAGCCAGATATGAGGGCCGATTACCACTTCAGTGTAAAGATTCAGGTCCGCGTCAGCCGCTTTTCCGTCAGGAACTACGAATTCCTTTTCGCCGTATGCCTTGGAGAGTTTTATGTCCAATGCATAAAGTGACGAGCAGTTCGCAGGTGTGCTCTCTCCGGATGCGACTGACTCCACCGTGGCATTATAGAACATAGCCAGGTCATTCTCATCGAGAGTGCCGCTGCCGTTGTTGTCCAGCCACACCAGTATCTGCATTATGGACTTGGACCTGTCCACCGGCTCGAAGGTGAGGCGGCATCCATCCGCTATGTGTTTATCCGTCAGCTGGAGCGTATGTTCCATATCAGGAACCAGCTGGGAGGTCTCCACGGAAGTGATGTCTTTACCGAACAGCCATCCATAAATGGTCATACCTGCTTCTGCTTTTATTTTGGGATGCGCGAATGTGACATTGACATCTATGAATGTTGCAGTCTCCGCTTTTGGAGCTTCTGGAGATTTGGTGCAACCTGCAATGGCAACGGCTGCGATTATGCTGTATAATATTTTTTTCATATTTATCTGTATTCTAAATGAAATGTTGCATTGACCGGATGGTGGTCGGAAGCCACCGGCGTGCTTATGTCCTCAGATGACCCGTTTATGAAATCGATGACTGTCTGGTATCTGGAAACGCTCACCGGACCGCCGTACCTGTAGAAAATGTAGTCAATCCTGTAATTCCCGTCAGGTCTTGGGGTGGCTTTCCCGCTCATATCCACTCCGGATGTCTTGTAGTTCAGATTGATGCATTCCAGCGCGGACGAAGACGATTCAGTGAAACCGCCGGCAATGCAGGCGGCAGGGGCTGAAATGCAGCCTTCCTCCTCAGTGTCAATGTAGTTGTTGAAGTCACCCATAATGAAAACCGGAATGCCGCCCAGCCTGTCAGCCCGGTCTATTGCCGCAGGACAGAGAGCTGTGATGCAGTCGTAGCGGAGTTTCTGGTAGGAGACGTTCCCTGAATTGGTCTTGAGATGTATATTGTAAACCAGGAACTCGCATCCGGTGCTTTTCTCCATAAGTCTCACATAATGAGCGTACCGTGATACCGTGTAGTCGGACATTCCATAACCTGTGTCGCCAAGAAGCATATCTGAATATCCGGCATCTGTCCTTGCAAACTTGTTCCTGTCCCAGAAAACAAGGGCAGGGGAGGCGTCAGTCAGCCCGATGGCGTGGCTGTCATATTTGTCAGCGAACAATCTGCGGAGGTCCGACTGTTTGGCCGTGTCGGCACACTCCTGCAGGCAGAGTATGTCCGGGCTGTGGTCTTCTCTGTTGATAATATCCCCGATTGCCTTTACTCTCGGTGCCCATCCGGCCTTGGATTCGACACCAAGCACATTGAAACTTGTTATGGAGATGTCGAATGCACCGGTCTTTTTGGAATTCTCATTGTCCGAATCGCAGGCGCAGACTCCCACGGCTGTGGAAAGAATCATTATGTATTTATATAACCTTTTCATTGTCAATGTCTTTTATAATTTTTCAGCAAGCAGTGGATTCTGGTCTATTTCGGATTGAGGGATTGGCCATAAATAGCCCGTTGCAGGGTCGAAACTCAGGTCCCCGAGGCTGTTGAAAATGCTTTCGTCTGAATACACAGGCTTGCCCCATTCATTGAATGAAGGGATGACCGGATCGTACCAGTGTGCTTTCACCCGTTTTCCTAAGAGTTTGCCCGGCAGGACATGTTCGGCGATTCTCCATCTGCGTATGTCGAAGAGCCTGAAGCCTTCCATCGCGAATTCCACTGTTCTTTCATACCGTACGAGTTCTCTCAGGGCTTCGGCGCCCATTGAAAGGGTTGCTGCCGGCATTGAGACTCCTGGCCTCCGGCGCACCTGGTTTATGGCGTCAATAACGCTGTCATCGATTTCCCCGCTCTCGATTTTAGCCTCAGCATAAGTCAGGAGCACCTCCGCATAACGCATCAGTATGAAATTCAGTTCGCTCTCAGAGATGAAGTCCGGCAGGTCCGCCTCATCGAAATACTTTCTTCCCACATAACCTGTGAATGATCCGTAGGCGTTAGTCACTTCGGTATTGCCGACCCTTACTTCTTTTCCGTCGATGATTGCGGAAGTTTTGGTTGAATCCGGATGAATCTCGAATTTGTAGCCGTTGTGCCAGCCTCCCGGGCGGATGATGCTCATATCAAGCCTTGGATCCCTGTTTTCATAAGGCTTCAGCGGATTGTACTGAGTGGATTTGTCAATTCTCTGTCCGTCACGGCATTGGTACATATCGACCAGTGTCTGCGTCGGCACGATGACTGAATATCCGTTTGAGAGCCTTGTGCCGATATATTTGGCATTGGCGTTTATCTGCACATTCTTGAGGTATTGCACTGCGAGCATTATCTCCGGAGAATTCTCTCCAGAGTGGGTGAACAGCGAGCCATAGTCAGGGTCAATCGAATAGGTTTTGCTTTCAATCACTTCTCCGGCCGCCTCGGCGGCGAGTTTCCAGTCACCTGCATATAGCGCCACCCTCGCCTTCAGGCCGAGAGCCGCCCCTTTCGTCGCGCGTCCTGAATCGTCAGCACCCCAGGCAGCCGGAAGATGCTCACTTGCAAAATCCAGGTCGTCATATATGTGCCCTATGATTTCCACGGCCTTGTTTTTCGGACGGATACAGTCTTTCCAGTCGAGCATATGGTCGATATAAGGCACATCACCGTAGAGGAAAACGAGGTAGGAGTAGCAGTAGGCCCTGAGGAATCTCGCCTCGGCCTCAATCCTGTTGTAGAACTCCTCTGACACTTTCCCTTCGGCCCTGTGGATGTTGTCCAGGATATTGTTGGTGAGGGAAATCTTGGTGTAGAAATGCGTCCATATCTTGGCGAAAACATTGGTCTGTCCGTTCGACTGTCCGGCCTGGATGGTGTTCATATTTGCGTAAGTGCCTCTGATATAGACAATATCGGTGGCTCCGTCAAGAAACAGCTGGTACTGGACATTTTGGTCCGACATCCAATAGAGTGATGAATATGCACCGTTGATTGCCAGAGTCAGTTCATCTTCGTTGGAGAAGAAATCCTCATTCGAAGGCCCTGTCTGGGGATATTTGTCAAGAAATCCTGAGCAGGAAACTGCCGCAGCCGCAATGGCGCAAAGTATTATGTTTTTAATCAGTCTCATAATTCAGATTCTTTAGAAGGTTAGCTGAAGGCCGAACAGCCAGGTTTTTGTGAGAGGATAGATATCCGCTGCACCGGAGCCCATTTCAGGATCCCAGCCTTTTGGCAGTGAACTGAGTGTCAGGATATTGTCTCCTGTTACATATATTCTCAGGTTGGAGATTCTCATTCTGGATACCCATTTTTCAGGGAATGAGAATCCGAGCTGCGCGGTCTTGAGCCTGAGGAATGCTGCGTTATATACCCAGAAATCGGAGTACTGGTAGTTGTTATGGGAGGATGACGCTATGAGTCTTGGATATGAAGCGTCCGGATTGTCAACTGACCAGTTGTCTTTCATCCAGGTCTGCATCTTGCCTCCGTTGTACAGCGCCCATACGGCGTCTCCCGTGAGGATAATGTCCCGTTTTCCTATGCCCTGGAACATCAGCGAGAGGTCGAACCATTTCCATTCTGCGGAGAAATTCAGACCGAAAATGAGTCTTGGTATCTGGTTTCCGATGATGGTACGGTCATAAGCGTTTATGACATTCTCAGTCCCGTCCTCATCACTTACATTCACATATCTGATGTCTCCGAGAGAATAGTTGCCGAAATATTTCTGGGATGGATGGTTTATCAGCTCCACTCTGTTTCTGAACAGGCCGTCGGACTTATATCCGTATAGCGAATTGATTGGATATCCTTCGTCAATGACAGTGTACCCGCTGATAATCGGACCAGCACCTTTCAGGTCGATGACCTTGTTGTAAACGTCTGATAGATTGAATGATATGGAATATGAAAAGTCTTTTACCGAGTTCTTGTGCCCTATTTCCAGATCCCATCCGGTGTTCCTTACGACACCGGCGTTCTGATATGGTTCTGTCAGTCCTGTGATGTTCGGAATAGGCAGTTTGAGAAGGATGTCTGTCGTGTTCTTCCTGTACCAGTCAAATGAGGCGGTCAGTTTGTTTCCGAAAAGGCTCAGGTCAATACCGGCATCAACCGTCTCTGAAGATTCCCAGGAAATCCCGCTGTTTGCGTAAGCTGTCTGGTAGCCACCGTCAGCCGGTTTGCCTCCGAAAGCATAGGATGGATTGAACTTTATTGTGGCATATGCAGGATATGTGCCTATCTCCTGATTTCCGAGCAGACCCCAGGATACTCTGATTTTCAGGTTGTTGAGCCATCCGGCATTTCGCAGGAAAGGCTCTTCGGAGATACGCCATCCGGCGGAAAAGGAAGGGAAGACGCCATATCTGTTGCCTTTGGCGAATCTCGAAGAACCGTCAGCCCTGACATTTGCTTCCAGAAGGTAGCGGGAACGGTATGACCAGTTCACTCTGGCGAATCCGGAGAGCAATGCCCAAGATGAGGCGTCACCTCCGTTGCTCATATTCTCCGCGGAACCTGCATCCATCACTTCATATTCCGGAAGGATGAATCCTTCTCTGGCAAGGGATATGCCTTTTGTTTGGTAATCAATCTGTTCGTAACCGGCGAGTATGTTCAGCTTGTGCCCTCTCCTGAACTCTTTGCTGTAATTGGCAATGACCTGGAGGGTTGTCATCGTGGTCTTGTCGTCTGACTGGCTGAGCGAACTGAGAGCCGGAGCCTCCGCTGCTGGTGACTCGAGATCAGGCTCGTACATCGCCACGGTTTTACGCATCACTTTTTTGTAGCTGTTGGTCAGGTTCGGTGTCCATTTGAAATCAATGTCAAGTCCTTTCACCGGCTTGAACCCAACCGAGAATGTTGCCCTCAGGTTGTCTGACACTGCTGTGGTGAGTCCGCCGTCCATTCCGAGTGCGAGGGCGTTGCGCTGGTTGTATCCGGTTCCCCATCTCCCGTCTGTCAGGATACAGGTGTAGATACCTGGAATCCTGTTTATCGCGGATTTCATATTGGACTGGTATGAAGGACTTTCCGTAGTTGAACGGCGGCCGTCTACAAGCAGTCCTGCTGTAAGCCATTTGGTCACATCGGCGCTGATGTTGGACCTGAGCGAATATCTGTTGGCCGAGAAATTCTCCATTATTCCGTCCTGGCTCTGGTAGGCGAAGGAGGCGAAGCCTTTGAAGTGCTTGCTTCCGGCGCTTACGCTGATATGGTGGTTCTGGGTGAATCCCGAGCCGGTCATCAGCAGTTTCTGCCAGTCGTTGTCAGGATAGTGGTCAGGGTCGATTTTCCTGTATCTCAACCAGTCAGCAATGTATTGCTCAGAATAGAGCGGGGCTTTCCCTTCATTCGCATAAGCCTTGTTAATATTCTCCATATACTCATAATTGGAGACGAAGTCAGGCAGGGCGGTAGGGGACTGGAATCCTGCATATCCATTGTAAGTGACTGATATCCTGTCCTGTGTGCCCTCTTTGGTAGTCACGAGAATGACTCCGTTAGCAGCCCTGGAACCGTAGATGGCAGATGAGGCCGCATCTTTCAATATGGATATTGACTCGATGTCGTTAGGGTTGATTCCGTCGAGCTGTCCGGATATTCCGTCAATCAGTACGAGAGGGGCGGAGTTGTTGAGGGTTCCGATACCCCTGATACGGACAGTGGCTCCGTCTGAACCAGGCTGCCCTGACGTCTGTGTGACAGAGACGCCGCTGGCGAGACCTGCAAGGGATGCTGTGGCTCTCATTACAGGCCTGCGTGTCAGGTTATCGCTGGATATGGCTGCTACGGAACCGGTCAGATTTATCTTCTCCTGCCTGCCGTAGCCGACCACAACTGATTCGGACAGAAGTTCTTCGTCCTGGCGGAGGATGAATTCGAATGTGTTGCTTCCGTTGTATGACGCAGTTTTGTCAAGGTATCCGATGAAAGAAGCGGTCACGGGACAGCCTATTTCGGGTTCGGACGGCAGGTCAAGGATAAAGTTCCCGTCAACATCGGCTGTGGTTCCATAGCTGCGTCCGTCAAGACGTACAACAACAGCCGCTCCCGGAAGTGGAGCCTGTTCGTCATCCAGGATCCTGCCTTTCAGCGTGACGGGCTTTCTGACCGGAGAACTTTTTTGATAGGCATCGTTCTTCCCTGCTGCCTTTACAAGGATGATCTTTCCTTTGTCAATACGGCATTCAAAGCCGGGAAGAATCGTGGAAATAATATCTGTGACAGGCGTATTCTCCATATTCACAGACACTTTCCTGCTGGCATCGAAGTCGGCCGCATTCCAGAAAAAGACATAATCGGTAGCTTTTTCGATTGTTTTCAGTATTTCCTTTACTGGCACATTTTCCTTGTGGACGGAGGCTCTTGGAACCTGGGCCGACAGAGGAATATGGCAAATGATGAGCACTGACAGCAACAAGACTGCCAGAACAGTTTTTCTCTGTTCCATTGTGTCGGTTATTAATTATTAATCAATGAACAGCAGAATATGACGAGGGTCAATGATGCGGAAGTGCACGCCGGAAATGGCCTCGATTGCATTTAATAGCTCTTCGATGGATTCCGTCCTTACTGTCAGTGACAGCCTGATTCCTTTGAAAGCCTCCGCGCTGCTGAATGCGAATTCCACATTGTACCAGTGCTCCAGACTCTCCACGATGTCAGTTAGCGGAATCTCATCGAATGTCATCTGGCTTCCAGCCCAAGCGGTGAAGTTGGACGCACGCACCTGCTCAAGTCTCCAGGTGTTTCCGTCCCCGTTCTCGGAGATCATTTCTCCGGGTCTCAGTACTGTTTCCGGAACATTCCTGCCGCTTACATTGACGCTTCCTTCGGCAAGACAGGCGGAATACGGGAAGTCCTCGTAAGCGGTCACAGTGAATTTTGTACCGAGCACCGTGATGTCCATTTTGTCAGTTTTCACGATAAACGGTCTTTTTTCATTGCGGGCCACTTCGAAATAACCCTCACCTTCGAGCCTTACTTCGCGTTTCCTGCCTTTCAGTCCATTTGCAAGGTACAGGCGGCTTCCGCTGTTGAGCCATACCTTGGAACTGTCAGGAAGGACGAAACTGCTTTTGGAATGTTCGGCAGACGCAAGGCACATTCCGGATCCTGAAATTGCCCCGAGCCTGTAAACTCCTGCCAGTGTGAGAAATGCAGCTGCAGTGCTGGCAGCGGCAATCAAAAGTCCGCGCGCCTTGCTTCTGAGTTTTCCTCTGCTGTTTGACGAGTCCGCCTCCGCGATAAGGTCGAAAGGATCATCCGTCAGACCGTCCTTGAGAGGGCGGTTGTCAATTCCGCTCCATATTTCCTCGAGGGCGCTGTCCTTTTCGGCAGCGGAATCACTGTCCAGCATCCATTTTTCGAAGCCGGAGTTGATTTCCTCGGGAAAATATCCTCTCGAGAATGATTCGATTGTCTCTTTGATGGTCTTTTTCGTCATTAAACCGCTGTTTTCATTACTGACTCTTTTCCTGCTCCGAACACGTACGCTTCAGGCGAAATTTTCTTTCAATTCTTTTCTGATATCTGAAAGTGCATTGGAAATATGCTTTTCAACAGTTCGTATGCTTATGCCGAAATGTATGGCTATCTCATTGTTGCTCAAACCTCTGTATCTGCTCAGCTCAAAAACCTCACGCCTCTGCTGCGGCATTTTCTCCAATGCTTTGGCTATGAGTGCCTGCAACTCATCAAGTTCCACCTTCTCGTCGATGAAGGACTTGAATTCCTCAATCTCCATTGTCTGCCGGGCAATGTACTTTCTGTTTATCTGATTCCTTTCGAAATGGTCCATCACGCCGTTGCGCATCATCCGGAAGAGATAGCGGGAGAATGAGTCCACCCGCGCGATGGTCTCCCGCTTTTTCCAGATTGTTATGAAAACATCGTGTGTGATGTCACGTGAGGTCTGTTCGTCCTTGGTCAGCATCAAAGCGAAATTGACGCACTTGCCGGCATAAGCGCGGTACAAGGATGCGAATGCATTCTTGTCGCCTCTTCCAAGAGCCTCAAGCCATCGTATTTCGTTAGTGCTGTCCGACATAGGCTGTAGTTTGGGACAAAGGTAATCCTTTGTTTCAAATATCCAAAATGTAGTTATTTATATAAATTATAGGTTGTTTTCTTGCCTTTGTTTGTGAAAAAGCGAACTTTGTTCTAATTTTGGCAACTAAAAGACATAAAAATCATTGTTGATTATGGAATATTTTATCAAGACGTTTGAGAAAACAGTAAAAAGATGCTGGGACAATCCTGCCCTGGATGAGTTCAGGACTTCTTCTGCAACATACGGACAGCTGGCTGCGGACATAGAGAAGATTCATCTCAGTATGAAGGCTGCGGGTTTGAATCCTGGAGACAAGATTGCCATTAACGCAAGAAGCTCCGCCAACTGGGCGAAAATTTTTATGGCTTCCGTGTCCGGAGGATATGTGGCTGTAGAGCTGTTCAACGGGTTCACGGCCCACGATACACAGGCTCTTGTAAACCATTCCGACAGCCGTCTGCTTTTCACTGAAAAGTTGATTTTCAAGGATATGGACTTTGCCCAGATGCCTCAGCTCATTGGTGTGATAGATCTCAAGAGTGGTGAGCTCCTGGCTTCCAGGAACGGTTTTGACGAAATATATGCAGACCGTGATGCAAGGTTCGCGCAGGCTCATCCGGACGGGATGAAGCCGGAGGATGTGAATTATCCTGACCGTCCGATGGATGATCTCTGCGGAATAATGTACACTTCCGGTTCCACTGGTTTCCCGAAGGGTGTGATGCTGACAGTCAGAAATTTCAGCGCCAATGTTGATTTGATTCCGTCACATTTCCCGTACAGGGAAGGGGAGAATTACGTCAGCGTTCTTCCGTATGCCCATATTTTCGGACTCACATACGATATGGTGACTCCTCTGTGCACGGGAATGCATCTGGTAATCCTTTATGTGCCTCCAGTACCGGCCAACCTCAAGCCTGCTCTCAGGGAGTTCCGCCCGAAGGTTTTCTTCGCCGTGCCTCTGATTCTAAGGAAGATGATAGACGAGTCAATCGGAGAGTTCATAAACAGCAAGACAGGTAAGTCCAAGCTGGCCGCCTACGACAGCAATCCGGATTTCTGCGAGGCCCTCAGGACCATCTTCATCTCCGCAATGGGAGGAAACATAGAAGTCTTCGTGACTGGTGGAGCGGCTATACCTGACCAGATTGAGCAGCTTCTCGCCGTCAAGCTGGCCACTCCGTTCGTGACAGGTTACGGTATGACGGAATGCGCTCCTACAATCTCTCTCGGGCACGTCGGTGCATACAAGCTTAAATCTGTCGGAGAGGTTGTGACAGAGCATATTGAGGTGAAGATTGATTCCAAATATCCGACGAAAATTGCCGGTGAGGTTCTTGTGAAAGGTGATTGCGTCTTCTCCGGCTATTACAAGAATCAGGAGGCTACTGATGCTGTCTTCACTGATGACGGATGGTTCCGCACCGGCGATCTTGGAACAATGGACAAAGAGGGAACTCTGTTCCTGGTCGGACGCAGCAAGAGTATGATTCTTTCTTCCAACGGACAGAATATCTATCCTGAAGAAATTGAGGTGATACTGAACAATATGCCTTTTGTGGCGGAGTCGCTGATTGCCAGCAGGAACGAGAAGCTTGTGGCGCTGATTGTGCCTGACCAGAATGCCCTTGCGGATGCAGGAACGGATTCTGAAAGTCTTGTGAAGATTATGGATTCGAATCTCGAGTCCCTGAACAAGATTGTACCTGCATATTCTGTTGTGTCTTCGTATGAGATTCACTATGAGCCTTTTGCAAAGACACCTAAGGGAAGTATCAAACGGTTCCTGTATGTTTAGCTGGCCCGGCGTGCATTCAATATATGCTGTGTCCTGAATAAATAATGACGGTAAATTTGCAATTATTGAAATTTTCCGTAAATTTGTAATCCCGTTCGCCAAGGACGGGATTATGCGGAAATAGCTCAGCTGGTAGAGCGTTGGCTTCCCAAGCCGAAGGTCGCGGGTTCGAACCCCGTTTTCCGCTCTGTTTTCTAATACATTGAGAGGGTGTGCCTGGATTTCACGGCCGCCCTCTCGATTTATTTAAGAATTGAGCTGATCTCATCTTCCGGACGAAGCCCGAGTTTCTTCCGCAGCCGGTATCTTCCCATTTCCACACTTCTCGGAGAGATGTTCATAAGGTCGGCAATCTCCTTTGTGGACATGTTGAGCTTTATATACACGCAGAGTTTCAAATCTGTTTTTGAAAGAGATGGATACGAGGCTTTCAGCCTGTCAAGCAGTCCGTCATATATGGTGTTGAAATAGTCCTCTGATTTCTGCCATTCGGACTCGTCTTTCAGCTGGGAGTCCAGCTGCTTGATAAGGGCTGACGCGTTCTGTTTTATCTCGTCCGTGTCATTGTATGTGCTGATTTTTTCCAGTTTGGCTATCAGGTCGCTGATCATACCTTTCCTGCGGGAATTATTCAAAGCCATATTGGCCAATTCTTTCCCCTTATATTTCAATTCGTTACGAAGTTTCTCCTTTTCTATTTCCGAGATTTTCTTCTCTTTTAGGAGATTCTGGTATTCCAGCCTTTTAATCTCCTCCTCCTGTATCCTGCGGTTTTTCTCTTTGTAATAAACTCTTGTCCCGGAAATCATCAGAATTATCAGTATTAGGTAAACAAGCATCATTTGCCAGGAAATATACCAGGGAACTTGTATTTTCACTGCTAATTTGCATGCGGCATTGTGGTTCGAAGCGCTGCGTATTTCGATGGAGTGTTTCCCGAACGGGAGAGATGGAATCTGTATGCAATCTCTGAGCAGGATATTGTGCCAGGACCCGTCTTTCCCTGAGATTCTGTACTGCACGTCATTGCTCCCGGGCACAGAGCACGACACGTATATACAGATGGTGTTGTTGGATGACGGAACCGTGAACCCGCTTTTCCTGAAATCATAGTAAATGTCTTTCCTTGAGCCTTTTGCGAGCACTTTTGAAATTGATATTGAATTGTCGGACGAAGAACTCCCGTAGCAGAACCCGATGCCGTTTTTGTAACCGATGGCGCATCCTTCACCTATAGGCGAAAGACGGGTCACTCTTTCCCGCTGGGCATATCGCAGCACTCCGTGATGACGCTTAAGTTCAGCTCCGAAGCGTTCAATGTAACCGAATCCGTCAGTTCCGTGATACCAGAAACGGTTTCCGTCCTGAATGATGTCTATTGTTCCCTGTCCTGCTTCCCGAAGTATTTCCTCAGCCCCTCTTGATTCATGCGGCTCTCCGTCAGGATTGTCCACTTCGAATGCTTTGTCTGAATTGCATATGAACAATTTGCCGTCAATTACGGTGGAAAAGACTTCTTTTCCGTTTTCAGTTGCCAGATCGAATGCTTTTTCCTCCATAACTTTAAGATTCTCCCTGTCCAGCGACAGCTTGACGAAACCAGTTCTGGCAACAGTGACCCAGACCCTGTCCATAGCGTCAATGTCAATGTATCGGGTGAATCCTTTATAATTCTTTATCCTTCCGGTGAACGATGGCGTGTCTGACCCGGTCTCCAGTTCCATCAGTGCGAGACCGGAATATGTTCCGAGGACAAATGTCTTTCTGCCAGAGTGAAGCGGTCTTATACAAAAGACACCGGTATCAGTGTACAGCGGTTTCATCTGCATGTTCTCAGTAAGCAGGAACAGCCCTTTGTCGTGCGAGATGAATATCTGCCCATTGTATATGCATATGTCCCAGACCGAACCTGCCCTACCGTCAATCAGGGCTGTCTGCCTGTCCTGACCTATGAGAAAAAGCCCTTTGTTCGAGCCGATAAGAAGCTCGTTATCGTTTATCCTCACAATATCGTGAATCTGTCCGAATCTGTTGTCTGTCAAATAATAATCAGAAGAACTGTTGTCGATCATAGCCACGCCCGAGTCCATTCCGAGCCAAATGTTGCCTGACTTGTCTCTTGCTGTGCACAGGACGGTGGCATTGTCGAGTTCGCTATCTATCTTGATGCGATGGTCAATCTTGCCGTTTTCATCTGTGATGAATATGCCCTGGACAGTCGTGCCCACCATCAGCCTGCTTCCATCGTAACGTCTGCAGTCAGTGATTTTGGCCTTGCTCAGAATCTTGTTTGACTCTCTGTCAAGCTCAGTTACCGTTCCGCCGGGCCCGATTATCATCAATCCCTTATTCTCAACTGCCACGATAAGTCCCCGTCCTGAAGGAATGATGTTCACCACCCTGCCGCTGATTGACTGGACCGGATTCAGTCCATTGCCGGCATAACTGCGGATTTCCGTTCCGTCCTGATAATAGACATTATCCCCGCAGTCATACATATACCTGAAGCTGTTTTCCGGTGTTATTGACGAGATTGTTCCTGCAGAAGGCCTGTATTCGCAAATCATTTCCTTGCACTGGAACAGCACTGACGTGTCCCTTTGCCCGCAGTGCAGGGCAATCCTCCAGAAATCGTAGCTGCTCGAGCGGAAATCCGGATTGTGGAAAATATTGTGGTAGCGCATATTTCCGAAGCAGTCCTTCTCCCACCAGCCGAATTCGTTCACGCCGGCAGTGTATAATCTGCCTGAATTTTTGTCATATCTTGCGGCTCTCAATATGGTGTTGCATTCATCCTTGAGACTTTCCATGGTGATTCCGTTGAATACAAACAACCCGTCATTCGTGGCGAAATATATGTCGTTGCTGTTTTCTCCGCCTGCTGTGATATCCCATACCTGAGTGTTGGTGATGATTCCGTCTGGGTCCGAGAAGAATTGCGTATGCCTGAATCCGTATGTCTCGGCCTGTAGATTGGATGTAGGGTATGCAAGCGAGGCTGCAACCATACCTTGAAGTGCTATATAAACGATTTGTTTCATACTGTGGCTTTGTTATGCAAATATATGAAAAAATGTTGCATTGAAATCTTTGTAGGGGTGATTCTGGACTGTTGTTGTAGTTTTGTAGGGGTCCTTCCTGCATAAATATTTAAAAGGAATAATAACTTTGCGGCATTAACACTAAGTACTATGCGTAAAATAATCCCATTGATTTTAATGGTGTTGTTGACCGCCCATCAGATCCATGCACAACAGAATGTATCAGGTACTGTCACTGACAGCCAGGGACCCCTCCCGGGGGCAGGCGTTCTTGTGAAAGGAACTTCGGCGGGAACAATGACCGATGAAGAGGGACGTTATTCAATTTCCGTTTCCTCTAAGGATGTTCTTGTTTTTACAATGCTCGGTTATGCCGTGAAAGAAATTCCTGTCAGTGGCAGGTCCGTTATTGATGTTGTTCTCGAGTCTGATGCAGAGGCTCTCGAAGAACTCGTCGTCATAGGATACGGAGTCACCAAGAAAAGCCTTGTTACAGGCTCTATTTCTTCCGTCAAAGGCTCAGATCTTGAATGGACCGGCATTATGAGGGCTGACGATGCTCTCGCCGGCAAGACCGCCGGTGTGCAGGTTGTTTCCAATTCCGGACAGCCGGGTGCGGATATCCAGGTATATATCCGTGGTATCGGTACCAACGGTACATCCACTCCTATTTATATTGTGGATGGAATGCCGGTTTCGGGCATCGAGTATCTCAATCCGTCTGATATAGAGTCTATGGAGATTCTGAAGGATGCTGCTTCTTCGGCTATTTACGGAGCCAGGGGAGGAAATGGAGTCATCATTATCACGACCAAACATTCCTCCGGCGGAACATCGAGCGTTGATTACGATTTCTCCTATGGTATCCAGAATATCCAGAGGAAGATAGATGTCCTTAATGCAAAAGAATACGCCATCATCCAGAATGAGGCTGCAGTCAATTCTGGCAGCCAGCCTATGTTCTCTGAAGACCAGATTACTTCTTTCAATCAGGGAACGGACTGGCAGGAGGCGATTCTCAACCGGAATGCAGCTGTGATGCGTCACAATCTCCGGTTCTCCGCAAGTACGGACAAGTCATCTTTCAATGCTTCTGCATCTTATCTCGATCAGGACGGTGTGATTGCCAAAGGAAAATCCAATTTCAAGAGATATACTGTCAACCTCTCTGCTGACCACAAATTATTGCCTGGCGGAGTCCTTAAAGTAGGGGAGAATGTCGTGGTGACTCACGTGAAGAAGCAGTCTGTATCCCAAAACTCCTCGACAGGAGGCCCTTTCCTTGGTGCATTGAATATGGACCCTCTCACACCGGTCTATGACCCTTACCAGACAGATGAGCTGTATAATGGATTCGGTGTTTCAAAGTATGTTTCCCAGGAGGTTGTCAACCCGGTTGCGAGGATTCACTTCTCTCACGGGAAATCCAATTATACAACATTGAAAGGAAACGTATATGCTGAACTGACAATCATCAAGGAAATCAAGCTCAAAGGTTCCGCCAATGTTGATATTACCTGGAACGACTCTTTCGGTTATTCTCCAATGTACAAGTTGAACTCCACTACAGGAAATACCACTGCTAACGGAGCTTCGCAGTCTTATGCCAAGACAAGCAGGATGAATTACGAAGGATATGCTTCCTGGGACCACCAGTTCTCCGGAAAACACAATCTTTCCCTTATGGCCGGAGGATCATATCTTGAAAGGAATTATCTTTCCCTCAGCGCAAGCCGCAACGACCTGCGTATTGACGATGAGGATCACGCATATATTTCAATGGCTACCAATGCTATGGCATCTGCCAGCGGTGGCCCTGGCAATCCGTCTTCCCTCGTCTCATTCTTCGCCAGGGGCAATTATTCATTTGACAACAGATATATTGTCACAGCGACTATCCGCCGCGATGGCTCCTCCAGATTCGGACAGAACAACCGGTTCGGATGGTTCCCGTCTTTCTCTGCGGGATGGAACATTTCCAACGAGAGTTTCCTGCAGGACGCCGTATGGCTCAATTCTCTCAAGTTGAGGGCCTCCTGGGGACGCAACGGTAACGAGAATATCGGAGATTTCGCATATATGTCCACAATCTCCGCTTACGGACTGTCGTATCCGTTCGGCTCCCAGGATTCGAACAACAGCCTGACTGTGGGAGGGGCGCCGACGACGCTTGCCAATCCGAACCTGAAATGGGAGACTTCCGAGCAGACGGATTTGGGTGTTGACTTGAGGGCTCTTGACTGCCTCGGATTCTCATTCGACTGGTATCGCAAGAATACAAAAGACTTGCTGGTCAGGACGTCCATCCCTATTTTCCTCGGGAACAATGCTCCTATGGGCAATGCCGGAAATGTGCTGAATACCGGAGTGGAATTCTCTGTTGACTTCCGCCGCCAGTTCGGCAAGGTATTCATTTCAGCCGACGCAAATATCGCCTACAACAAGAACCGTGTTACATATGTCGGCACTGATGTGGGCTATGTGACTGGAGCTACTGTACAGGGCCTTACAGGTGCGGTGACACGAATGGAGGAAGGACACGCAATGTCATATTTCTGGGGATACAAGACTCTTGGCATCTTCCAGAATCAGAGTGAAATAGACAATTGGGTGAACTCTGAGGGAAAACAGATCCAGCCTGATGCACGGCCTGGAGACTTCCGTTATCAGGACACCAACGACGATGGTGTCATAGACGATTCTGACAGAGTTGATCTCGGCAATCCGTTTCCTGACGTGACATTCGGATTCAATTTCAATATTGAGGCATACGGATTCGATCTCTCTGTTTCCACTTCCGGACAGGCCGGCAACGAAATATTCAGTGTTCTCAGAAGGGCTGACCTGCCTATGAGCAACTACGGGGCCTGGATTCTGGACCGCTGGCACGGAGAAGGTACTTCCAACAGCATTCCGCGTGTCACCTGGACCGATACCAATCTCAACTGGACACGACCGTCTGATTTCTATCTCCAGAAAGGTGATTTCTGGAGAATCAGAAACATTACTCTCGGGTACACAGTACGCATTCCTGAAAAATATTATATCCGCAAGATAAGGGCTTTCGCATCTGTGGACAATGCGTTCGTGTTCACCAAGTACAGGGGATATGACCCGGAAATCGGAAATGGAGGTTCGATACTCAGCTCCGGAATTGATCGTGGAGTCTATCCGCGTCCACGTACTGTGTCATTTGGAGTCAATGTGTCTTTCTAAACTGATTGGAATATGAAAAAGATAATATACAATTTTGCGATTTGCCTGCTGATGCCGTCAACAGCACTTCTCCAAAGCTGTGACGGCCTGCTTGACCTGACACCTCCAATGAACGAGGTTGAGGACAATTTCTACAGGACGGAAGAAGATATGTATAAATCGCTTACGGCTGCATACAATGTTCTGATGTGGAGCGCTCCCAAGGCTATCAGCGGTGGTGCCCAGAACTGCGCTTTCGAAGTAGTCAGCGAGATTCTCGGAGACTGTTGCTATGCCGGTGGGGCCAGCGCTAATGATGCAGTGCAGACCAGCCGTATTGACCGTTTCTCGATGAGGACCTCGGATCTTTATCCTGAAGCACTCTGGCATAAATATTATACCGGAATCTACAGGTGCAACAAATTTTTCGAGAAAGTCGACGGGGCCGAGTTCAAGGATGAGGACCTCAGGGAAATGTACAAGGCTGAGTGCCATTTCCTCAGGGCGTATTATTATTTCGACCTGGTGAGGCTGTTCGGCAATGTTCCGCTCATTCTCAAGTCCCTGTCTCCATCTGATTATGCCCAGGTGCAGGCTTCTCCGGAGGAGATATACTCCCAGATTTCTTCTGATTTGACCGCTGCTGTAAACGCTGTCAGGGCAGACGGCAGTCCGGCTATGTACCAGTCGGCGACAATGGTTCCTTCCGAAGAGAAAGGCCGTGCGACAGTGGATGCGGCCAAGTCGCTTCTTTGCCGGGTATGGCTCTATTACACAGGATATTATTCCAAGGAACAGCTTCCGGGTGTCACCGCAACCGAGATGATGGCTATGATTGAAGATGTTGCGGACAGCGGGGATTATTCATTCCTTCCGGGCGCATACACAAAAGACGCCGCGTCAGGTGTTTCCCCTATGTGGAATGTAGCAAACAAGAACTGCTCTGAAGAAGTGTTCACAATACAGTATTCCAATCTTTCCAAATGGGGAGACTGGTCCAACAGGGAAGGATGCACCGGCAACCAGGCCGTGATTCTTTGGGGAATCAGGGATGTGTCAGCTCCTTATGCGGCCGGATGGTCATTCGCCCCGGTGGCTAAACGCCTGTTCGACGCTTATGATGCTTCTGATCCGAGACGTTGGGCCACAATCATAAACGCCAATGCACCTGAAGGAGACAATGACGGAGAGGGACTCAAATATACTGAAGGCTTCCAGAACACAGGCTATTTCTGCCGAAAGTTCACGCCTCTTACGGCCAATAACGCGTCTTCAGGTTCCAGGGAGCTTAATTATCCGAATAATTATCCTTCAATCAGGTGGGCTGACGTGCTGTTGATGGCCAGCGAGATGGAGTTCCGTTACGGTACTGTGGAGAAAGCGCATGCATATTATGCCAAGGTGAGGGAGAGAGCGCTTGGCCCCGGTTCCGCAGGAACATCGGCTGATCTGACTTTGGGAAAGATTTTCGACGAGAGACTTCTTGAACTTGCCCTTGAAGGACACCGTTACTGGGATATTCTCCGCCAGGGCGACACTGTGGCTGATGCCGTTCTTACAAACGGAGAGGAAGGTGAATACGCCGTGGTGTATGACAGGCAGAAGAGAGGGCTTATGCCAGTTCCGCAATATGACATCACCCAGTCCAAGAACACACTTGTCCAGAATCCTGGATATTGATTAAATGTATAAGACAATGAAACTCAATAGATTAATATACGGAATCGCCGCACTTGCCATCATTGCCGGCTGTACGGTGGAATCAAGGCCCGGTTTGGATGATGAACGGGTGACAGATGTGAAGATAATTGTCACTCCGGGAGAGGTTGACAATACATATCTGCTGAGATCCAACAGAACTGACGTGATTTGTTTCTGGGATCTTGGAAACGGAACTACAGCCTCAGGAGTGAATGAGGTGCTGGCTTCCTATCCGTTCGCCGGAACTTATACTGTCACGATGACCTCCTATGCCTCAAACGGCAGGGCCAATGATGTCTCAGTGAAACTTAGAGTGACCACGGAGAATCTCTATCTGCTTGATGATGAGATGTATACGTGGATTGCCGGAGAAATTGGCGGAAATGGAAAAACCTGGATGCTTGACAGTGGCCGCCAGGACCATATCGCCCTTTTCAATCCGAACAATGTCGCTGACAAATGGTGGGGAGCCGGACCAGATGGCAAGAATGGCTGCGAGATTTATGACGACAAAGTCACATTCTACCTCAATGTCGAGAAGGGCCAGGGATTCGAATACATCAACAACGGCAAGAGCTCAGCGCTCAACAACGAGACAGCGGCTATGTCGCTATACAATGACGGCGCCTGGAACGCCACCGCATACAGCAAGGCATCAACCAATGACTACATCATTACCTGCACCCCTCCTCAGAAAATGGGCTGGAGCCTGGTGAAATCCTCAGGAAGTTATTATATATCATTCCCTTCTACATCATCAGGTCACGGTGGCTACCTCTTTTATTTCTGTGGATGGGACACCCAGTATGAGGTCCGCGCAATCTCCGAGACACATATGAAGGTATTTATGTGGTCCACAATCAACGGAAGCAGGTCTCTCAGGCAGCTCATCCTCAGGACGGAGGACACTCCGGCAGGAAACGATCCGATTGAGTGGATCTGGTCAAAAGATTAAGATTTATGAAACCGGAAATGAATTTTTTGGGTATGAAATACAGATATCATATACTTGCGGCGATGGCGGCCTTTGTTATCACCTCCTGCGCCGATAATGACAAGAATTCCTTCTATGTTGATGAACTTGTCATCGATACCGAGAACTGTTTTGCTGAAGGAAGTTATGTCCAGGGTGTAAGCACCTCAGCTGAGGCCAGGGTCAGAGTCCCTTATGAAGGAGCAGCCGGAGGAACAGCAGTGTTCAGTGCTCCACGTGAGAATGGCCTGTCCATCAATGAGCAGACCTTTGACCTTGCTGACGGACAGGGAGAAGTGTTGCTTGCAGTTACTGGAGTACCGCTCAGGTGCGAGACCACATTTCTTCAGCTCAATGTGCTGTACAACGGAAAGAAATATCTCTCAAGTGTGGAAATCACTGTGCTTGAGGATCTTGACCCTTCAGGAAAAATTGAGTTCAACTGCCAGCTTTCAAAAGTGGGCAGCCTGACTGAGGATCTTGTCGTTCCTTTCACCGTCTCTCCAACAATGGCTTCGGTTGTGGAATCCTCTCCGGAAATTGACGGATTGAGAGTCGTAATCGCCTCTGATCCGGAGACCGGTGAAGGTACAGTCACTCTGAAACCGGCTCCTAATTTTGTGGGAGGAACAGTGGAACTCACTGCTTCGTTCGGCGCCAGGGAGAAACAGAAAAGCACAATTTCCGTGTCGGCTTTCGCAGCTGGAGATGGCACCTCCGGGTCGCCTTACATAGTTTCCACACCGGCTGAACTGTCGAAACTTGAATACGGCCTGACTTCGTATTTCAAACTGGGTTCTGATATCACGTTGGACGCTTCCTGGAGTCCTGTAGGAACAAAGGCGGCGCCGTTCAACGGAGGTCTTGACGGAGATTCACACAAAGTAAAACTTGCCATTGACCGCCCTTCAGAAGACAATATAGCTATGTTCGCTTTCGCCGGCGGGGATGCGGTAATAAAGAATCTTGTGCTTGAAGGATATGTGAATGGCCGTGATTACGTCTCATCGACAGTATCCGAGAGTGCTGCTATACTCGAAGGCGTCAATGCTGATGCTGTCAAAGTGACCGGGCGCAATTATGTGGCTGCCAAGGTAGCATCCGGTGCAGGACGGGATGAAAAAGTGATTGTTTTCAATGAAGTGCCGGCTTCCGTCAATATCCCGATGGGGGAGACTTCGGTTTCAGACCTGCTCGGACTTGTGACAGACGGCGCAGATGTTGTTTTCAATCCGGGTTCGACAGGCACTGAATGGAGCTACGATGGCGAGACAGGCCAGTTCACTGTGAACAAAACAGCTTCATTCTCTTCCGGCGATGTCACATTCACAGTATCACTCGGTGACAATGTGGTTTCAACTCCGAGAACCATCAACGTGATGTCCAAGAATATGTTCGAGGGAGGAACAGGTGTTGAGGGAGATCCGTATATTGTAATTGACGCAGACCAGTTCACAACCACTCTTCACGTCTATCCTGGCTCCTGTGTCAAGTTGACATCGGACATCGAACTGGCCAACTGGGAAACAATTCCGGAACTTTCCGGCTCGGTTGACGGAGACGGACATACAGTGACCGGACTTTCATCATCCTTCGCCTCCGCAGTCACCGGAACAGTGAAAAACATCAAGTTCATTGGAATAGATGTTACAGCCGCCAAGGCAGTATTCGGCGCTGTTGCCTGCAACCTCAGCGGTACAATCCGCAATGTTGCAGTTACTGGAAATCTCACTGCTCCTCAAGCCGCTTCTTCCGGCGACACCGGACTTTCCCCTCTTGTCGGCCAGGCTTCAGGTACCGCAGTGATAGACAACTGCTTTGTGGATGTGCAGTCTGTTATATCAGGAGGCAATTTCGCATACGGCGGCCTTGTCGGAGTCATCAAGGCCACCGGCAATATCACAATGTCCAATTCCACAGTGGCCGGCAGGATCTCATCTTCCATCAATGCCACCAAAGTCGGCGGAGTGCTTGGAAGAAAGACCAATACGAACCAGACATCCAAGGACATCATCACAGGCTGTCTGGTAAGCGCTGAGATTGCCATTTCCGGAACCGGGTCCAATATGATTGGAGGTGTGTTCGGGGCACTTCAGGGCTCCACGGTGAGCGGTGATTATGTAGGTGGTCTCACGATAGAGAAAACCGCATTCACGGGAAGTGTGAGCGGTGGAAACGCAGTTGGCGGAATAGGCGGTGTTTGCTGCTCCGTGCGTGACTGTTATGTCAGCGGAAGCGTCCAGGCCATTTCTGTCACTTCAAGCAGCACCGCTGCTGCTGCAGGTGTGTCGGCCGCAGCCAAGGGAGATGTGACAAGATGCGTAGTAAGTTCTGCGAGAGTGACAGGAGGTCCGAAGGGCTCTTCCTACACTGCGGCTGTCATCAATGTCAAGAACGGCAATGCTCCAAAGACTTCATCCTGCTATGTATTGAACACAGTTGTCCAGACCGGAGGATTCGCAGTCTATGGAACGGCCAATGCGGATGTGACTGCGTCAGGGAACTACCGCTGGAACATCACCTACTCCGAGGACGGCTCTGCTTATATGCCGCTCGCAACTGACACTTACGGACAGGACGGAGAGGAAAAACAGCTCTCCCAGTCTGACCTCGAGGCCCTCGGATACGATTTCACTTCAGTCTGGAACTGGGATGCAGGAACATCCTCTCCTGTTCTCAGAAAAGTAGGATGTGATGAAAGTGTAATAATTAAATAGAAGACAGATGAAAAAAATATTTGTGACAATGCTCGGAGTCCTGGCTGTTTTGTCCTGCACCAAGGCCCAGCTTATAACAGACCTTCCGGAGGACATCAATAAACCGGAAGAAGGTCTGACGGGAGCCACAAAGGCGAAAAGGGGAGTATGCCAGAGCACTTCCACGATAGATTTCGCCCAGCGTCTTGTGGACCTGAAGGCCAACTGGTATTATACCTGGGGTCTTGAGCCGTCATCGTCAGTGGCCGGCGTTGAGTTTGTTCCGATGTTCTGGGGAGCATCTTCAGTGACTGAGGCCAACTGTGATAAAGTCAATAAGTTGTATGAAGAAGGCAAGGTGTTTTATGTGCTCGGATTCAATGAGCCTGACCTGAAAGAGGAATCCAATATGAGCGTCTCTGACGCATTGGACAAATGGGCTTTCCTGTGCGAGCATCTTGACAGCAGGATCAAGCTCGTCAGTCCTGCGCCGTCATACCCTACCAGAACCTGGCTTGATGAATTCATGGCCGGTGTGAAAGAAAGAGGATTGCGGTGTGACTATGTGGCTGTTCATATGTATGCCGGAATAGGCACCCAGAACTATCAGTCAGTCATCAGGGAAGTATATAATAAATATGGAAAGAAGGTGTGGATAACAGAGTTCGCACCGCGTGATGACAATGCCAAGAACAACGGTTATAACAGCTATACGGAGACGAGGGTGCTGAGCCAGATGCAGACTCTGCTTCCAGCATACGAACAGATGAGCGAAGTGTTCCGCTATTCCTGGTTCGGATGTGCGTCTGATACGATGATAGGCCTGATTACTTCAAGGTTCTTCAACTCCGAAGGCGTAATCACAAGCCTTGGAGAGTATTATTCATCATTATCCCCGAATAATGAGATATATGTTAAATAAATCATTGATTGTATTTGCTTTGACCTTTGTCCTGGCATCCTGCTCCTCCACATCGGAGATGCCTTTTGTCAGGACATCGGGGACAAAGCTTGTGACAGAGGACGGCTCTCTTTTTGAAATCCGCGGCACCAATCTCGGCAACTGGCTCAATCCGGAAGGATACCTGTTCCAGTTCCCGAAAAGCGCCAATTCGGGACATTCCATCAATGACGGACTGTCCCAGCTTGTCGGGCCGGTCTATATGGACAGTTTCTGGAAGCGGTTCGTTGACAATTATGTGACAGAGAAAGACATAGAGTTTCTCGCCTCTGCCGGGGTCAATACCCTGCGCCTGCCTTTCCATTATAAGCTTTTCACGTCTGACCGATATATGGGCACTACAGATGAAAATCTCGGGTTCGAAGTGATTGACAGGGCAGTCGCCTGGTGCCGGAAATACGGACTGCGTCTGATTCTTGATATGCACGACTGCCCGGGAGGACAGACCGGGGATAACATTGATGACTCATACGGATATCCCTGGCTGTTCCGCGAGCCTGAGGCCCAGAATCTGTTCATCGAGATTTGGTGCAGGATTGCCAAGAGGTATGCATCTGAGCCTGTAATTCTCGGATATGATCTTATGAATGAGCCTATTGCACATTATTTTGAGGACAAGGATGAACTCAATGCGGCGCTTCAGCCTTTGATGACCCGCGCAGTGAAGGCTATTAGGCAATACGATACTCGTCATATTGTAATTCTGGCCGGAGCGCAGTGGAACACGAATTTCAAGGTATATGACGATTTCACTTTCGATGACAATCTTATGTATTCGTGCCACATATACAAATGCCCTCCTGTCAAAGGGTCTGTCAAAGGATTTGTCAATTTTATGGAAAAATCCGGCAGGCCTATGTATATGGGAGAGACAGGCGAGAATACAGACGATTGGGTGAGAGATTTCAGGACAGTGCTCGATGAGTGTGGCATAGGCTGGACATTCTGGACCTACAAACGTCTCGATGCGACAAGAACATTTGTCAATATTCCAAAACCTGAAGGATGGGATGCGATATACGGATTCCTTGAGTCTGACAGGTCGGACTATGCCTCTGTCAGGGAACACAGGCCAGACCAGGATAAGTGCCGCAGGGCACTTGAAGAATATCTGGAATCAATTAAATTCAATAACTGCTCAGTCAACGCCTCATATGTTGAGGCGCTGGGCTTCAATGCTGAAAATTATGAATAAAAAACTTATTGCACTTGCAGCCGTGTCAGTCTGTTTAGCATTGCCGGATATGCTTGCAGCAGGTGTTCCTGGTGAGGTGCCTGCGGCTCCACAGATTATAAATATCCGTGCGCGGGACTGCAGGACTCTTGACGGACAGTGGAAATACATAGTTGACCCATACGGCAACGGCTATTACAATTACCGGCTTGTCCCGAATCCTGTGGGTGATACATTTTTCGCCGACAAGAGTTTCGATGCTGACAGGACAAAACTGATAGAGTATAATTTTGACAGAAATTACACACTGAACGTTCCCGGTGACTGGAACACACAGGATGACAAGTTGTATTATTATGAAGGGAAACTCTGGTACAGGACCAAGTTCGATTACAGCAAACCTGAAGGCAAGAGGGTGTTCCTTTATTTCGGGGCTGTGAATTATGAGGCGGTTGTCGCCCTGAACGGGGAGAAAATATGCCGTCACACAGGAGGTTTCACTCCTTTCAATATTGAGGTGACGGACAAAATCAGGGAAGGTGAGAATTCGCTGGTCGTTATGGTGGACAATACAAGGGATAAAGACGGCATTCCGACTGACAACTGCGACTGGTGGAATTACGGGGGAATAACCAGAAGCGTTAGCATAGTGGAGACACCGGAAACGTTCATACGTGATTATTCCGTCCAGCTCGACAAGTCCTACAGGAGCATTTACGGCTACGTTCATCTTGACGGATGCACTGCTCCTGAAAAGGTGACGTTGTCTATACCTGAACTGAAATTATCTGCCACAGTGACATCTGATGCGTCCGGCTATGCGGAATTCAATCTGAAGGCCCGTCCTGAACTGTGGTCTCCGGAGAACCCCAAGCTGTACAATGTGACCATTTCCAGCGGGGAGGATTCTGTCGATGACCGTATAGGCTTCAGGATTATCGAGACGAAAGGCACTGACATTCTTCTCAACGGAAAGAAAGTGTTCTGTCGCGGAGTCTCCATCCACGAAGAGGCTCCGTTCAGCAACGGCAGGATAGTGTCTGCCGAGCAGGACCGGATACTTCTTGGCTGGGCCAAAGAGATGGGCTGCAACTTTGTCCGTCTCGCCCACTATCCGCACAATGAAGATATGGTGCGGCTTGCCGAGGAGATGGGCCTGATGGTCTGGTCTGAGATTCCGGTTTACTGGACAATCTCTTGGAAAAATCCAGACACGTATGCCAATGCCCGTCAGCAGCTGGTGGATATGATAACGAGGGATATCAACAGGGCTAATGTTGTAGTCTGGTCAGTTGCCAATGAGACTCCGCTTTCGGATGAGAGGCTGGCTTTTCTCTCCGCTTTGATTGACACCGCCCGCGAACTTGATCCGACGCGACTCATCAGCGCTGCAATGGAGAAAGAGAAGATGGCGGACGGCCGCTGGACTGTTGACGATCCTTTGATTTCCAAAACTGACCTGATCAGTTTCAATCAATATATGGGCTGGTACACAGGCAATTCCGATATCTGTGCGGACGCTGTGTGGGTCTTCCCTGAGGAGAAACCTGTGTTCATCTCGGAATTCGGGGCTGGAGCTTTGTACGGGTTCCACGGAGACCGGACAGAACGGTTCACGGAGGAGTATATGGCGGACTGCTATCGTCAGAATATCAAGATGATGACAGAGAGAATGCCGGGTCTTGCTGGCACCACTCCATGGGTCCTGAAGGATTTCCGTTCGCCCCGCCGCGCTCTTGCCGGAATCCAGGACGACTTCAACAGGAAGGGACTTATTTCAGAGCAGGGCCAGAAAAAATCCGCTTTCCATATTATGAAAGAGTGGTACAGGTCGTTGATGGACAAATGATTTATATCCTGGAGGACTGTCACATCAGGAAATGGCTCATATCTTTTCCGAGTGACAGCCCTTCCCTTATTTCGGTGGATGAGATGTCAACTACCGGGGCGTCAATGATATGAATCTTGTATATATGCCTGTCCGCATCTTCAAGGCAGATGCTGTCAGATGACGAGTCCGACGCATCCAGGACGTACGGGGCAGGGAATTGGGCGCATTCCTCGATGAGGGATGCGCGTATTGTGTTGAGGTCAAACCCTTTACGGGGATAGACGGCTACTCCGTACTCTGCGAGAATCCTCGGAAAGTCCCTCCACTTGTGTATGGATGACAGATTGTCCGCTCCCATCACAAGCGTGAAATCGTTCCCTGGTTCGCGTCGCTTCAACTCATCAAGGGTCCTGATGGTATAATGCGGGGGCTCCATATTCAGTTCAATGTCGTCAACCCAAACTTTCAGCTCCGGATGTCTCCTGACCGCTTCCACAGCGGCGTTGTACCGGGCTTCCCCGGAATCGGCGCTGATGCTGTCTTTAAGCGGGTTCTTGGGCGACACCACAAGATATACCCAGTCGAACAGACCTTCACAAGTCAGTCGCTCCATTATGGCCTGATGTCCGATATGCAGCGGGTTGAATGACCCTGAATAAACAGCTATGCGCATAGAAAAATGTCCACGAGAGAATCGGCTTCCCTGAATGCTTTGTCCAGGTCGTCATTGACCAGCACGTAATCGAATCTGTCTGCGTAAGTCATTTCCTCAGAGGCTTTCGCGACTCTTTTTTCAATGGCTTCCCCACTGTCGGTCCCCCTTGCAATGAGCCTTCTGCGGAGTTCTTCCACTGAAGGTGCCTGGATGAAGACGGAGAGAGCTTTGTCCCCGAAATACTTTTTCAGGTTCACTCCTCCCTTTACATCCACGTCGAAGATAATGACATTTCCCCTGTCCCAGATTTTCTGGACCTCCGATTTGAGCGTGCCGTAGAATGATCCAGGATACACTTCCTCGTACTCGACGAATTTATCCTCGGCTATCAGACGCCTGAATTCGTCCGCAGTGAAGAAATGGTATTCCACTCCGTCCCGCTCGCTGCCTCTCGGCTGGCGGGATGTGGCAGATACTGAAAATTCCATCTCCGGATGCCTGGAAAGGATGTGATTGACAATTGTGCTTTTGCCGGAACCGGACGGTGCGGAGAAAATTATTACTTTATTGTTCATTCTTGGAATGTTTATATTTCGCAAGTTGCAAATTATTGTTTTTCAGATGGATTGTCGCTCAATGCGGCCAAAGGCCAACGTACTTTTATTTGTATTTGTTTACGCTACCCTTTTCCTAAATCCCTTTCCCCGGGAAAGGGACTTGCCCTCGGCCTGAAGGCCTCAAAAGCAGTTGTTTCGCTCTGCGAAACTTAACTTAAAATGTTTCACTGTTTATTATTTTCACAAAAATAGTTAATTTTGCGCTGGTTTTGTATAAAACTATGCCAAATTGTCTGTTTTTGTGGCAATGGCAGAGTAATTGCACAAAGACCGTGACTGGAAAATTACTTTAAATTTTTATAGAATATGGTTTCTTATAAAGATCTGGGTCTTGTAAACACCAGAGAAATGTTTGCCAAGGCAGTGGAAGGCGGCTACGCTATTCCTGCTTTCAATTTCAACAACATGGAACAGCTCCAGGCCATCATCCAGGCTTCAGCTGAGACAAAATCTCCAGTTATCCTTCAGGTTTCAAAAGGCGCGCGCAACTATGCGAACCAGACCCTTCTCCGTTATATGGCTGAAGGTGCTGTAGAGTACGCCAAAGAGCTTGGCTGGGAGCACCCTCAGATTGTTCTTCACCTCGACCACGGTGATTCTTTCGAGCTCTGCAAGAGCTGCGTTGATATGGGCTTCTCATCAGTTATGATTGACGGCTCTTCTCTTCCATACGAGGAGAACATCGCTCTTACAAAGAAGGTTGTTGAGTATGCTCATCAGTACGATGTGACTGTTGAGGGTGAGCTCGGAGTCCTCGCAGGTGTTGAGGATGAGGTTGCTTCAGAAGTATCCCACTACACAAAGCCTGAGGAAGTCATTGACTTCACCAACAGGACAGGTGTTGACAGCCTTGCCATCTCTATCGGAACATCTCACGGCGCTTACAAGTTCAAACCTGAGCAGTGCACACGTGACCCTAAGACAGGCCGTCTCGTTCCTCCGCCACTCGCATTTGACGTTCTCCACGAGATTGAGAAGAAACTTCCTGGATTCCCGATTGTTCTCCACGGATCTTCTTCAGTACCACAGGAGTATGTTGACATAATCAACGCAAACGGCGGAAAACTTCCTGATGCAGTAGGTATTCCTGAGGAGCAGCTCCGCGAGGCTTCCAAGTCAGCTGTATGCAAGATCAACATCGACTCTGACTCACGTCTTGCCATGACCGCTGCTGTCCGCAAGGTATTCGCTGACAAACCGGGTGAGTTCGACCCTCGTAAATATCTCGGACCTGCACGTGAAGAGATGAAGAAGCTCTACGAGCACAAGATTGTCAACGTTCTCGGCTCAAACGGCAAAGCTGAATAATAATCCTGGCTGGCAACTGCCAAACCTGATTAATGAATATGTGGAGAGGATGCCCAGGCGTCCTCTCTTTCTGTGTTCGTCCAGCACGAACGTACTCTAACGGGTGAAAGTCCCCAAACCGC
>JBJEBM010000113.1:0-33714 GCA_051870055.1 Candidatus Cryptobacteroides sp.
CGAAGAACGCCGTGCTCAAGCAGTATGAGAAACTGTTCGAGCTGGACGGAATGAAGCTGGTTATCGAGGATGGAGTCAAGGAACTCATTGTCGATACCGCCATCAAGAAGAAACTCGGGGCGAGGGGACTGCGTTCAATCTGCGAGAAGATCTTCGATGACGCTATGTTCGAGGCGCCTTCCACCAACCGGAAGAAGTTCACAGTCACGCTTGAATACGCCCGTGAGCATCTTGGTGCCTGAAAGCGCCACTTGTTCAGGACATAAAATGCTTTGTTGCGCGCAGCAGGTGCTGCACTGAACTTGCTATTTCGTTGGTTTCCTGAAGAATATTCAGATATACGTAGGAGACTGTGATGTTCTCGTTTGATGTCCGCATCCTTTCTATCTGATTGTCACGCTCCTTCGAAACCAATTCCTTGAAATCCTCACATTGCTGGCGGACTTTGTCAATGTCATTGCAGTCTTTCGATTCAATGATGGACGAGGCCCGTTTCAGCATATACAGCATAGTGTCGCGAATCGGCAGGAATTCTTTGATCCGCTCTATGGACAGCGGAACGAAATTGTTGTCGATATGCTCAAGGCAAGGGTCGTTGATTCTCTTGAGGCAGTAAAGAATGTCCTCGCAGCTGTTTCGTCCAAGATGGAACCAGGTGTTTTTCTCAATGGCAATGTCAGGGTTGATTCTCCTGAAGGCGAGAATTTCCTTCCGCCTTACCTGTTTCATATTCTGCCTCTCCTTTCTCATACTGTTCTCAGCGCTCTGCAGCTTGTTCAGGTTCTCGGTGATAAATCCTTCAGTGACAAGCATATATGTCTTGTTGGCATATTCCAGGAAATCTCTCAGGCTTTCCGATATATGTTCCGACAGAAGCCTGTATGTCTCATCGTGGTCTGTAGAAGACATTATCTTTGTGAACAGGACATCCCCCTGGTCCTCGTCTTTCTTGCGCCTGTAAGCAAGGTTGCTCCTGATCAGCAGGATGATAGCCAACACGGCCAAAAGTGCGGCAGCGATGATGCCTCCGGCCGACATTGTGATACATACGATGAAGCAGAGAATGAATGCCGCACCGGCGGTTATCAGCCATCCGCCAATCACCGAGAGGACTCCTGTGATCCTGAACACCGCGCTTTCACGTCCCCAGGCCCTGTCTGCGAGAGAACTTCCCATCGCTACCATAAATGTCACGTAAGTGGTTGACAGAGGGAGTTTCAAGGATGTTCCAAGGGCTATCAGGAGGCTGGCGACAACGAGGTTGACAGTAGCCCTGACCTCATCGAAAGCCGCTCCTTGGGGCAGGATGGATTCAGTGACATTGAATCTTGAGTCCGCCCATCTCTTGAATCTGTCAGGGATGAATTCAGAGATGACTGTGGCAGCGTTAGTGCAAGAGCGGACAAGCATTCTCGCCACTCTTGAAGAACCGAACATCTCTTCACCGGCATCCTGCTTGGCAAGTCCGACAGAAGTGTTCACCACGTTGTAGGCTTTCTTGGATGTAGCAAGCGAGATTACCATTATGATTCCGGCTCCGACAAGGAACAGTACCGGTGTAGTCGCCGGAGATTCAAGGGAATTCATCATCAATGCGGACGGATCATCCAACCCGCTTGCCACATAGTCCTGGTAAGAAGCCAGTCCTGCAAGAGGCACACCGATGAAGTTCACCAGGTCATTGCCGGCGAAAGCCATTGCCAAGGCGAAGGTGCCCAAAAGCACCAAAACTTTGAATACATTGACTTTCAATGCATAAAGAATCTGGCAGATGATTCCTGTCACCACAAAGCTTATTCCGCAGATAGCCCAGCTGTGGGTGTTTATCCAGGCCATTGTATCTTTCGAGATGAACGCGAAATTGCCGGCCCCCTTGATGAGCATAAAGTAAATTATGCCGGTTGCCGCGATTCCTCCGAACACTCCTATTTTCCATTTCAGTCCGGGGCCTTTGTAAGTGAATGTGAAAAGAAGCCTTGACAGATACTGGAGCACTGTGCCGAAAAAGAAGGCGACCGCTACAGAAATGAAGATGGCCATTATCATAGTCAGCGCCTTGCCTGTGTTCATCATCTCGGCAATATTCAGCGCCGGATCGGACCAGGATTTGACAAGCGCCATCGCAAATGCTCCGCCAAACAGTTCGAAAACCATTGAAACCGTGGTAGATGTGGGCATTCCCAAAGTGTTGAAGACGTCCAGAAGGACGATGTCCGACACCATCACGGCAAGGAAGATGAACATCACTTCCCTGAACGTGAACATTGACGGATGGAAGACTCCATGCCTCGCGACTTCCATCATTCCGCTGCTCATTGAAGCTCCGATGAATATGCCGGCCGCCGCGATTATGATAATTGTCCTGAATGTTGCCACTTTGGCGCCAATCGCCGAATTCAGGAAATTGACAGCGTCATTGCTGACACCCACCATCAGGTCGAACAACGCCAAAATGAAAAGGAATACCGTGAAGCCCAGATAAATTGTTTCCATATTTTTCTATACACTTATACGGAAGCAAAGTTCGCAAGAGCTTGTTATATGTATATTTCGGAATTGTTAAGAAAATGTTTCAGTCGCATTTGCGCAGCTCGATGATGTCGATTTCTGGCCAGGCTCCTATACGGAACGGGATGTTTCCTCCTGTTCCGGTGTTGACATAGAGCCGGTTGTTATTACCGCTGTACAGTCCGCCCCATTCGTCAAAAAGGAACATTGACGGGGACAGCCTGCCTATTCTGCACTGCATTGCGTGGGTGTGGCCGGACAATGTGAGGCTGTAACGGCTGTCTTCCTTTATCCGGTAATGCCAATGTGTCGGGTCGTGCGACATAAGAATCTTGAAGATGCCCTCCGGAAGTCCTTCAGAGGCTTTGACAATGTCTCCGACTGCCGGGAACTGGGGCTGGCCGACATATTCGACTCCGACAACGGCTATACTGTCCGTTCCGTTGCTGATGACGGCGTTTTCATTGAGCAGCAACTTCATACCGGCTTCACGCTCCATTTCCTGAAGACGTTCCACCGCTTCCTGCTGCTCTTCTGTCGTGTCGAATCTGGCGTATCCGCAGTAGTCGTGGTTTCCCATCACTGAATAAATGCCGTCGGGGGCGTTGATTCGCTTTATCTCGCTGATGAAAGGCCCGAATTCTTCCGGGACGATGTTTATCATATCTCCGGTGAACAGGACTATGTCCGGCCCGGCCTCATTGATCCGGTCAACTATTTCGGTGACTGTTTCGGACGAGTACCTGTAAGTGCCGATATGCAGGTCGGAAATGTGGGCTATCCGGTAGCCGTCAAATGATGCCGGCAGGTTGCTGAAGGCTACAGGAATCTCCCTCACCACTACTTTCCTCCAGCCTTTTGTCAGTCCGTAAACTCCTGATATGAATACAATTATGCCGAGTATAACGCCAATGGTGAATCCCACCCTTCCAGCGGCTTTCCATTTACGCCCGAGGCATTGCCCGATGAAAGCGGAGACAGCGAAAGCTCCGAACGGGGCGAAGAAGGCTATCATCAGGCCTGTGAGAGTGTAGATTTTCCAGACCGTGATGTTGGAATATGACATCCAGATGATTGTCGCAAGCATTGAGGCATAGGGAATCCAGTAGAATAATTTCCATACTGTGCCGAGATGCCTGACGAATGCGAACCAAACGTAAATCTCCGAGACGACTATCGCTATTATGCAGAATATAAGGAATTCCATCGGAAGTTAATTATCTTTGGTTGACCGGGCGAGTGTGAATGCAAATTCCAGACCACCGCTTTCTCCGTTCCTTACGGAAATCCGGCCACCGTGAAGCAGTACCGCGTTTTTCACAATGGCAAGGCCGAGTCCGGTTCCTCCCAATTTTCTGGAGCGCCCTTTGTCCACTCTGTAGAACCGTTCGAAAAGGTGCGGAAGATGCTCAGCCGGAACGCCTTCTCCATTGTCATTGAATATGAAATGATGGTATCTGCTGTCGGAATGCCGGCACTGGACAGTGATTGTGGCTCCGTCTCCTGCGTATGCCAATGCATTGTCAGTCAAGTTCCTGAATATGGAATAAACCAGCTGGCGGCTTCCTCTGATGACTGTTCCCGGGCTTATCAGCACAAGCATTTTCATATTCCTCTCCTTCAGCCTGCTTTCCACATCAGACTTGATATCATTCACAATTTCAGATATCTCTATGTCTTCCGCATTGAATGAGCCTGAGGCCTCGTCGATTTTGGACAGCAGGGTGATGTCGGTGATAAGCGAGCCAAGTCTCTCGCATTGTGCGTGACATCTTTCCAGAAACTCGTCCCTGTCTTTGCCCTCCATATCCGGATTTTCAAGAATTGTCTCTATATATCCCTGGATGCTGCTTGCCGGGGTCCTGAGCTCGTGGGCGACATTCTGCGTCAGCTGGCGCTTGAGTCTGGTTTTGTCGTCCTCGCTGTTCTGGAGTTTCGCATAGAGCCTGACAACTGTGGCTGAAATGTCTCCGAGTTCGTCATCGGTGAACACCATATCAGCCCCGCTGACATCCCCTCCAGCGGCCGCCATTTCCGCAAAGGACTTCAACTGCTTGATATTTACATCTATATGTCTTATGTAACGGTAGAATAAAAAGAACATAAGGCCCGCCATCATAAAAGCCAGCCAGATATAGCTTTTGTCTGATGCAAGGGTTCTGGACAATGTGACGTCGTAAATGTGCGATGTCCTGACAATGAGCCCGCTGTCCCTGAATGCGGTGGCGGAGTAGAACCAGGTTCCTCCCAAGGTCTCAGACTCTCTTTTGATGCTGTAACCTTTTCCTGAGCTGATGGCGCTCGACACTTCAGCCCTGCCGGAGTGGTCAGGAATGTTGCTGACGGCCTCTATTGAACTGTCATATAATACTTTCCCCTTCAGGTCGAGAATTGTCACCCTCACATCTTCTTCTTCAGCCAGGGTTCGAATGGCGGCTGTGTCTGATGCGCAGGCGGCTCTCTCTATGTCCTTGTTTATGTCCTGCAACCTTGTGTCCAGGAGGTTTATCCTGTACTGCTTCTCCCGTGCGAACTGGAATATGGCGAATCCGGCTGTGTACAGGATAAGCATCATCGCCACGACGGTCAGAAGCCGCTGTGAAAGTGACCTGTGTTTATTCTGAATCTTCATTTCCGTCAAAACAGTAACCGTATCTGTGTCTTGTGACGATGCATCTGCCGTATCTTCCTATCTTTTTCCTGAGCCTTGTGATATTCACATCTACTGTCCGTCCGAGCACTATGACGTCATCCGGCCAGACTCTTTTCAGAATCTCATCTCTTGAAAACACTGTTGACGGGTGCTCAAGGAACAATTTGAGTATTTCGAGTTCGGTTCTCGTGAGCTCTATTTTCTGTCCGTCAACGCTGGCCTCGCATCTTGCCGAATCTATTGCAAGTGACTTGAAACCAATCACTCCACGTTCTTCTTTCTGCTTCGCTGTTTCATCCGCCGTCCGGCCTGAACGGTTCAGCACAGCATTCACTCTGGCTATAACTTCCCTGACAGAGAACGGTTTGCAGATGTAGTCGTCGCCTCCGATCCCGAAACCGCGCAATGTGTCTTCTTCTGTGTCCCTGGCGGTTATGAAGATTATCGGGACTGAAGATGTGAGAGGATTCTTCCGCATTATTTCCGCAAGGCTGAATCCGGACATTCCTTCAAGCATGACGTCGAGCAGCGCAAGATTGTAGCCTGAAAGGTCTCTTGTCAGCGCATCTTCTGCCGAATGGGAGACATCTGTGATATATCCGGCTTTGTCAAGATTGAATTTCAGAATGTTGCAGATGTCTGGCTCGTCGTCCACGACAATGATTCTTTTGGGCTCCATGAGAATTATTGTTTATAGGGTGTCGTTTTATTTTCCGCTGTCGCTGTATATCATCAAAAGCCTGTCTCCTTCTTTGAGAGAGACTGAGCCGTCCGGAACAATGAACTGCTCCTCTCTCCTGATTATCACCACTCTCGCTCCCTCAGGAAGATTGATTTCCTTCAATGTGATTCCTCCTTCAAGGTCTCCGGCTGTGAGCGTGTAGTCCTGGAGTTTGCCGGCTTCTTCAGGTATCTCGATGCCGAATGTCTCCGGCTTCCGTTCTTCCGGAAGATTCAGGTGCAGCATCCTCGCGACTTTCGGCACGGAAATCCCCTGGCACACAAGCGAAAGTAGTGTTATGAAGAATACTATGTTGAAAATCTGGCTTGACCCCGGAATTCCTGCCACGATAGGATAAGTGGCGAAGATTATCGGCACTGCTCCCTTCAGCCCGACCCAGGAAGTGAACAGCTTCGCCCTGAATGTTATCTTGCCGAACGGGGCGAGGCACAGGAATACCGTCAGCGGCCTTGCGATGAATATCAGGAAAAGGCCTATCAGCAGGGCGACCGGGGCCACGTGCAGCATCTCTTTCGGATTGACTAAAAGTCCGAGAGTGAGGAACATACCTATCTGCATCAGCCAGGTCATTCCGTCCATGAATCCGAAAATCTCCCTTCGGTTGTTCATTGGCTTGTTGCCGATTATGAAACCGGCGATATAAACAGCAAGGTATCCGTTACCTTTCACAATCTCGGTCATTGATATTGTGAACAGGCTGACAGCGAGCAGAAGGATGGAATACAACGGGGTGCTGTTCAGTTTGACTCTCCGGAGAATCCATACGGTGGCGAATCCGATACCGACTCCCATCACAGTGCCTATGGCAATCTGGAGCACCAAAGTCCATAATGAACTGAAAAACAGATTGGTATAATTGATTCCTTCCACACTTGAGGCAGGATCGAACAATGTCTTGGCCACACCGATGAGAACCACTGTGATGACATAGGCCATCGGGTCGTTGCTACCGGACTCAAGCTCAAGCATCGGCCTGAGGTTCTGCTTCAGCTTCATATTGCAGTTCTTCAGGATGTTGAAGACCGATGCTGAATCCGTAGATGACATCACAGCCGCAAGAAGGAAACACATCACGACAGGCATCTGAAGCCCCAATTTCGGAAATCTTGACAGGAAAAATATGAAGAACCCTGTGAACACGACTGTGAGCAGCACGCCAATGGTGGAGAGCGTGACTCCCTGCACCAGGACAGGCTTGATGTCTTTCAGCTTGGTCTCCATACCGCCGGTGAACAGGATGACACTCAGCGCCGCGATGCCGACGAACTGCGCCTGGGAATAATTGTTGAAAATAAGACCCAGTCCGTCACTGCCGAACAGCATTCCGACAATCAGGAATATCAGGAGTGAAGGCACTCCGTATTTATATCCGGTACGGGAAACCATAATCGCCGTGAAGACGAGTATTGAACCGATCAGGAAGATGTTCTGTGATGTGAAGTGTATCGCTGTATGCATATTATGTCCAGTTTACAAGTCGTTTCATTTGCCTCTGCGGAATTCTCCGCACCATTCGGTGAGACCGCATTCATCGCATTTTGGATTGCGGGCTGTGCAGATGTAGCGCCCCTGTAGAATAAGCCAGTGATGCGCCCTCGCCCGTTTTTCCTCAGGTATTCCGGCCTCCAGGTCTTTCTCCACAGCCTCCGGAGTCTTTCCGTCTGATAAACCGAGCCTGTGGGAAACTCTGAAAACGTGAGTGTCCACTGCGATGACGGGCTTGTCGTAAATGATTGATGCAATCACGTTGGCGGTCTTGCGTCCGACTCCTGGCATACTCATCAGCTCATCGATTCCTGACGGAACTTCACCGTTGAACTCGCGCAACAATTTCTGCGCCATCCCGATTAGGTGGCGGGTCTTGCTGTTGGGGTATGAGATGCTCTGGACATAAGGGAACAAGTCGTCGAATGAGGCCTCTGCAAATGATTGAGGATCAGGGAAATGCTTGAACAGTTCGGGGGTTGTCATATTCACTCTCCTGTCAGTGCACTGGGCGGAGAGAATCACAGCCACAAGTAGTTGAAACGGAGTCTCATAGTGCAGTTCTGTCTCTGCCACCGGCATATTTTCTTCGAACCATTCTGTGATTCCCTTGAATCTTTCTTTTTTTGTCATTTTGTCAGCCTCTATTCAGTTCGTCTGTCAGATTTCATTTCAGTTCCTCGCAGGATTCGTTCCTGCACACCATCACACGGCCCGGATACTTTTCGAAAATGCTCCTGTTGTGAGTCACCATCACCACGGCCGTGCCTTTTTCCCTGTTGATCCGGGTTATGAGCTGGAGAATGCCTTCCGCGGTGTCGTTGTCAAGATTACCCGTAGGCTCATCGGCGATAATCACTTCCGGCTCGTTGAGCAATGAACGGGCTATCGCGATTCTCTGCTGCTCGCCACCGGACAGCTGGTGAGGCATCCTGTGTGCCTTGCTGAGCATCCCGACATTTGTGAGTACTTCGCTTATACGCTTGTCAATCAGGTCGTTGTCTTTCCATCCTGTAGCCCGGAGGACAAATTCTAGATTGTCATATACTGGCCTGTCCATCAGCAGCTGGAAGTCCTGGAAAACGACTCCCACTTTTCTCCTGAGGTACGGAATTTCTTTTTCCTGGATGCCGTTGATCTGGTAGCCGCAGATGGAGCAGCTGCCTTTCTTCAGACGGTTCTCGGCAATCATTGTCCTGATTATCGAGGTCTTTCCGGTGCCGACTTTGCCCACTATATATACGAAATCACCCGGATATATGTCCATATTGAGGTTGTATATGACAGGCGCCTCGCCGTTCATTATCTCGGCGTCCCTGAACGATATCACAGGCTCATGGTTCCTGCGTATTTCATCTGTGATGATATTTTCTTCCATAATGTAATTCTGCATTATTGCTAATTTACTTCAATTCTTCTTAATTGCAAACTCATTCTGCGATTTTTAGCGAATTCTTAATATATTTGTAAAATACGATGCAGAATGAATATGAAGGGGAAATTTCAATCTTTGTGTTTTTATTTTTTTGCCGCTCTTGCCCAGGCTGTGATTCCAGCAAGCTGTATCAAGGACAATGACGGCGGCCGGGATCCGCTCAAGGATGGTGACAGTCTGCCGCAGTTCACAGTCGTTCTGAACGACGGCAGCAGTGTCAATGTTCCTGAGGACCTTATCGGCTCTGTCTCGTGCATCGTGTTTTTCAACACGGCCTGCCCGGACTGCCGTGAGGAACTTCAACTGATAGATGAATTCCATTCAGATTATCCGCAGATTCCATTGCTCCTGATAAGCCGGGAGGAAGAGGCTGCATCCATTGAGAACTACTGGGATGAAGCCGGCCTGACACTCCCGTATTCGCCACAGAAAGACCGAGCCGTTTACAGTCTCTTCGCTTCTTCTGTGATTCCAAGAATTTATATATCAGACCCTTACGGTATCATCCGCCATATACATACAGACAGTCCGCTGCCCACTCTTGAGCAGCTTATTGATGAGATTGAAAACATATAATATAATGAATAAAAAATACGATTTTGACAGAATCATTGACAGAAGGGGAACAGGGGCGCTCAAACTTGATGTCCTTGAGGCGAGATACGGACGGCCCGACCTGATTCCTCTCTGGGTTGCGGATATGGATTTCGAGACTCCGGATTTCATTACGGATGCGCTGAAAGCCCGTCTCGAACATTCAGTTTTCGGCTACACTGTCGAGCCTGAGGATTACTGGCCTTCTGTAATTGCCTGGATCAGGGAGCATCACGGATGGAATGTCAGGCGTGAATGGCTGTCATACATTCCCGGGATTGTCAAGGGCATAGGAATGGTGGTGAATGTCTTCGTCAAGCCTGGTGAGAAAGTCATAATCCAGCCTCCGGTCTATCATCCTTTCCGCATAACGCCAGAGGAAAACGGCAGGGAAGTGGTTTATAACCCTTTGATACAGAATGAGGATGGCTATTATTCAATGGATTTCGACTCCCTTGGGAAAGTGGCAGACGAGAAATGCCGGCTTCTTATTCTTTCCAATCCGCACAATCCCGGCGGTCTGGTCTGGGACAGGGAGACATTGAAGCGTCTTGCCCATTTCTGCCATTCGAGGGGCATCATTGTAGTGTCCGATGAGATACATTGCGATATGGCGCTGTTCGGGCACAAGCACATTCCTTTCGCATCCGTTTCCGAAGAGGCGGCGTCCTGCAGCATCACTTTCAGCGCGCCGACCAAGACATTCAATATCGCCGGTATTGTCAGCTCCTGGTGTATCATACCTGATGAATCTCTTCGGGTGAAATTCTTCAAATGGCTCAAGGCCAATGAATTCGATGCACCCAATATGTTCGCTCCAATCGCGACAGTTGCCGCTCTCCGCAATGGGGAGGAATGGCGCCGCCAGATGATTGAATACATTGAGGGCAATATTGAGTTCGTCGAGAACTGGTGTGCGGAACGTATTCCTTCCATCAAGCCTCTCCGGCCGCAGGCTTCGTATCTGGTATGGCTTGACTGCAGGGGTCTCGGTCTTGATCACGATTCCCTGATTGACCTTTTTGTCAACAAGGCGCGTCTCGCCCTCAATGACGGGGAGATGTTCGGCCCTGGAGGACAAGGATATATGAGACTCAATGTAGCTTCTCCGCGGAAAGTCCTTTGGGAAGCTATGCTGCGTCTTGAAGAAGCTGTGAAGGGTATTAAGGCTTAATTGGCTGACAATGAGCTGATTATTCCCCGGACGGCCTTCTTGGCCGAGGCAACGGCATCGACGACAGTTGACGGACCGAGAATGAAATCCCCCGCCACATAGACATTGTCAAGGCTGGTTTTCTGGTATTCATCTACCGAAGGCCAGCCTGTTTCCGTCATCTCAGGAAGTTCATCCCCGAAGACGCCCAAGTCAATATTGGCGCTGATGGCCACAAGCATGTTGTCGAATTCCACCTCGTGCTCGCTGCCGTCAATCATTTTTGTGGAAATCCTGCCGTCAGGGCGAGTGACATTTTCACAATTCTTCATAACCGCTTTTCCCTCACGTATTTCCACAGGCACTTCGAAAAGCTGGAATTTGACGCCTTCTTCACGGGCTTCATCGACTTCCCTTGAATTGGCTGGCATATTCTCAAATGACTTGCGGTAATATACCCAGGTGTCGTGTCCGTTTCTGTTGGCAGTGCGGCAGGCATCCATCGTGACATTGCCACCGCCGATGACGAGCACTTTCCTCCCGAGCTTATATTCAGACGGATTCTTCAGATAATCAAGCGCATAGATAATCTTGTCCGACTCTTCTCCAGGGATGTCGAGTTTTCTCGGGATTCCCGCTCCGGCTGCAATCAGCACAGCGTGAAAGTCCTTTCTGAGCCCGGACACAGTGATGTCTTTTCCGAGAACTGTGTTCCCCTGGAATCCGATTCCGGCTTCTGACATCATGACTTCATATCTGTCAACGTATTTGCGTTCCAGCCTGAATGCCGGAATACCATATCTCAAAACCCCGCCGGGACGTTCGTTCGCATCGAAAACAGTGACGGCGAATCCGGCTTCCCTGAGCCAGAACGCGGCTGCAATGCCTGCCGGGCCGGCTCCTATGACTGCTATTTTGTGGCCATTATCAGCTCCTGGAACGATGTCTGTGTGGAAAAGAGCCTCTCCGGCAATCTCGAATTCTATTGAATGCCAGTTGACGGGAATTTTCTTGGCATTAAGGATGCAATGCCCGTAACACGCTTTGCTCCAGTCACATACCTGACTGGTGATTGCGGCGAAAGGATTGTTGTTGAACAAAATGGCTGCTGCCTCCTCCAATTTTCCCTCCTTATATAATCCCATCACTGCCGGAACATCTGTATGAATTGCGCAAGCGGCTGAGCACCTGGCATTTCTGCATCTCAAACATCTTCCGGCCTCGGCCTGGTTCTGACTGGTAGCTGTCATAATTCCAATAAATTCTCTATATAAATGTTCTTTTTGAGTCAAATCATACAAAGATAGCAAATTGCATTTTTTAAAGCAATGATATTTTGGTATTCCGCAAAATATGCATATTTTTGCCTTCGTATTACGCTTTAAACCTTTTATTTTCTTATGTCGAAATTCCAGAGCAGGGCGATTCTTGCCGCTGTGTCTGCATTTTGTGTTCCGGCCGCCTTTGTCACGGGCCATATCTGTGCCGGAGAGAAATCAATGCACTCTTCATTTTCAGAAACGGACTCTGTAAGGACAACGTTGACACTTGATTCGGTGTCTGTTACAGGGGCAAGAGTACCGATGACGCTTGCCAAGAGCGCGAGGGTTGTCACAGTGCTTGACAGTGTCTCTATTTCTTCTCTTACCGCAGTGAGTGTCAATGACATCCTGAAATATTCTGCTGGTGTGGATGTCAGGCAGAGGGGCAGTATGGGCGCCCAGACGGATATAAGTGTCCGTGGTGGAAGCTATGACCAGGTGGCAATATTCCTCAACGGAATCAATATCTGCGATCCGCAGACCGGCCACAATGCCGTGGATTTCCCATTGGATATCAGGGATATAGACAGAATCGAGATTCTTTCCGGCCCGGCGGGTGTGGCTTATGGGTCGTCCTCCCTGCTTGGCGCTGTAAACATTGTCACCAAGAAGCCCGAAGGCAATATTGTTTCGGCTTTCGCTGAAGGCGGCTCCTATGGATATTTCAACGGAGGCGCCAGCGCAGGTTTCGCAAACGACATGCTGACTAATTCAGTGTCAGTCAGTTATCTCAGGACTGACGGCTACAGCAGGAATCTCAAAGGCGGTCTGAACAGTGATTACAATACGGTGAAAGCATTTTATGAGGGCAGCTATTCCCATCCTGACATTGACCTGAACTGGTATGCCGGACTCAGTTCAAGGAATTTCGGCTCAAACACTTTCTACAGCCCTAAATTCGATGACCAGTTCGAGCATACATTCAAGACATTCTTTGCGTTGCAGGCCGAGACCAAAGGATTTGTGAAGTTCAGGCCGTCGGTTTACTGGAACCGCTCGCAGGACCGTTTCGAGCTTTTCCGGGATGACCCGGTGACTGTCCCGTTCAACCATCACAGGACGAGTGTTTGGGGAGTGAATCTGAATGCCTGGGTAGAGACTGTGATAGGCAAGACCGCTTTCGGGGCGGAAATGCGGAATGAGGACATTATCAGCACCAATCTTGGTGAATGGCTGAATTCCCCGAAGCCGGTTCCGCATTCTGACACATCTTATGTCAAGGGGCTCAACCGCACCAATATCAGCCTGTTCCTTGAGCACAGCGTCGAGTTTGGCAATTTTTCCGCGTCCGCAGGAGTGGCTGCGATAAAGAATACCGGCAATGAGGACGGCTTCCGGTTTTATCCCGGAGTCAACGCCTCGCTGCGCTTTGCAGGTGACTGGAAGGTCTATCTTTCTTATAATTCGTCTCTCAGGATGCCTACGTTCACGGAACTGTATTATTCAGTGGGCGGCCATCTGGCTGACAAGAATCTGAAGGCCGAGAGGATGCAGTCGGTGGAAGCTGGGCTGCGCTGGTCGAAGTCGTGGCTCAATGCGGTCTTGTCCGTCTATTACAATCACGGAAGCAATATGATAGACTGGATCAAGGATGAGGCTGACGGTCCGGATGCTTTGTGGAAGTCGGTCAATTACACCAAGGTCAACACTGTCGGCGAGGAACTGGATGTCCGGCTTGATTTCAGGAAACTGCTTGTGCGGGAGGACTTTTTCCTCAGGCATCTCGATTTCTCCTTCAGCCATATTGACCAGAATCTGGACAACGGCAGCGGCATCCAGTCAATGTTCGCTCTTGAATATCTCAGGAACAAGATTGTCGCCCGTGCCGGATTCCACATCTGGAAAGGGCTTTGCCTTGATGCATCCTGGAGATGGAATGACAGGGTGGGGAATTATGAACGATACGGGAATCTTACCCCGACAGGCGAAGTCATCTCATTCTCCCCGTATTCTGTTCTTGACGCAAGGCTCTGCTGGACAGACACTTTCCGCCGCTCTCACAAGTATTCGGTCTATCTTGAGGGGGAGAACCTGCTGAACAAAGTCTATTATGATTACGGCAATATTCCCCAGCCAGGCATCATCATCAAAGCCGGCCTGTCCGTTAGCCTCGGGATGTGATGGGAAACGGGCGTGCCTTTATGTAAAATATATGCCTGAAAAACAGGCGGTTTGTTTATGAAATTCCGGAAAAGATTTATAAATTTGTAATCATTGTAAACCAACCAATGTCCGCAATTTCTGTACTCTTTTGTGTCCATTGTGGACTGGTGCTCAACATTGACTGTCACAAGAAACAAACAGTAGAATTGAATACAGGCAACATTATGGAGAGAAAAGACTATGTCAGTATCAGATTCAGGCAGGACTTCTTGAAGTTCAGCCTGTTGCAGGATGATTCCAAGTCGGCTGAAGCCATTGCGGACGCTCTTATAGGCTCTTTTGATCTCAAAGAGCTCGTCGGCTCAGGCGAAAGAAAGATAAAGGAGCTGTGCGATAAGTATTTCGCTGTCACAATGCTCAGGGACGGGGACGGAATGACCGACACTCTGCCCGCCGGGTTCGAGTGGGGTGTCCACAATCAAGTGGCTGACGAGTTCAGGGAGTATCTGAATCAGAGAAATGATGATGCGGCCGCTTCTGAATTGTCGGAAGGGCTTGTCAGGAAAATTGAGTTGCAGGTCTGGTCCAACGGAGTTTCGAATATGGGATCTGCCGTATCGGCGCTTCAGGATGCCCTTGAAAAATCATCTGTGACCTGGTGTGAGAGTCTTGGCAACGAAGCGCTTCCTGTTGATGAACTCAGGAAGGCATACGATAATGCGAAACGGAGGACTCTTGCAGAGAAACTCAACGGCGGCAATTATGACGATATTGTCGAATACAGAAGTCTTTTGCTGGATTATGTGAAGAGGGACTGCCTGAATATTCTCCGCACAAAAGTTGGCAGGATTTATCATTTGGTATCGGTCTCTCCCGAGTTGACTCGTCTGCGCGGGAATTTCGCAGAAATCAGAAGATATGCGGATGAACTTGTCGCAGGCCTGCCTCCGGTTGAGATGGATGAGGCTTATGAGGCTGAATACAATAAATTGGTTCCTGCGGAATTCTATTGCCGCAATGTCGAGACCATCACGCCTGAATTCGCATTCCAGATGGTCCTGCTGTATTTCTTCGCCCGCAACGAGTCCTGGCTGACGGAAAACGGCCTGCTCTCGGAAGGCAGGCTGAAGGTCTTCACCGGCCCGGCCGGGGGAGTGCGGCTTCTGCTTGACAAGTTGGTGACAAGTCTGTTCTGATTTCCGGATTGACCTATGGATTATCTGATTGTTTTTACAGCGCTCCTGCCTGTAATGATTCTCCTGTATTACATTTACCGGAAGGACAGCCTCTGCCCCGAACCGGCCGGCCAGATGGTCAAGGCGTTCCTGCTCGGAGCGGTTTCATCGCCGTTGTCATTGTGCATATCCCTGCCGCTTGAGGCATTGGGATTTTTCACCGAGGACGTATATACGGTTGCGGACAGTGTCCGCTGTGCGTTCTGGGGCGCGGCAATTCCGGAGGAGGCGGCAAAACTGCTTATGCTCTGGCTTGTGCTGAAGCGCAACAGGTATTTTGACGAGAATATGGACGGAATTGTCTATGCCGTCTGCGTCTCGCTCGGCTTCGCAGCTGTGGAAAATGTGGAGTATCTGTTCTCCAATTACGACTCGTTCCTGGCGGTGGGATTCTCGAGGGCCATATTCTCTGTCCCGGCTCATTTCTGCTTCGGCATCATCATGGGCTACTATTATTCGCTTGCGGTGTTCTCGCCGGTTTCTTCCCTGAGGAACAGGCTTTCAGTCTATCTGGCGCCGGTTTTGGCACACGGTCTTTTCGACTCCGTCCTGTTCCTCTCAACCGTGGCCCCGTCCATCGGCCTGCTTCTGCTCATCCTTTTCCTCTACCTCTGCCATAAACTCTGGAAATTCAGCAGCTCCCGCATCCGCGAGCATCTCCAGCGGGATCAGGCGGGGAGAGAGAAAGAGGGATTGGAATAATGAATTGGATATACGATTTTAGCCAGTTATCATTGTTATGGAATATAGTATTTTTATTAGTTATAGGCGAATAGGTGGATTTGAAACAGCCAAGCATTTATACGACCTGTTGAAATATGATGGGTATACAGTATGTTTTGATATAGATACCCTGCGTGAAGGAAAGTTTAATTCGGCTTTACTAAGTTGTATAGAATCTTGTGAAGATTTCATTTTGATTGTTGATGCTCACGCATTTGATAGAACACTCAACCCTAATTTCAATCCTGAGAACGACTGGCTTAGACAGGAACTGTCATATGCGCTTAAACTTAAAAAGAATATTATTCCGATATTGCTATCTGGTGCTTCATTCCCGGAAGAATTACCTGATGATATCAAGGATATAAGGTATATGAATGGGCCAGAGTATAGTAAGGGCTATTTCGATTCTTTTTATTCAAAACTAATAAGTTTCCTTCATAGCACCCCGGTTGTTTCGCGCCAATTGGATGTTATGAATAATAATGGTGAAAAACTGCAAGATAATAATCCGGCAAAGGTCTCAAATTTTGATTTGGATGAACAGAGAGTCATCGATTCTGTAGCTTTGAGGGAACTGAAAGAAGAATTTAAAAGATATATTAAGGATCAAGCTGGCACAATAAAGGAATACGCTATTATCGCTGTTTCCCTCATCTGTTTTGCGTGTATCATTGTGTTTGTGTACTACAAGTTCTGTCAACCTGCCTCCTTACAGAGAGTAATGCTTCCTTGTCAACGTCCGCACCATGGAAGTATTCTTGCACGTGACAGCACAGTTCTGGCGCGGGATGTTGACAGTTATGACTTATTTCTTTTGAGTGAATTAGATAAGGATGATCCTGATATCGATAATGCTATGCGTGTTTTGGCACAAAAGCTTTCATTGATTAAGCCAAGTCTCTCCGCACCGGAATGGTGGACAAGACTTAATAATCTTGTGAGGCTGCACTACGATATGCACTCTGTTCTTGTCGCTTCGAATTTTACAAAAGAAGAAGTGAGCTTTTTGAACAGCGATTGTTTTTATATTGATACTCTCGGTTCCTATAGAAATAATATTGATTTGAATCTATACAATGGTACTGGGATTGGTTTTTTTCAGCACAAGTATGTTCGAGAATATCCGTATGGCTCTTTGGCAAGGCGCGCGATTGGATATGTGAAATATTTAGAGAAGACACTTTATATCGGACTTGATGGAGAATATGATGAAAGGCTTGCATACAACAATGTGGATATGCTTACTACACTTGATATGGAAATCCAGGCATTGGCCGACAACGCATTGAGATCAAAGTTGGACAGTTCGGTGTTGGGAGCTTGTCTTGTATTGATGGAAGTTCAAACCGGGGCAGTCCGCGCTATGGTTAATCTTCACAAAGCAGATGATGGGAGATTCAGAGAACAGTATAATTATGCTGTATCCAGGTCATATGAACCTGGTTACGTTGTATCAGCAATGACGCTTGCGACTGCATTACAAGACAATATCATTACTTCTTTAGATGAAACGATGCCGACTTGTGGAGGATGTTATGAAGGAATGCCAGTTGATTTGGCCATAAGAGAATATGAAAAATTGTCTGGAGAGAAAAATATATCCATTATTGAGGGATTCAAGATGTCTTCCAACTATGTTATGACATCTCTTGCCAGCAGGTATGAGAATAATCCGGATTATTATATTGGAAGTCTCCGTGATTTATGTGCCACTTATTTCGATACAGGAGGACTTGCTCTTGTGGATTTCCCGTCACCGAAATCATTCGTTTGGACAAAGTCAACAATCCCGTCATTCGCTATAGGTTATGCCTGGACCACTTCGCCACTTCATATAATAAATTTCTATAATACTGTAGCGAATGGTGGCGTTGAAATGAATCCATATCTTGTTTCAGAATTCATAGGCACTATTGATGATGGTATCATACAGCATAAACCATTGAATAATAATATGACTCCAGAGGTTGCTGCTGAAGTCGCGCGTGCCTTGAAAGCCAGTTGTGATTCGAGGCCTTTTGTGGACGCAAAATTCCAGGTTGCAGGCAAGTCTTCTGTTTCACGTCAAATCATAGATAGAAAGTTTCGGATTAATGACGACCCCTACACAGGAGAAAACAATAGCCACGAATATGCTTCTACCTTTGCAGGTTTCTTTCCGGCCGATGTGCCGCAATATAGTGTTGTGTGCGCTGTCTTCACTAATCTTACTTCAGAGATGCCATCCTGCCTAAATGCTCCAGGTCTGGCTGTAAGAGAGATAGTAGATAGTATAAGTATGGATATAAATGGGCTCGAATGAAAATAGAATCTCATTGAAACATTAAACTGTAGTCCATCTTTATAATTTCTCACTCTGTCAGGTTGAGAAAGTTTGAAAAATACTTGGAAGTTACATAGTTTTCTTGTAACTTTTCAGAAATTTTCAAAATTGTATGATTGAATTATTGCCTACAATACAACAAAAACGTATCTTTCGAAAGATAGATATTGTGGAGCTCGTCGGCGAAAAGCGTCGTGCCGAGGTGTTGTTGCTAACATATCAGAAACGTGGATACATTCAGAAAATTCGACGTAATCTGTATTGCGTTCTGAACTTGGCGACTGGACTTCCTGAGGTTAGCAGATATGAAATTGCTTGTGCAGTACAATTTGATGCATATTTAGCTTATCATACAGCTCTGGAGTATTATGGATTGAGTCACCAATTTTGGTATGATGTACAAGTTGCCACAACTCGTCCTTTTATGCCTTTTGACCATTCCGGGTGTGCGTTCATCTCTGTGCGCTGTAAGACGGATTATGGTGTGGATGAACCGCGTTTCAATCGAGGTGTTAGAGTAACCAATCTTGAACGAACAATCGTGGATTGTATATCTCGTGTGGATTTGGCCGGTGGAGCAGAAGAATTTATGCATTGTATGGAAGGTGTGAAGCAACTTCGGGCGTCGGAACTTATGAGTGTTTTGCATGCTTACAATACTCCTGTTGTTTACCAAAAGACTGGTTGTGTCCTTGAATTGCTGTCGTTACCTATTGACGACACGGATTCGGTTCTGCAACTATGTCGCAGGAAGTCTGGCGGGGCTGTAAATTTCCTAACCAATCGAAATGATAGTACAGTATATCAATGCCGATGGAAACTGTATGTTCCCGAATGTTTAACCCTCTAGACCTCAATCTCCGATGACAACATATTGACTTGACCAAGATAGAGTCCATCCGCTTCCCACAAATACGTGCTCAACTGATATCAGTGCTGAAGAAGACAGAACGCTTTGACTTTGAGCAGGCAAAACAGCAGGTGATGCACTATCTTGATAAATCATTGTGTCCTCAAGAAGAAGATATGCCATTTTGCAACGTATTGTTCAACATCCAATGGCTCTGTGGAAAACAAGGTAATACTATAATAGTCCACGGTTGTTGGCTGTCACGACTACCCTGCCTACGCCAGGAATCGCACACAGAAAACTAAATTGACATTGGCTCCTACGAGTTTATGCCTCGATTCTTAAAATTTACTTGCGAAGCTTAAATTGCTAATCTGTTGAGTAATTTGTAAATTTGAAAGTATGATTGCACAAGAATTCACACATCCGGATGATGCCGCCGCGTTGAAAATGCTTGAGTCCATTCCTGTCCTGCCGAAAGTGGTGAAGAAGGTGATGGATTTAGGGCTGGAGCGGTTTTACAAGGGCATCAATTTAGCGACGAAGATCAGGTTGTCGCCGACCCAGTTGCCGGAGCTGTATGAGATACTGCCGCCTATTTGCCGGAGGCTTGGAATAGCTGAACCGGAGTTCTATCTGGAGATGGACCCGAATCCCAACGCCTATGCGTTCGGTGATACCTACACGGCCATCACGATAAACAGCGGGCTTGTGGAAATGCTTACAAGAGAGGAGCTTAAAGCGATTGTGGCGCACGAATGCGGACATATTCTGTGCAGGCATATGCTCTATCATACTTTGGCAATGACGCTTGTGGATGGAATGGCTGAAGACTCGGGGCTCAGGCTTCTTGCGGAGCCGATCAACTATGCTCTTATGTTCTGGAACAGGAAGGGAGAACTGAGTTGCGACAGGGTTTCCGCTTTCATCTGCGGTCCTGCGACTGCTGCAAGGGCATTGGGACGTCTGGCCGGAGGACCGGATTCCATAACCGGAAACCTGAATCTTGTGGAATTGGCGGAGCAGGCAGAGCAGTATGAGAAATATGCGACTGACGGATTCTGGAACAAGACTCTCCAGATGTCTGCTGTCCTGGGGATGACTCATCCTTTTACCTCGGTGCGTATCAGCGAGGTGCTGCGCTGGGTCGCCTCTGAAGAATATAAAAAATTACGGGAAAAGTATCCGTCCTGTCCGGTATGTTTTGAAGAAACGGCTCTAGGACAGAAGTATTGTCAACATTGTGGTTCGAAATTGTAATATGTAATTCAAGTTTCGCAGAGCGAAACAACTGCTTTTGAGGCCGATAGGCCGAGGGAAAGTCCCTTTCCCGTGGAAAGGGATTTAGGAAAAGGGTAGCGTGGACAAAAAAGTGCGTTGGCCTTTGCCTGCATTGAGCGGCAACTCCTCTGAAAAGCATTAATTTGCGACTTGCGAAACTTAAATATGTAACTATATGAAAATTGCGCCATTACTTGCCGCTGCCATTGACGAGCTGAACATAGTTATGCGAAAGTCATTGGGCGGAACAAAGCTTGAATCAATCAGCAGCACAATCAATTACTATGCGATAGGTTCAGCCGTTGCCAGTATGGGTGTCGGCATCATACCGGGTGCGGGCGGTCTTGCGGCAGCCCTTGCGCAGACCGGTTTTATCTGGGCCACCTATGTGAAAATCAACAAGGAACTCGGTATTTCAATGTCAAAAGAGACCGCCAAGTTCCTTGGAGGGGCTGTCGCCACCAATCTGATTACCGGTTACGGTGCGCTGATGGTCGGCTACGTTATGTCCGGTTTGGTTTCATTTATCCCGATAATCGGCAGTTTTGTCGCCTCGGCCGCCAATGCCGCATTGGGTTATGTGATGATATATTCGTGTGCGGTCATTTATTTGAAACTTATTACCAAAATGGTGAAAGTTAGCGGCGCAATTGATGTCAAGGACAAAGAGACTATTGAGAAATCCATACGTGAGATTATGAGCGCCGAGGATATGAAAAGCCTTTTCAAGGAGGGCGGAAAGCAGTTCAAGGCCGCGCACAAGGATGGCTCCTTTGCCGCTGCGAAATCCAAGAAGTTCTGCACGGAATGCGGGGAGGAAGTGCCTGAAGGAATGGACACCTGCCCTTCGTGCGGTCATAAGATAAATTAAAAACATCCTGATTATGAATACTTTCTTTGATGAAGACAACAATCTCAATATAGAAGATCTCGTTTATGAACAGCCGTCTTTTCTCAAGATTATCGAGGATGGCGTCGTGACTGAAGATGAGCTCGCCGAGCAGTCGGACAGAGTCATTAGCCGTCTCAAATCATTTGAGACGAAGGCAAATGCTGAACAGATTGAAGAGGTGCGCAATCTGCTTGCTGAAATCAGTGTGTTAGTGGCCGCGCGGGCAATTTTCGAACGCCAGGGAGAATAGATTTATGGTAAACTTATGTTCATCGATTTCCCGCCTCTGCAGGAACTGATTGACCAGACCCGTGAACGCTTCAAGAATGATCCACTGACCGCAGCCGAAAAAGAGAAGTATTATCTTGAATGACCTCTCTTGCAAAACCGTAAAAATTTCAGTAAGTTTGAAAGATGAGATAACAGGAGTTAGCTATGTTGTATCCGATAGGAATACAGAGTTTTGAGGAAATTCGCCGGAACGGTTATGTGTACGTTGACAAGACGGAACGCATATATGATTTGGTGACTACCGGGAAATACTATTTTCTCAGCCGTCCCCGCAGATTCGGCAAGAGCCTTCTGATCAGCACACTCGAGGCATATTTCCGTGGAAAGAAAGACTTGTTTGAAGGGCTGGCAATGGCCGAACTGGAGAAGGACTGGGTGGAATATCCGGTACTGCATTTGGATTTGAATACCCAGAAATATGATACCGTTCAGGCATTGGACAGTATTCTTAATGATGTCATCGGACAATGGGAGAATGTTTACGGCAGTTCAAGTTTGGAGGTGGATTTGCCATTAAGGTTTCAGGGAGTAATCCGCAGGGCTAAAGAGAAAACCGGGCGTAATGTCGTGATTCTCGTGGACGAATATGACAAGCCGGTCCTCGAGGCAATCGGAAACCAGTCTCTTCAGGACGAATACAGGAAGACGTTGAAAAGTATTTACGGGGCTCTCAAGAGTATGGATTCCTGCATCAAGTTCGCCCTCCTCACCGGTGTTGCAAGATTCAGTAAAGTGAGTGTATTCAGTGATCTCAACAACCTGAATGATATATCATTGTCACAGCGGTTCCAGGATATATGCGGCATTTCAGGAGCTGAACTCAGGAATTATTTCAGTGAGAGTGTCGCATCTCTGGCTCAGGCAAATGAGATTTCTGTAGAAGACTGTTATGGACAACTTGCCTTGATGTATGACGGATATCATTTCTGCGAGAACGGAATCGGGATCTACAATCCGTTCAGCCTTCTGAAAGCTTTCTATTCCAATAAGTTTATGGAGTATTGGTTTGAGACCGGAACTCCGTCTTTTCTTGTCGAGGTGATGCGTGCGACAGATTTTGACGTCACTGGTCTCTCCGAAGAGCAGGCAGATGCGACAATGCTTGGTGACATAGAGTATGCCAAGGACAATCCTGTACCTCTTCTATACCAGAGCGGCTACCTGACAATAAAGGGATATGACCGTGAATCAGGCATTTACACTCTCGGCTTTCCGAATCTTGAAGTCAAACACGGTTTCCTGACGTATCTGCTCAATTATTACACGACTGTGAGCAACGGCTCGGGCAATCTTCTTATCCGCCAGATGGGAACAGATCTGAGGAACGGCAGGCCGTGTGACTTTATGAAACGTCTGGAGTCGTTTTTCTCAAGGCAGAATTACCAGATACAGGCGGATGTCGAGAAAGATTTCCAGTATGCGATGAGCATAATCATCCAGCTGCTGGGTGAGTATTTCAACGTAACGACTGAGGCTGCAAATTCATCAGGCCGTGCAGACATTACGATTGAGTCTGAAGATTATGTTTATATCATTGAAATCAAGAAGGATGACTCTGCTGATACTGCTCTGGCGCAGATAGAGCAGAAGGGATATGCTCGTCCGTATGCCTCTGGCCGCCGCCGTGTCTTCAAGATTGGTGTCAGTTTCTCCACTGTCTCGCGATGCATTGAGGAATGGAAAGTGATTAGTTGATAATGGGAGTATGCTGCTTGAGACGGAGTGAAGAGTCAAGGATATAATTTACTGTCAGTAATGGCATTAACGAGTTAGTATGGTATAAGGAAAATTCAAATGTAACCTCGAACCACTCACCCTGTAGGTGATAAGAAACCAATGAACTTGGTTTGTACGATATGAGCCGCAATGTTTTGGAATGGATGGAAGCTCCAGCATATTCGTACTACACATTATGTGTAAATACCGTATGAACAATCTTTATCCTTCTTGGTGGCAGTATTATCATTTTGGGAATATTTAGTACGAAAATAACTGTGAAATGAACAAGAAATATGATGTTTTTATTTCGTCAAAAAGCGAAGACTATAGAATGGCAGAAAAAGTATACGATTATTTTATACATAATGGCCTTTCTGTGTTTTTTGCGTGCAAAGAACTACAAAGAATTGGTGATGCACAATATGCCATGGCTATTGACGAAGCTCTGGATTCGACAACTCACATGGTCGTAGTTGCATCTTCTTTGAAGAATATAAATTCTAAATGGATTCAGTATGAATGGTCTACTTTTAGTAATGATCTTAAAAGTGGATATAGGCAAGGAAATCTATTAACCATATTAACAGATTCTGTGGAACTTAAATCTCTACCGCCAAGTTTAAGGCATCAACAGTCTTTCCGCTATAATAACTTTATAAACATTATAGAATATGTGGGAAGTGGTAGGATAGAGAATGATTTAATGATCGAATACAGTGCTGAAGTGTTCGGTTCTCTAATTCAAAAGGGTAACTGTGGAGATATTAGTCAATCATTCATTTTTCCTGTCGAGGATCTCTTTTATATTAAAGGCAGAGGAATCGTCGTTACGGGGAGGATAGAACGAGGAGAAGTTCATGTGGGAGATAATGTGTTTGTCGTAGGATATGGTAAAGAGTATTCCTCAAAATGTATAGGAATAGAGATGCATAGACAATTATGGGAAGAAGCTAAAGCTGGTGATGAAGTTGGTTTGCTATTAAGTGGGTTGAACAAGACGGATGTTTCTATAGGTCAGGTTGTTACTACTGATAAGTATTGTATATTAGAAAGTAGATTATTTAGTTGCGATTGTAGTTTTCTGAATAGTGATAAAAGTTATAAAATCACAGATTCTCAATCTTTGGATTTTTATATCCGTACAGCTAAGGTTTCTGGTAGATTGGAATTTCCGAACGGGATTAATTATGTTTCCCCAAATGATTATCTTCCTATAAAGGTAAATCTAACAAGCACAGTACCTATAAATCGAGGCCTTGTTTTTGCTATTTGTTATGATAACAAGACTATTGGTGTAGGAATTGTAAAAAATGTCTTCTGAATTAAGGAATATGTTGATGAGTTTTGTATGTGCTCAATAATATTCTTTCAAAAATCCCTAAATGATTATTATGAGATTAATGCTTTGGAAAAATGCGAGATAGATTATCGACCCGTTTTCATTTCTTGTAACCAGTATTAACTATTAGTATTTTGTAAGAGAAAATGGCAACCGAATTTGATGATGCAGATTTTATAAGTTACAAGATTGAAGACGAGAGATGGGCTTTTTTGTTACAAAAACACCTTTATATATTAGCTATACTCAAAGAGATTCCACGCTTACAGAAGTGTCTCAAATCTGTATTCAGTGACAAAACAGATTTAGGTGCTGGTGGATTGACCGTTTCTTTGCACAAAGAACTTGAACGTTCCCGTTTTCTTGTCTGAATTTGCTCTCCTAATTCTGCAAATTCAGACTGTGTGCGGAAAGAGATAGAATACTTTAGGAATTAGGCTTTACGGATTATTCCTTGCAATATAGCTGGTAAAATGTTATTTTTGTAAGTGTTATGAAACACCTTTTTCTTTCCGTGGCGGCAGCCATTGCCGGAGCGTTTGCGCTTCAGGCCGCTGATAAAGATATTCCGGCATATTTCGACAAAAGCCTTCCGTGCGAAGTAAGGGCCCATGACCTTGCCTCGAGACTCACGTTGGATGAGAAGGTTTCGCTGCTCCTATATGATTCTCCGGCTGTGGAAAGACTTGGAATTCAGCCTTATAACTGGTGGAATGAGGCCCTTCACGGGGTCGGGCGCAACGGGGATGCGACTATGTATCCGATGCCTATAGGAATGGCCGCTTCGTTCGATGTTGAGCTGCTGCACAAGGTTTTCAGCCAGGTCAGCGACGAAATAAGGATAAAGAACCGCATCGCGCGTTCCGGCGGAGAGGGCTCCGGATGGTATGAGGGGCTGAGTTTCTGGACTCCAAACATCAATATTTTCAGGGATCCGCGCTGGGGACGTGGTATGGAGACCTATGGGGAAGACCCGTATCTGATGTCTGTTATGGGAGGCGCTGTCGTTGACGGTCTTCAAGGGGATGATCCGGAACACCTCAAGGCACTTGCCTGCGCGAAACATTTCGCAGTGCATTCCGGACCTGAGTACTCACGACACCGTTTCGATGCAAATGTCTCGCAGAGAGATCTTTACGAGACCTATCTGCCTGCTTTCAAATATCTTGTAACGGAGAAGAATGTTCAGCAGGTGATGTTCGCCTACAACCGCTTCCGTGGAGTTCCTTGTGGCGCGAATACTGAACTTCTGCTCGATATCCTGCGCAATGAATGGGGGTATAAAGCCCTCGTGGTCAGTGACTGCTGGGCTGTTGACGATTTTTTCCGCCCGGGGAGGCACGGTTACGTTGCCACTGCCGAGGAGGCTGCGGCTGCCAGCATAAAGGCGGGGTGTGAAATCGAGTGCGGAGCGGCTTTCAAGAGTCTCGGAAATGCTGTCAGGCAGGGACTGATCAGCGAAGATGCTGTCACTGAAGCGCTTGTGCACAACCTGACTGCCCGTTTCGCTCTCGGTGAGATTGACAATGAGAGTGTCTATGATACCAGTATTCCGTCATCTCTTCTATGTTGTGACGGGCACAAGGCGACTTCATTGCAGATGGCCCGTGAAAGTATTGTGCTTTTGCAGAACAGGGGAGGGATTCTTCCTCTCGCTCCAGGTGCAAAGGTTGCCCTGCTCGGTACTAATGCCGATGATATTGAACTGATGTGGGGCAATTACAATGGAATTCCGGCGCATACTGTAACTTTGCTTGAGGCAATGAAGAAGAAGTCGCCGGATATCAAGTTCATAAGGTGCGGGGAACTTGTTCAGGATGAAATCACCCCGGAAAGACTTGAGCGGATTCTTGCGGAACTTGATGGTATTGAGACAGTTGTTTATGCCGGAGGCCTTTCTCCGCGTCTTGAGGGGGAGGAAATGCCTGTGGAGATTCCCGGTTTCAAGGGCGGGGACAGGACTTCGATTGAACTCCCTGCCTGCCAGCGGAATTTCCTCCGCTCATTGAGTGACAACGGCAAAAAGGTGGTGTTTGTCAATTTCTCCGGAAGCGCAGTGGCACTTCAGCCTGAGACGGTGAGCTGCGATGCGATATTGCAGGTATGGTATCCGGGGCAGGAAGGCGGAACTGCGATTGCGGAGGCTCTTTACGGTGATTTCAATCCTTCCGGCAAACTTCCTGTGACCTTCTATGCCAATGATGCGCAACTCCCTGATTATGAGAATTATGATATGCACGGCCACACTTACAGGTTCATTGCTGGGAAGCCTCTGTTCGCGTTCGGATATGGCCTGAGTTATACTGATTTCAAGATGGTTAAGGCAAAGGTGCGTTTCGGAAGGTTGGTGGTGAAGGTGAAGAATACCGGACTCCGAGATGGTACTGAGACTATGCAGCTGTATGTCAGGCGGCCTGATGACACTGCCGGGCCTGTTAAGACTCTGCGAGGGTTCAGGCGTGTAGATGTCCCTGCCGGGAAGACGAGGAAGGTAGTGATCCGGTTGAACGACAGCATCTTCGACTGGTGGTCGGATGAGACTCAGAGGGTCCAGCCATTGAAGGGTGTGTATGAGCTTCATCTGGGGACGAGTTCGGATGATGAAGGGATGAAGGTGCTGCGATATAAGTACAGAGGGTGAGGAGATATCCCGGCTGTGCTCGATATGACAAGGGTAGCGCTTGATATGATAATATGTAAATAACTGAATTATAATGAATTTTCTGGAGGAAAAAATTCTGGCCGACGGCGTTATAAAGTCCGGCAACATCCTGAAGGTGGACAATTTTCTGAACCACCAGATTGACATTGACATAATGCGGCAGATAGCCTATGAGTTCAAGCGTCGCTTCCGTGGAAAGACTGTGACCAAGATTCTGACCATTGAGGCAAGCGGAATCGCAATCGCAACAATGCTTGCTGACCTGTACGATGTGCCGGTGGTTTTTGCGAAAAAGGGCGAGACGGCCAACTGCACGGATGATAAATACGTTTCGCAGGCATATTCTTTCACGCACAAGCGTATGAACAATGTCTTCGTTTCCAAACCGTATCTCAATGAGGGTGAGAAGGTTCTGATTGTGGATGACTTCCTTGCGGACGGACAGGCGATGCTTGCGATGATTGACATTGTGAAACAGGCCGGGGCTGAAGTGGTCGGCCTTGGGGTGGCCATCGAGAAAGGCCAGCAGAAAGGCGGAGCGACTCTCCGTGCGGCAGGCTACCATCTTGAGTCCATTGCCATTATCGATTCAATGGACGCCGAAGCCCAGACAGTTAAATTCAGATAATTAGTCCTGAAACCAACCAATTATGTCAAAACCAAACATTTACGAGCTTGACGGAAGAGTTCCGTTGGCTCAGGCCGTTCCTTTCGGCCTCCAGCACGTGCTTGCGATGTTCGTGAGCAACATTACCCCTATCATTATCCTCGCCGGGATTGTCGGCGTCGATTCGGCATTGCAGGGAGCATTGATCCAGAACTGTATGATTATCGCAGGAATCGGAACTCTGGTCCAGCTTTATCCGGTATGGAAGGTGGGCTCGAGACTGCCTATCGTTATGGGTATCAGTTTCACATTCCTCTCATTGGCTATTGTCATCGGCACCGGAATGGGTATGGGTACTCTGATGGGCGCTGTGGTCATCGGAGGTATTGTGGAAGGAATTCTCGGTCTTTTCGCAAGATACTGGATTAAAATCATCTCACCTATTGTGGCAGCTACAGTGGTGACAGCCATAGGCTTCTCATTGCTTCCTATTGGGGCGAACAGTTTCGCAGGCGGCCAGGGCGCGGCGGATTTCGGTGCGGCGCACAACTGGATAGTCGGTTCCGTGACATTGCTGACCTGCCTTGTCTGCCAGGTATTCGGCAGGGGATTCCTCCGTTCACTGTCAGTCCTGATGGGCCTTATTGTCGGCTATATTCTCTCACTCTTTATGGGAATGGTGGATTTCAGTGCGCTCAATGGTGTCGGGGTGGTGTCACTGCCGAAATTCCTGCCTTTCGCGCTTGAATTCAATATCGGTGCAATTCTCTCAATTATAGCTATTTATATGGTCAGCGCGACCGAGACTATCGGAGATACGAGCGCTCTCTGCGCCGGTGCCCTGAAGCGTCAGCCGACTGAAAAGGAACTCGGCGGCAGTATTGCCTGTGACGGATTTGTGAGCTCAATTGCCGGGCTTTTCGGCTGCACCCCAATCACTTCATTCAGCCAGAATGTGGGCCTCGCTTCGATGAGCGGAGTAGTGAACCGTTCTGTGATAGCTGTAGGTGCTGGGATTATGATTCTCGGCGGAGTCTTCCCGGCTGTCGGCGCCATTCTCACCACAATTCCGCAGGCTGTGCTCGGGGGATGCACGCTGATGATGTTCGGAAGTATCCTGTTCGCCGGTTTCAGTATGATGTCAAAATGCGGGTTCGACAACCGCAATATGGTGATTGTCAGCCTTTCTCTCAGTGTCGGCCTGGGCTTTACCTCAGCCTCCCAGATGTTCAATATCTTCCCTGACATCATCAGGACCGTGTTCGCAGAGAACTGCGTCGCCGTTGTTTTCCTTCTTGCTGTCGTTCTCAATCTTATTCTGCCGTCTGACAGGAAAGGGTAGAGTGTTTCACGTAATTTTGATTGAAAGGCTGGTGAGCTAAGTAAAAAGATACATTTATGATGAATAAAAGGTTCGATGTTTTCATAAGCTATTCGCGTAAGGACTATGTTGATGAGCACAACGTGAAGATCCCTGACAATCCTGTAAGTGCAATAAAAGATTTGCTTACGAGGAATAATATTTCATATTGGTTTGATGAAGAGGGCATTTATCACGGAGATACGTTCGCGGAAAAGATTGCATCAAATCTTGAGAAGTCGTTAATGGTATTATTTCTTGCCTCGAAACATTCAAATGCTTCAAAATGGACTAGTAAAGAAATTGCAGCTGCAAATGCTTGGAATAAAAAGATAATTCCAGTCAGGCTCGACAATACTTCGTATAACAAGACGGTAATCTTGTATATATCAGATCTTGACTACGTAGAATATTACAAAGATCCACAATCGGCTGCCAAGAGCATTTTGAATACTATTCTGACTTACAAGAAAGAATATGAGAACAAGCTAAATGAAGAGAAGAGGCTTAATGATGAGAAAGAGAATGCTGAGAAAAGACGTCTTGAGCAAGTTGCAATCAAGAAAAGAATTGAGCACGATATCAGAATAGTTGAAATCGGTGCAGAGTCAATTGATAACCAGAGAGAACACTTGTTCCAAATGATAGAGTCTCTCGATGATAAATTGTTGAGGGAAGAGTTTGAGTTGAGATTGGAACGAACTAACTCTCAATTTCTTGCGGAAAAGTCAAAGGTTGAATTATTAGCTCTTGCCAATGATGACTTGAAGAAAGCTAATCAAGAATTGAAGTTGCATGTTGACGAACTGGAGAAATCTAATAAGGGATTAATAATTGCTCATTCCAATGAAGATGCGGAAGATGAGCGCAAGGAAAAAGTTGTGAAGGCCAGACATAAAAGTCAATGGATTCATATTATTTATCTTTCCGTTATTTTTATCTTGATGATTTTTACAGTGATCGGTTTTATTTATGCTAATCGTTATGAAACTAAATATTGGGATAAATGCCGTGAAGCTTACTCTTTCATGCTTAAAAACGAACAATTTAAGTCGATAATTGATTCAATTGGACCAGTAGTGCTGACAGATATTCAAATTAAATCAGAAGGGGGTGATTATGGAGACGAAATCTTGGCGGAACAGAGTACCTATCTTTATCCTCGAGTGAAACTATATAGTACTATTACAAAGGACATAGACTTATATGTGAAATTATATCAGCCTGATGGGAGTCTTTTGTATAATGACGATACTTCTATTTCTCCAAAAGGGTACTCATTCAAAAGGCGAATAGAAGTAGGCTGTGATACATATAAATATTATGAATTGTCCGGGTTTGGATTTGAAAAAACAGGAAATTGGAGAACAGGACAATACTCTTATGAGTTTTATTATGATGGACGATGCCTTGGAAAGAAAGAGTTTACTATTTATGCTTCTAGTCGGAATGACAAAAGTCAGAATATCAAAAAGGAAGAAAATACTAGTTGGTAATATTCAGCTTGAAAATATATGGGTTATGTGCCAATACGATATATTCATAGGCTGACGCAAAACTTGATGAGATGGAAAAGTCATTACTGGAGCTGGAGGAACAGGCATCTGCTTTGGAATCAAAATAACTGACTGATAATAATTTATTCAATATGGAACCTGATAAGAATTACAATCCGGAACCGGTTGACACTTCGGATGTCAAGCTTCCGGACGAATTGAACGGACTGACAGAGGAACTTGCGAAGAATGTCCACGACAACTGGGCGAAAGCCAGTATTGCCGAAGGATGGAGATACGGGGAGAAAAAGGATGCTGGGATGAAGACGACGCCCGATCTTGTCCCTTATGAGGATCTTCCGGATTCCGAGAAAGATTACGATAGGAACACTGCCCTGGAGACATTGAAGTTCATCTATAAGAAAGGATACTATGTGAGGAACAGCAAAGACGCAACTGATGAAGTCCTCCGTGAACTTTCTTCAAGAATGGATGATGAAAAGGCTGAAGCAAAGCCGTTCCGTATCCGGTGCGCTGTCTATATTGTATTGATTATAAGTATTATAGCACTTCTTCTGCTTGGCATTGTCGCTATGACTGAGATGAAGTCAACCACTCTTTATGTGGGGGAGGCCATTCTTCTGTGTATGGTAATAGCCGCTGTCGTCGCGGTCTGCGCCCTTTATTTCAATCTCGAGAACTCAACCCTTAATGCGAATATGAAGGCCAGGGCTGAGGAGACCGCTTTCAACCGGAAGCACATCCAGGCTTTGAGGGAACGTTATTTCAAGTATTATGACAAGCATCTCGAATCCATAAGCGGAAAGAGAAAATAACAGGAGATTATGTTATTCGGTAAATATTGGAGGCGGACCCTCCAGCATCTCGACAGGGATTTTTATTCTGGCAATTTCTGGCTGATAATATGGCTGTGCGTCGGCTTCCTCATTGCCGGCGTTATATGTTGCTTTATAGCCGCCCTGGGTGGCAAGGGGGATATAGAGTTCTGGAAAGTGATAGCACTGCTTCTCGATCCCGGGGCCTTTGCCAATGAAGTTGACAAAACGGACAAACTTTTGAAATTCTTAATAGCCATTTTCGGAGCCGTTGTATTCACCAGCTTCATTATCAATGTTGTAGGCAATCTTTTCGCAAGACGAATAGAGGCATTTTCCAGAGGCCGCGTGGTATATAAGTTTGAGGACCACATTCTCATTTTGGGCTCGAATGCGATGCTGATGAATATTCTCAATGCTCTTGTGCGGCATCCTGGCAATTCCGGAAGGGACATTGTAATACAGACCGAGAAGAATCCGGAGTCGCTCAGGGAACTGATAAGATCCCAGCTTCCGGAGCATTCCACCAAGAATATCTATATCATATACGGCAGCAGGGTCATTGAGCGCTCCCTGAAGAATCTTGTGGCGGACAAGGCCCATTCTATTTATATCCTCGGGGAAGATGACGAGCAGATGCACGATGCTTTGAACATCGACTCTTATGAGATGCTCAAGAAGATTTGCGCCGGGGCGGAAAAGCCTAAACCCTGCTATCTTGTCATTGACAAGCTTTCCACAGAATACATCTTCCGCTACCGCATGGACAGCGGCTCGGGAGAGAGCCTGCAGCTGACTGTGATAAATTCAATGGAAAAGTCTGCGCAGCGTGTCCTTGTCTCGAGGTATTTCGAACCTGGCAGGATGTATCCTGCATTGGACAGGGATGGCATTTCTGCAGACAGCGAAACGTCTGTGCATCTGGTGATTGTGGGATTTTCACAGATGGCTTATGCGATGGCGGCAACGGCTGCGCAGATATGCCACTTCCCGAATTTCAGGACCAAAGGCAAACGGACTAAGATAACCTTTGTGATGAAGGATATAGCCCAGGAAGTGAACTTCTTCAAGGGTCACTATGCCAGCCTGATGAACCTGTCTTATTCCTGTTATCTCACAATTGATCCGGACAGGAAATCAAAGGACAAGTCTGAGGAGATTAAAAAAGATCCGAGGAACAAATGGTTCAATGTGGATTATTCATTCCCTCAGGAAAAGTATCTGGCCCCTGCCTGTGGAGAAGAGGAAAAGAAAGGTTTCCTTGATATCGAGTGGGAGTTTATTGACGCCGGCATCGAAGAGCCTGCTGTCAGAGAATATATTACGGATGCGGCTTTGAACAAGGATGAATATCTTTCCATCGCGATATGCCAGAATGATTACGATGCCAATGCGGCTGCCTCCCTGTATCTTCCTGAAGATATTTATACCAATGATGTCCCTGTATTCGTTTACCAGCGGCGGAGTGGGGCGGTCCTCAAGGCAGCATCGGATTCTGACAGATATCACAATATTTACCCGTTCGGAATGAGAAGTGACTGCTTTGACAGCCAGATGAGGGAGAGGATACGCAGGGGAATGCGGATATCTTATCTGTACAACCACGCCTATGATTTCACATCAATGCCAGACGATGATGGGCTTGAGACAGAAACTAATTGGTTTTCAACTCAGTATGTATTCCAGCAGTCCAATATCTATGCCGCCAACTCTATAGATGTCAAGCTGCGCAGTATCGGAATCCAGTCGCCGGTATCTTATGAGAGCCTGCCGGATGATGACATTCTGGTTCTTGCGGAGGTGGAGCATAACCGATGGAATGTCGAGAGACTCCTTGCCGGAACGAAGGCTATGGCATACAAGGATAGAAAAGACCTGAATGACAGGCTTGCCAATCCGGAGGAAAAGGACAAGGCCAAAAAGGAGCACGACAAGCTCAAGAAAGAGCAGTTCTGCCACAAGGACATCGCACCGTATGACGAACTTCCACAGTCCTCAAAAGATTACGATATCATCATAGCACGGAACATTATCCGGGTTATAAAGTAAAATCGAGTAGGAGGAAAACGAAGTAGTTTTCTTCCTACTTTCGTTTTCCGACC
>JBJEBM010000114.1:0-33701 GCA_051870055.1 Candidatus Cryptobacteroides sp.
CGAGGCCTTTGTTATTTTTATATCATTTTGGGCGTGCCCAATCCGGTACTATTTAACTTTTATTGAATTCAGAAGGTCGAGTTTTCCTTCGTCAATAAGGTGCAGTATGAGCTCGCCGAAAAGAGTGTTGGCCCAGGCGAACCAGCTTCTTGTGAAATTGGACGGGTCATCCTTGTGGAACGTCTCGTGCATAAAACCCGTTCCCGCGTCAGTTTTCATAAGAGTCTCCACACACCATTTTATCTCCTTGTCGTCATTTGAGGTGAAGGCCCTCATTATGATGCTCATAGGCCATACCATATCATAGCCGACGTGAGGTCCGCCGATGCCCTCTCCGGCTTTGCCGCGGAAGAAATACGGATTGTCCTCGCTCCATACAAATCTCCTCGTGTTCTGCCAGACCGGGTCATCGAAAGGAACGCAGCCAAGATATGGCATTGCAAGCAGACTCGGGACATTGGAGTCATCCATCAGGAAAGCATTGCCGAATCCGTCAACCTCGAACGCATAGATGTCTCCATATTCCGGATGGTTGACCACAGCGTATTTCCTGAGGGCAGCCTCAACCTCGGAAGCCAGCTCGCGGCACTGCCTGGCCAATTTCCTCTCCCCGTTCACAGTCTCAAGAATCTCCGCAGCCTTTCTCAACGAGCTGACAGCAAAGAAGTTGGAAGGGACAAGAAAATCGAAGGTAGTAGCGTCGTCAGACGGTCTGAACGAGGATACGATAAGTCCTACAGGATTGACAGGATTTCCGTAGCCGCGGCAGCACTTTGTGTCAAGCTGCCTGTCTGTCTTTCGGAGGAAACTGTAAGGCCCGAGGCCATCCTTTCTCTGCTGGGTCTTCAAAGTATTGAGAATCTTGCCCATAGCCTCAATCCAGACAGGGCCGAATACAGACTCGTCACCAGTTGTTTTCCAATATTGATATGCCAGACGGATTGGATAGCACTGGGAGTCAATCTCCCATTTGCGCTCGTGCACATTCAGATCCATATCAGTTCCGTCAGACTGCCATTCACCTCCGGTAGGTCCGTCGTTGAACGCATTTGCGTAAGGATCGATGCATATCAGGGAGAACTGGCAGTTTATCACTCCCGCCAAAAGATTGCGGAGCTCTTCATCCTCATTGGCAAAACGGATATAAGGCCAGACCTGGGCTCCGGAATCCCTGAGCCACATCGCGTGGATGTCTCCTGTATAGACAAAGGTCCTCCAGTTTCCGTTCTCGTCTTTTCCGAAATGCACTGTGGTGTCAAGTGTGTTCGGAAAACAATTGGCGAACATCCAGGCCAGGCGCTTGTTCTTCAGCTGGGACGTAACATCCACAATAGCCTTTTCGACCGACTGCGATACGAACAGCCTGTCCTCTGGAGCCGGACGTCCGGATTCAAAATTCTGCGCTGATGCGGCAGTGAACATGAAGACAGCCGCTGCTGTGACAATAAAGTTTTTCATAATGCTACACTAATTTTGTTATGGAATTATCTTATTCATTATCAAAGTCATACTGTTCCAGGGCACGGCGAAACTCGCCGGCAACCTCATCCCGGACATAATCCGGTGCGATAATCTTGATACGGGAACCGAGCGAGCACAGGTCCATTATCATCCTCGTATTAGGCACCGCCCTTATGCTGACCCTCGCCTTGTTCCTGAGCCAGGTTATCTTCTGGCTTTTGTGGAGAGGAAGATCTTTCAGGAAACGGGCCTGGTCAAGCGGGCATTCGAAAATGACTGTGTCAGGAGTCCGGTCATCCGAAAGATACACTCCATAACTGTCACTGAAAAGGTCATCCACATCGAAGCTCGCCGGAAGCCTGAATCTCACATCCGTCACATCAAGCCGCTCGATACGGTCGAGGCTGTAAACCCTGATACTGTCCCGCTCGAGAGCATAACCGACCATATACCAGCGTTTCATATCCTCTTTCAATGCATACGGGCAGACATTCAATGTCTCCGACTCCTCGTCACGGTATTTGTGATACTCTATCGTGACGCGGCAGTTCTCCAGCATAGCGGCCATAATGTCAGTAAGATATTTCTGGCCGGAAGGGATATTGTCCACGGAAACACGGCCGGACAGCCTTTCTTTTCCCATCTCAAGGAGGCTGTTCACTGTGAACGTGTTCACCAGCCATGCTGTGCCACCGGCGGAATCCTCGACATCGTCCGAATAGCGGATGAAATAGCGGTTGCGACTCCGGTCGCACTCTATATTGATGCCGAAGACCTCATTGACAGCATCCCTGTGGTTGAAAAAAGACCTGCGGGCATAAGGGGTCCCCCACCTCGCTTCCCACTTGCTCTGTATCTCCTCCAGAGTCAGGCCATCCTGTCCGGCCTTGGAGATGGCTTTAATCAGCCAGACATATTTATTGATAAGCTCTGTAACCATATCCGTCAACTTATCTTACTGTAGTCCAATTTATTGTACTTGTCCTTGCGCAGCTCCAGACGCAGCTGCCTGTTCTGTGGCAGTGACAGGCCAGGGTCGTTCTCAAGAATATGAGAGGCATAGTCACGTGCATCCGCCAATATCTGGCCGTCCCTGGCAAGAGATGCTATAGACAGCTCTATCGGAAGACCGCTCTGCTGGGTGCCCTCCAGGTCTCCCGGACCCCTCATCTTCATATCCTCCTCGGCCAGCACGAATCCGTCCTCTGTACTGCACAGGAGGTCAAGACGTTTCTTCGACTCCTCGCTCAGTTTCCTGCTCCGCACCAGCACACAGTATGACGCACCTCCTCCCCTTCCGACTCTGCCCCTCAACTGGTGAAGCTGGCTCAGGCCGAATCTTTCAGGGCTTTCTATCACCATTACAGTGGCGTTCGGCACATCCACGCCAACCTCAATCACTGTCGTGGAAACCAGGATGTTGGCACGGCCGGCCACGAAAGCCTCCATATTGAATTTCTTTTCTTCATCACTCTGCTGGCCGTGGACTATGGCGACTTTGTACTCCGGAAACGGAAACGCCTGCACAATTTCCTCGTATCCCCTCTCGACATTCTTGTAGTCCACTTTCTCGTTCTCGAATATCATAGGATAGACAATGAACGCCTGGCGTCCGGCAGAAATCTGCTCCTTTATGAATCTGTATAATGAGAGGCGCTGATGCTCGCCTATCTGTATGGTCTGCACGGGAATACGGCCAGGAGGCATTTCGTCTATGATGGAAATGTCAAGATCGCCGTACAATGTCATGGCGAGTGTCCTCGGAATCGGCGTCGCCGTCATCACCAGAATATGCGGAGCCACCCTGGACTTTCCCCACAGTCTTGCGCGCTGGTCCACCCCGAACCGGTGCTGCTCGTCTATTATGGCAAGTCCGAGATTCTTGAAAACGACTCCGTCCTCAATCAATGCGTGGGTTCCCACAACAATTCCTGTTTTGCCCGAAGACAGGTCCTCAAGTACTTCCCGCCGCTCCGCTGTCCTGGTGGTTCCGGTAAGTACGGAGACATTGACACCTGTACCTGACAGGTATTTGCATATATTGGTATAATGCTGTCTTGCAAGGACTTCCGTCGGAGCCATCAGACAGGCCTGATAACCGTTGCCTATTGCTATCAGGGCGGACAGGACAGCAACCATTGTCTTGCCTGAGCCGACATCTCCCTGCAGCAGCCTGTTCATCTGCCTGCCGCCCCGCATATCCTCACGGATTTCACGTATAACCCGCTTCTGCGCCCCTGTAAGGCTGTAAGGCAATGATTCATAGCACTTGTGGAAGGCTTCCCCTACATTGGGCATAGGAATTCCCACAGCATTTCTGCTGCGGACATATTTCTGTTTCAGAAGGGAGAGCTGCAGGAAGAAAAGTTCCTCGAACTTGAGCCGGTATTCAGCCTTCCGCAGAGACTGCTGGTCTTTTGGGAAATGTATATTCCTTACTGCGAAATTCAGGGGTACAAGGCCCTTCTCTTTCATCACATATTCCGGCAATGTTTCCTGAATCTCCGGCAACCCGGCATTCAGGGCGGACAGCATTATCCTTGTCATCACCTTTCCGGTGATTCCGGCATTCTTCAGTTTCTCCGTGGAAGGATAGACTCCGGTCAGTGAAGCCTGCACCTGTGAGAGCTCCAGCTGTCCTGGATCATCAACTTCCGGATGGACCATATTCATCCGCCCGTTGTATATGTTCGGTTTCCCGAAAAAAACATATACTCTGCCAGGCTGGATGCGGTTCCAGATATACTTGATTCCCTTGAAGAACACTATTTCCATCGAACCTGTACCGTCCGAAACGATGGCGGAAAGCCTGGAAACAGTATTGAAATTGACTTGGCCGGAAGATGCATCCACCTGGTTTCCGGCTTTGTTGAGCAACACAGACGAAACGACCTGGGCCCTGATCTGGACAGCGGCCGCTGTGGACTGAATCGAGGAGATAGGCTGTACAGTGGTCCTGTCAATGTATTTATACGGATAAACCCTGAGCAGTTCCTGTATCGAAGAAGCCCCAAGTTCAGTGGAAAGGAGCTGGGCGCGTCTCGGCCCCACTCCCTTCAGAAACTGGATATCTGAACCCGGTGCACTCTGCATTTGTACACCCTGTTTATTCTATCTGAGCCCTGCCAGGACGCTCCGGACGGCTGTCCTCCAGTTTGCGTTCCTGCATTTTTCCGGCCTCCAGCCTGTCGTATGCGAGACGGTTCTTGAAAATGTCAATTGCAGCATATATCGAGGACATCATAGACATAGGGTCAGCCTCGTCGCGGCCGGCCATTGAATAAGCAGTACCGTGATCCGGTGATGTGCGGACCACAGGAAGGCCTGCGGTGAAGTTCACGCCGTCCTCGAAATCGAGGGCTTTGAACGGAGCGAGTCCCTGGTCGTGATACATGGCGAGAGTGGCGTCGAAGCGGCTGTAGTTCGCAAGGCCGAAGAATCCGTCCGGTGAATATGGTCCGAAAGCCATGATACCTTCATCATTGGCAGCTTTCACGGCCGGAGCGATGATGGTCTCTTCCTCATTGCCGAGAAGGCCGTCATCTCCGCAATGCGGATTGAGTCCGAGGACTGCAATCTTGGGTTTGGTCACGCCGAAATCACGTTTCAATGACGCGTTCATAAGACGCAGTTTTGTAAGTATCTTCTCCTGGCTGATGCTCTGTGGAACATCTTTCAACGGAATATGTCCAGTAACGACACCTATCTTCAGCTGGGCGCTTATCATAAACATTGCAACGTCTTTCACGCCGAATTCCTGTTTCAGATATTCTGTATGCCCAGTGAATCCGAAACCGGCATTGGACATCGCACGTTTGTTGATAGGGGCTGTCACAAGCACGTCAATATCACCGGCTTTGAGGTCGGCGACAGCTCTCTGGAGAGAAGTGATGGCCGACTTGGCCGACTCGGGCGTGGACTGCCCGGGCTCGACGTAAATATTGTCAGGAAGGCAGTTGAGTATGTTTATCTTCTTGAGCCTGGCATCTTTGGCCGAATTGATGACATAGGTGTCCATCGGCTCAAGATTGTGAATGAGCTTGCGGTAAAAACCGAATATCTTGGAAGAGCCATAGATGACCGGTGTGAAAGAATCCAGGATGCGCTGGTCGGCAAGCGCCTTGATAATGACCTCGTAGCCGATGCCGTTTCCGTCACCCTGCGTGATGCCCACTGTTATTTTGTTGTTTATCATATATATTCGCGCGCAAGTATCCAAGAACCTGCTTGTTATAAGTTTATATCAATTTCCGACGGGCTTGGCCACCGCCCGGCAATGTCTTCCGACTTGTCACTAATTTTCAAAATTAATGATTTTCCGCCGAAATTCAATGAGATGCAGCGATTTTTCATCGTCATAATTATCCCAACAGATCCGGCTGCGCGATACTTTCTTCATACCCATCGTCTCTCGGCAGCTGCTCTCCCCTCGCGAATGCCCCGGCTCCTGCGTCAACAGCCAATGCGTCGCACCTCTCGTTCTCAGGATGTCCGGCGTGCCCCTTGAGCCAGTGGAAAGTCACCTGATGCTGCCTGTAGATTCCCAGGAAGCGCATCCACAGGTCAGGATTCTTGACCTTGGCGAACCCTTTCCTTTCCCAGTTCGCAAGCCAGCCCTCGTTGATTGCTTTGACAACATACGAGGAATCGCTCCATATCTCCACCCTTGCGTTTCTCCATTTTATCGCCTCCAGGCCTACTATCACAGCGAGAAGTTCCATACGGTTGTTTGTCGTGCGGATAAAACCTCCGCTCATTTCTTTCACAAGTCCCGCGCACTTGAGGACAACTCCGTAGCCGCCCGGGCCAGGATTCCCGGAAGAGGCGCCATCAGTATAAAGATATATTGGAGGACGATGAAGTTCCATTAAATGAGATATATTGATTTCGAGGCTCAAATTTACGAAAAAACCTGCAATGATTCTGCTTTTATGAAGATTTTGAGTAAATTCGCCAGATATGAAATACACAGATATATTTACATATATGGGAAATAAGGGTATCATCGCCAGGCTTGCGGGTTTGTCAGGTCTGGCCATTATGTTGTTTATGACTATGAACTGCACTCAGGAAAAAGACGGGAAAGCCTACATAGGGCCTTCCGACATCAAGATTGAGGACGGGAAAATGACACCGGAAGTCCTGCTGGCATTCGGAAGGCTTTCAGATCCCCAGCTCTCACCGGACGGAAATACCATTCTTTACGGCGTCAGCTACACTTCAGTCGAAGAGAACAGGAGCTGCCGGAATCTGTTCATTGTCAACGCTGACGGGACAGACAGGAGACAGCTGACCAAAGACGGGAACAGCATCAGCTGCGCCAGATGGATAAACGGTGGGAAAGGCATTGCATACATCCAGAAAGGACAGCTTTGGACAGCTGAAATCAGGGGGCTCGGCGGAGCGTCGCCGAAACTTGTCAGGAAGAGATGCATCTCGGACATTCCTGCCGGAATCAGCGAGTTCAAGATTTCTCCTGACGGAAGCAAGGTAATGTATATCAGCACCGTGCACAGCGATGTCAAGACTCCGGCAGACACGGATCCGTCACTCTGGAAAGCCACAGCTTATGTGGCGGAGGATCTGATGTACAGGCACTGGGACCATTGGGTGACCGAACTGCCGCACACTTTCATTGCAAGTTTCAGCGCGGGTGCTGCATCAATCACCCCTGGTTCAAGCCGTGACATCCTTGAGAACGAGACCGCGCTGTACGAGCTTCCGACCGAGCCGTTCGGAGGCATCGAGCAGCTGGACTGGAATCCGGACGGCAGCCTGATAGCTTATTCCTGCCGCAAGAAGACAGGCAAGCAGTACGCATTCAGCACTGACACAGAGATTTACATTTACAATACAGAAAACGGCGAGTGCTCTGTCATCCCGATGGGCGGCGGATACGACACTGACCCGGTATGGAGCCCGGACGGGAACCGCATAGCCTGGATAAGTATGGAAAGAGACGGATACGAGGCGGACAAGACGAGACTAATGGTGGCTGATCTGAAACCCTCTTCTGCAAACGGACTTCCGGAAATCGGAGAGATAACCGACCTCACGGCCGGCTTCAAGTACAACGCATCAGGACCGGTATGGAACGCTGACGGTTCAGCAATATATTTCAACGCTCTTGCTGAAGGAATCCAGGGCATTTTCAAGGCCGGGCTAACAGTCTGTGACGGAAAGACCGGACTCAAGGAAATTTCAAGAATCACCGGCGATGACCAATGGTTCGATTTCAATTCGCCGTTCGCTTTGAAAGAAACGGACAAAGGCACTGAGCTGCTCGCCAGCTATTGCAGCATGGACTGTCCTACAGAGCTTGTAAGAATATGTGAATCAGACGGAAGCCATACAGACATCACCACTGAGAACCAGCACATTCTCTCTCAGCTTCTGCCTCACCGTACCGAAGCAAGGATGATAAAGACAGTGGATGGCAAAGATATGCTGACCTGGGTGGTATATCCTCCTGAATTCGACCCGTCCAAAGAATATCCTTCCATTCTCATCTGCCTCGGCGGCCCTCAGGGGACTCTCAGCCAGGGCTGGTCATACAGATGGAACTACCGGCTGATGGCAGCGCAGGGCTACGTTGTCGTGCTGCCTAACAGACGGGGAACCACGGCATTCGGACAGGAGTGGACAGAGCAGATATCAGGAGATTATCCAGGACTGAACATGCAGGATTACCTCGCAGCCGCAAAAGAATTGAAATCAGAGCCTTACATCGGCAAAATGGCCGCCTGCGGAGCAAGCTACGGCGGATATTCGGTTTATTATCTGGCCGGAATCCACGAGGACGTTTTCGACTGCTTCATCGCTCACGCCGGCATTTTCGACGAGAGGTATATGTATTATGAAACCGAGGAGATGTGGTTCCCGAACTGGGACAACGGCGGGCTTGAAGAATTTGCTTACACGCCGGGTCAGACAGGTCCTGCCGGTGACGGCAAGACATTCGGTGGAATCCGCCAGGGAGGGTCGCCTTGGAGTTCCAACCCGAAGGCTGTCAGGCATTATGCCAATTCCCCGGCAGCCAATGTGACCAAATGGCACACACCGATTCTCTGCATCCACGGAGCGATGGATTTCCGCATCCCTTATGACCAGGGAATGGCCGCATTCAACGCTGCCCAGATGATGGGCGTACCGTCAAGACTGATTGTTTTCCCGGACGAGTGTCACTGGATTCTCAAGCCGCAGAACGCATTGTTCTGGCACAGAGAGTATTACAACTGGCTTGACAGATGGTGCAAATAGCCCGCTTGGAAAATTCGACCAAAATTCATAAATTTGCGACCAAAATACAATAAAACCTGAATTTTAATGATGCAGATTTATCAACGCACAAGGAAAATGAGGGAGAAATTCGTGGACACTCTCGCGAAGTTATACGAATATTCGACCACAGTTTTCTCCAAAGAAGTTTACACCCAGTGGTACGATTCCAAAGAGGGCGGGTACACTTACGGAAGTTTCAAGCAGGAATGCGACTCGCTTTCCAAACTGCTGACCCAGTACGGGGTCGGGGAAGGGGACAAAGTGGCCATCTTCTCGCAGAGTATGCCAAACTGGTCCGTGGCGTTTTTCAGTGCAGTAGCTTTCGGAAGGATTGCCATACCGATACTTCCGGACAGTTCCGGGAATGAAGTCACCAACATCATCAACCACTCCGAGAGCGATGTACTTTTCGTTTCACAGAGACTCGCTTCCAAAATCAGCCAGAGCGTTAAAGATAGGATGAAACTGATTGTGGATATGGACACACTTGAGGTGATCAAGTCGGACGACCAGCATTTCACCTGCGACGGAAGGACCGTAGTGCCGACCCCGGATGACATTGCCACAATCATATACACATCAGGAACCACGGGAAGCGCAAAAGGTGTTGTATTGACACATAGGAACCTAGCTTCGAACGTAATCACCTGTTACCGTTCCTGCAAAAGAGGCAGAAAGGACGTTTGGCTGTCACTGCTCCCGCTGGCGCACACTCTTGAAATGACACTTGGAATGCTCTATCCGATGTTCTGCGGCGCGAAGGTTTATTATCTTCAGAAGCCTCCGGTTCCGGCAATCCTGCTCAAGGCGATGAAAGAGGTAAGGCCTACCACCATTCTTTCCGTACCTCTGATAATTGAGAAGATTTACAGGGGAAGCGTCCTGCCGACCATCAACGCAAGCCGCACGCTCAGGTGGATGAACACCCACGCTAACAAGCTGATGTGCTTGCTTATAGGAATGAAGCTGAAATCCACATTCGGAGGCAGGCTGACATTCTTCGGCATCGGCGGTGCGAAGCTGGACAGTGAAGTGGAGAGTTTCCTGCTCAAGGCAGGTTTTCCGTACGCTGTCGGCTATGGTCTCACAGAGACATCCCCGCTTGCAGGCTATTCAATGAAAGGGTGGAGGGCCGTAGGCTCTTTCGGATATCCGGTCCATAATGTGAATGTCAAGCTCATAGACGTCAATCCTGAAACAGGAGAGGGCGAGATAGCGATAAAAGGTCCGAATGTGATGCTCGGATATTACAAAGACCCTAAACGCACAAAGAGTGTGTTCACTGAAGACGGATGGTTCAGGACCAATGATCTCGCTGTCCAGGACGCCAAAGGACGTTTCTACATCAAGGGCCGGAAAAGCAATATGATACTCGGAGCATCAGGCGAAAACATTTACCCTGAGGAGATTGAGAGTGTGTTCAACAATCAGGAGGGAGTCACCGAATCCATTGTGATAGAGAGAAACGGCCGTCTGGTTGCGCTTGTCCAGCCTTGCGACGGATTCATTGACTGGGATGCTGCCGGAGAGGACAGGATATACGAAAAAATCGACGCCTGGAAGGAAAAACTTCTCAAGAAAGTGAACAAGAATGTCAACAAGACCTCCCAGATCAGCTCAATCGAGGTGATGAAAGAGCCTTTCGAAAAGACCGCCACGATGAAGATCAGACGTTTCAAATACAAGGAATCCGCACCTACCGTCGAGGCCGAGCGCGCTGCCGGGGCAGAAAAGGAAGGGGAAAATGAAGATAATTCGAAAAATAAATCCTCATATTCTTTGAAATAAGGATTCAATTTCCTAATATTGCAGAAGTATGAGAAATGTGAACAATATCAATAATTACGGTGTCCGGATTAATAATAATCTGAACAATGCTTATATGCATATCCGTCGGTAGGCTCACAATTCTCGCAATATGTTGATTTATACCGACCTCTGCAGGTCGGTTTTTTTATTGTCAAGAATAACTCTATTATTTATAAAATGAACTTGCCATGTGTGGATTTGTCGGAATCTTCGGAATGAAAGACCCTTCAGTGGACTGGAGGACGAAAGCGTTGAAAATGTCTTCTAAAATCAGGCACAGAGGCCCGGACTGGAGCGGAGTCTATGCAGGGAACAACTGCATCCTTGCCCACGAAAGGCTTGCGATTGTGGACCCTCTTTCAGGAGGGCAGCCTCTGTATTCGCCTGACAGGAAATGCGTTCTTGCGGTCAATGGAGAAATATACAATCATCAGGAAATAAGAAAGAGCCTGTCAGGGCAATACGGATTCCAGACCGGATCTGACTGCGAGGTTATTCTGGCCCTGTATGAGAAAAAGGGGCTGGATTTCCTTGAGGACCTGAACGGGATCTACGCCTTCGCGTTGTACGACTCGGAAAAAGACGCCCTGCTTGTCGCCAGGGATCCTATCGGGGTGATTCCCCTGTACATAGGAAGGGACGGAGACGGCACTGTATATGTCGCCAGCGAACTGAAAGCATTGGAAGGATTCTGCAGCGAGTATGAACCTTTCCTGCCCGGCCATTATTATTGGAGCAAAAACGGGGAAATGACCCGGTGGTACAAGAGAGACTGGTTCGAATATGAAGCTGTGAAAGACAACAAGGCAGAGGCCCGGGAAATCCGGGACGCATTGGTTGCCGCCGTCAAAAGGCAGCTGATGTCCGATGTCCCTTATGGGGTGCTGCTCAGCGGAGGCCTTGACTCTTCCATCACAAGCGCAATCGCCGCCAAGTTCGCACAGAACAGGGTGGAAGACGACAGTCGTACAACAGCCTGGTGGCCAAGGCTTCACAGTTTCGCAGTAGGGCTGAAAGGAGCTCCGGATCTTGTGAAAGCCAGAGAGATGGCTGATTATCTTGGAACGGTTCATCACGAGGTGAACTATACCGTCCAGGAGGGCATGGACGCAATCAGGGATGTTATTTATTATATTGAGACATACGATGTTACCACTGTCAGGGCATCAACTCCAATGTACCTGCTGGCCAGAGTCATCAAGAGTATGGGAATCAAGATGGTGCTCAGCGGCGAAGGGTCCGACGAGATATTCGGAGGCTACCTGTATTTCCACAAAGCCCCGTCAGCCAAGGCCCTGCACGAGGAAACCGTGCGGAAACTCGGCAAACTCTATCAGTATGACTGTCTCAGGGCCAACAAGTCTTTGGCGGCTTGGGGGGTTGAAGGTCGGGTGCCTTTCCTTGACAAAGAGTTTCTTGACGTAGCCATGCGGATAAATCCTGAGGCCAAAATGTGCCCCGGAAAGACAATGGAGAAAAGGATTCTCAGGGAAGCTTTCGAGGATATGCTTCCTGAATCCGTCGCCTGGAGGCAGAAAGAGCAGTTCTCCGATGGTGTCGGTTACAGCTGGATAGATTCTCTGAAAGCCGTTGCTGAATCTTCTGTCTCTGACGAGCAGATGGCATCCGCGCCTGAGCGGTTCCCGATTAACCCGCCGATGAACAAGGAAGAGTATTGCTACAGAAGCATTTTCGAGGAGCATTTCCCGAGCGCTTCCGCAGCAAAAAGCGTCCCAAGTGTTCCGAGCGTGGCCTGCTCTTCAGCAGTGGCTCTGGAATGGGACGCATCATTCAAAAACCTTAATGACCCGAGCGGCAGGGCTGTGAGCGACGTCCATAAAGGAGCGTGAGCGGCCCCGACGGGGACAAGGGGTTTCTATTCAGGACGGTATGAGTCTTTCAGTACTGTAGTGCGGTTGAATACTGGATGTTCAGGCGTGCTGTCGGCATCCTTGAAATAGTAGCCCACGCGCTCGAACTGGACAGCGATGCCCGAATTGTCTTCAAGCAGGGCCGGCTCGGCATAGCCTTTGGCGACGACAAGGGACTGCGGATTCAGGAAATCCTTGTAGTCCTTGTCTTCCGGGATGTCGTTCATATTGGCCTGGGTGAAAAGCCTGTCATATAGACGGAGTTCAATCTCCTTGGCATATTCTGTTGAAACCCAATGTATTGTACCCTTGACACTGCGCCACTCTCCTCCACCTGGACGGGTTGAAGGATCGTAAGTGCATTTCAGTTCCACGACATTGCCATCGGCATCTTTCACAACCTCCTCGCATTTGATGATATAGGTGTATTTAAGACGCACTTCCCCGCCAGGTTTCAGACGGAAGAATTTCTTCGGAGCATCCTCCATAAAGTCGGCGCGGCTGATATACATTTCCCCTGTGAACGGGACAGGACGTTTCGCACCTTCAGGATCTGCAGGATTGAGCGGACAGTCAAACCACTCCACCTTGCCAGGCTCCCAGTTTGTAAGGGTGAGCTTGACCGGATCCTCAACCACCATATACCTGTTGGAACGGGCGTTGAGATCCTGGCGCACACACCATTCGAGAAGCTGGATATCCATCAGCTGGTCACGTTTGGAGACTCCGATTCTTTCGCAGAAACTCTTGAGCGCCTCCGGAGTGTAACCTCTTCTGCGCACACCGCAGAGCGTAGGCATACGAGGATCATCCCATCCGCTTACAAGCTGTTTCTGGACAAGTTCCAGAAGTTTGCGCTTGCTCATCAATGTATATGTGAGATTCAGCCTTGCAAATTCATACTGATGTGAAGGATAGATATTCAGAGTCTTTATGAACCAGTCATACAGGGGACGGTGCACATCGAACTCAAGGGTACAGATGGAATGGGTTATCTTCTCAATGGAGTCGCACTGCCCGTGGGTATAGTCATACATCGGATAGATGCACCATTTGTCACCCGTGCGGTGATGGCTGGCGTGCTTGATCCTGTAAAGAATCGGGTCTCGGAACATCATATTGGGGCTGGCCATATCTATCTTGGCCCTAAGGACTTTGGCCCCGTCAGGATACTTCCCGTCCTTCATCTCGCGGAAAAGCTGAAGATTCTCCTCGACACTCCTGTTGCGGTACGGGCTCTCCGTTCCCGGCTTCTCCACTGTCCCCCTGCCAACACGTATCTCCTCCAAAGTCTGGTCGTCAACGTATGCGAGTCCGTTCTTTATCATTTCCTCGGCCCATTCATACAACTGGTCGAAATAATCAGAAGCGTATTTTTCCTTATCCCACTGGAAACCAAGCCATTTGATATCCTCTTTGATGGAATCCACGTATTCGGTATCCTCTTTCGTCGGATTCGTGTCATCGAAACGGAGATTGGTCTTTCCTCCGTATTTCTGTGCCAGGCCGAAATTCAGGCAAATGCTCTTGGCGTGTCCAAGATGCAGATAGCCATTTGGCTCCGGAGGGAAACGGGTCAGGATGCTGTCCACTTTTCCGGACTTGAGGTCCGACTCGATGATTTCTTCAAGGAAATTAAGTTTTTTAGGCTCAGCCGCCTCTTTCTTCACATCTTCCATATATGTTCAATTTAAGTTCCGTTCTTCTTGCGGCCAATGCGCCGGCAGTTTGAGCCAACGACAGACCTGTTCAATACAGCCGGCTAATTTAAGAAAAAACCTCCAATAATGCGCAATCGCAAGGTCCAAAAGTGCATAATCAAGATATTTTTAGTAATTTTGCACCATCTGAACAGATAAATTCGAGATACTTATGATAAAATCAATGACCGGCTACGGCAAGGCCGAGACTTGCCTGGAAACAGGCAAAATCACAGTGGAAATCAGGACGCTGAACGGAAAATCAGCTGACATCAATATCAAGACTCCCCTCCTGCCAAAAGACAAAGAGCTTTTGATCAGGCAGAAACTTTCAGAGAAGCTGCATCGCGGAACTATTGATTTCTTCATCAGTTTCGAGGCCAATGCAGTTTCTTCCGCAAAGAAAATCAATGCAGAACTCGCCGGAGAGTATTTCAGCCAGATTTCGGAGCTCAGCGCGAATCTCGGACTCAAGTGTGACTCCGCCCTTTATCTTGCCAGCATACTCAGATTTCCTGACATCATTGACAACAGCCGCCAGGACGTCATCAATGAAGAGAACTGGCCGGAAGTGGAAAATGCAATCGACCGTGCTATTGAACTGACATGCGAATACCGCGGGAAAGAAGGAGCAGCTCTATACAAGGACGTAACCTCAAGGGTAAAGAAGATTCTCGAACTTGAGGACGAAGTCGAAACCTTTGATGGTGAGCGCATTGCCGCTGTCAGGGCAAAATTCGGCAAAGCACTTGAGGAACTCGGGCTGAAACCTGACCCGAGCCGTTTCGAGGAAGAAATGATATACTACCTCGAGAAATTTGATGTCAACGAGGAGAAGGTACGTCTCCGCCAGCATTGCAAGTATTTCATGGACACGATTGACGGCGAACCATATCCGGGAAAGAAGCTCGGCTTCATCATTCAGGAGATGGGACGTGAAATAAACACCACCGGATCCAAGGCGAATCACGCCGGGATACAGAAGGTGGTGGTCAAGATGAAAGACGAACTCGAGAAAATCCGCGAGCAGTCAATGAATATTCTGTAAAACCGAGTTGATATCTGAAGTTCACAAAGTGACTGTCATCCCTTTGAGGAGACCACAGTCACTTCGATGCCCATATCCTGGAAACTCTCGAGATACATCTGTGGGATTGCGTCATCAGTGATGATTCTGTCAATCTCGCTCAAATCGCAAATCTTGCTGAAGCCCTTCTTGCCGAACTTGGTACTGTCCACGAGCAGGACCGTCTGCTGTGATGTACTCATCATCATACGGTTCAGGTTGGCCTCCATCATATTCGTCGTTGTGATTCCGAACTCCAGGTCAACGCCGTCGGCTCCCATGAAAAGCAGGCTGCAGTTGAAATACTTGAGCATATCCTCGGCAAACGAGCCGACTACGGACACGGAACTCTCACGGACCATGCCACCCAGCTGCACCACATCTATGCCCTTATTCTGGGAAAGCATTGAAGAAGCTGACACAGAAGCAGATATCACTGTAATGTTCTTCTTGTCGACCAATTCCTTTGCGGTATAAAGGATAGTGGTTCCAGATGCGATGAGAATGGAGTCGTGCTCATTCACAAGTTTCGCTGCCATCTTGCCTATAGCCCTCTTTTCGAGGACCATCTGTTTTTCCTTCTCATTGATGTGACGGTCACCAATATATGGGCTGATAGGAATGGCCCTTCCGTGCGTGCGGTAAAGCTTGTTCTGCTTTTCCAGGACCGAAAGGTCTTTTCTGATAGTCACTTCTGAGACTGAAAGCCGCTCTGAAAGATCAGCCACAGAGACACTTCCCTGGAGCTGAAGGATGTCGAGTATAGATTTGTGTCTCGTTGACAAAGACTCGGACTCGGAATTGAATTTCTGTGAATTATCCATATCTGTGCTATTAATTATTATTTTCTTGTCAATCTCAGGCAGGCAGTCTGGATGCCCCAGCAGCCGTTCTGGACTATCGGGACAGGAGTTCCGTCAAGATTCCTCACATATACAACTTCCTTGAGGAACGTATGGGAATGTCCGCCGACCACCAGGTCAATATTCCTGGTAGCCTTTACAAGGTCAGGATCAGTGAATTTCTCTCCGCTGAACCCTAAATGCGTAAGGGCGACAACCATATCGCATTTCTCTGTATTCTTCAGATAATCAGCCCATTTATTGGCAGTCTCGACATCATCCATCTTCGGTATCCTGTCGGCGATTGTCCTGTCCACAACTGTGGTGATGTCTGTAAGCAGCCCGAATATTCCTATCTTCATACCCGCCTTGCGGACTATGACATAAGGCTTCACATAGCGGCCAAGTTCAAAAGGCGAAAAGTCATAATTGGCGCAGACCACAGGACATTTCAAGGACTTCACCCTTCTTGCAAGTTCATCGAGGCCATTGTCAAACTCGTGATTGCCGAGAGTGACGGCGTCATACTTCATCGCATTGATGAGATCAATTTCAACATCACCTTTCATCAGAGTGAAATACGAAGTCCCCTGGCTGAAATCGCCTGCGTGGAGGAGCAGCACATTCCTGCGGCCCTCCGCAGCGCGTACGCTGTCAACGTAAGCCGCGCGTTCGATGACTCCTCCCAGTCCGGCCTCCTCACCTGAACGGACAGGCTCAAGATGACTGTGGGTGTCGTTGAAATGCAGGACGACAAGTTCCTGCGAATAAGCGCTGAATGCGGCGATGAGAAGCGCTATGCCTGATAAGAATGTCTTTCTCATAATCATTTGACGATTTTCACTCGGCCATCAGCCTTGTATTCAATAGGTTTGCCCTCAGCTGTGAGTTTCTTGACATAAGGAAGAATCACATCGATGATATATTGGTCGAATATAGTGAGGTGTTTTGCATTCCTTGCAATGGAAAGCCCGTCGCCTCCGTCAAGCAGGAAACTTATGGTGGCCACACCGTATATTCTGTCATCATCCAGGGGCTCTCCGCCAATCTCGGCAGAAAGCAGTTCGCCACTCTTCGTAGCCGTGCATCTGACCCCGCCTATCACCTGCCATCCTTTTCTGGCCATTGTCTCCAGAATGACCCTGATATCCCTGCCTTCGAGTTCGAGATAGCATACATTGTTCTTGAACGGGAACATTGACATTATATCGTCAAGAAGCACATCCCCTTTGGGCATATCCACCCGGATTCCACCGAAATTGGTGAAGCCTACATCCACTTTCTTTCCGGCAAGTGCCTCACATTCAGCCATCAGCACGTCAATGAACCAGTTGGACAACGCACATTCAGGCTTCTTCCTGATCATTGCCTCCGTGGAATATGCAATCACTTTCTTCACCTCGGACATTTCAGGCTGCACTACGAGCATTATCTTAGCCGTCCTTGTAACAGAACCGCCACGGAACACCTTGCCTGAAGGCGAATAGTATCTGCCGCCACGCACACTGCCCATAGCTTCTTCTACATCATCAGCTCCTGACGACCTGACTCCTGTCACAGAACCGTTGACAGGAGACAATGTCCAATCGTATCTGAAGCCGTTCTGGGCCGATGCGCAGACCACTGTAAGAAACGCAGCGGCCGCACACAGAAACACTCTCATAACTATTTCATTTTAAGCCATTTCCACAAATCCTTGAATGTGGATTTCTTGCCGAACATCAATATTCCGACTTTGTATATCTTCGCTGATATCCAGGCACAGCCGAAGAAAGAAGCGATGAGAATAACCAGCGACAGGACAATCTCCCACGTCTTGACGCCGAACAGAACCCTCGTCAGCATCACCATCGGGGATGTGAACGGAATCATGGAGGCCCAGAATACAACTCCGCTGTCAGGTGCCTTGTAAACAAACATCGCAATGAAGAAACCGATCATCAGAGGTACTGTCAAAGGCAAAACAAGCTGGTTGCTGTCCGCCTCATTCTCCACAGCTGATCCTATTGCGGCGAAAAGTGACGCGTAAAGCAGGTATCCGAATATGAAGAACAGAATGAAGACGACTATGAGCCTTGCATAATTGATACTCTTCAATGTACTGAAAATCACTGACATTTCAGACGGCTGGGCGGCTAATGAGTCAACCGGTGCAGTGGCCTGGTCAATCAGCGAGGACATATCAGGAACAGCGCCCTCCGGCAACTGGGACGTCATACCGGCCAGTTGCGCCGCCGGATCAGCAGCAACACCCATATCCATCAATCCAGCCCCGGTGATTCCGCTTACTACCGCAAGAATCAGCACTGTCAGCACAATCCACATAAAGAACTGTGTAAGAGCGACCATAGCCACTCCGACAATTTTGCCGAACAGCAGCTCTGTAGCCTTCACCGAGGATACAAGAACCTCCACCACCCTGCTGGATTTCTCTTCTATCACACTGGACATCACCATTCCGCAGAACATCGAGATGAACATATAGATAATCATTCCAAGGACGAGTGAGAGCATCATATAAAGCCCTGATTCACTGAGCGTCTCGTTGCCGGACTCATCCATCTGGTATGACACGAGGCGTACATCCGGCTTGACCTCCTCCATTATCTGCTCAAGGCCGTCAATGCCATAAGATGAAATGCGGTACTGCTCCACTGCGTCATTTATCTGCCTCTCGATATCTCCCGTCATATCCACGCCAAGCGGTTTTCCTGAATATGTCATGGCGTTCACTGTCTTGCGCACGGTGTCAAGCGGGGATATTGAAAGCAGTACATCCATACCAAGGCTGTCGAGAGAGGCCTTGATGACAGCCGGATCAGCTCCTGAAAACTCCGTGAATGTCACAGTCTTGGTGTCAGACAGCGCGGACGCGACGATGCCGGACTGGTCGACCACGGCGATTTTCTTGGCCTCCTCCTTGGCCATCACCATAATCAGGGACGGCAGCGTGCAAAGGGCCGCGAATAGAATCGGAACCAGGAAAGTGGTGATAATGAATGACTTTTTCTTGACGCGGGTCAGATATTCGCGTTTGATGATGATATTGACAATATGCAGATTCATAATAGTTCCTCCAGATTTTATTCGCCTTCAGTGACAAGTTTGATGAATATGTCATTCATACGGGGCAGCAGTTCCTTGAAAGAGTTCACGTTCACGCCTGTAGACAGAACCGACGCAAGAACTTCATTTGTGGCCACTCCTTTTTCCAATGAAAGCACAGCGGTATGACGTCCTGCGTCATTCTGGTCCGACAGTACCGAGTAAACACCTTCTGCGGACTGCACAGGGGACTCAGAAGTGTAAACGAGTTCGACATTGTTGTTTCCGTACTTCCTGCGTATCTCGTCAACACCTCCGGTTATGACCAGCTTTGATTTGTCTATCAATGCGATATCATCGCACAACTCTTCCACTGACTCCATATTGTGAGTGGAGAGGATGATGGTTGCGCCCTCTTCCTTGAGTGCCAAAATCTCCTTGCGGATAAGCTCGGCGTTGACAGGGTCGAAACCACTGAACGGCTCGTCCAAAATCATCAGGGAAGGCTTATGCACCACAGTAGTGATGAACTGGAGTTTCTGGGCCATGCCTTTCGAAAGCTCCTCGACTTTCTTCTTCCACCAGTCCTGGATGCCGAATTTGATGAACCATTTCTTCAACTCGTTCTGGGCATCCCTGGCGCTCATTCCTTTCAGCTGGGCGAGGTACATAGCCTGGTCACCCACCTCCATCTTGCGGTAAAGTCCCCGTTCCTCGGGCAGATATCCGATTTTCTCGACATCATGCTGAGTTATAGGACGGCCATCGAAAAGCACTTCTCCCGAATTCGGGATTGTTATCCTGTTTATAATCCTGATAGTCGTTGTCTTGCCTGCGCCGTTCGGCCCTAAAAGCCCGAAAATACGGCCTTTCGGAATATCAAGGCTCACGTGGTCAAGAGCCACTTTCTCCCCGAAACTCTTGCAGATTTCCCTGCACTCAATTAATCCCATAGTATTTTTCCATTAATTTGTTTCAAGCCAATATCTTGGTGACCAACTCAACAAGCAGCTCGTCCTGGCCCGCTTCTCCGCACTCCCCTCCTTTGCCTTTGAAGTCATATTCCTCCAGCAAAGATATTATCCTCATCAATTTCCCCGGTGAATAATTCCGCACAGCGGTGTCATATTCATCAAGGAAGAAAGGATTTACTCCAAGAAGCCTGGCCCTGTCGGCACGCGGCATCGAAGGATTCCTGCGCAACGCCGCCCCGTATTTCAATATCCTGTAGAAATGAGTGAATATAGGCGCCACCGCCATCGGCATTGCGAATTTCGGCCCGGAACCGATATATGCGGCAATCCTCAAAGCTTTCTGCACTCTTCTGTAGGACAACTCTTTAGTAAGTTCGAATATGCTGAACTCACGGCTGATTCCGACATTCTTCTCCACATCTGCAGCCGTGACCCGTTTTGTGCCCTCCGGCAGACTCTTCATCATTTTGTCTGTCTCAAGGGCTATCTTGCCAAGATCAGCACCTGCGTATTCGGACATCAGGGCTGCCGCATCAGGAGCGATTTCCAGTCCCTTGGACTTGTAATACGCACTGATCCATTCAGGCATCTCATAGTCCCTCAACTGGGGGGAATCGAGCACCACTCCATTCTTGGAGACATTCTTGTACAGGCTCCTGCGTTTGTCCGCCGATGCTCCGTGCATAAGAATGACCAGTACAGTGGATTCGAGAGGCTCGGCCGCATACTGCCCAAGGTCCTCGACAGTCTTCATATTCTGGGCCTCCTTCAGCACTACAAGGCGGCGCTCCGCCATCATCGGATAGCTCCTTGCGTCCGAAGCCACAGTGCCGGCATCTGTATCAAGGCCGTAATATATGGACTGATTGAAATCTCTCTCATTATCCTGCAATGCGTTCTTGACTATCTCATCGCACACAAGGTCAGGATAATATGGTTCAGATCCCATAAGCAGATATACCGGAGCGAAGACGCCGTTTCTGGCATCCTGAATTATCTTGCGGCATTGCCCCTCTATATCCGCATATCCTTTTGCCATCCTGATTATCTCGCTGCAATGACCTCAATCTCCACAAGCGCTCCTTTCGGAAGAGCCTTTACCGCAACTGCCGAACGGGCAGGATAAGGCTTGGAGAAGAACTGGGCATAGACTTCATTCATATCGGCAAAATCCGACATATCAGAAAGGAACACAGTGGTTTTCACTACATTGGAATAATCCAGCCCCGCTTCTGAAAGAATCGCCCCGACATTGGCAAGCGACTGGCGGGCCTGCTCTTTCACACCGCCTTCCGGAAAAGTGCCTGTGGCAGGATCCACCGGCAGCTGGCCTGACAGGTAAACGAATCCGTTGGCTTCCACTGCCTGGCTGTACGGGCCGATTGCGGCCGGCGCATTTTTAGTATCAATCTGTTTCATTCTACGTACGTATGTATTTTGACAAATATAACTCTTTTTCACTCTTTCATAAAATTTTTGCGCCAAAATATCGTAAAAACCAGACAGCCATTCCGTTTCCTGCAAACAGGCTGGCGGAATGGCTGTACAAAACTCTTATTATGAACGGAGGGCTACTTGATGCCGCACTGGGCTTTGAGTTTGGCGATGAAAGAGTCAGGTATCTGCTCATATCTGGAGAGATCACTGACCATTGCCCCGGCATCAATCTTCTCAAGATAGCTGCCTGCATTCTGGGGATCCTCCCTGATGAAGCTTGAGCACTGGGCGAGAGCCAGGAACGAATCAGGAAGCATCATATAAGAATCCACGTATTTTCCGAATACGAGCTTGGTCTCCGGAGTCATATCCATCATTCTGCGCATCAGACCTTTCTTGCCGTTGAGCAGGTCACGGTGAGCGGCCGCATACTCATTGAAACGGCACTCGACCACAACCTCCTCGGATGCCGGTGAAGCCGGAAGATATACTACTGCAGAAAGGGATGTTCCGTCATAGCTCCATTCAGCGGTGTTTGGCGATTTCTCCTGATTGTGATCCGCAAATCGGGAATATGGAATCTCAACTCCGTTGACCGTAACGGACTCAGGGGCGAAAACACCTGCGAACACAAACTGGAGCCTGCGCTCCGGCTCAATACCGCAGTAAACGCCCTCGCGCGGAGCGACTGTGACTTTGACGCTGCCGGCATCAGAAACTTTGCTTACTCTGGTGACAGCGTACTCCTCTTTGTATGCCTGGGTCTCGCCATCGTCTTCGTAAACTGAAGTTGAGCTTTCCCCGTCGCCCGGAGCTATGAAAAACTTGAAGACATTGCTCTTTTCCTGCAGAGAGCGGATATCGGAAGCCGCCATCGGAATCACCGCACCGGCTTTGATATAATAAGGATTCTCATTCACAGTGTATTTCAAGTCCAGCACCTGGCCGCCTTTCACCATTGTTCCGGTAGCAACATCGTACCAGTCATTGCCCACAGGGAACCAGACAGTCCTTCCGGCAAGGCCGGTGACACTGTCCGCAGGCTCGCAGACTACGGTTGCGAGAATATCGTCACCGAACATATACTGTTCCTTGAAATCGTACGCCTCATTGTCCTCAGCATAATCGTAATACATTGGACGGCACATTGAAATGCCGGTGTCGTATGTCTGGCGGGCCGCATTGTAGATATAAGGAGAAAGGTCATATCTCAGGCGTACAGCGTCACGCATGGCGTCGAAATGCTCCGGGAACACCCAGAAACGCTTCTCCATTGTCTGGTCCTTGGTGGAATGGGTCTTGAATATCGGAGTGAAAACGCCGTTCTGAATCCATCTTGTATATAGTTCCGGATCAGTGCTCTGCACCCCTTTAGGCTGCATATGGCCCCCGATGTCGTGACCCCAGTAGCCATAGCCTACATTTGAAGCCGCGGAGGTGAACCAAGGCAGATAGCCGAGGACCTTCCAGGAGGCGAACGTGTCACCGGAGAAACCTATCTGATATCTGTGGCTTCCAAGACCTCCCCATCTGTGGTAAATCACAGGACGGCGGGCATAGATTCCCTCACTCTCGCTCTGGCGCACCATATCATTGAAGAAAGTGTAGTTGAGCCAGAACGTATTGCTCAGGCTCGGAGTGTATTTGCTTATTCTCCACTGCTGCCAGTCAAGCCACCAGAAATCGACGCCCTGACGCTCGAAAGGACGGATAACCGAGTTGAAATACGCATCAGCCCAGTTCTCGTCATCGATACGGAAAGGTACCGGAGCCTTGGAGCCGTCTGCATTGATGTAACCCTTCGGGCCGTCATAATCAGAAGTGCGTGACAGATAATCTTTTACAAAGCGGTCATACGGCTCCTCATAAGGCTGGATACCTGAAGCCGGGTGCAAATTGAGGGTGGTTCTGAGACCGAGATTGTGCAGGTCCTGAAGGCAGTTGGCAGGATTCGGGAAAAGCTTTTTCTGCCAGGTATAGCCAGTCCAGCCGATTCTCTGACCGAACTCGTCTTTCGGCGAGTTCTTGCCCTTTATGAGAGACCAGGTCTCGTGCCAGTCCATATCGAGCACCATCACGTCAATCGGAATGCTCAGGGAACGTATCTGTTTCCCAAGCCCGACGAATTCAAAGTCAGAATACTGCCAGTAACGGCACCACCAGTAGCCGAGAGTGTATTTAGGAGGCAGAGGAATCTGTCCCCCTATCTTGACGAAATCAGACACGGCCGCTTTATAATCGTGACCGTATGCGAACATATAAAGGTCCTGCCTGTCACCGGGCTCGCGGTTTGCCACCCAGTTCTTCCAGTCGGACTCTACAGGGACGAAAACCTGGCGGTCGGACTCGTCTATAACAGCCCAGCCGTCACGTGAAACCACTCCCTTGTCATAAGGCTCTTTCGTGTTCACCCCGTCACAGCCGTCCAATGTCCTTGTAGTTCCGAGCAGATTGCCGCTGTCATCCATTCCCGGATGCCATACGACAGTTCTTATGCCTTTTTTCGCTGCAGGATCAGCCATCGTGAAAGAAACGGAGAGATTGTTCTCATCAAACTTGCCGTCTCCGCTGTAAGTCAATGTCAGATCCGCAGTACGGATGGTCACTTTTTTACCTGATTTCTTCACAGTGTACTGCGGCACAGGCATTTTCCTGTTCACTACACCGAAAGTAGCGCGATCCTCGAATTTGCCGTCGGCAGCCCATTCCATTCTGACAAGACGGCTTCCGAGCACTGTAAAACGCGCATTTCCGGCAACCACTACCGCTTTCGGATCCGCTTTCGGATCGTCATTACTGGGAGGGTTGTTCCGGAGCTCCTCCCTGCCGAGAAGGCTGCGGACGAGAAGAGGGGCGTTGGTGGTGATGCAGTCCACGCCAAGTCCAATCATGGCCTTGATGTCAGATTCCTTGTTCACTGTCCACGCATTGACGCTCATACCGAGAGACTGGGCTTCTTTCACCCATTCCGGGTGGGTATAGAAGACCTTATATTGATAATCAATGCCGTTAATGCCTTCTTTGTGGAGATCGGCCGGTGCGATATCCCCGTTGAGATACTGGTTTGTGAACTCTGGTGCGAGCTTGGCAATACGCCGGCATATATTCATACTGAACGAGATGAACATAGTTCTTGAAGGCGAGTATAGGCCGTGGTTTTTGAGTTTCTCGAGAGTGAGGTCCACCAGACGGTCCTCCCTTTCCTTGCTGTCCTGCTTCTTGAGTTCAATCACAAGCACTGTGGTAGGGCATTTCTCCCCCTGGGTGAGGTATTCGTCAAGGGTAGGCATAACCTCTCCATTGGCCAGTTTGTACTGTCTGAGGAAAGAAAAAGTGTTTTTGTGGATGCTCTGGCCCTCGATATGGGCATCGTGATGCACAACAATGCTGTCGTCGGCGGTGATATGGATGTCAAGTTCACTGCCCCAGCATCCATTATCCTGGGCGGCTTTCAGAGAGGCGATGGAGTTTTCCGTCTTCTGGGCGGCGTCGCAATCCCAGAAACCTCTATGTGCCGCTATCCTGATGCTGCCCGTTCCCTGTGCGGACAGAGGAAGCGCCATAAATGCGGCGGCTGCCGCGGATGAGATTTTGATTAATGATTTGCGCATAAAATATTATTGTTTCAATATTATTGTCCCAACTGCCTGACCGGTATCTTCCGTCAATATCTTCTTCCACTTTCGATACAATATTATAATTCGTTCCGGCGCGGCATAAAAATATCGATTTTCTACATCAGTTGTTTCAAATTGAACAAAGATACTTATTATTGGACATATTTCCATAAAATAATTAACTTTGCATATCAAAAAATCTTTAATGATGGTCAAAATCAATGTTGGAGGCTGTGCCTCATTTGTAAAAGAAACTGAATACAAGAGTTATCTTGAGAAGGCGCTTCAGGCATTCGATGTCCTCGAAGCAGAGAACGGAGCCGGGAATGATTTCCTCGGATGGAAACATCTCCCTTCACAGACACCTGAATCCCTCGTGAAAGAGTGCGAGGACATCCGTGACGACTGGAAGGCAAAGGGTATTGACCTCGTTGTCGTTATCGGCATCGGAGGTTCTTACCTCGGTGCGAAATGCGCCGTGGAAGCCCTGTCGCACAGCTTCGCAAAAGAGCTGCGCAAAGCCGGCACACCAGACGTTGTGTTCGCAGGCAACAACCTCTCCGAGGACTATGCCGCCGAACTCATCGACCTTATGAAGGAGCGCAACACCGCCTGCGTGGTTATTTCCAAATCAGGCACCACCACAGAGCCCGCAGTGGCTTTCAGAATCGTGAAACAGCATATTGAGGAGACATACGGCAAAGCAGAAGCTTCTTCAAGAATCGTAGCTGTCACAGATGCGCATAAAGGAGCGCTCAAAACACTTTCCTCCCAGGAGGGCTACAGGACATTCGTAGTTCCTGACAATGTAGGCGGACGTTTCTCCGTGCTCACCCCGGTAGGCCTGCTTCCTATCGTGCTGGCCGGATTCGACATCAGGGCCATGCTTGAGGGAGCTGCAGAAGAGGAGAAGGCTCTGTCCTGCAGATGCGAATCCAACCCTGCTGTGGAATATGCCGCAATGCGCAACCTTCTCCATACAGAATACGGAAAGGCTATCGAGATTCTCGTGTCTTTCAATCCTAAATTCCAGTATCTCGGAGAATGGTGGAAACAGCTTTACGGAGAGTCAGAAGGCAAGGACACCAAAGGCATCTACCCTGCATCCGTCATCTACACCACCGACCTTCATTCCCTTGGCCAGTTCGTCCAGGACGGTTCCCGCAACATGTTCGAGACTGTTGTCACAGTTGAAAACAGCAACCGCTGCGTGACCATAGGAAGCGACGAGCAGAACCTCGACCAGCTCAACTATCTTGCAGGCAAGCATGTTGAGCATTGCAATGCCATGGCCCAGCTCGGAACCAAACTCGCACACATCGACGGCGGAGTGCCTCAGCTTGAGATTTCTGTCGAGCGCATCAATGAGAAGACCCTCGGCGCGATTTTCTATTTCTTCGAGTTCGCCTGCGGAATAAGCGCTTACGTACTCGGTGTGAATCCGTTCAACCAGCCGGGCGTGGAGGCATACAAGAAAAACATGTTCGCCCTGCTTGAAAAACCAGGTTTCGAGGAGCAGACAAAAGCAATCAAGGCCCGCCTCGGGAAATAAGCCCCAGACAGGAAATGGCAGAAGATATATTCAAGAATACAATAACGCTGGCGGACGCTGCCCGGATGACAGGCCCGCTGGCGTTTAACATTATGATAAAGCCGGGCGGCTCACTTTGCAATCTTGACTGCCGCTACTGCTATTATCTCGACAAGGCATTCCTCTACGGCGGTCGAGAGCCGAGAATGACCGAGGACATGCTGGAGAAATTGATACGCAATTACATAGAATCCTGCGATGTTCCTGAGGTCACATTCAACTGGCACGGAGGAGAGCCTCTTATAATGGGTCTCGACTTCTACAGGAAAGCCGTGGAATTCGAGAAGAAATACGCTGACGGGAAGATTGTACACAACACGCTCCAGACCAACGGAACGCTTGTCACCCCGAAATGGGCGGACTTCTTTGCATCCAACCGGTTCCTCATCGGAATATCCATCGACGGACCTGAGCATATACACGATAGGTACCGCAGCAGCAAGGCCGGAGAGCCGTCATTCAGCAAAGTGATGGCCGGACTTCGCAATCTTGTTTACGGAGGAGTGGAGTTCAACACGCTGACTGCATTGAGCAAGGCTTCCGAAGGTCACGGCCTGGAAGTATATCAGTTCCTGAAGTCCATTGGCAGCAGATATATGCAGTTCCTTCCGGTAGTGGAGAAAGTTGCATATAGGAAAAACGCGTCAGGAAAAGCGATTAAGTCGGAGCGCCCTTCGATAGTGAATCCGGGGGCTGAGGAGAATGACGGAATCGGGACCTGGTCCATCAGCGACATCGGCTATGGAAAATTTCTCTGCGAGATATTCGACTGGTGGGTCAGGAACGACGTCGGCAAATATTTCGTAGGAATCTTCGACGCCACACTCGCCTGCCTGTGCGGAGCGATGCCTGGGACCTGCGTGTTCGGAGAAACCTGCGGAGGAAATATAGTGGTGGAGCACAACGGGGATGTATATGTTTGCGACCACTTCGTCTATCCTGAATACAAGTTGGGAAACATTGCCGTTGACAATCTGCGGGATCTCGCCGGAAGCCAGGAAGCCCTTGCTTTCGGTATAGAGAAGCGCAACACACTCCCGTCCCAATGCCGCAGATGCGAATGGGTGAAACTCTGCAACGGAGAATGTCCGAAGCACAGATTCGCAAAAACAAAGACCGGCGAAAAGGGTCTCAATTCCCTCTGCGCCGGACTTCAGCTTTTCTACCGCCACACATATCCTTATATGCTCAAGATGCGTGAACTGCTTGAACAGAAGCGCGCTCCGGCGGAAATTATGTTTATGGATATCTGAAATCAGATACTGAAATTATGATAGTGAGGCCCGAAACGCTCGAACGCAGCGCGGTCAAGGGCCTCCCTGTCATCCGGATGGGCGATGCTTATGAGAAGTTTCGCCCTTTCCTGCAATGACTTGCCATATAGGTCAACTGCCCCGTACTCTGTCACAATCCAGTGGGCGTCAGCCCTCGGAGTCACCACACCGGCCCCGGGATTCAGCACAGGGACAATCTTGGTCTTGCCGTTTTTGGTCCTGGAAGCAAACGCCGTAACTGACTTGCCGCCTTCACTCATAGTGGCACCTTTCACGAAATCCACCTGGCCGCCAGTTCCGGAGAAAATCCTGGTACCGATGGAGTCAGCGCTTATCTGTCCGGTAAGATCCACCTCAGTGGCTGAATTGATAGCCATCATATTGGGATTCCGGGATATCACCCAAGGATCATTGGTGTATTTGATATCCTTCATCAGCACATCCGGATTGTGGTCAATGAATTTGTAAACTTCCTCAGAGCCAAGCAGGAAAGAAGCGACCACCTTGCCGGTGTCAATTTTCTTGCGGCTGCCGTTGATGACGCCTTTCTTGATAAGCTGGAGGATTCCGTCAGCGAACATCTCCGTATGCAGGCCGAGGTCCTTGTGGTCGGCGAGAGCCACCGCAAGAGCATTTGGAAGAGCTCCGATACCCATCTGGAGGCAGGCCCCGTCCGGCACGAGTTCAGCACAATTCTTTCCAATAAGTTTCTCAATATCATTCGGCTGGGCGAAATCCTTTGTCACAAGCGGAGTATTGTCCTTCACAAGATAATCCACCAGTCCGGGGCTCACCAGGTCTCCGTATGCATAAGGAACGTTCTCGTTCACAACTGCAATGACAGTCTTGGCGCTCTCAACCGCCGCCAGGGAACAGTCCACAGATGTTCCGAGAGAGAACATACCGTTCTCATCCGGCAGGGAAACCTGCACCATCGCGACGTCGCATCTCAGCGCTCCGCTTCTGTAAAGTTTCTGTGACTCGCCGAGGTGGACAGGAAGATAGTCCGCATAGCCGGCATTGACATTAGCCCTTACATTCGGGCCGAGAAAGAATCCCTGGTCAAAAAAGACTCCTTCATACGCCGGATCAGAATACGGAGCCGGTCCTTCAGTATGGAAATGATGGAAATGAAGATCTCTCACTTCCCCTGCATCTGCCCTTCTGCACAAGGCCTGAATCAGTACGTGCGGCACGCTGGCCACGCTGCTGAGATGAATGTGGTCACCTGATCTGACTGCCTTGACAGCCTCGTCCGCTGTAACGAATACTGGTTGTTTCATAAAAATTTATCAATTAGTGGTTATTGTTTCATAAAACATATTCCTGCAAGGCAGGGAAGCAGAATACTTCTCCCTCAGGTTTCTGAAAAGCCCCGCCGTGTATCTGGTGAATCCCGGTCCTTTCCACGTGCTGGTGTTAGTCACCATAATCCAGCACTCCCCGTCCGGATAATATTTCACAAGAGCGCTGGTCCCGGAGAATGTGCCAGTCCTTGTCCACTCACCGGTCGGCTTGGTGTCGTTCCATCCGAGAGAATACGTATTCTCGTCAATCCAGCGGGTCATCTCCTCCACGCTTTCTTCAGAAATGATGTCCGGGACCTCAGGCTTTCCGTCAATCGAGGCAACGAACCTGGCAAGTTCCGGAGTGGAAGTCACCCAGGCACCTGCTCCGGAAAGGAAACGTATGTCATTGCCGCCATAGCAGCGGTCCACCATCCTGCCGCTGTTGTTGAACTCCTCCACAAGAAGCGTATCAGCGCCATTGTAATATTTCACCTCATCCGGATAGCGGTCCTCATAGTAATTCCCGGCTATCCTCATTCCGTAGCAACCTGCCGGATGCAGCACATTCTCCTGCATAAACGTCTCATAATCAAGCCCGGAAACTTCCTCTACAATCATACTGAGAAGCAGATATCCGAAATTGGAATAGTACTGGGACGTGCCCGGCTGGAAACGGAGCCTCCTGCGAAGCTGTGTCTTGAGAAACTCATTCCTGTCAACCGGACATTCCAGATGATTCTGCTGGATTATTGTCCTCATCGAGAACATCGGGTCACCTGCTGATGAAGTGAAACCGCCCTTGTGCCTGAGCAGGTCCTCGACAGTAATTTTTTTATATGCCGGATCTTTGATGGCGCTGGTATATGCGGTGTCCTGAAGAATTCCACGCGGTCCGAACACCGTATCCTGAAGAGAGAGCAGGCCGCGTTCCTTCAGAACCATTATCCCGGTGGCTGTCAGCAATTTGGAAACTGAGGCCACCCTCATAATCATAGGTGGCTCCATCTGCTCTCCTCTTTCCGCATCCGCCCAGCCGTAGCCTTTGGAATAAAGGAGCGAGTCATTGCGCATAATTGACAGGGATGTTCCCCTGAGATTCCACTGCCTCATATAACGCAATATGGCGGCATCCATTCCCGACAGGGACGACGTATCAGACATCTCATTCGTTAGCACCTCGTTAAGTCTCACAGGCACGAGCATTTCCGGCACTGCTTCATTGCCAGATGAGGATGACAGCGAGACACATAATCCCACTGCGACAGCAGACACTGCAATCAGCAACAATATTCCAGCCCGTTTCACTCTCATCTCATATCCCCTTTAATCAATCCTGTGCGCCTGCCAAAGTCAATGATCAGGTCAGCCGTACCGTCAATCCCGAGAATCGAGGAATCAACACAAAGGTCATAGTTGGAGGCGACGCCCCAATGTCCGAATGTATAATAGTTGTAATAATTCTCCCTGGTCCTGTCCTTCTTCCTGATCAGAGAGGCGGCCTCTTCCGGAGAAATATTCATACGGCCGGCCACTCTCTTGACTCTCACCTCTTTCGGAGAAGTAATGAATACATCGAGACAATCCATGTCCCGGAGAATATAATCAGAACACCGTCCGATGAAAATGGCCGGTCCCTTCTCTGCAATCGACCTTATCACACCGCTCTGGAGGGCGAATATCTGATTGTCACCTAAATAGTTGTCAGCCATTCCGAAACGTCCCGAGTCAATGAATCCGGAGATGCCGAACAGCCTTCGTTTCTCGTCGCTTCGGGCGAAAAGGTCACGGCTGAAACCGCTCTCCTCCGCCGCTTTTTCTATCAGTTCCTGGTCGTAAACAGGCACGCCCAGTTTCTGCCCGAGAGCCATAGCCACCTGCCTGCCCCCGCTGCCGAACTGACGGCCGATATTCATTATGAGTCTGTCTTCCATATTCACCATCAAATTTTACTGCCGAGAATAGTAGGGTCATCCCCGTCATTGAGTTTCCTGAACTTCCGGAAAAGCATCATCAGCAATGTCGTGGAAAGTATAATCGAGAGCGAATCAGCTACCGGGAAACTCATCCAGACTCCGCTGTAGCCGAAAAATTGCGGAAGGAAATATATCATCGGAACCAGGAACAGCAACTGGCGGGAAAGTGAAAGCAAAATGGATTTGTGAACCATTCCGAGGCATTGGAACAAATTCGTGGCAACCATTTGGAATCCCACAAGCGGGAAAGCCAAATTGATGATTCGCAATCCCTTGACAGCAAGTTCCTTTAGAGCGGGATCCTTAGTGAACAACGACACGGCAAGGCCCGGAGCGCATTCAGACACAAGGAAACCGAAGCAGGTGACAACAGTTGCGCACAAAACAGTCAGTTTGTAAACCTGCTTCACGCGGGAATATTTCCTCGCGCCGAAATTGTAACCGGCAATCGGCTGCATTCCCTGGTTGAAGCCCATATTCACCATAACGAAAAGGAACGATATCCTGTTGACAATTCCGTACGCTCCGATAGCGAGGTCCCCGCCATACTTGAGAAGCTGCTGGTTGATGAACATTGTCACGATGCAAGAGGCCGCATTCATAAGGAACGGGCCCATTCCGATTGTCAGAGAGTCTTTGGCGATACGGAGATTGAGGGAATAATCCCTGATCCTGGCCGGAAGATGAAGGAAATTGCCCTGATTTGAGAAATAACGGAGTGAATAACACAACGCAAGTGTCTGGCAGAGGACAGTGGCGAGGGCTGCTCCCTTGATTCCCATCCCGAAAACGAAAATGAAGACCGGATCCAGGACAGAATTCGACACCACAGTGAAAATGGTAAGGCTCATAGCCAGACGGGGATTGCCCGAAGCCCTGATGACATTGTTGAGTCCGAAGTACAGATGAGTCACCACATTGCCCAGCAATATGATGAACATATATTCCCTGGCAAATGGCAGTGTATTCTCCGTCGCACCGAAAAACTTAAGCACCGGGTCAAGGAAAGGCAGCACGGCCACAGTGAACAGCAGTCCGACTATTATATTGAGCAGCACCAGATTCGACAGCACTTTATTGGCCACTGAATAGTTTTTCTGGCCTAAAACGACTGACAGGATGGTGGAAGCTCCAAGACCTACAAGCGTGCCGACCGCAGTGGACAGATTCATCAGCGGGAAAGTGACGGCAAGACCGGATATGGCATAAGATCCCACATCCGGAATATGGCCGATGAAGATGCTGTCGACCATATTGTAAAGAGAAGAAGCGGTCATGGCTATAATAGCCGGGACCGCATACTGCATCAGCAGTGGACGTATATTCTTTTCTCCAAGTTCCGAAGGTACGGATCCGGGTACTGACGACATAAAGATCCTCCTTCTATGGCTCGTCAACTATCTCAATCTCAAACAGAAGCGGGGCAAATGACGGAATCCGGCTTCCGCTCCCCGAATAACCGTAACCGTAAGGTGAAACAAACATTCCCACGCCCTTTTCATAACGGTTCATCTCCCATAGAGTCTTCTGGAAGCCGGAAATAAGCGATGAAGACGAACCGTCAGACGACCCCATTGTAATGTCGCTCCAGTTTTCGCCCCAGGTAATCTGCACCGGCTCATAAGTGGAAGAACTGCTGTAGATGTTGTAGAATTTGGCCGTATCCTCCACAGTTGTGTCAAAAACCTGCCCGTTGAGAAGGCGCCCGGTATAATTGATGTAAATGGAAGTGTCTGAAGGGAATTCTTTGTCGTCGGCCGGTTCCTCAAGCTGCTTGTAATAGAATCCGTAAGAGAGTGAATCAAGTCCGTTGAGATACTTTTCAGCGAACACCTCGCAGGAATCAACTTCAGACTTGACTATGTCGTCAGTGAAACCAACCAGTTCCACAGTGTATATGGAATTGTCATTGTCGGAAGAATGCTTGAGATAATCCGAAGGCTTGCTGTAACGGTCAGTAGTCATCAGCCAGGTCGGGATGACGGCTGTCCGTTTTCCGCCTACCTTCATTCCATTAATCATATCCTGCACTCCCGCTGCAATCATTCCTTCAGCCATTATCCATACGTGGGAACCATAATAATTGGCTTTGTTGTATGACCCGATCCGCTTTGCCACCTCATCATAACTGGTGGAAGTTATAGTCCCGTCAAGGGAGCAGACAGTGTATTTCACATAAACGTACGCCTGATCCTCATACTGTTCGCCCTCTCCCTCCTGATCATCAATAATATAGACTCCAAGCTCAGTAGGTGTGACATCCGGATGCTTAATCTGGATCCAGGCATCAAAATAACGCTTGTTGGCCTCGTTAGGCTCAGTTTTCTCCGATTTGGCACATCCGGCTGCGAGGGCAATAATCGCCATCGAAGCAAGAAGCGCGTTTCTCATTCCTCTATTCATTATTCTAATTATAATTTAAGTTTCGCAAGTTGCAAAATATTGTGTTTCATAGGGATTATCGCTCAATG
>JBJEBM010000115.1:0-33186 GCA_051870055.1 Candidatus Cryptobacteroides sp.
TGAAACCGTGTTCCACATCGACACTTAACTTATTGTCCTGTAAATCTCTTATATGGCCGAAGCTTGACTTTACAATATAATCCTTTCCTAAGAATTTCTGGATAGTTCCGGCTTTGGCCGGCGACTCCACAATCACAAGATTCCCCTCCATAGTTCTCAATTTTTCTGGTTTTGAATGCAAAGTAAAATACAAATCGGGTTAATTTCCAAATTTTCTATGTAATTTTGTCTTTTTGAAACGAGATAATTATGACTGAGAACACGAGAAAGAAAATAATCAAATGGTTCTGGATACTCGTCACCCTGCCGGTGGCGATGCTGGTCCTGATGATTCTGCTTGTCTGGGCCTTCGCCGACATCCCTTCGTTCGAAGAACTTGAGAATCCTGACAGCAAGCTCGCCACGGAGATTATTGCCGATGACGGGCAGGTGCTCACCACATTCCATATCGAGAACAGGTCTTATGTGGCATACGAGGACCTCTCGCCTTATCTGATTCAGGCTGCGGTGTCCACTGAGGACGCCCGGTTCTATTCTCATTCAGGCATTGATTTCCAGAGTCTTGGCCGTGTTCTTGTCAAAACTCTCCTGCTCAGCGATTCCAGCCAGGGAGGAGGCAGTACCATCACCCAGCAGCTGGCGAAGACGCTTTATCCGAGGGCTGACGTCACCAGCCGTATTCCGGGCGTGTCAAAGGTCAAGCTCGTGTGGATAAAGCTGAAAGAATGGATTACCGCTGTCAAACTGGAGCGCGACTACACAAAGGAAGAAATCCTGGATATGTACCTGAATGCCGTGTTCTTCGGAAGCAGCGCCTATGGAGTCAGGGCGGCATCCCAGACCTTCTTTGCGAAAGAGCCGGCTGAACTGACTGTCGAGGAGAGCGCCACTCTCGTCGGAATGGTCAACAAGCCGACGAGATACAATCCTGCCCTGAATCCTGACAAAGCCCTTTCAAGGCGTAATTTCGTGATTGGCCAGATGGAGAAATCCGGTTATCTCACCAAGGCTGAAAGGGATTCCATCCAGATGATTCCAATCTCCCTTTCATATCAGGTGCAGGACCACAACGCAGGACTCGCCCCGTATTTCAGGGATATGCTCAGGCGTGTCATGAATGCGGAGAAGCCTGTCCGTTCACGTTATACATATAGAGAAGATTATTCTGCCGACTCCACGCTGTGGGAAGACGACCCGCTGTACGGCTGGCTGAACAAAAACCGCAAGCCGGACGGCTCCCGCTACAATCTGGACAAAGACGGTCTCCGAATTTACACCACAATCAATTCCAAAATGCAGCGTTATGCGGAAGAGGCTGTGGCTGAGCACCTTGGTAAGGACTTGCAGAAGAGTTTCATGAGAGATCTCCGCTACAAGACAAACAAGCCGTTCTCCAACGATGTTGACAAGGAGACCCGTGACCGGGTGATGAAGCAGGCCCGCAAATGGAGTGACCGTTACCGGATGATGAAGAAGTCGGGCAAGAGCGAGGCCGAGATTATGAAGAGTTTCTCGGTTCCAGTGAATATGAGGGTGTTCTCCTGGAACAAGAAGGGATATGCGGACACCACGATGACACCGGATGATTCCATAAAATATTATAAATCAATTCTCAGGGCCGGATTTATGGCTATCGAGCCGGTCACGGGGCATATCAAGGCCTATGTCGGGGGCCCGAATTACAGGTACTTCAAATATGACAATGTGCGCCAGGGCAAACGGCAGGTGGGCTCCACAGTGAAGCCGTTCCTCTACACTTTGGCGATGCAGTCCGGCCTGACACCTTGCACCAAAGTGGTCAATGTTCCCCAGACTTTCATTGTGGGAGAGGATGAATGGACGCCGAGAAGTACTGACAAGGATATCTGGATCGGACAGACTGTGACATTGAAATGGGGACTTACCCACAGCTCCAACAATATTTCGGCTTATCTGATGAAGCAGCTCGGACCGGAGCCTATGGCCGGAATGATGCGCACAATGGGTATACAGAGCCACATTGACGCTGTGCCTTCGCTCTGTGTAGGGCCTGCGGATCTATCTCTGTATGAGATGGTTGCTGCTTACAACACATTCCCTTCAAAGGGCGTTTACGTGACTCCGAAATTCGTTTCCAGAATAGAGGACAATCAGGGCAATGTGCTCGGAGAGTTCACTAACCGCAAGCGGGAGGCCATCAGTGAGCAGACCGCGTATCTTATGGTGAACCTGATGGAGGGTGTCATCAACAACGGTACCGGTTCCCGCCTGCGCGCCAAATACGGACTGAAAGGCCAGATAGCCGGCAAGACCGGAACAACCAACGACAATGCGGACGGATGGTTCATAGGCTACACTCCTTCGCTGACTGCCGGAATATGGGTGGGCGCTGAAGACAGACAGGTTCATTTCCAGTCACTTGCGCTTGGAAGCGGCTCAAATATGGCCCTGCCTATCTGGGGTATATTTATGAAGAAAGTTCTTGCCGACGGCACACTTGGAATATCGGAGTCCGACAGGTTTATGGCTCCTGCCGGAATGACTGTTGACCTGAGTTGCAGCGGAGGCGAGGAGGACACCAATGCCAAAGCCCAGAGCGAGACGGATTATTATTTTGATTGATAATGCTTTAATAATATGGGAAAGATTGAGACAATTGCCGTGATTTACGGCAGCGATTCTTCCGAGTGGGAGGTGGCGTGCAGAAGCGGAGAATACACGGCATCCCGTATAGATGACAGGGAATACAATGTTTACGAGATTTTCGCCCGCTTCGGGAAATGGAATCTTGTGGCTTACAGGAACAAGGACTCGATGAGGGTGACGTTTCCAGCGGAAGCCAGGCCGGAAGTTGACAAGAACGATTTTTCCGTCACGGTTTACGGGGAGAAAGTCAAATTTGACTATGTATATATAATGCAGCACGGAACTCCGGGTGAAAACGGTCTGCTCCAGGGCTATTTCGAAATGCTCGGCATTCCGCACAGCGGATGCAGCGCTTTTGTCTCGACGGTGGCTTTCGACAAATATTCCTGCAAGAGCTATTTGCGGGATGTGGATTATGTCAAACTGGCCCCGGACGCTTTCATCCGCAGGGGGATGAATGTGGAGGAGTTCTCTGCCAGAACTGCGGAAAAGCTTGGTTTCCCGTTGTTTGTGAAGCCGACGGACGGAGGCAGCAGCTTCGGAATCACCAAGGTCAAGAAAGTGGAGGACCTGCCGTCGGCCATCAATTTCGCGTTTTCCGAGGGCCCTGCCGTGATAGTTGAAAAAGGCATAGAGGGCCGGGAACTCACCTGTGCGGCCTATCGTGACGGGGATGTTGTCAAGGCTCTTCCTGTGATCCAGATTGTCACCGAGAACGAATATTTCGATTACGACGCCAAATACAACGGTCATAGCCGTGAGCTCTGTCCAGCGCCTGTTCCGGAGAGTGAGTCATCTGAAATCCAGAGCATTACCTGCCGTCTGTATGAGCATCTCGGCTGCTCCGGAGTTGTCAGGATGGACTACATCTCGTCTGATGAAGGGGTATATTTCCTTGAGGTGAACACAATCCCCGGAATGACCAGCGCGTCTCTTGTACCGAAGATGGTGAGGGCCGCAGGTCTTGATATGACTGCGTTCCTCTCTGTGATTATCAAAAATTCTTGATTCTGATGCTTCTCAACGACTTTGTCAGAGAAGGAGTTGCCGCTCTTGAGTCTTTGTATCCGGAACGCGAGGCCCGGAACATTGTGCTGATTCTGTGCGAGGATCTGGCAGGTGTCAGGAGCTATACCCATATTGTTGACCCCCGGTACGAGCTTTCAGACGACCAGGCGGCCGAGCTCAATGCGGCATTGGAACGGCTTGTGAAAGGCGAGCCGGTCCAGTATGTCACCGGCAAGGCGGATTTCTACGGCTTGCGCTTCAATGTCAATCCGGATGTCCTTATCCCGAGGCCGGAGACTGAACTGCTGTGCAGGGAAGCTCTTAAGGAGGCTTCAAGAATACAGAGGCGGCGTATTCCTTATGGCAGGAAAGCCGAGCCGGTCAGGGTGCTGGATTTGTGCACCGGTTCCGGTTGCATAGCGTGGACGGTGGCCCTGAATGTGCCCGGATGTCTCGTGACCGGTGTGGATATCTCAGGCGGGGCGCTTTCTGTTGCCGTGAATCAGGATTTCGCCGCGAGTCTGAAAGAGTCCGGAGCTGTACGGCCGGAATTTGTCGAGGCTGATATCCTGGTTGAGAATCAGGATTTTGACTGGAAACCATTTGATATGGTACTGAGTAATCCGCCTTATATAATGGAGTCGGAAAAAGCCTTGATGCGGGTGAATGTGCTTGATTATGAGCCAGCTTCTGCATTGTTTGTGCCTGATGATGACCCGCTCCTTTTTTATCGGGCGGTGGCCGGCTGGAGCAGGAGGTATATGCTGCCGGAAGGTGTCGGCATGACGGAGGTGAACGAGTCTCTCGCCCAGCAGACTGCTATAGTTTTCCGGGCGGCAGGCTACGGGCATACCGTGGTTGTCAAGGATTTCAATGACAGAAACCGGTTCGTCGTTTACAGGAAGTGAAGCATTGTCATTAAACCGGGTTGATTTACGGGAATAAAAAACATCGTTCTGAGACGCACATGCGTGTTTTTGGATTTTATCCGCATCCATTTTCCGGATGCGGATATTTTTGTGTCACTTTGCGGATGAATGCAGTCATTTAAAAACACTATTGCTTATGAAAACACTGAGAGTAACCGGCTTTTTATCAGCCATTATCATCCTTGCCGGATGTGAGTATGTGGACCATACAGGGGAATCCGGCTATCCGTCCGTCAGAGTGGATATAGACAGCGTGGCAAGGCTTCTGTCCTATCTGCCCATCGGGACTGAACAGGTCTTGGAAGTGAGGGACGCCGTCTCGTCATCATCGGACAACGGATATGACGAAGAGTATATGATGAAGGACCTTTTCTGCTCACCGGGCTCCGGAGTGGGTGATGACGAGCAGAGCAAGAGCACAAAAAGCGCCTTGTATTCAACCCCTTTGCGTGATCTCATCAGGCAGAGGGTGGAGTCCGCCTGCGTATTGACAAGGTCGTCCGGGAGTGCGGATGAGTATCTTGAGGCGCTTGAAAATTCCGGACTTCAGATATACTGGCCTTATTCAGAGAACTGGGACGGCAAGACTCTTCCGGTCATCACGTTTGATCCGGAGAACAATACTGAAGTCAATGTCGGCTACAGAATGACTGTCCGGGAGGACGGGACCCGCGGGTATGAAGAGGTGATAGTGGACGAGGAGATGGCTTCAAGTTCGCCTGTGTGGGTGGTGAACCGCAATGACGACAGCGGGTTCACATCTGTGGAACTTCTCCGGAGACAGGATCCGGAGTGGGGAGAGGGAGGCGGCTCGGTCATTGTCCGGCCCGCATCGGAAGCCCCGTTCTATGCCGGGGAATTCAAGACGCTGGTTCTCAAAGATATAACAATGCGCAGAAACTATGATCCGTGGTTTGCAGGAGCGTCGGAGTTTTTTGTCAAATGCGGGCGTGTGGAGGATTTCACTGCCACAACTGATGCTGAATTGAAGCTTTATTCCCCGCAGATTTCTGACTTTATGATAGTCTTGAAGCGGAGCCAGGTGGGACAGCGGACACCGTTCAATGTGATTCTTGTGTCGCAGTGGACAGAGCAGACCGAAAGCATCGCATTTATGGTTGTCGAGGATGACGGCGGAACCCGCACTGAATGGAAATGTTCAGCGGTCGTGAAGTACAATTCCAAAAGCTATGGTTTCGAGGTCTCGCTGCCCTTCAATACTCGTGACGATATTGTATGGCGGGGGCAGCTGACAGGAAAATATCTTGATAAATATGATGGCAGAACCTCCCGTTTCGGGGATGTGGAACTCACATTCCAGTTTCAGTGAATCTTGATATAAAAGGTTTCGTATATTTGAAGCAATTGCTTTATTATCAGCATATTAGTATGTTAATTTGTCTATACTGCATCTATATTCGTCATCCGGGTAGTTAAATAATTGTTCACTCAAGGCTAAATTTGCAGGCAGTGTTGTGCAAATTAATAATTTTCTATATATGAAACCTAAAGCGTTACTGATATTTCTGGTCTCCATTGCTCTGGGCATCCCGGAGCTGACGGTACAGGCTCAGGATACACGGGACGTCCCGGGAAAAGGCGCAGCCGTGGCAGTGAAGGGCAATGTTGTGGATGAGAACGGGGAGCCGCTTCCGGGAGCGTATGTTCTTATTTCCGGTACGAAAAACGGCACCACTACAGATGCGGACGGAAAATTCAGCATCACGGCTAAAACATCGGACCAGCTGGAGATCCAGTTCCTCGGATATGGGACCGCTACAGTTCAGGCGAGTTCCAAACCATTGATTGTCAGGCTTGTTCCTGACAAGAACCTATATTTGGAGGAAGCGGTAACAATTGCCTACGGCTCGGTGCAGAAACAGGACCTGACGGGATCAGTGGCCAACGTGAAGATGGCTGACATCAAAAACGCACCTGTCCTTTCTGTGGACCAGGCCCTTCAGGGCAGAATTGCGGGCGCAGACATTATGTCCACCACAGGAGAGCCGGGAGCGACCACCACTATCCGAATCAGGGGGACGAGGTCGATTGTGGCGTCCAATGAACCTTTGATTGTAGTGGATGGCGTGATGGATGCCGTATCCGATCTCAATGATATCAACTCTGCCGACATTGAGTCAATTACAGTCTTGAAGGACGCATCGTCAACTGCCATTTACGGTTCCAGGGGCTCAAACGGAGTCATCCTCATCACCACTAAAAAAGGCCTGACGGCAGCTGGAAAGCCAAAGATCACATTCAAGGCTGAGGCGGGTTTCAGCCAGCTCCCGTCCAGGCTAAGCCTGATGAACGCATCAGAACTTGCGCAGTACAGGAATGACCTGTCGTATTTCACCGGACTGTTCAGCGAGGTCACCGACGGGTCGCCTCTTTCGGATTACCGTTATAAAAACCCTCTGTCTTTAGGCAAGGGCACTGACTGGATAGATGAGATAACCTGCATTGCTCCTGTGCAGAATTACAGCATATCGGCAAGCGGCGGAAGCAAACAGTCTTCCTGGTATGCCTCGTTCGGATATAATGACACAAGGGGTATTATCAAGAACAGCGGAATGTCCAGATATACTGGAAGGCTGAACTTGGACCATCAGTTGTTCAAGTGGCTGAAAGTGGGCTATCAGGGTTCGTACTCGTATCGTGACCAGGACCGGAACCTGGCCTCGATAGGCGGTACAAGCTACAGAAATTCTGCAATTTATCTCAGCCCGCTGCTTAAACCTACTGACTATATTGATGAGGAGTATGAAGATGCCGCGACATTCAATCCTCCAACAGCCACCATTGCGCAGAACACTTACAATCTGACCAGGGTGTCGATGAACCATACGGTGTATTTCGAGTTCAAGCTTGCCAGGAATCTCAAACTCCGCAGCCAGAACACTTATTACAATTACCAGAACCACGTGTACAGGTACTATCCTTCCACACTTCCGGCTAAAAATGAAGGAGAGGGAGGAGATGCCTACCGTTCAGAGTCCGATGCCACCAATCTTTCTTCAGAGAACACTTTGAACTGGAAATTCTCGAAGAACAAACATTCTCTGGATCTTCTCGGAGGTTACACGGCTTACAAGGCTGTAACCAACTCTTTTTCCCTCTCAGGTTCCGGATATATGGATGACGAGGTGAAGTGGAACAATCTTGGCGGCATAATAGACAAGAACACGCTTTCTCCTTCTTCCGGACATTCCGTCGTGTTCAAGATGTCGGCATTCGCCAGACTGGATTATAATTACAGGAAGCGCTATTATATCACTATGACCGGCCGTTTTGACGGCGCCTCGAACTTCGCGTCGAACAACAAGTGGGGTTTCTTTCCGTCAGCGGCATTGAAGTGGAACGCGAAGAACGAGAACTTCCTGAAAAATGCCGACAGGATTGACGAGCTGTCACTGCGTTTGAGCGCCGGCCGGACAGGAAACGATGCCGTGGCTGCGTACAGGAGCATAGAGAAACTCACATCCACAACCAACGGCTATCTTTTCGACGGGTCGCAGCAGGCGTCCTATTACAGGATTTCAATTCCGAGCCCGAACCTTACCTGGGAGAAAACGGACCTGTACAATGTCGCCCTGGATATGTCCTTCTTCAACAACCGGTTGGCGGTCACGGCGGAGGGCTATATTTCCAGGACAAAGGATCTTCTGATGGAGGTGCAGGTCGCTTCACAGAGCGGTTTCAACTCCAGGTTTACGAATCTTGGCCGCACGACTAACAAAGGATTCGAGCTTACCGTGGAGAGCCGTAACATTGTCAAGAAGAATTTCTCCTGGACAACGAATCTCACCATTTCAAGAAACCGCCAGAATGTGGATGACATAGGTACTTCCGAATTTATTCCTACTGCCACATCGGACGGCAACAATCCTTATATGATGCACGGATTCGTGAAAGGCTATCCGTTGAATGCGCTGTGGGGATTCAAATACGCAGGTGTATGGCACAGTGTGGACGAATTCGTCCGCAACGAGACTACTCATGCTTACGTCTCGGAGAGTACAATCCCTTCGGAGTACTATTCTTCCAGGCTCGGGCTTCCTAAATATTATGACATAAACAATGACGGCCTGCTCGACCAGAATGACCTTGTATATCTCGGCAATGCGGATCCGGATGTTTACGGAGGCTTCCAGAACACATTCTCCATTTACGGGCTCAATCTCGGGATTTATCTGTCCTGGTCTGTCGGAGGCAAGATATACAATTATTCCGAACTGTATATGGCTGGAGGCAACAAGACGAACCAGTACAGATATATGGTGAACAGATGGCATCCTGTCCGCAATCCGGACTCCGACATACCTCGCGCAGGAGGTACCTATACCACATCCATACCTTCGGACAGAATGGTGTATGACGCATCATACCTCAGGCTGAAGAGCATCTCCTTGGGCTACACATTCGACCTGTCCAAGAAGACGAACTGGTTGAGAGACATTACGTTGACAGCTTCAGGAGAGAATCTTTACCTGTGGAAGAAATACAATGGCTTTGACCCGGATGTCTCTTCTTCCGGAGAAAGTTCCACTCTCCGCAGGCTTGACCTTGGCGCCTATCCAAAGGCGAGGACAGTGGTGTTCAGTATTCAGATTAGATATTAATACAGAGCGTTATGAGACACATAGTAAAATATATTCTGATACCTGTCTGCATTTTTGTCACCGCGGCATGCAGCCTGGAAGAAAGCCAGTCATCATTCTCGACATCGGACACTTTCTACCAGAATGTCAATCAGTGCAAGGCGGCGTTGAACTCCTGCTATATCCCGTTGAAGTCATTGTACAGCGGCACGATGCTGATTGCCACCGAATGTGCGACGGACCTGGCTTATTCAAGGTCATCCACCCAGGATTCCGACCTCGACATCTCTCCGGCAAAGCCACGTTTCGGTGCGACTGTATGGGATCAGGGATACAAAGGGGTCAGATATTGTAATGGAGCTATTGCGGGCATAGAAAAATCCCCTGTCCAGGAGAAGCGCAAGGCTGAGCTTTTGGCGGAGGGCCAGATAATGCGAGGCTTCTATTACTGGCTGCTGACCTGCTTTTTCGGAGATGTGCCATTCTATACTGAGGACGTCGCCGACGAGGAGACGCTTGACCGTGTATGCCATCTGCCAAGGATGTCCGCGGATGATACAAGGTCGGCTCTTATCGAGGAATTGTGGACCGCGGCTGACGCATTGCCGGCAATCCCCTCCAATCAGGTTGAGGAGAACCGTGCAGGCGCCGCGCTCGGCTATATGCTCATAGCCAAGATGGCGCAGTGGAATAATGATTGGGAGACTTCTCTCAAAGCCTGCGGAAAGCTTGAGGAGATTTACGGAAGCCTTGACCAGTATCCCCTGTCGGACATCCCGTTCCGCTTCAAAAACACTCCGGAGTCGATTTTCGAGATACAGCATACTTATTCGGCGGGAGGTCTTGACTATACTTCAAATGTGGCCTGTATGTGCATGCCATATCCGAGATCCGGAAGCAAATACAATGGAGTGGAGATTGAGGAACTTGGAAGCAACACGTCCTGCTATGCTCCTGCTCAGGCAAACAACTATCTGGTCAACAATCTTTTAGCAGCGGAGAACAACGACCGCAGGCGGGATATGACTATTGTCAGGGAGTGGAACGGACAGACTTTCGACTCGATGAAAGACACGAAGACTACGGCGTTCTTAGGCCCGAAATTCTGGTGCCCGGGTATGCAGACAAACAATGATTCAAACAATTACAAGGTCTTCAGATATGCGGATGTGATTCTCATGATGGCGGAGAATCATTGTATGATGGGCAATGTTGAGGAGGCCCTGCGCTATCTCAATATGGTCAAAGAAAGGGCCGGCATAAGGCTCTACACAAGGACAAACCTGTCGGCCGTGAAGGATGAGATACGTGCGGAGAGAGGCCGGGAGCTCTTCGGGGAGTTCCAGCGCAAATTCGACCTTGTCCGCTGGGGCATTTGGTTCGAAAGAACGGAGATGGAGACGAGAAAGACCAAACTAAGGGAAAATATTCTTCCTTGTCACAGATATTATCCGATTCCGGATACCCAGGTGGCGTATTCCGGATATGCTCTTGACAACAAGGAATATAACAAATATGGCCTGTAGTCTCGGTCATTTATAATTGAAAGAATTGCAATTGATTGAAATATAATATATTATGAAACAACGAATATCAACCGGATTATTGACTTTGCTTTGCTTTTCAGTGATGCTGCCGCTCAATGGCTGCAAAGAGGAGGACGTCACCGAGATGGATCTTGCGGTGAATGACAAGACCTTGAATCTCAAATCAAAAGAAGGCTCCACCCATGTCCTGGTGTGGTGCAACGGGTCCTGGAGTGCGGAATTTGTTGAGCCTGTGGACTGGGCTTCAATTGAAAGCGGCTCCGGCAAAGGAGACGGGGACTTCATCCTCAAATACAATGCTAATCCTGACCTGCTCAGGCGATGCACGATCCGCATCTCAGCCACTGGTGTCAAAGAGCCTATAGATATTACAATCAACCAGGCCGGAGAGATTACCGCACCGTCACTCAAATTCCTGTCGGGCGGCAGGACCTACATCGCCTGGGAACAGCAGGACGAGGTGGAATTTGAGACAAATCTCAATGAGACCAGGCTCAAAGACCTCAAGACCGAGGTTACTGACAACTGGCTGGAGAATGTGGCAATAGGTGATGGAAAAGTCACATTCACAGTGCCGGAAAATCTGACCGGAGCCGAGCGGAAGTCCACGATATCATTGACTTACGAGGATATTGATGCCAATGTCTACAGGACGGTCTTCGATGTCGTGCAAACAGCGGAGCAGGGCAGTCTTGTCTTCGAACCGGCCTCCATGACTGTTGACTCGTTCGAGGCAGAAAAGACAGCGGCCTGCACCCACAATCTTGGAAGTTATGCAGCGGATGTCCGTGCTGATGTGACATATCAGGGAGGCCAGACAGGCTGGATTTCAGATGTCTCACTTAATGGGAACTCGGCAACTTTCAAGGTGGCTGCCAACGCACAGAGGGAAGACCGCACTGCCACAATCTCGTTCTCTATGGAAAAGTACCCTCTGTCCGCCACTCTTGAGGTGACCCAGGTGGCGTTCCAGCAGGAATTGTCTTTCGAAGACATCAAGGGCAGGCTTGCTTCAGCCGGATCCGTGACTTTCGACGGAGATTATATCGAGGCGGTTGTCTCCGGCGACATTACCGGAGGGAACACCGCCACCAGTCCGATGCTATCTTATGGCTCAATTGACAAGTCTGTGGGCAATTCGACATTCTATATCAGTCCTGAAGACGGCCGTTGCGGCCTCAGAGTGATCACTGTGACACCTGATGACAATGTCCTTGTCCGTGGTGACAAGGTGAAACTCTCGCTCGCAGGCCTGACGCTCACAAGAGAGGACAACCCTGTCCGCTATACGCTTACCGGTGTGACCTCCAACAGTTTCGCAAAAGAGGGAACTGTCAGTGTGAACCCTGTAAAGAGAACAATTTCCGGAATTTCAGAAGCTGACATATACAATCTCGTCCAGATACAGGATGTTGAAATTGCCGTGAACTTCGGCTCTTATGCCAATGTGAATTCAGGCTGGATGGATGCAGCGCAGAAACAGAATGCCGCTCTCAGAATGCTCAGGGACAGGAATGGCGACACCATCAATATGATTGTCAATCTTGACTGCCCTTGGCATTATACCGGGGAGATGGTTCCGAGAGGTTCCGGCAGCGTCAACGGCATTGTCGTATGCGACACTCCTGCGGAGATTCCGTTCTTCCGGGAACTTTCCGGCCTCCAGATCAGGCCTTGCGGAACATCGGACATTATGATTGACAAGTCGGCAGACAACGGATTCACCGCAGTCGTTGGTGAATGGTATTATCCTGAAGGATCCGCCTCGCAATACAAACTTGCCGAAGGAACAACAGGAAAGCTGCTGGCTTCCAACGGAGAGGGCTATGTCCAGACATCTTCAGACATCGCGCCGAAGATATGGAATGCTTTTTATCAGCTGTCCGCAACTTCAGATATTGACGGCGGATACAGGGGATTCCGTTTCGAAACCGCGAAGGCAGGCCCGTTCTGGTGGAACAGCGATGCCTCCAAGAGGCAGACAGTGACAATAGGGTTCCCGGCAACATCCGTAAAGCCTGGCTCGCATCCGGTTCTCATTTTCACTGCGGCTCTTGGCAAAATGACCTCTGACAACTCCGGTCAGGTTCCGGTGAATTGGAATGTCTACTGCTCAATCGGTGGCGGAGAGCGTTCGTTCGTTAAGAAGATTGTACTTGAGCCTCTGCCAGGCACCAATACTTATTCATTAATGAACCTCAATGGCGGTACAAAGGAAGTCTGCATTGACCTTCCGGATGAAATCGCCGGGAAGGACGATGTGAGAGTGATTCTTGAGGCAGCAAGCTCCGAGGCAATCGACTGGACCACCGGAGAATTCACTGCCATTGCTGCACAGAACGTGGCGCAGCGCTTCTGCTTCGGATCAATCGCTGTCAAGTACAACAAGTAGCCTGTCATTGAAGCGGCACTCTATAAACATCAAACATTGTAACAATGAACAAGCTTTTACACAATATATTATCCCTGGTTGTCCCGGCGCTTGCCATAACAGCCTGCGCTATGGACAACGGGGACGGGTTCGAGTTTACCGAGCTGGGAATAACGATGAAGACCGTGGAGATTCCGGCAAGGACAATGTACTCGGGCGGAGCGGTGGTGGATTCCCTCAGGAGAGAGATATCCATATACTCCAATAAAGAATGTGTGGTCAAGTATGCCGGTGAAGAAGTGGACTGGATGAGAATGAAGGATGAGACCGGCAGGTGGCCGCTCAAGCAGATAGCCTTCAGCGGTGACTGCACGTTCAGTATTGAATGCGACCAGAACGATGACTATGCCAGGGGTGTGAAACTCGCTGTCTATGCGGTGGATATGACCAGGTGTGACACTATCTATGTGCGCCAGGCGGGAAAACGCTATCCTGTGATGACGCCTGCTTCAGGCACTATGATTATCCGGGGAAGCGCGTCAGGTACAAGTTCCATTGCGTTCGAGACCAATATAGACGATGTAGAGAATATCAAGATTGACATTACCTATCCTGATCCCGCCGCTGCGGACTGGGTTGAGGAAGTAACATTGACTCCGGAGAACATCACTGTCAAATCGAAAGCGAATCCTTCGGCAGGAGACCTGAGATTCTCGACAGTCACAATGTCATATACGGACGGGGAGGGTACGGAGTATCCCCAGGTTCTCTATCTGGTTCAGAAAACTTCCTCTGACGGCCTTGGCAAGACGATGACTTTCAGTGATGTAAGGGCTCTCGGAGCTGCAGGCTCTTCCAAGAAGATAGAAGACAATATCCTGATTGAAGGGTATGTCGTCAGTGCGGTGGAGAGCGGGAATACCGGGGACAATGAAAAGACTTCTCCTGACGCCGCCGACCACTCTGCCTACAAACGCAATCTTTATCTGGAAAGTGTAGATGGAACTTATGGCTTTCTTGTCCGCTGCGCTACTGAAGAAGACAATGTTTTCTCCCGCTATGACCGTGTGACCTTGCTTCTCCGCGGAACAGAACTGCTTCGTGAGGACAATCCTGAAAGATACCGGATTGACGGACTTACGACTGCCAATATCATAGAGCGCAAATCCGCCACATCAGGGGATGTCCCGCATAAGGAAAAATATATTTCTGAATTGACTGACAACGACATATACACGTATGTCACCCTGAAGGACTGCGAATTCGGCGTCCGGAAAGGTTCCCTGACGCCAGTCAATGAGGGATACACTCTCGGCTCGGGCAAGGGCAACCTGACCAAATATCCGCGCCTTGTGAGGGATTCCCGGGGTAGCAGCATATATATATACACCAATACAACCTGCCCTTATCGCAGGAACGGAGTCAGACTGCCATACGGGTCAGGCAGGATATCAGGTGTCGTGGTTTTTGAACTATATCCCGGATATGTATATGGCGACGGGGTAACAGATGATGAGAGCGGAACGATAGGAAGATATCAGATCCGGCATCAGTCCTATGAGGACATTGCCCTTGACAAGGAGACCTCATTCTCCAGCACTCTGGTGGAATACTGTTATACTTCCGGCTTCAAGAAAGACGGGAGAATCACATATTTCGAGCCTACATACGGGAAGAACGGAAGATTCCGCCACTCTTCGGGCGACCAGCCGGTCAAGCCACTGTCCACATTCAATTATATCGGATGGACAGGCAACTCCAAGGGACAAGCACCGTTCTATAACAATATCGGTTTTGACACGTCAATAGCCGAACCTCTCGGCTACATGTTCGGTGAAGGAATCACTTTTGATTACAGCAATACCAATAAAGACGGTCTCGGGAAAGTGGGGATGGTGGGAGATACCGAGATAATGGACGGATGGCGCTGCAAAAAATGGTGGAATGACAGTACGGACGAACCATATTCGTGGATAGCCGAATTCAGCACTGTCGGTATTTCCGCTACTCATATCTCTTTGATTTTCACTGCATACGGTGGCGAGACGGGAGAAGTTGGCAAGAGCCCTTATTATTGGAAAGTCCAATGGTCGCTCACCGGAGATGACTCCAGACCGGAAGACTGGAAGGACGTGGCCGATTATGTCGTTCCTGACGGAGTCGTCAGCGGCAAGTTCAAGGACTGGCAACTGCCGGCGATGAAGCAGTACGACATTCCGCTGCCTCTTGACATTCTCGGGCAGGACAAAGTCTATGTCCGTCTCCGTCCGTCAAGCAAAGTGACCAACACACTCTATTTCAATGAGGGCGTGCTGGAGAGTGGAGCAGATGCTTCCAATGCTCTTGATTATTTTGCAATTCGCTATAATTAAAGGACTTACATTATGAATAGAATACATTTGGCAATCCTTGCCGTGATGCTTGCGGTGTCTTGTGGGGAGAAGGACGAGCCTGTTCAGTCCCTGCCTTCCGACCTGCCCGGGAAGCCGGAGGAGATAATGATCAAGGTTATGTCGAGCAATCTCCGGCACAAGAATACAGACACCGGAGCTGAAAGATGGGAATCAAGGAAATTCGCCTGGATAAATATGCTCAGCGGCAACCAGCCTGACATTGCAGGGCTCCAGGAACTGTCCACTGATGGTCAGTATGAGGATCTGATGGTGTTCAGCGAATTCGACAGATACAAGATAATGCCTGGGGATTATACCGGTGCGCCTACAGAGGTGACAGAACGGAACGGGCAATATGACGGATGCATCATGCTGATGTGGAAACGCAACCGTTTCGAACTTCTTGACAAGGGACATTTCTGGCTGGGGGAGAAGAGCGACGAGCCTCACGACTATCCGTTCGGGGCGACTGACCAGCACTGCCGTGCCTGTATCTGGGTGAAACTTCAGCACAAGGCAAGTGGGAAGATATGTTATGCTTTTGATACTCACTATCCTTTTGATCCGGATGACAAACCGTCCGATTTCGACGGGAATGGCAACAAAATATACAATATCGAGCCGAGATACCAGATTTCAAAAGAAATAATCCGGGTTTTGAGGGAAGTGGTTGAAGAAGATGACGCGGCTGTTTTCGTTATGGGAGATCTGAACTGCTCACTCGAAGACGATTCTTCCAGACAGGGATACAGAAGCCTATCTCCGCTGACGGAATATATGTGGAGCGCCAGGCACAACGCCGCTTACTATGACGGCAAGGTCAGCTTCAACGGATTCTCTGACAGGGAAAGAGGCAAGAACGCCAATATTGACCATATTTTCTACCGGGGAGCTGTGGCCCGGGATTTCATCACAGTCACAGCTGATTATGGAGTGCCTTTCGTATCCGACCATTATCCTGTAACCTGCACTTTTATATTCTGAGATTATGAAGAAAATTCAACTGGGACTCTTTCCTAAAGTGCTGATAGCCATAGCGCTCGGCTCGCTGCTCGGTATTGTTGCGCCGGCGGTGCTTGTGCGGGTGCTCAAGACATTCAACGTCCTGTTCGCCCAGGTGCTCAAGTTCATTGTGCCGCTGCTCGTTCTCGGCCTGGTGACACCATCGGTGGCCAATCTGGGAAAAGGCGCCGGGAAAATGCTGATAACAGTGCTTGTCCTGTCGTACGTCTCCACTGTCGGAGCGGGCTTTTTCGCATACGGTTGCGCATCCGGACTGCTGCCCCATTACATATCCGCCGGCGAGATTTCGGCGGATGCGGTGAGCGCAGCTGTAAAGTTCGAACCTTATATTGACCTGAAAATACCTCCGGTCTGCGATATCCTGACCGCATTGCTGCTGTCGATGATGACAGGCGTAGGAATCATCGCCACCGGCGCTTCGGCATTGAAGCGGGGCTTTGATGAATTCGGCGAGATTGTGAAGCTTACAATCAACAGAGTGATTATCCCGCTTCTCCCGTTCTACATTTTCACGATGATGTGCGAGATGAGCGCTTCCGGGAAACTGGCGGCAGTGATGGGCTCCGGTGTGAAGGTCATCGCAACGGGAGTGTCGCTCTCGATATGCTATCTTGTGATTCAGTACATTATCGCCGGCTTGATTGCCAGAAAGAATCCTTTCAAATGCATCTGGAACATCCTGCCTGCGTATTTCACGGGATTCTCAATCTGCTCCAGTTCGGCCGTCATTCCGGTCACTCTTGAGTGTGCGATGAAGAACGGCGCCACCAGGGAAATAGCTGATTTTACTGTGCCTCTCTGCTCCACCGTGCATATGTGCGGCTCCACTATCAAACTTGCCACCACGTCTTTGGCAGTAATGATAATGAGCGGCATGCAGATCGATTTCGCCCTTTTCGCCAATTTCATATTGCTGCAGGGGATATCGTCAGTGGCGGCTCCGGGAGTGATGGGCGGAGTCCTGATGGCTTCAATAGGCCTTCTTGAGTCGGTTCTTGGATTCTCTCCTGAACAGAGCGCCCTGATGATGACAATATACCTTGCGCTCGACGGGTACGGCCCTGCCTGCAACGTGAGCGGAGACGGTGCGATAACATTGATAGTTGACAGATTTTTCGGAAAGAAATGAAAAAGAGCAAGATAATAACAACAATCGCCTCGCTGCTTGTGCTGGCTTTCCCGGCATATGCGGCTTCCGGACAGGAATATAAGCTGAGTTCTCCTGACGGCAGGATAGAAGTCTCGGTGAATGTCAGTGAGACTGTTACCTGGAGCCTCCGGTGCTCCGGAGAGACATTGCTGTATGATTCACCGGTTTCTGTGACCGCTGAAGACGGGACAGTCTTCGGCTCCGGCCAGAAAGTCAGGCGTTCTGTACGCCGCTCGGTTGACAGGACACTGCCGGCAAAAATATACAAAAAGGCTTCTGTCAGGGAGCACTATAATGAGATGGAACTGGATTTCAGGACTTTCGGCCTGGTTTTCAGGGTCTATGATTCCGGAGTCGCCTACCGGTTCAGGCTGAATTCATCCGTGCCTTTCAATGTCAGATGGGAGCAGGCTTCTTTCCGTTTCAGCCCCGGGGATTCGGTGTTCGTATCCTACTCCACGACAAAGGGTGATCTGGAGAGGCAGCTTGTGAACAATTTCGAAAACGTCTATGCGGAGATACCGTTGGGAGGGATGGACATTGACAGGCTGGCATTCCTGCCTGTGCTGGTCTCCTCTCCTTCCGGTCGCAAGCTGTGCATAACAGAATCCGGACTGCTTGATTACCCCGGGATGTTTGTCAAGGCTGACGGGGACGGCCAGTCGTTTTCCGGTTATTTCGCCGGTGTTCCTGACCGGACCGCAGTGGGAGGCAAACGCGGGCATCACGAGATAGTCAACAGCCGTCATCCATACATCGCCTGTCTGGACAAGGGGGAGACGGAACTGCCCTGGCGTATTGCGGCAGTAAGTGAAAATGACGCCCAACTGCTTGACAATGACCTCGTTTGGCTGCTCGGGGATGCTCCGTCACAAGGCCTTGACTTCGACTGGGTCCGGCCCGGGAAGGTGGCCTGGGAATGGTGGAACGCCTGGAATATCAAGGGAGTTGACTTCGAGTCCGGTGTCAATGATGCCACTTACAGATATTACATAGATTTCGCATCCTCCAAAGGGATAGAATATGTCATTCTTGACGAGGGATGGTCGGTCCCGGGCGCCTGTGACCTGATGCAGGTGGTTCCGCAGATTCACATCAAGGAACTGGTTGACTATGCGGCGGAACGCAATGTGGGCATAATCCTCTGGGCGGGTTACACTTCGTTCAGCAAAGATGTGGAAGCTGTCTGCCGCCATTATTCTGAAATAGGAATCAAGGGCTTCAAGGTGGACTTTATGGAGAGGGACGACCAGAAGATGGTGGCTTTCCAGAGAGATGCCGCGGCAATCGCTGCGAAATATCATCTGCTGCTTGATTATCACGGCACTTTCAAGCCGGCTGGCCTGCAGCGGACCTGGCCGAATGTCGTGAATTTCGAGGCTGTTTTCGGGCTGGAACAGATGAAGTGGAAAGACGGTGCTGATATGGTCAGGTATGATGTGACGATTCCGTTTGTGAGGATGCTCGCCGGCCCTATGGACTATACCCAGGGGGCAATGCGGAACGCTGTCAGGAAAAACTGGAAACCTGTATATACCGAGCCGATGAGCCAGGGCACAAGATGCCGCCAGCTTGCGGAGTATGTGATATTTGAATCACCTCTCAATATGCTCTGTGACAGCCCTTCAGCATATATGGCTGAAACGGAGTGCGCGGATTTCATTGCCGATGTACCTACAGTATGGGATGAGACGGTGGCGGTGTCCGGAAAAGCAGGGGAGTATGCAGTGATAGCCAGGCGCAGCGGTGATGACTGGTATGTGGGTGCTATTACGGGCTGGACTCCACGGACAATTGACATTGACCTGTCATTTATCAAAGGAGGAAGCAAACGGATGGAGATATTCAGGGACGGTGCGAATGCGTCCAGGATAGCGTCCGATTACCGCAGGGAAATTAAGGACTTCCCGGAATCCGGGATAATTAAGGCTGCCCTTGCTCCAGGAGGTGGTTTCGCTGCAAAAATCACCTGCCGCAAAGATGATATGCTGGCAGCACAGACCTATCCTGCCTGGCTGGATACAGCCGTGATTTACCACATCTACCCCTCATCATTCCAGGACAGCGACGGGGACGGATATGGAGACCTTGAAGGTATAAGACGGAGGCTTGGCTATATAAGGGAGACAGGTTTCAACACCGTATGGATAAGCCCTGTCTTCTGCAGCGGGTTCGAAGACGGCGGCTATGACATCACTGATTTTTACAAAATTGATCCGAGATTCGGAACTAATTCCGATCTTGTTGAACTTGTCCGCGAAGCCCATTCTATGGGCATCAGAGTTTGCCTTGACCTGGTGGCCGGCCATACGTCCGACAAGCATCCTTGGTTCAGGGAATCAGCTACCGGGGACAGGAATGGCCATTATTCTGATTATTACATCTGGACAGACGGTAAAGATGCAATGCCTCCGAAACCGGACAGAGGAGGCTGGGTGGATAATGATTATCCCAGGAACGGATATTACCTGATGAATTATTATGACATACAGCCGGCGTTGAATTACGGATATCTCAATCCTGATTCGTCGAGAAGCTGGGAGCAGGCCTATGATGATCCGGGACCGAGAGCGGTGAGACAAGAGTTGAAGAACATCATCGCTTTCTGGTTTGACAAGGGGGTTGACGGGTTCCGATGCGACATGGCCTGGTCTCTTGTAAAAGGCGATGACGCTGAATTCAACGGGGTGAGGAAATTGTGGGACGAGATATTCACCTGGCAGTCGGAGCATTATCCTGACAGGATATTCTTGTCCGAATGGTCCAGCCCGGTGGAGGCAATCTCCTGCGGTTTCGATATCGACATTATCCGCCACAACGGCTGCGGCAAGACAATGTACAGGGATCTGGTCCACAATACAGTCAGGAATGCTGATGAGAATGGCCGGTACAAACCTAAGAACTGCTGGTTTGACAAGTCTGGAAAAGGCCGTTTCGACACTTTTGCAGTGCCTTTCAAAGAAATGTACGAAACCACTCGCGGATATGGATTTCCCTGTATGCCGACATCCAGCCACGATACTTGGAGACTGAACCGGAACCAGAGGTCCGATGTCAGGGAACTCAAGACCGCGATGACATTCTTCCTCACGATGCCTTGGGTGCCGATTGTATATTACGGGGAGGAGATTGGTATGAGGTCAATGGACGGTGTGCCTTTCAAGGAGGGCAGCCGCGACCGTTCAGCCCAGAGGACTCCGATGCAGTGGGACTCCGGTGTCAATGCCGGTTTCTCGACATGCGGGCCGGAGGAGTTGTATCTTCCGATTGACCCGTCACCGGACAGGCCGACTGTTGAGAATGAGAAGTCCGATCCGGAATCCCTTTATTCCTGGACAAAGGGGCTGCTTGCGCTGAGGGCAGTCTCCCCGGCTCTTGGAAATACCGGCAGCTGGCGTCTGCTCACTGACCCTTATAAGCCGTATCCTGTTGTTTATGAGAGGTTTTCAGGGGATGACAGGTATATTGTCATCTTGAATCCGAGCGATGTGGTTGTAAAGACAGAAATTGAACTGGAAGGACGTCCAGAAGTGGTCTATGGCGATGCTTCTTCAATTGGTTTTTCCGGAAAAGCCGGCATCATTACTGTCACTGTCAAAGGCGTCAGCGCGGTGGTTTGCCGGATAGTCGGATAAATTTGCGATATTTGTAAAAAACAATCGTATGCTCCATTTAACCGACCTGATGTCCGCGTCCCTGAGGGCAGTCTGCCTGTCCGTAATGCTGATTGTGTCCTGTGCCAGATCAGAAATCGAGCAGTCTCTTGACAGAATTGACGCCGTTCTGGAAAACAAGGATATATACCGTGCGGAATTTGAGGACAATGCTTCCAAATTGCGCCGCCGGCTGGCAAAGGCGGGCAGTGATTCACTGAGGTGGGAAAAGGCGGAAGACTTGTTCTGGGCATATTTCCACAACCAGCTCGATTCCTGCGACAGGTATCTGTATATGATGAGAAACTTCTGCTCGAATGACAGGCAGCGGTTCGAGACGGAGATGGCCCGCGTGAGGATGGATTTTCTGAAAGGAGACAACGAACAGGCAGTCAGACGTTTCCGGGCGGTGGACCCGATGGCTGTCCCGGACGAACTGATGGATCTGTATCTCACTTCCGCCAGGGCTTTGTACAACCATCTGTGGAAAATGGCCGATGACTCACTGTTACGTGCGGCCTGTCAGGACACCCTGGCCTTTTATCTGAAACAGTCCATAGCCCTGGATACAGTGACATTTTCCGGAATAAGGTCCATAGCCCAGCTGGCGAGAATAGAGGGTGACATTGACAAGGCTATTGAAATATATGAGAGACTTTTCTCGCAGCCGGATGCCAAACTACACGCAAAGGCGGCTATCGCATACAACATCGCCTCGATTTACAATCAGGAAGGATGCCGGGAGGAGTACATCAAGTGGCTGGTCAATGCGGCCGAGGCGGACTTCCAGGCGGCGAACCGGGATTATCTGGCATTGTACGAACTGGCCCTGCTGCTTGAGGACGGGCAGCTTGACCGGGCGGAGCGTTTCATCAATCTCAACCTGACCGATGTGCTCGCCGGTGATTTCAGGCTCCGCATACCGAATTCCGGCAAGGCCCAGATGATCATATCCAATGCATCCATCCAGCGCAACAAGACAAGGATAATGTGGCTTGCGGCGGGACTTGGCGGCTTGTCCGTGATGTGCCTCATTATCTGTTTCCTTCTTGTCTATTCGTTCAGGCAGCGGCGCAAACTGGCCAAGTCGAGGGAAATAATACTTCTTGTCAATGAGCAGCTTAAAAAGGTCAATGCCGAGTTGAATGACGCCATTCTTATCAAGGACGGCTATGTCTTCCGGTATATGGAGCTGTCTGTCAAATATCTGGAAACTTATGACCAATACAGGCACGACCTTCTCAAACTTTTCAAGAGCGAGGGCGTCAATGCTGTTGTCAAAGAATTGAGGTCGCCGTCGAAGATGTATATCGAATATGACAATTTCTACAGGATTTTCGATGAGACATTCTTAGGACTATATCCTGATTTTGTCCACAAGGTCAATCTTCTGCTACGGGAAGATGCCCGTTTCCCGGAGACCCGGTCGAAATCACTTCCTACCGAGCTGCGAATTCTTGCTGTAATCCGTATCGGAATAACCCAGAGCGGCAAGATTGCGACCTTCCTGAAGTGTTCACCTGCGACTATCTATACATATCGGACAAAGCTGCGGAATGCCGCCATCTGTCCGAAAGAAAATTTCGAGTCCGCCGTGGCTCAGTTATGATTGGATAAAATTAATGTCTATGATAGCGAAAAGAACTGTAATTCAGATTGTTGTCCTGTTTTTGCCTTGGATTTTGATTCCGTCGGAGGTTAATGCCGGCGGGCCGTTCAGACTGCAGGCGCACAGGGGCATCAGCAACAGATTTCCGGAAAACACATTGATTTCTTTTACCGAGGCCGGCAAAGTTCCGGTTTACCGGGGAATGGAGACCGATGTCCAGATGACTTCCGACGGGGTTCTTGTATGTATGCATGACAAGACTCTGGACAGAACGACCGATGCGGAAGGGAAAGTCTCCGATTACACATTCAGCCAGCTGCAGGAATTCTGGATAGACGGGGGTTACGGATGGGGAGAGGAGTACCGTGCGACCTCCAAGGTTCCCTTGTTTTCGGATTATCTGGAGGTTTGTCTTCAGACTGGCCTGATTCCGTATGTCGAGCTGAAACAGCTTCAGGGAGACGGGGTGCGGAAAACTGTGGAAATGCTTGAGAGCTACAATCTTCCGCAAGGCTACGTGCTCACCTCGTTCAATCTTGACTATCTCAAGGAGGCTTCCCGCTTTACCTCTGCCCCTCTGGAGTATATGAACAAGAAATTCAAGCCGGAAGACGTCGATGCCTGCAGCGGGATTGACAATATTATCATAAGGCCGAATTCCGTCAGGATTACTGAGGAATTTGTGGAATATTGCCGGTCTAAAGGACTGAGGATGGAGTGCTACGGCATCCCGGTCGGAGACAAGAAACTGGTCAAGCGGTTGAGGGAATGGGGGATAGAGGGCGGAACATGCAATGACTGGCGCGGCCTTGGAATGAAGAGAAAGGATTACAGAAAATAGTATGACATTGCGGTATTCAAATAAGACGCTGGCCGGAATAGCCGCTGTGTCTGCGGCAGTTTCCTGTACCGGAGAGAAGCATGCACCGAATATCCTGATATGCGTTGCGGATGATGCCACATTTGAGCATTGGGGAGCTATTGGATGCTCCTGGGTGAATACTCCTGCATTTGACAGGGTCGCTTCCCAGGGAGTCCTGTACACCAATTGCTATACTCCGAACGCCAAATCGGCCCCTTCCAGGGCCTGTATGCTGACCGGGAAGTATTCATGGCAGCTTGGAGAGGCGGCAAATCATATCTGCAATTTTCCAGAGGACCAGAAAGTTTTCACTGAGGTCCTGTCGGAGAATGGCTACGAGGTGGGTTACACCTGCAAGGGATGGGGCCCTGGCAATCCCGGCAAGGTGAACGGCAGAAAGCGCCTGCTGACAGGCAAGGCGTACGACAAGAGGAAAGCGGAAAAGCCTACAGCCCAGATTAATCCGAACGATTATGCCGCCAACTTCAAAGACTTTCTTGACAATGTCGGAGATGGCCCATGGCTTTTCTGGTATGGTTCAAGGGAGCCTCACAGGAAGTATGAATATGGAAGCGGAGTGTCCAAAGGCGGCAAGACGTTGGATATGATTGACCGGGTACCGGGATTTCTTCCTGATTGCGATTCTGTCAGGAACGATCTTCTAGACTATGCATTTGAAATTGAGCATTTTGATGACCATTTGGGAAGAATGCTGGCAGAACTGGAAGTCAGGGGAATGTTGCATAATACATTGGTGATTGTGACTGCGGACAACGGTATGCCATTCCCTCGTTGCAAGGGCAACAATTACGAGTATTCACACCATCTTCCGCTGGCCGTAATGTGGCCTGACGGAATACGTAAACCCGGCCGCATTGAAAACGGATTTGTAAGTTTTGTCGATATAGCCCCGACCCTTTTTGACATTGCCGGAATCAATCCGGAAGCATCAGGAATGGGAGATATGCCGGGAGTCAGTTTCCGGAAAAATCTCGTCGGCCGCTCATCCGGCACCGGCAGGAAAACTCTCCTGTTCGGCAGGGAGAGGGATGATAATGGCCGTCCTGGCAATCAGGGATATCCGATCCGGGCAATCCGGGAGGGTGACTGGCTGTATCTATGGAATGTGAAGCCTTGGCTGATGCCTGCCGGAAATCCTGAGACCGGGTACAGAGATATGGACAGTTCTCCAAGCAAGACAGTGATTCTCAATATGATGCGGAGCGGTCTGGATAGTTCATACTGGAAAATGTCGATGGGTCTCCGACCTGAAGTGGAATTGTACAATGTCGCCAGTGATCCGTATTGTCTTGAGAATCTTGCGACTACGGCTGAAGGATGTAAGGTTGCCGGATATCTGAGGGAAAAACTGGAGCAAGAGCTTGTGTTACAGGGAGATCCGAGGATGGGAGATGACGGGGATGTGTTCGACCGTTATCCGTTCGATGTGCCGTCCAAAGCGGGAATTTGGGAAGACGTGGTTTCGGGGCGGATTCCGGAGCCCTGGAATCATTCAAACTGGGTTATCCGTTCAGATTATCCTCCGTATTCCGGATCTTTTTGATATATTTGAATGATATTTTTAGCTGCTCGCGAAGCATAAACAAACAAATAAGATTATGAAAGGAAATTTTATTGCTGTTCTTGCGTCTGTCAGTGTACTGCTGGCAGGTGCGAATGTGAGAATGTCGGCCCAGAGCGCTGCTGAAAAGGCCAAATACAAGATTGCGGAAGGCGCTGATCTGAGAATCCTCGACGACAATATCTGGGATTACAGCAAGGACACAATTCCTCCGAAATGGAAAGAGATAGGTGAGGACCCGAGAGATTTCAAGAGGGCCCCCAAATTCGCCGGCCTGGTTCGTGACTATATGCCGGATGTGTTCGCCTTTCAGGAGTATTCCAGCCATTTCCACGCTGAATTTTATCCGAGAGTCCAGAAGAAGGGCTATGTGATTGCCTGGGACTCAAAGGAAGACTGGAACAACACCCCGTTGTTCTACAACAGTGCAACTGTGGAGCCGCTGTATGTATTTTACAATATCTATACGCCGTCAAGATGGTGCAACCATGGTTCTAAATCATTCACTTCAGCTGTGTTCAGGCGCAAGTCGGACAGCCGGCTGTTCGGCGTAATAGGCACGCATCTGTGGTGGAAGACCGACAGCGCCCAGCCTGGAAGCACAATGGCACGCGCGTCCCAGCTGCGTCTCGTTATGGCCGAGGTGGAGATTCTCAGGGCAAAGTTCGGGAATATCCCGGTCTTTGTTGTCGGGGATATGAACTGCGAGGAAAACACAGTTCCGATTCAGCAGATGCTTCAGGAGGGATATGCGCCTTGTTACAAGATAGCTACAGTTTACGGTGACACTCACAACGGTCATCATGTCTGCTCTCCGGGTGAAGGATTCTCTCTCAGGAGCAACAGAAAAGGCCCCGACCGCGAGACCGGAGCCATAGACCATTGTCTGCTTTACGACCCTGAGGGAACAGTCGAGGTGAAAGTGTTTGACTGCATTATGGCTGAATATACGGTCAAACTCACTGACCATTACCCTAACATCATTGACGCAAAGCTTTAGAAGTCATTACATATCAAGAAACCATTACCGCTTGTGCATCTCAAGAATCACTTTGCGGTAAGCTCTCTCCTTGTTTTTAAGCTGAAGCATTTTTACGACATAGTCAGTATCCTCTCCGCTGCCTTTGAAGCAATACCGGCAGACTTCACCTAAGGCATTCCTGCCTTCCGCAGGTGCCTCTGTCAAGGATATGCCTTCATTATTGAGGTCTGCAATGAGCTGGTTCATATAATCAATCACCTCCTGTTCGGACCTTTCGTGTTCCTTCGGCCTGAATGCCATATTGCTTTTCAGCTTCTGGCCTTCCATATCGAAGTAGAACGTATATTCCCAGGAGCATATGCCGGAGTGGTCGTCCCTGTCCTTTTCATAATATATGCTTGCAGGGCAGACACCGTTGTACCTGCTTCTGTATCCGTAATGACCTTCCAGGTCGTATCTGTAATTGTTCCACAGGCCTATGGGAGTTCCCGGACCCTGCCAGTCCCGGTGCGCCATTATGAAATTCAGGACATCATCTTCAGAAAGACTCCACAAGCCATCATCGTCTACTTCGGCTTTCCCCAGCGGCTTGCTGATGATGTCCCGGATTGTCAGGTCCTTACCGTCGTCTTCAAGTTGGTAATACTCGATCTTTCTCGTCTCTATCCATTCCTTGCGGCAGTTTCCGAGGGCATAAACGCTTACTTTCCTCTTTGTCCAGTTGTTGAAACTGTCGCGTTCCAGGATGGTATTGCGGAAAGTAGTGATGCCATATGTCCAGTATTCAATTTCGTTGTTGCCGGTTTTCCTGTAGAATCTAAGCGTGTCTTCAGCGTCCTGATAGATTTGCGTTTCAACAGTATGCCCGTGTTCATAATCATAAGAAACGGTTGCAAGAATGCGCGGTTCCGAAACCTCTTCTCCTGCGAGAAAAGACAGGAAGCTGATCACTCCTGTGACCATATCAGGTTTCTCGATTAGCTTGACCGGCCATCCCCACTCATTGTATTCATAACTCTGGCCAGGAACTGAGGCATACCCGTAAACATTGAAATCAATAGTCTTGTCATATTCCCCGTCCTTATAATAGACTACGCTCTCCACCGGTCCTTTGAGCTCAAGGAACTCTTTGTCCCTATGTGACTTGGCCTCGCTGGCATACGATGCCTGAAGCAGCATCGTCACAGCAAGGCCCAGTTCAAGTATAAGTCTCGTGCTTTTCATATATATTTGAATCAGGTACGAGTTATTTCCGCCGGAAAGCAGGGGTCAGGACAGCAGTTTCTTCACGATGGTAGAGATTGTCCGGCCGTCAGCCTGGCCTGCGAGTTTCTTTGAGGCGATACCCATTACTTTCCCCATATCAGACATCTTCGAGGCGCCTGTCTCGGAGATGATGCCTTTCACTATTTCCTCCACTTCGCTCTCGCCCAGCTGTTTAGGAAGATATTCCTCCATGCATTTCGCTTCGGCAAGTTCATTTTCCGACAGGTCAGTGCGGCCTCCCTGGGCATACATCTCAGCGGATTCCTTGCGCTGCTTGATGAGTTTCTGGACAATTTTCAGCACATCCCCGTCAGACAGTTCATTGCCTGCCCCGGAGGTTTTCGCGAGCAGAATTTCGGACTTGATGGCGCGGACCGCATTGGTCCTTACCTCGTCGTGGGCCTTCATAGCCTCCATAATATCCTTCTGGATTTGTTGTTCCAATGCCATGATATTGTATTTTTAATTGTTGAATATTCTACAGTTCAACGGTATTCATCGAAGCCCGGCATGCCGGTACCCGTCACAAGTTCTTTGTACTGGCGGTCATCGCGCGGGCAGATGAGAAGCACGTCATCCGTGTCGATAATGATGCAGTCCTCCAGTCCTCTGATGGCCACAAGTTTGTCCTTGTTTGAAGACAGGATGATATTGCGGCGGTCTTTCTGGAGAATACGGCTTCTTGTGTTGGAAAGGTTGCCGTTCTCGTCCTTGCCGGGCAGATTGGAATACAGGGCGTCCCAACTGTCGATGTCCGACCAACCTAAGTTGACGGGGTAAACCCACGCCCTGTCGGTCTTTTCCATCACGCCGTAGTCAATCGATATTTTCACTGAATCTGTGTAAACACGTTCAATAAACACTTCCTCTGCACTTGTCCCGATCGCTCCCTCCCATCCGTCAAACAGTCTTGTCACTTCCGGAATGTATTTCTCCATCTCTTCTTTGATCACAGATGCCTGCCATACGAAAATACCTGAATTCCAGAAGAATTCCCCGCTCCGGAAAAATACTTCGGCAATCTCCTTGTCCGGCTTCTCTGTGAATGTCTTGACTTTGACCGGCTCGTTTTTCATACAGGCCAGCTTCCCGCCGACTGCCTGGATATAGCCGAATTCTGTGTCCGGTCTTGACGGCTTGACTCCTAAAGCCATCAGCACCTGGTTCCTGGAGGCATAGTCAAGGGCGTTTGAAAGGGCCTCCTTGAACATTTTCTCGTCTTTGATGATGATGTCAGCCGGCGTCACGGCCATCACTGCGTCCGGATCCCTTTTGAGCAGGGTGTATGTCGAATAGGCTACGCAAGGGCCTGTCCGCCTGGCATACGGCTCCAAAAGCAGATTTTCTTCCGGAAGCTCCGGAATCTGCTCTGCCACTATATCTTTGAATTTTGCAAGCGTGACAACAATGATGTTTTTATCCGGAACAATGCCCCTGCATCTGTCGTAGGCCATCCGGACAAGAGATTTTCCGCTGCCGGAAATGTCGAGGAAATGTCCCGGCATATCTTCCCTGCTTATCGGCCAGAACCGGTTCAGATGCCCGCCGGCCATTATGATGCAATATTGATTCTCTCTCATCAGTGTTATAGTTTTTATGTTGGTTTCATAACAGCTTCTCAGACATATATCGGGACAAAGGCTGCCGGGAAATAATTAATCCGCACATCTCCGCCGTCGAATGTCACCGCCGCAACATCCAGAAAAATTTCCAGATTGTCTCCCAACTCTTTCTTCCTCAATGCAATATAGCGCTGAGCTGCTTTGGCGATGTGCTTCTGCTTCACTGCGTTGACCGCATCTTCGGGTTCACCCTGCACAGGCGTTGTCCTGCTTTTGACCTCTACAAAATGTATTCCATCCGGAGCTATCGAGATGATGTCAATCTCAAGATGTCCGGCTCTCCAGTTCCGTTCCAAAACTGTGTGCCCCCTGGCGAGGAGGAATCTGCAAACTTCATCTTCACCCGCCTTCCCAAGTCTGCCTTTTCCGTTCATGATCAACTGCTCCTAATTGTCAAACGTGACCACTGTCACCCCGGTTCCTCCGAGCTGGATATTCTCGTCTCTTGCGGAGGACACTCCCGGAATCGCCCTGAGATATTTCTGTATTTCCTCCCGGAGCGCCCCGGTGCCTTTCCCGTGTATGATTCTTACCGACGGGACATTGACCATTATCGCATCGTCAATATAATGCATAACGTTCTCAAGCGCCTCGTTCACCCTCTGGCCCCTGACATCCAGTTCCATCTTGAAGTTGAGTTTTCTTTCCGAAATCGAGTCCTGCCCTGTCACGGGCGCCATTGGCTTTATTTCCGCCTTGATTGCGGCCTTGTATTCATTCGAGGTTATTCTTTCCACTTTGTCCAGCGGCATCTTGCTCTTTATGTTGCCGACAATCACCGTCACGGCCTTGTCCGAAGCTATGGCCACCTCGCCCACCATTCCGTTGGCCTTTATCCTGACTTTCTCGCCCACTTTGAGCGGGCCGCTGCGGAACTCAGCGATACGCCTCTCGTTCTCTTCTTTCTCGGCGAGCTTCTTCCTCTCTTCCTCAGTCACGCCCGCCTCTTTCCTCGTCCGCTGCCTTCTCTGCCGTTCAGACACCTGTTTGATTTTCTGCTCGAGATAGCCTTCCCGGTCGTGCTGGTCCTGCTCTTTCCTTGTGACCAATGCTGAGACAAAGTCCTGCAGCTCGGTGCGCGCTTTCCGCGTCTCGGCTTTTGCCGCCTGGGACTCCTTGATGGTGCGGATGGTGTTCTCCACCTTTCTGTTGGCCCTTTTCACAATCTCTTCAGCCTCTGCCCTGGCCTCGTCCAAAATCGCTTTCCGCATTTCCCGGATTTCCTCAAGCTCTTTCTGGTATTTGCCGGTGATGTCCTCAAGAGTGCGGTCGGTATGCTTGATTTTCTGGAGTTTCTCGTCCAGCGCCCTCCGGTTCCTGGCAATCTTCCTCAGATTTCTCTCAATGCCCACAAATTCCTCACCTGCACGGTTTTCCGCATCTTTGACAATGGCTTCAGGCAGTCCCATTTTCCGTGCCAGCTCGAATGCGAATGAATTGCCGGGAAGTCCCATCTCCAGCTTGAACAGAGGGACGATGTTCCTGGCGTCGAACTGCATCGCTCCGTTGACGACTCCACTTCCGCTGCCGGAGGCGTACAGCTTCAAATTGGTGTAATGGGTGGTGATTACCCCGTACACGCCCCGCTTGTCGAATTCGCTGAGGATGGCCTCGGCAATCGCACCTCCGGCGGCCGGCTCTGTACCTGAACCGAACTCGTCAATGAGGACCAGTGTCCTGGAATCAGCTTCGGCAAGCATCTCTTTCATTGATTCGAGGAATGAACTGTAGGTGCTCAGGTCGTTGTCAATGGACTGGCCGTCCCCGATGTCCACCATTATCTTGTTGAAAACCACCATTTCGGAGGTCTCGGATGTCGGAATCAGCATACCCCACTGGAACATATACTGGAGCAGGCCCACTGTCTTGAGGCAGACGGATTTGCCGCCTGCGTTAGGACCGGATATCAGCAGGATATGTTTTTGCGGAGTCAAAGTGGCTGTGAGAGGGACAATCTCTTTGTTCTCCCTCTTGAGCGAGCGCTCCAGCAGCGGATGCCGTGCCTTGCGCAGATTCATCTCGCCGTTGTCTGAGACCAGAGGCATTCCGGCCACAAAATCCAATGCCGTAAGAGCCTTGGCAATCAGGAAGTCGAGTTCGCCCATGCATACAGCTCCCTTGAGCAAATCAGGAACGAACGGCCTGAGCCAGTCGCTGAACTCATAGAGAATCCGCGCTATTTCCCGGCCTTCTGCAAAATGCAGCTCGCTGATTTCATTGCTTATCTCCACTATTTCGGCGGGTTCGATGAATGTTGTCTTGCCGGAGGATGACTCGTCGTATATGAATCCCTGGATTTTTCTTTTGTTGGCGGCGCTCACCGGAATCAGCATTTTCCCGTCTCGCATAACCACTGATGCGTCGATGTCCACGATTCCGTCAGACTGGGCTTTCTTCAATACGGCATTTATCCGTTTTGATATGGCTCCCTCCTTGTCTTTCAGTTGCCTGCGTATGTTGTACAGCTCATCGGATGCGGTGTCTTTCACATTGCCGAACCGGTCCAGGATGCTGTCTATGCGCTGCTGCACTTCAGGATAGAGCGTGATGGCGGAGACCATCCTTTTGAGATTCGGGTAAACACCGTCTTTGATTCCGGCGAAGAATGCGGTTATCTTGCGGAGAGTCTCCAGCATTGTCCGGAGTTTCCGCAGCGACACGAGATCGATGTTCGATCCGTCCTGCTCAAGGGTCTTGAGAAATCCGGTGCAGTCAATGTAGCCGTTGCCCGGGAAAGACTCCTCGAACATCACGATCAGCCGCATCTCGTCAGCGAGAAGCAGTCTTCTCTTTATTTCATTCTCATCGGTGCAGAATTTCTCCCCGGCAGTTCTTGACGCGGCGTACTCGGTGCTGCATCTGTCGGAGATTATTTTCCTGATCCTGTCGAATCCTAATTTGGCTTCTATCCTGTCTGTATTCATTTCTTCTCTTTGTCCTGCCCGGAAAGCGACGCCCCGAGCAGCAGTTTGAGCTCGTTGATGTTGTTGATGACCTGCAGGTTCCCGTTCCTTCCGAACGATACTTCGCCGGTCTCTTCAGACACCACAATCACATCGGCGTCAGTCTCTTCTGTGATGCCGATGGCTGCTTTGTGGCGCATTCCGTAGCTTGGCGGGATGTCGGTCCTGGCGGTTATCGGCAATGTGCATCTTGCGGCCTCGATGCGGTGCCCCTGTATAATCATCGCCCCGTCGTGGAGAGGGGAGTTCTTGAAGAAGAGGTTCATTATGAGCCTCCTGTTTATTTTGGCGTCGATTCTGTCGCCGGTCTCTATGACGAAGTCGATATTGTTGCTGTGCGGAAGCACTATCAGCGCGCCGGTGCGCTGCTCGGACATTGCCCTGCAAGCCTCGCTGATTTCTTTCACTTCAGCGCTGTCCATAGGCTGTTCCTCGTTGCCTAAAATGCGGTTAAGGAACTTCCTGCCTTTCTTGCCGATTCTCGAGCCGCTTCCGAACCTGATGAGGAAATGGCGGATTTCAGGCTGGAATATGACGATTATCGCTATTACTCCTACATCAATGAATGTGGACAGCAATGCTCCCATCAATTTCATTTTCAATGCGTCCGCCAGCACTTTCAGGATGAATATGGATATGACCGCGAGAAAGATGTTCATCACCGACGAATCCCGTATCCAGCGGAACACCAAATATATGATGAGGGCGACCAGAAGGACGTCCAGCATATCGGTAAATGAGAATTTCAAAAACCCGAATATCTCAAGCAGCATATTCCATTCGTTATCCTATCGGTACAAATTTACAAAAAGAGTTGCGCCTGCGCAATCTTTTATAAAAAATTCCAGGCCGGCGGGACGAAAATTTCTACGAAGTGATTGAGAATTAAAAAAATAATCGTATATTTGCAGCCCGCAAAAAATGCGCGGGATACGATAAAGTATTATAAACAATTAATTATCAAACCAATGCCTGGATTAATTGGAAAGAAAATCGGAAT
>JBJEBM010000116.1:0-32548 GCA_051870055.1 Candidatus Cryptobacteroides sp.
GGCAGAGGCTTTCGGCAATGGACGAGTTCGAGGACGTGGCCTATTCGATGGAATGTATGGGCGGACAGGATGTCTATAGCACTTCCACCTATAATTTCAATGGCAGGCCGATTCGGACATTCGTATTCTATTGCAGTCCCAACTTCCTGAGAGTGATGGGAATACCTGTCGTCGAGGGCCGGGATTTCTCAGAATCGGACAAGAGTGTACGCAGCGTGATAATAAACAAGGCGGCTGCCGACCAGGGAGTTGAAATGTCCGAGGGCGGAGCATTGGACGACATTGACATAATCGGCCTGACCGGCGAGGTCTGCATCAATTCTCTAAGGCAGGATGTGTCGCCTGTCATATATATTGCTCTCCCGGAGGGATATTCGTCATTGTGCTGGGCCTACATACGGCTTGCGGACGGATTCGACCGGAGGGAAAGCATCAGGAAAATCAATGAAGTCCTGCTTGAGATGGATTCGTCCTATCTGTTTGATGTCAAACTTTATGACAATATCCTCGGAGAACTCTACGAGCCTGAAATCAAGCAGGAGAAGGTGGTGTCATTGTTCACCATGCTTGCAGCAATCCTTTCCCTGGTGGGCATATTCGGCCAGGTGCTGCTCGACTTGCAATACAGCAGGCGCAATATTGCCATACGGAAGGTTTACGGAGCGGACAACTGGCCTCTGGTCAGGGATTGCATTGTGAAGTATTCGGCAAGGCTGGTCGCAGCCTTCATCATTGCTGCTCCGCTCGGCTGGTTTGCCATTGACAGATGGCAGGAGGGCTTTGTCGAGAAGGTAGGGATTTCCGGAATGGAGTTCGTCGCGTCTTTCTTCCTGATAGCGGTGCTTACCCTGGCTATTGTGGTCATTATGTCGTTCAGGGCTGTCCGGGCCAATCCGGTCGATACACTCCACAAGGAGTAAAAATTATAAGCAATGTCAATAAGGAAAATAACCGGCGGAAAAAGCGGGGCAGTATCCAAACTGCTGAATATCATAGGAATGGCGATGGCCTTCACCGCCCTGTATATCATCATGGTCCAGGTCAATTACGATCTGGGCTACAACCGCAAGGTCAAGGACTCCGACAGAATATATATAATTACAATGCCGGACTGGTACACCCCTGGAAACTGGATGCCGTGGATGTCGCGACCGCTTTCCGAGGCGGCCATCTCCAATGTTCCTTGCGTGGAATGCGGAGGAACTGCTGTTCTTGGACAAGACAGAAGCCGGTTTAGCCGCGATGCCGACGGAAGCGGAGCCTTCGATGTGGAATGCGGCAAAGTTTCATCCGGAGCATTGCAGGTCTTCGGTTTTGAGGCCGTTGAAGGCAGCATCGCAGAGCTCGCTCCGTGGAAAGACCTCATCATATCGGATACCAAGGCGGAAGAACTGGGTCTGCACGCAGGTGATGTCCTCTACAGCTGCGGCAATGACGGTGTCACCAACCAATATAATGTTGCGGCAATCTTCAGGCATTATCCGGTCAACAGCGACCTGGGCGGCATCGATTGCATAACTGACCTCGGGGATGAAAGCATTGAGGAGTTCAGCGAGTGGAGTTATCCGTATTTCGTCAAGCTGCATTCGAAGGAAGACAAGGAAATGTTTGAGCAGCAGGCATTTGACCATATTGTAAAGACATTCCTCAATATGGCGTATGCGGAAGATGAAGAAGTCTCGGAGGAAGATATGGAGGAGGCAAGGTCGAGAATGCAGATCAGGCTCTTCCCCCTTGAGAATACCTATTTCGAGAAAACTCTCTCCAGCCCCGGCTTGAGCGGTAGCAAGACCACGACCTATACGCTTTTAGCGATAGCCATCCTCGTTATTGTCATTGCATTCATCAATTTCATAAACTTCTTCTTCGCCCTCGTTCCTGTACGTCTCAAATCAGTGAACACCAGGAAGATACTTGGTGCATCCCGTGCCAATCTGGTCCTTGGCATAGTCGCGGAGTCAGTGGTTATGATTGTCATTGCGCTTGCCCTGGCGGCGGGCATTCTCAAGCTGTTCTGCGGCAGCACATTGGCTTCATTGATTCCTTGCAGCGCAGTGTTCGGCCGGAACATTGGCGTAGCCGTGTGGACTGCAACCGGAGGCATTGTCCTGGCAGTTGTTTCATCTCTTTACCCTGCCCTGTACATCACCTCATTCTCACCGGCCTTCGCCCTGAAGGGCAGTTTCGGGACGGCATCGAAAGGCAAGGCGTTCAGGATCGGACTCATAGGCTTCCAGTTCGCCGTCTCGATTGTGCTGATAATCTGCGCCTGCTTCATAACAATGCAGAGGCAGTACATGCTGCATTACGACATGGGCTTCGACCGCAGCCAGTTGCTTCAGTGCTATACTTCATACAAGATTGCCCATATGAGAAAAACCATTACATCGGACCTGAAAAACAATCCTGAAATCAAGGATGTAACCTTTGCCAACGGCGACATTGTATCGCCTGGCAGGATGGGCTGGGGCCGCGAATTCAAGGGTGAGCAAATCAATTTCCAATGCTATCCTGTCCAGTGGAACTTCCTCAGTTTCATGGGTATTGACATTGTCGAAGGTCGGGATTTCACCGAAAGTGACGAGATTTGCGAGAATGGCGTGTTCATTTTCAATGAGGCCGCCCGCGACAAGTTCGGACTGACCTTGGAGGACAAGATGATGGGCCATCAGGGGGAAACCGACATTGTCGGAATATGCAAGAATTTCAATTACAGGGCCCTGTCAGATGGCGTCGAGCCGTTCGCCCTGTATGTCTTCGGCAAAAAATCATGGAAGACGCTCAACACTCTCTATATCAGGACGCAGCCAGGTGCCGACATCCCTTCCGTAATTGACTGGATCAAGACAAGACTCAATGAGCTTGATCCGTCCACGGCCAAGGATGAAATAGAGGTGAGTTTCTTTGACAGCAAGCTTGATTCGCAGTACGGAAAGGAGCGGAAAACGTCACGTATCATACTGCTGTTCACGATATTGGCCATTGTTATATCCCTGATGGGCGTGTTCGGCCTGGTGATGTTCGAGGCGGAATACCGGCGCAAGGAAATCGGCATAAGGCGTGTGAACGGTGCAACTGTGGGGGACATCCTCAGGATGTTCAATGGCAAGTTTGTAAGAATAGTGCTTGTATGTTTTGTAATTGCAGGTCCCGTGGCCTGGCTTATAACTGACACATACCTCAAAGGCTTTGCCTACCGTATGCCGATGCACTGGTGGGTGTTCGCTGCTGCGCTCGCCGCAGTATTGGCTGTGACTGTTGCGGTTGTGACACTTCGCAGTTTGTCTGCGGCCGTCTCGGATCCGGTAGAGTCGCTCAAGAGTGAGTGACAGTATTTGTATAAATATACTTTTTTTACGCCTTCCTGTGCACTTGAGTGTGAGGGAAGGCGTAACTGGTCAGATGAAAATGACATAAATCAAAAATAATTGTTAACTTTGCAGCGTATAAGCATAAAAACCGGAAAGTAATTTATTATAGTAGAATGAGGTACAGAACCAGATTCATTCAAAGGCTCTATGTCCTGATTGCTGCATTGTCTGTCATAATTCTAAGCGCCCAGGCCTGCAGTATGCAAAGGAAACTTCAGCGCATCAGAGCCAATAACGATGCTGTCGAACTGAACAGAATCAACGACGGCGCTGCTCACAGCCCTCTCCCTGACAGTCTTCTGTCAAATACGAAACAATCTTTGAGAATTGAAAACGCGCAGGAATCCGCCGGAGGGGACAGCCTTGACTCTTATGCATTGATGCACACAGTCCTGGATCCTGAAACCGGCGAAATGGTTCCTACAGAGGAACTCAACGCCGCGGTTGTGATTAGCCGGCGTTATCAGGTGGCTGAACGCAATGGCAAGGTCGATCTTCCGTTCGACATTTTGGTTCCAAAGGAAGTGATGGCTTCCAGATGGCAGATCCGCATTGTGCCAGATCTTACACTTGAGGGTGACGGATTCAGGGACACGACGGCAATCAGCCCGGTCTATGTGACAGGAACCGAATACCGCGAGAAACAGCTCAAGGGCTATGAAAGATATGAGCGTTTCCTTTCGACAATTGTCTCAGACAGCACTGTCTATGTGAACCGTTTCCTTCTCGACCGCTTCATCGAGAGGAATATCCCGCAGCTTTACGCACTCAAAAATGACTCGACCATAGTTTCTTACGAGGATTTCATCTCGCGATACGATGTCACTGCCCAGGAAGCGGTCGAACATTATACGCGCGTGTCCGGCGTTTCCCGAAATGAACGGAGAATCGCTTCGAAAGGCAGGATGTTCGACCGGTATGTGAAAGCCCCGATTGATTCAGCCGGAGTCAGGCTCGATACTGTGCTTGTGGACCCGAGCGGGGATTACATCTACCGCTATGTGCATACTATAAACACCCGCAAAGGCCTGAAATACGCATATATTGCATTGAACTCCTCCATATATGACCAGGACAGAGTCCTCTATATGATGCCGAGAACTGACTCGATAGAGTACCCTATCAGTTCGCTTTCTCATTTCGTGAAGGACATCACAAGGTACAAGATGAAGACAATCTGGCGTCATCAGGAGGCCAATTCAGTATGCCATATCGGGTTCGCCCAGGGCAAGGACAGGATTGACACAGGACTCGGGGACAATGCGGCCGAGCTTGCCAAAATCTCGCGCCGTCTTGCTGAACTGATGCAGGACAAGGAGTTCGATCTGGATTCCATAATTGTCAACGCTTCATGCTCGCCTGAGGGTAGGCTTGCTCTCAATGAAAGGCTCGCGCGAGGCAGAAGCCGGAGCGTGACTTCGTATTTCGAGAACTATATGAAACATTACCAGGACTCTGTGGCGGCGGAGCGGGGATTTGAAGTCGATGAGGAAGGCAATGTAATCAAGGCGGAAAGGCCCGAGCCTATCCGTTTCATTTCCACTTACACTCCGGAGAACTGGGCCCTGCTTGATGAACTTGTCAGGACTGACGGCGGCCTGACCGGCAGCGACAGGGAGTCTTATCGCAGAATCGCTTCTGAAAATGCCGGACGCCAGGACAGGCGTGAGTATGTCCTGCAGAGAGAACCGTATTACAACTATCTGAAAAACAATATTTATCCTAAGCTCAGAACGGTGACTTTCAATTTCAATATGCACAGGAAGGGAATGGTGGAGGAATTTGTCCAGACAGAGGAAGTCGATACTCTCTATGCCCGTGGAGTCCAGATGCTCAGGGACAGGGATTTTGATGGTGCCCTGGAGATTCTTCAGGATTATGACGATTACAATGCGGCTGTGGCCTTCCTCGCCAAAGACAGAAACCTCTCTGCATTGCAATGCCTTGAGAAAGAGGAGAATACAGCAGATGTATGCTATCTTAAGGCCATCCTTTATTCCCGCTTCTCCCAGGATGCGGAAGCTGTCGGGTGGTACAGGAAAGCCTGCGAGCAGGACCGCTCATATGTGTTCAGAGGCAATCTTGACCCTGAGATCAGCGTTCTGATCCGCAAATATGGACTTAACAAAGAACAGGGAGGTGATACTTTATGAGAAGAATAATCACAATAGTTCTTGCGGCCTGTCTGACGGCAATCACCGCAGGCGCCCAGAAATACGGATATACTGACAGATTCAAGGAAAACTGGTTCATCTCCGGAGCTGTCGGCGTCAATGCGCTCAACCAGGATGTAGGACGCTTCGATTCTCCTGCCGGACTCGGTCTGGATTTCACCTTGGGAAAATGGTTCTCTCCTATGTTCGGCGCAAGGGGAGGATGGCAGGGACTTGACATATCCACCTCATCGGCTGATATGCGCTACCACTATCTGCACGGCGACATTCTCTGGGATATATTCGGAACAATGTACGGCGCTGACAGGTCCCGGGTGTGGACTCTTGCCCCTTATGCTAATATGGGACTGGTGCTCAACACATTGTCCGGCGACTTGTATTCGAAGGGCTTTGGTGCCGGAGTCGGCCTTCTGAACTCTTTCAGGCTGACAGACAGGCTGGACGCATACCTTGATATCCGTACAACTATGATGAACGAGAGGTCGGTCGGTTCCCCTAACGGCCACATCCTGATGGTGTCGGGACTTGCAGGACTTCAGTACAGGATAGGAAAATACGGCTGGGGGACGGAGACTGGAACAGTCCGCGAAGGCTCTCTGTTGAACGGACGTTTCTTCGATGACTGGTTCATCACAATCGCAGGTGGCGCCGATGCCGTGACGAATGTCAGAAAGTGGACCGGTACTTTTGCCCCGGCTGCGGAATTCACTGTGGGCAAATGGTTCAACACTTATGCCGGAGCCCGAATAGGTGTCCAGGGCGTCAATATGCGCCAGCCTTCAGGAGACGGAAAATACAGTTTCGCATATGTTCATGCTGACGCAATGTGGAACTTCACAAATACTGTATTGAGAAGAAAATACGGCCACATCTGGAATTTCGTCCCTTATGCGCATTTCGGAGTTTTCAATTCGTTTGAAAGGTACGGCGGCAAGTTCAAGACCGAATTCGCTTCCGGAGCCGGACTCTACAATGCATTCACAGTCAGCAGGGATATTGACGTATTTGCGGATCTGAGGGCCACTGCTGTGAACGGAAGGGCTGCCGGGAGACCAGCCGGAGTGCTTGTCCAGACTTCTGTAATGGCCGGTCTCGCATACAATATAGGCGGAAGAAACGGCTGGCTGCCGAGGGAGGCAAGACGGCCGGGCTCAGGGGAGTCCGATGGCAGGACGAAGAGGGCAAGAGAATACAGTGTTCCTTCCGGACCTCTCCAGTACAACGGCTTTTCCGGCAACTGGAGCATATATGCTGCCGGTGGAATAAGCGGAGCCTCTATGTCGGTCCGCAATCTGGATGATTTGAATATCAAGCCTGCTTTTGATGTCGGTGTTGCCAAAATGTTCTCCCCGGCATTCGGGGCAAGGCTGGGACTCCAGTCCAACCGCATCGAGGCCCGCGGAGACAAGTATTCCTGGAATTTCATCCACGGTGACATTCTATGGGACATAAAGGGAACTGTGGCCGGATATGAACCGGATAGAATCTGGAGCATAGCGCCTTACGCAACAATGGGAGCTTCTCTGCTTGACAGTCCGGATATCAGGCTCAGGCCACGTTTCGCTGCTGGCGCAGGTCTTCTCAACAGCTGGAAACTTACGGACAGGCTTGGCGCTTTCCTCGACCTGAGGGCGGTTCTGCTTTCCGAAAGACAGTTCGGGGCGCGTTCCGGCTATGCCGCCGAGGGCTCTGCCATGGCCGGACTGTATGTTGAGCTGGGCAGAAACTGGTGGAGCAACAACGGAACCGGCATCAATCTCAATCTGTTCGGCGAGAACTGGTTTGTACAGATGACAGGCGGCTTCGGCCTGATGCTTGACACCTGGGACTCATTCAACGGACGTCCAGCACCGGCGATGGAATTCGCTGTAGGCAAATGGCTCTCACCTGAATGGGGCGGCCGTATCGGCTTTATGTTCGAGAATACCGCCAAGTCCGGTGGATACGAGTATGACAATGCTTATGTGCACGCTGACCTGCTGTGGAATTTCTCCAACACTGTGGCTGGTTACCGCAATGACAGAGTATATACTGCATCCCCGTATCTGCATCTCGGTGTGATGAACACCTGGAATCATTTTGCCGGATCAAGAGGGCGTGACTATTCGGCCGGAATCGGTCTCCTGAATGATTTCAAAGTGGATGACAAGATGAGTTTCGTCCTTGATTTGAGAGGAAGGGCGATGCCAGGCAGACTTACAGGAAAGGACGGGGGCAAGGCACTTGGAGGAGATGTCCTGTTCGGACTTTCATACAATTTGGGTAAAGGCGGATGGAAACCTGTACGGGACACTGAAGGAGTCCGGGGACCTCTTGCGATATCCACAAATCTTGTCACCTGGGCAGACCTGGCGACTGTAAATCTCGGCCTTGAATATGCAGTCGGAAGGCATTGGTCTGCCGATATCGCATTCTCTTTCAATGACTGGACATTCAAGAACGGAACATTGAAAGACCGGAGACGCGGCTATTCATTCGGTGCAAGATACTGGCCTTGGTACACTTACAGCGGCGTATGGCTCAGGGGCTTCCTTGCCGGGGAAGACTGTGATGCCGACGGGCTTCCATACAAGTTCTTGAACGGCACGGCCGACAAGTTCGGTGCCGGATTCTCTGCAGGTTATTCGCTTATGCTTGCAAAGCATTTCAATCTCGACTTCGGTGTCGGATTCTGGGGCGGTGTGAAAAGAGTTTACGGCGCTCCGATGGAGGGCTTCATCGCTCCGGCGGATGTCCGTATCTCGCTTATGTTCGTATTGTAATAAGCGTGCGTTATATCAGGCCGCCAGAATCACGTTAAACAGATACAAAACAGGGGACGACTGAAAAGCCATCCCCTGTTTTATTTTGAATGAACTGCTCTCTTTTACATAAGGAATACAGGAAGCAGACCGCCTACAAGGCCGAGAATTGCGTAGAACTCAGGAAGAGCGGCGTAGATGAGGGTGTATGTCATCACGTCGTGGCCCTGTGACATTCCCACAATACCGTTGGCGCAGACCTGACCCTGGCGGATGCCTGAGAACAGGCATACAAGACCTACAGAAAGACCTACTCCGAAGCAGAGAACTGAATTGCTCATAAGCCACTCATTGCCCTGGAGCAGCCAGAGAAGGAATGCGACGAATCCGTAAAGTCCCTGTGTAGCAGGAAGCGCTGAAAGAATCATATAGCTGGCTGATTTCTCAGGATCCTTTTTCATAGCCCCTTCTGCAGCATTGGCTGCGATTGTTGTTCCGTAGCAGGAACCAATTCCGGCAAGGCCGAGCATCAAGCCCCAGCCAAGATAACCTAAAATTGCACTCATAATTTTATAAATTTTTTAGTTTTTAATTAATAATCAATTGGTTTTATTGTTCAGCCTCGGTTTTTAGAGGCTTGTAAGCCTTGCCTCTTCCCTCATATCCTGAATTCTTGAAGAACTCCACGAATGTCAGACGGAGAGGGTGGACAAATGCTCCGAGACAGGCCATTGCCATATTCAGCACGTGCCCGAAGACGACAAGGATAATGAAGAACGGCCAGTTCAGGATGCCTCCGTCACCGAGCACCAGTCCTCCGAGAATATTGAAAGCGTAGCCGAGCATTCCTCCGGCAAGACCGAGGGCATAAAGCCTGATATAGCTCAGGATGTCTCCAAGAAGTCCTGTGGCCATATTGTATGTGTCCCAGAGTCCTGAACCGATGTTCATCAGCGGATTGCGTCCCGGCGTGTTGAATACGTAAATTGCAAGTGCGGAAACAATACCGAGCACTGTCACAATCACCTTCATCACGGCGGTGTCCATCACCTCAAGGAATCCGAGTCCTGCGAGTATCAGGCCGCCCACGATGAGCAGAACCCAACCCCAGGTGCTGATATTAGCCTTCAGCCCGAATCTCTTCGTATATCCTATCGCCTTGATTACCATTGCGAGACATACGTGGAAGACACCGATTCCGACAGCCAGCACCATCTGTGCAGGGAAGCCTGCTATGTAGCCGACAATCATCACGCTCTTCAGCCATTCAGGAACCCAGGCCGCTTCGGAAAGATTTACTCCGAAAAATGTTCCCAGGAAAATGCCTACTACAAACGTGGCGGCTCCGAGGGTGGCGATAAGAGGACCGAGCCCCTTGAACATATCAATACTTATCCACTTCCTGCACAATGCTGTGCCGAAAAGCATAAGGATAATTCCATATCCCGCGTCACCCATACAGAGCGCAAAGAACAGCATAAAGAAAGGAGCCAGCACAGGTGTGAGGTCGAATTCACCGTAAACAGGCATTCCGTACATTCCTGTCAGGACTTCGAACATACTTGCGAACTTGTTGTTCCTCAGCTTGATAGGCGGATTGTCCTCTTCTTTTGCCTCCTCTTTGAGGTAATAGACTTCCATTCCGTCGAACGCCTTGCACAGCCTTTCTTCCTCTTCGACAGGGGCAAATCCGGTGAATGTAGTCACCATATTCTCCGCTGCTTTCTCGCCGGCTGAAACTGCGAGGTATCTGTCGAGATTGACAAGCCCGTCGTTCAGGGAATCAGCCAGTATGCCTGTGCATTCCTTGAGTTTCAGAATCCTTGCTTTCCGCTCGATGATTTCCCCGTTCAGCCTTTCTATCTCAGCTGCGGTCTCTTTCCAGTTTCCTTCCGGAGCCGGACATTCCTGCGCCGGGAAAGTGTATTCTTCATCAGTTGGAGCGACCACTACGAAACGTACACTCTTTTCGTCTTCGGAAATGACCTGGACAGCCCATCCGCTTCTGTCAATGCTTGAGAACGTCTTGGCTGAAATGTTGTAGAAATGGAATTTATATCCAATCTCTTCCAGCCTGTCGATGGCCGATTTGTCGAAATCCCCCCAAGACTCCCTGTAAATCAGTTCTTTACGTGCGGACTGTATCTGGGCTGTCAGTTCTGCCAACTCTGAGAATGCTGAATCGGTGAGCTGGACAATATCCCCGGCTCCTGAGCTGGAGAAGTCCATTCCTTCAGCGGATTTCTGAATCGCCGCGAAGTCAGGGTCCTTGCTCCAGTCAGCCCTGTTCAGTTTTGAGAGGGCGCTTTTGCATTCTCCGGCCTTGGAAAGCAGGGATGCGGAACGGTCGTCCACCGGCTTGGATGAACGCGTGATGTCCACAACTCCGAGTTCCTGGAGTTCCTTGAGAAATGTCTCCTGCCCTTCTGTCAGAAGGATAAAGGAGTATTTGGTCATCTGACTAATCATTCTGCAGCTCCTCCATAGCTTCTTCTTCCTCGTGGCGGCTCTTCACGATCTTGGACGAGGCCTTGCTGAGGTTGTCCTCATCCTCCATATATCGTTTGATTTTCCGGATAGCCTCCTGATAACCGGGAATCTGCACCTTCTCGTAGAGGTTCACTTTCTGGGTGGTCTTCTTCCTCTGGTAGTCGAGAATACGGCTCTTTTCCTGATAGACTTCCGACTCGATGCCGAGACGTGACAGCTCTTTTAGAATGGCCACGCCGTCAGCATACCAGGCCGGCTTGACGAAAGCATTGAAAGGATGTATCTCATAATGAATCTCTTTCAACTCCGGAGTCTTCACTCCGGCGAGTTTTACCGTGACAAGGTCAACATCCGTGATGCTGATAAGCCCCGGCTCGAACTCGTTCCACAAAGCGGCAAGATAGTCGTACTTCTTCATGGAGGCATCCAGTTCCTCAATAAGTTTCTCCGATTTTTCCTTGGCCTTGCGTACTTCGAGGCGGAGGGCCGACTCCTTGTTCTGAAGGGTAGGGAGGGCCTTCTGACGCATCTTCAGCTGCTTGCCGAGGTTGTTCAGGGAAGTCTTATTGTATTGGAATTTAATTGCCATAAATTAAACGTTTAGTAATTTGAAAATAATAACCTGCTTCAGATCTGCATAAGATGATGCTGGTTATTGTTTGAAGATTACTCATTTCCAGTACTTGTCAATAAGCGCCTGCTTGATACCGGTCTCAGCCTTGCTGAAGTACTTGGCGAACAGTTCCCAGGCGGTGTCGAGCATCTCCTCGATAGTGATGTTCACATCGATTGAGAGAAGTCTTGTCGCATATTCTTTGGCGTATGCGAGACACCTGTGGTCGTAGTCGCTGAGGTCGAAACCGTTCTCAAGTTTGGTCTTGGCGTTCTGGGCATCGGAATACAGACGCACACCGGCATTCATCACCTGGCTGTGGTCCTCTCTCGTCTTCTTGCCCTGGACGAGCTGCTTGAGTCGTGAAAGTGAACGGAAAGGGTCAATGATAATCTTGCCTGAATCAGCGTCAGCGCGGAGATAGAGCTGTCCCTCTGTGATGTAACCGGTGTTGTCCGGAATCGCGTGGGTGATGTCTCCGTCGTTGAGGGTCGTCACGGCGATGATAGTGATCGAACCGCCTGATGGCAGCTGTACGGCTTTCTCGTAGATTTTGGCGAGGTCCGAATACAGCGATCCCGGCATGGAGTCTTTGGAAGGAATCTGGTCCATACGGTTCGACACGATACTCAGGGCGTCTGCGTACAGTGTCATGTCTGTCAGGAGCACAAGCACTTTCTCGTTCTTGTCAACTGCGAAATACTCAGCTGCCGTCAATGCCATATCAGGAATGAGAAGCCGCTCGACAGGTGATTCCTCGGTCGTGTTCACGAAACTGATGATTTTTTCGAGAGCGCCTGCTGACTCGAATGCGTTCTTGAAGAACAGGTAGTCGTCGTTAGACAGGCCCATACCGCCGAGGATAATCTTGTCCACATCCGCACGGAGAGCCACGTCAGCCATAACCTGGTTGTACGGCTGGTCAGGGTCTGCGAAGAACGGAATCTTCTGTCCTGACACGATGGTGTTGTTCAGGTCGATGCCGGCGATACCGGTAGGAATCAGCTCGGATGGCTGTCTTCTCTTGTACGGGTTCACTGAAGGGCCTCCGATTTCTCTCTCTTCTCCCTCTACTTCAGGACCACCGTCAATCGGCTTGCCGTATGCGTTGAAGAATCTTCCTGAGAGCTGCTCGCTCACCTTCAATGTAGGAGGGGCTCCGAGGAATGACACTTCGGCGTCAGTAGGGATGCCCTCTGTGCCTGCGAATACCTGGAGGGTGACAGCGTCGCCTTTTGTCTTCACCACCTGTGCGAGACGTCCTCCCACTGTGGCGAGCTCGTCATTGGCAACTCCAGTGGCTTTCAGGGCCACAGTCGCCTTGGTGATGGCGTCGAGCTGCGTATATGTTCTTTGAAATGCCTTATTTGCCATTTTCTTCCAGTAATTTAGAAAGTTGTGCCTGATATTTCCCGAATTCCGCGCTGTGGAACTCTGTGTAGTTCATCTGCCGGAGATCATTGATGAGCTCCTTGAAGAAGTTTCTGCACTCTTCGAAGTCCTTGAAGTCGAAACTGCGTCCGCAGATGTCCAGAATGAGGTTCAGCATATATTTCTGACGCTCCATCGGACAAAGGCTGTCCACTGCGTCGAATGCGTCCTGCTGCAGGAAAACGAAGTCGAGAAGCTCCGATTTCCAGAATGTCTCGTGGTAGCTGATAGGAACTCCGTCGTCTCCGAGAATGTTGATCTGCTCGGCTGCGTCGCGTCCCTGCCTGATGATGTTCTTCGCAAGATTCACCTTGTCCACCCAGCCTTTCTCTACCTTCTCGTCAAGATACTCGCGGATTTCCGGATATTCCAGATATTTGGAGTATGAGTCGATAGGGTTGACGGCAGGATATCTCTTCTGGTCGGCGCGGTTCTGCTCAAGGGCGTAGAAACATCTTGCGGCCTTCTTTGTGGACTCTGTCACCGGCTCCTTGAGGTTACCTCCGGAAGGAGACACTGTTCCGATGAAAGTCACAGCACCGGTCTGTCCGTTGTTCAGCACAACCATACCGGCTCTCGCATAGAAGTTAGAGATGATGGATGATAGGTCAACCGGGAATGCGTCGGCTCCCGGGAGCTCCTCCATACGGTTGGACATTTCCCTGAGGGCCTGTGCCCAGCGGGAGGTTGAGTCGGCGAGAAGCAGGCATTTCAGACCCATTGCCCTGTAGTACTCGCAAATTGTCATCGCGGTATATACAGACGCCTCGCGGGCGGCAACAGGCATATTAGAAGTGTTGCAGATGATGGTCGTCCTTTCCATCAGGTGACGGCCTGTATGAGGGTCGATGAGCTCAGGGAATTCGGTGAAAATCTCCACTACCTCATTGGCGCGCTCTCCGCAGGCTGCCATCACGATTACATCGGCGTCTCCCTGCTTGGCTATGGCGTGCTGGAGCACTGTCTTTCCGCAGCCGAATGGTCCCGGAATGAATCCTGTGCCTCCCTCTGCAATAGGGTCGAGAGTGTCGAGCACTCTGACTCCGGTCTCCATTATCCTGTTAGGCCTCGGCTTCTCTTTGTAAGCCTTTACTGCTACTTTGACAGGCCATTTCTGGACCATTGTCACAGGCACTTCCTCGCCGCTCTCGCTGACGAGCACCGCAACAGTGTGGTCGATATTGTACTGTCCTGCTTCAGCTACTGATTTGACCGTGTATTCTCCTTTGAATGAGAAAGGTACCATAATCTTGTGAGGCAGCCATCCTTCTTTCACTTCTCCGAGCCAGTCGGCGGCCGTCACTTTATCCCCAGCTTTGGCCAGAGGGGTGAAGTCCCAGAGTTTTTCGTGGTCCAGCGGGGAGGTGTATTCGCCTCTCTGGAGGAACACGCTTTCCATTGTGGCCAGATTGTTCTGGAGACCGTCATAGACACTGGACATAAGACCAGGTCCGAGGGTCACTTCGAGCATTCTGCCCTCGAACTCCACAGAATCCCCGTTTTTAAGTCCTCGGGTGCTTTCAAATACCTGCACGGAAGCATTCTTGCCTTTCACCTTGATGACCTCGGCAAGAAGCCTGGTATCTCCGAGGGTGATGTAGCAAAGCTCGTTCTCCGCCACCGGTCCGTTAACTTCGACGGTGACGAGGTTTGAAACGATGCCCGTTACTTTTCCTGTTGTTTTCATCTTTATTCAATTTTCTTTGTAATCCTGTTGTTTTCAGCTGTACGCCGCTATTCCACGGCTGCATTGGCTGCGTCCCTGACACCTGTGTACGACCCCCTGACTTCATTCACGAGACGTCCGAACATCTCCCTTCCTGTATCCGGATCAAGTTTTCTCCATCGCATAACTATCTGAAGCTTGGCGATGAATCCGAGGATGGCTTCAATGTCGAAATAGTCGAATGTGGTCAGCTCGTCAATCTTGTCCCACATCAGGTCGTCCAGTCCGCGTTCCCGGGAAAGAATGTCTCCGGATTCGAGAACTGTCCCAGTCCTGGCTGCCTCCTCGAATTCCCTGCCGTCCTGGAGGAAGATGTCTGTGCCGGCCGCCCTGCCGAGCGCCTTGTTCAGATAATTGACTTTGGCGTTGCGTACATTGAGGTCGAAACGGAAATATTCCCTAATGAAAGGATTCCTGTGCGACAGGGCGTTGCTGTAGAACTCACCGTCAAGGTTCCCGGAATCGAAACCCTTCTGGAGGAAGTCTATCAGATCCCTGTCTCTGCCGGAACAATTGTCTTTAATCCAGGAAACAATGGAGTCGGCCGGCATTTCCTCGGACTCTTTCCAGTCCCGGGTGATGTCAGGAAGACTTGCTATTATGTATTCGTAATTGTTCATCAGAATGGAAATGGGTTATTCTCCGAAAATGAGCTTTCTTGTAGCCGGTCTCAGGTACTCGGAGATGAGCTCTTTGAAAGTCTCGTCAGTCAGGCTGATGAAGTAGCTGCCGTCTTTCGGTCCGATGGTGAATCCGCCGGAAAGCTTCTTGGAGAATGACGCCTTGACTTCACCGCCGAGCATTTTTGCAAGTTCGGACTTGATGAATGGCTCAATACCTGCTTTGAAAGACTCGGGAAGCACAAGGTTCAGGTCCGTGGACTCCGTAGCGCTGAATTTCTCCGCAACCGTCTTTATGAGCTCCTTCACGAATGCCTCTTCGGAAAGTGCTTTTTCCGTAGCAGCCCCTGTCGCTTTAAGCACAATCAGGTTCTCAATGTCTTTTTTGGTAGCCTGAATGCTCTGTGTGGCAGCCATCTTGAGGTCTCCGGTCACTTTTGTCCTGTAGTCCAGAGCGTCTTTCTCGGCTTTTGCTATGATGGATGCGGCTTCTTTCCTGGCCGCAGCCACAATCTCTTCAGCTTCGCTCTTGGCTTTGGCGAGAAGAGCCTCGCCCTCCTCTTTGCCTTTGGACAGGCCCTGGCTGTACAGCCTGTCTGTCAATTCTTGCAATTTGTTGTCCATATTGTTATTTTAATGATAATCGTTCACCAGTTATATCGTTTTTAATGTATTATCGTCACATTTTACAAATGTAATCATTTATTTGCAAAGTCCGTGCAAGACGGATGTCCGAAATGTAATCTATTTTAGTGTTTTTGTTGAAAATACCAATTCCGGAATTCCTTATTAAAATATAAATGATATATTTGCAGGACAAGAAAACTTAAAGATAACGCTTGATATGAAACTGAAAACTGAAAAACTTTTTGTCGCAGCGGCCATAATGACTGCCAATCTGTCATACGGAGCTTTCCATTCGTATGCTTCCGAACCGGGGAACAGGAATTCCCGGCCATCCTATTCCAACCCTGTCTGTGCGAGAAGCCTTGCGGATCCGACAGTGATACAGGCGGAGGACGGCACATTCTATTTGTATGCTACCGCTCACAATGTCAGCATTATGAGATCCTCAAACCTGGTGGACTGGGAAGCAGCTGGCACCGCGTTTACAAATGAGACAAGGCCTGATTTTGTGCCGAAGGCCGGAATCTGGGCTCCGGACATCAACAGGATAGGAGATAAATATGTGATGTACTATGCGATGTCGGTATGGGGAGGGGAATGGGACTGCGGGATCGGATGCGCAGTGGCTGACAGTCCTGCAGGTCCTTTCACAGACTGCGGCAAAATGTTCAACAGCAAGGAAATAGGTGTCAGGAACAGTATAGACCCGTTCTATATCGAGGACGGGGGTCGGAAATATCTTTTCTGGGGCAGTTTCCACGGGATATTCTGGGTGGAACTGTCTGGGGACGGACTCTCCGTAAAGCAGGGCTGCAAACCTGTGCAGGTTGCCGGCAACGCATTCGAGGGCGTTTACATTCTAAAGAAGGGTGGCAAGTATTATATGTTCGCATCAGTCGGCTCGTGCTGCGCCGGCGCGTCAAGCACTTATACGACTGTAGTAGGCCGTTCCGACAGCCTTTTCGGTCCATATACGGACAAATCGGGCCGTCCGATGCTCCAGAACCATTACGAAGTGCTCATCCACGGCAATGAGGTTTTTGCGGGCACAGGCCACAATGCGGAGATAGTCACGGACGATTCAGGAAAGGACTGGATTCTCTATCACGCATTTGACCGTTCTGCTGTGGAAGTGGGCCGGATGCTTCTCCTTGACAGGGTGCTCTGGAAAAAAGGCTGGCCTTATGTCAAAGACGCCCAGCCGTCTTCCGATGCGGAAGCTCCCGTTTTCCGATCTGCGAGCCATTAATGAATATATATACATAGTCTGAATAACCATGTCCGGATCACTTTGGGATACCGCACTTGACGGAGGTTTCGCGACAGTGATGTGCCCGAGGAAACCTCTTTATTTCGATTTTGTGCAGAATGATTCGCAAGCCTGCCGGACCTGTCATTAAGTTAGATTCGTACGATGACGGCTCCGAATTATGAATATTCTCTGGAGGGGAAGATTTTCCGAGGCAATGTCCCGCTGGTGATGGGAACAAGGTTCGATGTCATCGTCATCGGTGAAGATGAGGATAAAGTGTTGGAGTTCTGGAGAATATGTACTGAGATTTTAGAGAAAGGCGAGAGAAGAATGAACCGCTTCGATCCTGGAAGCGAGGTGTCGGAAGTGAACAGGGTGCTGTCTTCAGGGCTTGCGGTGACTCTTGATGATGAAATGAGGCAGGTTGTTGCAGAGTGTATTGAATTCAGGGACAGGACCGGCGGATATTTTGATATTGCAAGAAATCCGGATGCCGGGCTGGTAATTGATGGCAATGTGCTGAAAGTATCTGTACCGGGAGTGTCACTCGATTTCGGAGGCTTCGCCAAAGGATTTGCCCTGAGGAAGATAGTTAATGTATTTAAGGACAAGAATGTGGAGAATGCCTTTGTGGATTTTGGCGACAGCTCTGTTTATGCTGCGGGTGCGCATCCCTGTGGTGACTGCTGGCCTGTGAGCCTGCCGTCTCCATTCACAGGTCAGGTGATAGCGGATTTCAGACTGAAGGACAATGCGTTGTCGACATCCGGCAATACTCCCGGATATACGGGGCACATTATCGACCCTCACACCGGAAAAGCCTGCTGTGCGAGGAGAATGGCCTGTGTCATCAGTGAAGATCCGCTGGAGGCTGAAGTGTTGAGCACTGCCCTGATGGTGGCGGATGATGCTGGCGTAAATAAAATAAGAGCAAATTTTCCGGATACGGAAATACAAATATTTAATCTGGACTGAAAATGAGTGAAAAAACGGAAATTTCGAGAAGGGATTTCATCAGGAATCTCGGCAATGTTGCGGGAGGTGCGGCTGTTCTGGCGTACGCTCCCTGGCTGGCAAGTTGCACAGAGGAGAAAATGCGTGAAATTACAGGCAGCAAGGCGCGGATAGCTCTTGTTGGCACAGGCTCCAGGGGACAGTACCATATTCATAATCTGCTGCTTATGAAGCACGCGGAGATTGTGGCGCTGTGTGATGTATATGAGCCGAATCTCCAGCAGGCTGCCGCACTTTGTCCGGGGGCGAAACTGTATAGGGACTATCGTGAACTCCTTGAAGACAAGAGTATTGACGGAGTGATTGTAGCAACTCCGCTGCATATGCACGCTCCTGTGGTACTGGATGCACTGTCAGCAGGAAAGAATGTTTTCTGCGAGAAGGCTATGGCCAGGACGCTTGATGAATGCAAGGCGATATATGATGCTTATCAACAGAGTGACAAGGCTCTGTATTTCTGTATGCAGAGGATGTATGATGAAAAGTACATCAAAGGAATCGAGATGATCAAGTCCGGCGTTATCGGTGACATTGTAGGTATGCGATGCCATTGGTTCAGAAATGCGGACTGGAGGAGGCCTGTGCCGTCACCGGAGCTTGAGCGCTCAATCAACTGGAGGCTTTACAGGGAGTATTCAGGTGGCCTGATGACAGAACTGGCCTGCCACCAGCTTGAAGTCTGCAATCTCGCTGTTGGAAAGATTCCTGAGACAATCACCGGAATGGGCGACATAGTGTATTGGAAGGACGGCAGGGAAGTGTATGATTCCGTGAATGTCATCTACCGATATGCTGACGGACGGAAGATAAATTATGAATCATTGATTTCCAATAAGTTCAACGGTATGGAGGACCAGATTCTCGGCAGCCGCGGGACAATGGATCTCACCAAAGGAGTGTATTATCTGGAAGAGGACAACTCGAAGTCAGGTATTGAGCAGCTTCTTGGAAATGTCAGGGACAAGGTGTTCTCGTCTGTGCCTTTGGCAGGTCCGAGCTGGCGTCCGGAACTTCGCGTGGCATCCACTCCTCATCCTGTTGTGGAAGGAAATGTAAGCGTCAATGGAGGGCAGAGTATGATCGGTGCTGTAAATGACGGCTCCGACACAATACTTTCCGCTTTCTGCACGAGCTGCATCACAGGGGAACGTGCAGCCAATGTTGTGGAAGAGGCATATTGCGCCACTGTGCTCTGCCTTCTCGGCAATAAGGCAATGGACGAGCAGAGAACAATCAGATTCCCGGACTACTATAAAATACCTTATATGAAATTCTGATTATGAAAGATATTGTCATTACTTCATCAAGAATAAGCAAGGAAATGAAGGTGTTCCTTGTATGTTTCATTCTTGCCTTTTTGATAAATGCCGCCGCAGTCATCGCCTATGTAAGGCCCTGGACTGAATTGTTTTCCCAGTTGGGGTTCGTCGTTGTCATTTCTGTGTGCTTCTATTTGCTCGCGGCATTTCTCAGATTTGCTGTTTCGATTCTTAATATCCTTATTCTTAAGTTTAAATAATTTTTTTCAAAAAATTCCAGCAAAACTATTGCAGAATTAAAAAAAGGTTGTACATTTGCAGTGTATTAATAAACTCATACACTATGATTCAAATCGACAACCTTGGTTTCAGTTACGGCGCAGTGCTTGTACTGAAGAACATAACAATGACATTGGAGCCGGGCCGGATTTACGGCCTTCTCGGTGAGAACGGTGTGGGAAAGACCACATTGCTCACTCTTCTCTGCGGACTCAAGAAGCCTTTGGAGGGTAGCATAAGAGTTGATGGACTTGACCCTTATACCCGCAATCCTTCAACTCTTGAGTCCCAGTATTATCTCGGTGACGACATTCAGAATATTGCAATGAAGGCTTCCACATTCGCGAGGGAAGCAGGACAGTTCTGGCCGAATTTCAATATGGATACCTTCCTTGAGATAATGGAACTTTTTGAGAATGACCCTTCAAAGAAGATGAATACAATGTCCACCGGCCAGCTCAAAAAAACATATATCTCATTCGCGCTGTCGCTCGGATGCCGTTATCTTTATCTCGACGAACCTACCAACGGTCTTGACATTCCTTCAAAAGCCCAGTTCCGCAGCGCTTTGATGAAATACACTCCTGAAGACGGAACTATCGTGATTTCAACCCACCAGGTCCGTGATCTTGAGAACATTATAGACCCGATCATTATTCTTGACAGGCAGGATGTCCTCCTCAATGCAGGAATCCAGGAAATTTCTGACAAACTCTTCTTCGACTACGGAACGGTGCTGCATCCGGAGGCTCTTTACAGCGAGCAGCTTCCTGGAGGATTCATCCAGGTTTACCAGAACCTGACTGGTGAGGAAAGCAAAGTGAATATTGAGGCGCTTTTCAATGCCGTCCACAGGCACAAGGACCTTGTGAAATCTCTGTTTAACGAATCCAAATAGACTGCTATTATGAACAATACATTTTCTTTCAGCCGTTTCGGCAGATTTTTCCTCTATGATTTCAAAAGATGGGCGGTGTCGTACGGACCTTCTTTCCTGATGATGAGCCTGATGCCGGCTGTGCTTTATGCAATCATGCTTGTAACCGGTCTCGTGTTCAGCCAGGACTGGAGTTCTCCTGAAATTGCCAGCAGAACGGCTGTTTTCGCCATTGTCACATCGCTTCTGCTCATTACCTATCCATCGAATGTGTATGGTTTCCTGACAGACAGGCAGTCCGGTTCCGCCTACCTTATGATACCGGCATCAGTCGGCGAGAAATTCGCCTCGATGATGGCAAATGTCCTGCTTGCCGTACCTGTAATCTTCTTCTCGGTATATCTTTCCGTAGATGCGCTGATATGTGCAATTGATTCAAACTGCGGGCCTTCGCTTTTTGCCTCTGCCGGCAATGCAATAGATTTTCTCCTGCATTTCGGAGACTCCCTCGGGGACGGCCCTGCTGCTATGTCGGTCAATCTTTTCTGGTTGTACCTCAATTTCTGCATAGCGATACTTTATTTCCTGCTCTGCGCGGTCTTGTTCAAGAAGCACAAGCTTCTCTATCCTATACTGATTATCATCGGCCTGAATTTCATGATAACTCTGATTGCCGGATTTGTTTTCACGACTTTCTCATTTGATGGCGAATTCATCAGGTCCATTGCGTACAAGATTATCAATGAATGGAATGTAGGCACTTCAGTGACTGTTTACAATATTCTCTGCACTCTCATCAATTTGTTGGCTACAGGCGGACTTGCTGTTGCGGTGTATTTCAGGGTTAAGACTATAAAACATTGACAATATGGAGTTTGATTCAAATAAACCTATCTATCTTCAGATTTCTGACACAATCTGCGAGAAGATTCTCGACGGATCCCTGATGGCGGACGGACGCATCCCGTCTGTCAGGGAGTACGGGGCGCAGTTGGGCGTGAATCCGAACACGATAATGCGCACATACGAGATTCTGACTTCGGACGGTATCATCTACAACAAAAGGGGATTGGGATATTTCATCTCCCCGGATGCGAGGGACAAGGTCAAGGAATTGAAACGCAAGGAGTTTCTTGAGAATATCGTCCCGAGAATCCGGAGACAGATGCAGCTTCTCGGCTTCGGTCCGGAGGTGTTCGAATCTGGCGAAAACCCATCTGAAGGATAATTAATTGCGATAAATGAATAATCAATAACAGAATATGAAATATAGATACATTAATGCCGCATTTTCCCTGGCGGCGATGGCAATTCTTTCCACGTCCTGTGTAATCTCCCTTAACAAGAAGGCTCTCACAGAAGAAATATCCAAGTTCAACAAAATTGTTGTCCCGAGCGGCATTATCGCTGAAAAGGATACTACAGTGGCTGATTTTCAGGAGCTTTCCTTATCCGGCCCGCTTGAAGTGACATATATCCAGTCTGACGACCAGTTCTCGGTTAAAGTCAGCTGCTCTGACAATATCCTTCCGTATGTGGTAATCAGCCAGGAGCCCCAGAGTTCCAAGCTCTCCGTTTCTGTCAAGGAAGGCATAGTTCATTCTGATGGTATCAAAGTGACGGTCAGATCATCATCCCTGGACAATCTTTCAGCATCCGGCGCTGTTGATTTCATCTCATCTCTCGTGACAAGTGAAGGCGATTTGAATGTCTCTCTGAAAGGCTCTTCTGATGTGACAATCAAAAGTGTTGTCTCAAAGTCGATGTCGCTTGTAGTGGCTGGGTCTGCCGATCTTGAACTTGAAAAGATAGTTACAGGAGACTTCAAACTCGCTATTGCGGGCAGCGGCAGCGCTGACATTGACAAGTTCAAAGGGGACAATGTCGAACTTTCCATAGCCGGCAGCGGTGATGTCGATATGTACCTTGAAGCTCAGTCTCTTAAAGGCAATATCGCCGGAAGCGGCACGCTTGAGCTTTCAGGAATCCTGTACGGTCAGGCTGAATATTCCATTGCAGGCTCAGGCGATGTGAAAGCCAAAGAGCTCAAGTGTCCAAAGACTTCATACAAGACAAGAGGCGGCTCCATTATATATCAGGATGGCAACGGCCAGATTATAAGGGAAGATTGAGTGTCCTAAAAACACTTTTTCATAATTGAAGTGATGTTCCGGGGTTTCCCCATCGTGTAGAAGTGCACGGCGGGAACCCCGTTTGCTATGAGGTCGCTGCACTGCCTGGCGCACCAGTCTGTTCCAATTTCATATACGGCTTCTTTGTCGTCTCCGGCTTCTGCGATGGCTTCGGTAAGGGCTTTCGGGATGTCAAGGGAGAATGACTGTGGCAGCAGCTCGACCTGTCTTGCCGTGGATATCGGCTTCAATCCCGGAATTATCGGGACTGTGATTCCTGCTGCTCTGCAAAGTTCTACAAATCTGTAATATACGGCATTGTCGAAGAACATCTGGGTGATGATGTAGTCTGCTCCGGCATCGACTTTTCTCTTGAGATTTTCTATGTCTGTCTCAATGTTGGCAGCCTCGAAATGTTTCTCCGGATAGCCTCCGACGCCGATGCAGAAACTGTCTTTGTCGAAGTCCCGTATTGCGCTCACGAGCTGGTCTGCGTGGGAATATCCGGCAGGATGCGGAGTGAATCTTTTCTCGCCGGTTATGGAGTCTCCGCGGAGAGCCATGACGTTCTCGATACCGAGGAACCGGTAGTCGTGCAGGTCGCTTTCAATCTCCTCGGCTGAAGCGCCTCCGCAGATCACGTGAGGAACGACGTCAATGTCGAACTCGGACAGGATTGCCGCGCATACAGCGACTTCGCTGACTCTGTTTCTTACGAGATGCCTGGAGAATGAGCCATCGGATTCCTGCCTGAAGGTGTATTCGTCGCGGTGGCAGGTGACATTGATGTATTTTGGGTTGAACTCCATAAATTTTCTTACGGAGTCAAGAAGCTCAGATTTGCTAATTCCTTTGAGAGGCGGGACGATTTCCACTGACGGGAAAGGTTTTTTACTCTCTTTCAGTATCTCGCTGATTTTCATAATCGGTTTTATAATTAAGTATTAATGATGCAATAATATCATTTTTCAGGCATTGCCAAATAAATATCTCCTAATTAAGCAGATGTCCGAGGAAGACCTCGGCTTCTTTTCTGCCGAGCCCTCTTCGGGCTGCATAGTCTTCGTACTGCTTCCTTGAAATATGGTGGATTTCAGGATAGCAGGCCTCCGGGTGCGCGAAAATGAATCCGCATATCGATGCGTCAGGAATCATCGCGTAACTTTCTGTAAATGAAATGCCAAGCCCTTCCTTTCCAGGCAGGAACTCCATAATGTCCTTCTTCAGTGTGTGGTCAGGACAGCAGGCATAACCAGCAGCCGGGCGCACCACTTTGACATCATCCCTCCTGATATTCTTCTTCAACTCGCAGTCCAGCCATTCTGAAGCGGCCTCTGCAAGAGTCACCCTGACAGACCTTTCCATCATTCCCTCATAATCCTGTGAATGACAGTTGCATCCGCATTCGCACCCGTTTCCGTGGCCGGAACGGACACTTATCGCGAACATACCCATTGTTCCATATCTGTCAGAAGGAAGGAAGTCGCTGATTGAAAGGCAGATCTCCCGCCCGTCCTTGAGCTTTTGAGGAGATTCCTGCCGGAGCACGGGCAGCACTCTGATTTTTCCGTTGTCGTCAATCTCGATTCCGGCCTCCAATGCTTTTGCCCGCAGGATTCTCCCGGATATCATTATCTTTACAATTCCTTCTCTCCGGTATTTTTCCAGTACTGCTTTCCCTTCATTGATGAGCTTTGTCATCTCCGGGTCTTCCGGATCCCTTGTCCCGTATTTTATTCCCCAGACAGCCAAAAACATACGCCAGTCGAAATGAACCATCACTTCATTTATCGTGAGCTCCCTGCACTCTATATCTGACAGGCTGTGTTCCTCTGGTTTCAGGAAAGATTCTGGAGCGAATGCCGCTTTCCCGGCAGTAGTTTCAGGGGCTCCGGCATTGTTCTTCCTGCTCTCGTAAATCTCCCGGAGACGTTTCTGTGCTGCGTGTTCCTCATCCTCGAATTTCTGTCTGTCCATAATGCACTTCTTGGCCATCACAGCACCTGACGAGGCGTCCTGCGAATAAAATACGTGTCCGTAAAGCGGAGCGAGTTTCACAGCCGTGTGCAATGCCGAAGTGGTCGCTCCTCCGATGAAAAGGGGAGTGTCGAGTCCTCTGCGGGCCATCTCCCGGCAAAGCTCCTCCATCTGGAAAAGTGACGGAGTTATCAGCCCGCTCGCCCCTATTATTGCCGCATTGTGCCTGGCGGCTTCGTCCAGTATGGTTTCCTTATCCACCATCACGCCCAGGTCAATGACATTGAACCCATTGCAGCTCAATACAATACCTGTGATATTCTTACCTATGTCGTGTACATCTCCCTTGACTGTGGCGTTCACTATAACCGGCCTGGACGAATCCCCGTCCCCGTCTCCTTTCATATATGGTTCGAGCACTGACACGGCCTCTTTCATTATTTTGGCGGATTTCACGACCTGTGGAAGGAACATTTTTCCAGCACCGAACAGTTCCCCGACCTTCTCCATTCCTGCCATCAGCGGACCCTCAATCACTTTGACGGCCGAGCCGTATTTGGAGTAACACTCCATAACATCGGCTTCGAGAGTGTCCTGCCTGCCTTTCACCAATGCCTCTTTCAGGCGGTCTTCAGCTGTCAGCTGATTCACCTCCGGCATTGTGCCAGATGCATCCTTCGGATTGTCTTTTTCGCTCTCTTTGGCAGCAAGAATCTCCTGGGCCTTCTCTATCAGTCTCTCGGTGGCATCCGGTCTCCTGTCGAGAATCACGTCTTCAGCCTTCTCCAGCAGATCCGGTTCGATATCATCATAAACCTGCAGCATTCCCGGATTGACAATGCCCATATCGAGTCCGGCTTTCACGGCATGATAAAGGAATATCGAGTGCATTGCCTCCCTGACCGTGTTGTTGCCGCGGAAAGCGAATGACAGATTGGAGATTCCGCCAGAGGTCAGAGCTCCGGGCAGATTGTTTTTTATCCATCTCACGGCCTCGATGAAGTCCACACCGTATTTGCGGTGTTCCTCTATTCCGGTGCCGACAGAGAGTACATTGACGTCAAAAATAATGTCTTCAGGCCTGATACCGGCTTTGGCAGTGAGCAGTTCGTATGCGCGCTTGCAGATCCCGATTTTACGGCTGTAAGTGGTCGCCTGTCCCTCCTCGTCGAATGCCATCACTACCATCGCTCCGCCCAAGTCTCTGATTTCCATAGCTTTGCTGAGGAAAGCCTCTTCGCCTTCCTTAAGGCTGATTGAATTCACGATGCATTTTCCCTGGGCGTTTTCCAGGCCGGCAAGTATGCTTTCCCAGTGCGAAGAATCAATCATAAGGGCCGCTTTGGCCACTGCCGGGTCACCTGAAATGTGCCTGACGAAACTTTCCATGCATTTGGCGCTGTCAAGCATGGCGTCGTCCATATTGATGTCGATGATGCGGGCTCCGTTCTCAATCTGCTGGGCGGCAATCTGAAGACCCTGTCCGTAATCTCCTGATGCTATCAGCCTTGCGAATTTTCTTGAACCTGCCACGTTGGTCCGTTCACCGATATTGGTGAAGTTGCTGTGTGCAAGATCAATCTTAACGGTCTCCAGTCCGCTGACAGTCAGCGTAACGGCGGATTTTTCCGGGACGGGACGGGGTATTTTCCCTGATACGGCCTTGCTGATGGCGCTTATATGTTCCGGGGTGGTTCCGCAGCACCCTCCTATAATGTTCAGGATGCCTTCGTCCGCCATTTTCATCACGCTGTCCGCCATCTGTTCCGGAGTCTCGTCGTATCCTCCCATCTCGTTCGGCAGGCCTGCGTTCGGGTAGCATATCACCGGGAAAGGGCTGAAAGCGGCCACTTCCTTGATCAAAGGCAGCAGGTCATCGGCTCCGAGCGAACAGTTCAGCCCGAATGCGGTCAGTGGATAATGTCCAACAGATGTGCAGAAGGCTTCCACCGTCTGTCCGGTGAGCGTCCTGCCGCTCTTGTCACTGACTGATACTGAGACGATTGCGGGAAATGTGCGGCTTCTTTCCAGTTTTTCGAGCGCATATAATGCAGCTTTGGCGTTCAATGCGTCAAAGCAGGTCTCAATCAGTATGATATCAGCTCCTCCGTCCATAAGTCCCCTGATCTGTTCGGAATAGGCATCCACCATATCCCTGAAACTGTATGGCCTGTATTCTGGAGCCTCAATGTCCGGGGCGAGGGTGAGGGATTTGGAAGTAGGGCCGACGCTTCCGGCAACAAACACTCTGCGGCCTGTTTTTCCGGCATTGCCGGCGGCAAGCCTCGCAATTCTTGCGCCCTCTCTCGCGAAGGTGTACGCAAGTTCAGACGTTCCGTATTCAGATTGGGATATCCTGTTGGCGCTGAATGTGTTTGCCTCGATTATATCAGCACCTGCCTGAATATAGCGTCTGTGTATGTCATAGATAATGTCTGGTCTTGTGATATTGAGACATTCATTGTTGCCTTTCAGTTCCCTTCCGCTTGTTGCCAATGAATCCAGAGCTCTTGCAACATCATCAACAGGGCCTGCCGCAATTTCCTGGGGAAGGCCCGCTATCGCATTGGAGATATGTCTGTTGTGAAAATCCGTCTCTGTAAGTCCGTATTTCTGGATCATTGTGCCCATCGCTCCGTCGAGCACCAATATCCTGTCTTTGAAGAATTCCATCATCGGGGTATATTCATATCTTCGCTAATATAGCGAATTTATTCGGTTTCTTGGCTGAAAATAGAATCAAAACAATCTTCCAGTCTGCCGGAATCGTATATTATTTCTCTTAACTCTTTGATTTTTATTGCGTTGTCGGATTCCGGAATCCAAAGTCTGAGATATCCTCCGTCACCGTATTTTTCTTTCAGGTGCTCCTCAACCCTTCGGAAATGCTCTTCTTTGCCCAGCTCTGGATAATGGGAAAGCCCGAACTGGATGCAGCGGCGTATCACTGTTAATGGCTCAATCTGTCTGTCAGCCTCGGCCACTATTTTGCCGTAAATGCTTCTCGGTTCGTGCCCAAGTGATGCCCTGTGGTCCTCCACTGCTTCGGCAATCGTCTCTATCTCACTGTCCGTAAACCATTTGCGCAGGTTGGTATCCTCTCTTACAATTCTTGCCGATACAATATGGTGGGTTTTTCTGTCTTCTTTCAGACCGGTGTCGTGATATGCGGCGGCAGTATATACAATCGCCTGCTTCACCGGATAATGCCTTGACAATTCCAAAGACTGGCTGATGACATAATTGACGTGTTCTCTTCCGTGCCCTTTGTCGAAACTGTCATACAGCGGGACAATCCAGGATTCTATGTACCGGACAAGATCTTCCGGTATTTTGTGTTCAGCAAGTTCAATCATCTGATTTCCAATTCACTCAGCGAAACTTAAGTTGCCGTTACCTGTTGTTTTGTATTCTGCCGGAAAATGTGTCCATTATTGTAAAAATGGTTTTGGCGGCTGTCCGGCTGGGCATCACCCAGCAATATGCGGCAATGAGCGCCACAGCAACGGACAGAATACTGGCAATGATGCTGTGGGAGAGGAACAGCGAACCGGCGGACATCAGGATGATGGCGGCCATCACTATGCCCCTGAATGTAGTGCTCCTGTTTCCTTCCCTCAGGCAGAGGGCGTATCTGTAAACTTTCTCTCCGTCTTTTTCCCCCTCTCCTGCGCTCTCAACACGGCAGGAGACATACCGTTTCCGCCAGAATGTGGACCTGTCAATGAAAAAGTCGTATTCTCCAGTGCTTTCCGGAAGCTCAATGCCATCCATCTCTTTGGGCGTCAGTACTTTGCCATATTCGGAGAGTTCCGCTTTCACCTGGCCGAGACAAAGTCCGAAATTGTCTTTTGTCTCGAACAATGTCATACCCGCATCCATCATCAATGTCCTGGTGTCTATTCTTCGCATATTGTCGTGAAATACAAAATTATCGCCGCAAAAATAACAATTTTGCGGCGATTAATAAAACTTGCAATGAATCACTTTATTATGTGAGCGTCAAATTACCTGTTCCCGGCAATCTGGCCAAGTATTGTGCCTATCTGGTAAAGGCCTCTCGGAACGTGGAACGCGCCTTTCCATTTTCCTCCCTTCAAAGGAAGGAGTACTTCGCCCCTGCGGTTCAGATATCCGTACCATTCAGGGTATTCATTGTCTTTAAAATGGCTCCAGAGGTAATCGTCAAGTTTGAGGAACCAGTCAAGGCATTTCCGGTTGCCTGTCAGGTGATATCCTTTAATCATGGCGATAGCGGCCTCCAGGTGCACCCACCACAGTTTCTGGTCCCATTCGAGCTGTTGCTGCGGATATCCTTTCCTGTCAAGGAAATAGAAAATTCCTCCGTATTCTTTGTCCCAGCCGTAGTCTATGATTCGGAGCGAAATGTCAACGCATTTCTCTACAAGCGCCCTGTCTCCAAGTCTTGTCGCGAGATTCTCGATAAACCACATTGCCTCAAGGTCGTGGCCCGGATTCACTGTCCTGCCCTCGAAACAGTCCACAAGGCTGTTGTCAACTGACGACAGATTCTCGACCATCACTCCAAGGTCCGGCTGGTAGAACACATCCATCACCTCGTGGATGCACTCGTCTATAGTGCTGTCCAGCAGCTCCTTGTTGTCGAGAATCTTCTCCACTTCCAGGGCCATGTTGCAGATGATCATAGGCAGGGCGAAGTCTTTCATCGGTCTTGTGCCGGGAAAGGCTTTTGACCACTGCCCTTTAGGGTTGGAGCGCCTTTCGAGAATTCTTGTGAATATACGTTTGGCGAGGTCGGCATAACCGTCATTGCCGGTGGCCTCGGCAAGCTGTGCGAAAGCCATGCAGGCAAATGTGTTTGAGAAAATGTTGTAAGGCTGGATAATAGGCCTGCCTTCCCTGGTGAGCGAAAAATAAAAGTCCAGGTTGTCGTCACAGCCGTATTTTTTAAGGAACTCGCCTCCCTGCACTGCGCAGTCAATCCATTCTCTGTTCTTCTCCAGTTTGTTGTACAGCATAGAGAACAACCAGACCTCCCGGCCCTGAAGCCAGATGAATTTGTCTGTGTCATAGACGCTCCCGTCCCTGCCAAGGCAAGTGAAGTAACCTCCGTACTCCTTATCCTGTGACTTTTCGAGCCAGAAAGGAAGAACGCTGCCGAGGAGTTCGTCCATATATTTGGATGCCAGCCCCTTAAAAACAATCTCACTCATTGCATATACCGATAATATTACTAATTTTTAGAGCGTTTTTTAATTTCGCTCTAATTTTGAGTGTAATATTAATAATTTTTTTTAAATTTGCGAAGAGATTATTTTAGAAAATTTAAAATACTTTCTTATGGCAGACAGAAGAACATTCCTTAAGGATGCTGCGGCGGCAACTGCGGCGATGGTTTCAGCTCCTGTGCTGATGACGGCCTGCAAGGCTGGAGAGATTAAGGACAGGACGGCATCGGGCAATATCGAGTCGAGGCTCATTGTCCCAAAGGGAGAGGCATTGCCAATCACAGGAACATTTCTTGACGAGATTTCCCACGACATTCCTCACCAGAACTGGGGTGAGAAAGAATGGGACAGGGATTTCCAGTATATGAAGGCTGTCGGTATCGACACTGTGATTGACATCAGGTGCGGTTACCGGAAATTCATTACTTATCCATCTCCATATCTTCTGAAGAAAGGATGCTATATGCCTTCCGTTGACCTTATAGATATGTTCTGCCGTCTTGCGCAGAAGTATGACATGAAGTTCTATCTCGGGCTATATGACTCCGGAAAATACTGGGACACACACGATATGAGCTATGAGGTGGAATCGAACAAGTTCGTCATTGACGAGGTCTGGGAGCGATATGGAAGCAAATACAGCAGTTTCGGCGGCTGGTATATCAGCGGAGAGATAAGCAGGAGCACAAAGGGGGCAATAGAGTCTTTCCGCGCGATGGGCAAGCAGTGCAAGGAGGTCTCAGGCGGACTTCCTACCTTCATTTCTCCTTGGATTGACGGGAAGAAGGCGGTCATGGGAGCCAACGGCCAGCTGTCACGTGCCGATGCGGTGTCCGTGGAGGAGCACGAGCGTGAGTGGAACGAGATTTTCGACGGTATCCACGAGTATGTAGATGCCTGCGCTTTCCAGGACGGACATATTGATTATGATGAGCTTGACGCTTTTTTCTCGGTGAACAAGAAACTCGCCGACCGCTATGGAATGAAGTGCTGGACCAATGCCGAGACATTCGACAGGGATATGCCTATCAGGTTCTTCCCGATTAAATTTGACAAGCTCAGGCTCAAGCTTGAGGCGGCGAAAAGGTGCGGATATGACAAGGCCATCACCTTCGAGTTCTCGCATTTCATGAGCCCTCAGTCGGCTTATATCCAGGCCGGACATCTGTATGACAGATACAGGGAATATTTCGGAATATGATAGCTTTCTCGTTATGACTCAATCACTTGAACTGAAGGCTAATATGGGCTATATTGTATTCCTCTCGGCTGTGGCTGCGATAGGAGGAATACTGTTCGGATATGATACTGCCGTCATTTCCGGAACAACCGGTGTCGTCGCTACGCAGTTTTCATTGAACACTCTACAGCAGGGATGGTATGTCGGCTGTGCCTTGATCGGCTCTATTGCGGGCGTAGTATGCGCAGGAATGCTGAGCGACCATTTCGGGCGCAAGATGACAATGATTCTGTCTGCCATCCTGTTCAGTGTTTCCGCTGCCGGATGCGCACTGTGCGCTGATTTCCAGCAGCTTGTGATATACAGGGTGATAGGCGGTATCGGTATCGGCATTGTTTCGATTGTATCGCCGATTTATATTTCCGAGGTCGCTCCGGCTGAGAAACGAGGGACTCTGGTGTCTATGTACCAGCTGGCAGTGACTGTCGGATTTCTTGTGGCTTATCTTGTCAATTATCTGATTCTCAGAGGAGCCACTGCGGTTGACTGTGACGGGACCGGACTGATGCACAAATTGTTCGCTTCCGAATACTGGAGAGGAATGCTCGGCTGCGAACTTATTCCGGATGCTCTGTTCCTCTTCGTCATCCTGCTCATTCCTGAAAGCCCGAGGTGGCTGATTGTCAAGGGAAAACGTGACAAGGCGGCTGTTGTCCTGCAGCGTATTTACGCAGAAAGGGCTTCAGTGGACAGGCAGATAGGAGAGACGGAAGCTTCCCTGAAGGGCGAGGCCAAATCGGAATGGAAAGCACTTTTGGAACCGGGCATTCTCGCCGCTGTCATCATAGGTTCTGCCATAGCCATCCTTGGCCAGTTTATGGGTGTCAACGCAGTGCTTTATTACGGGCCGCAGATTTTTGAGGATGCCGGCCTGTCAAGTGGGGATTCGCTTCTGTCACAGGTGCTTGTGGGCGCCGTCAATATGCTGACCACGGTCATTGCCCTGTTCATTATCGACAAGGTGGGAAGAAAGAAACTGGTTTACTGGGGAGTCTCCGGCATGATTGCCTGCCTTCTGATGATTTCGCTCTTCTTCTTCGCCGGAAGCAGTCTGGGGCTCGGAAACGGATTCCTGCTGACATTCTTCCTTCTGTATGTCTTCTGCACTGCCATCTCCATCAGCGCCGTAGTGTTCGTACTTTTGTCTGAAATGTATCCGAACAGCGTCAGGGGACTGGCGATGAGCATTGCAGGCCTGGCTCTCTGGGTAGGCACTTATCTTGTCGGACAGCTTACACCTTGGCTTTTGGAGAATCTGACTCCGGCTGGAACATTCCTGCTGTTTGCGCTGATGTGTGTTCCTTATATGCTGATAATGTGGAAATTGGTTCCTGAGACCACTGGGAAGACTCTCGAGGAAATAGAGGCCTGGTGGCGCAAATAAATAATACTGACTCTTGACTTTGCTTGCAATATATGCTGTCAAATGCAAAGTTAAGAGTCGGTTCTGTTTATAATTTATTTAAGTTTCGCAAGTTGCAAAATATTGTGTTTCATAGGGATTATCGCTCAATG
>JBJEBM010000117.1:0-6622 GCA_051870055.1 Candidatus Cryptobacteroides sp.
ATATGAGCCGAATCATTTTGGCTTATGGCCAGATCAGGAGTGCATCATTTCTTCGCGGACAGGAAGTCAGGCAGCTAACGGAGGCCGGAATACCTATCTTGACTGAGTTGGCAAAGCAATTCGAGGAGATTGAAGGCCGCATTGTGTCCGCCGGAGAAGTATTCGACAAAATATCCGCCCGTGAGGTCCCATTTGAAATGGTGGCAAAGGTTTTCAAGGATATGACTTCGGAAGGTGGTAAGTTTTACCAGATGCAGGAGGTTCAGGCTGAGACATTGAAAGCAAAGGTAAAGAACCTCGGAGACCAGTATGATATAATGCTGTATCAAATAGGGCAGGCGCAAGACGGACTGTTGAAAGGCAGTGTATCTGCTATAGGTAATCTGATGAGCCATTGGCAGCAGATTGGACGCACTATCGTATCGGTTGCCTCCGGTTTCGGTGCTTATGCTGCAGTACTGGCAGTGGTTGCTATACGTAAGAAGGCTTTGCTGGCTATCAATACACTGCAGAATATAATCAGCCTTACCCAGAGAGTTGGTTCTCTAACGAGGGCTATTAATATTTATACTCGTGCGATGCAAATGGCAGGTGTTGCGACAAAAGCCGCTTTTGCTGCTACCATCATTGGAATCATTACTGCCGTTGCAATCGAAATCGCGCAGGTAGTCCGAGCTGCTGGTGAATTGCATCGTGAAATGGACTCGATTGCTCGTGAGAGTAAGGGAGAGGCTGATAAGATTGCATCAGAACTCGATAAACTCGTTGATAAGATAGGGAAAACCACTCGTGGGACAGAAGCCTATTCCGATGCAATTCACGAGCTAAATTCAAAATACGGCAGTTACTTGCCTAACCTGATTACTGAGGCTACGGCTTATGACGAGATTAAGCGCGCTGCAGATGGAGCTACTCTTGCCATATATAACAAGGCTCGGGCAACGGCGTATGATAAGGGACAGACGGCCATTGAGGAGAAATATGGCTCGAAGCGGCAGAAACTATCGAATAATCTTCTCAAAAACATCACTTCTATAACATCTCTTACTGAGGAACAGGCTTCTCACGTGATGCAGAACTTTTTCTCTGCTATGGAAGCAAATACCAGTGGAAAAGATTCTTGGGAAGTATTTAAGGACGTTATTTATAAGTATGATCGTACCTCAGCACTTGCTATTACTCACGGTTATACTAAACCACGTAACGGCAATACTACCGAAAATAAAATATACAAAGATGTTCAGGAACTCGGTAAGTTGCAGAAAACTATACAGAAAGAAACGGCTCATCTCAACAATCAGATTAATGCTACCATTCCAAATGGCACATACACGTCTCTTGCTGAGGAACAGGGAGTAAAGGCTATCGAGGAGTGGTATGAAGCCCGTAAGAAGTATATATACGAGAACGAGACCGATGTCGAGAAGCGTAACAAGCTGAGCCTTGATGCGCAGAACGAGTACTTCCAAAAGATGATTGACCTCTACAATAGTGCGGAAGTTAATCTCCCGGAAAAGGCGAAGCAGTGGCAGGCGAAACTCGCTGCAGCAAATATCACTCCGAAGAAGGGTGCAAGGTTGGTTCAGGAGGCACTGGCTGGACTTGGCATCAAAAACAAGTCATCAGCCTTCGGACTATGGGCCGACGAAACCACTGACTTCTCTGTGGATGGTTACTACAAGGAGATAGACCAGCAATACAAGAGTGTAGTTCCGGGCATTGAACGAGCAAAGGAGAGGTTCAAGGCCGTGGCCGGAGTATCGTTTGATAAAGCCATCTATGCCGAGCTCAATGATGAGGCTAAATCAGCTTATGATGAGGTAAAAAAACTCCAAATAAGAAAGAATGCCATCGAAGCCATTGCTAAGAATCTCGGCTATTCTCTGGAGGATAATCGTAGGGCTGGCACTCATATTCCTTCAACTGGTAAGAGTCAGGCTCAGAAAGACATCGAGAGCAGGATTGATACCATTAAAGAGATTCAGCGGGGTTATAACGACCTGATAAAGGACGGTTTTTCTCAGTCTGATGCTGATGCCCTTATCTCATCTTATTTCTCTTACGTCGATGCCAGCGTCAGGGATCGCCGTGACTTCTGGGCTGAATTGGAAGAAGCCGCAACTGAACTGGATAAGTTCGATGCTGAGGCTGCTGCACGACTACGTGCTGACATTGGTCGGGGCCGAGCATCCGAAATTGGAGACAATCAGAAGGCTCAGTTGAAAGCTCTTTCCGAGAGTGGCAAATATCTAAAAAAGACGGATGAGTTCTTGGCTAAGATTGATGCCACCACAAAGGACATCTTTGGCGAAGGTATTTCACTTTCCATTAGACAGGCGCTGCAGGAAATTGAGGACGAAGAAGCTAAGATTCAGTTGAAGGTTGACGAGGAATTAGCCGACCTTGAAATGGGGAAAGCGGCATATATAGCAGCAAATGGTGAACAGGCTTGGGCTGATTATGAAAAGAAAGCGAAAGATTCTATTGAAACGTGGAGGCAGGGTGAAATCCGTGCCATTCACGATATCAAGCAGGAACGCATTAAAAACCTCGGCAATAACTTCTTGACATCTTTTTTCAAGGATAAGAATGTTGACCTATCTCGTCTTGATAAGAAATCTCTTGCTGAACTGGAGAAGATTCTGACTCTGATAAAGGATGAGTTGTCGGATGAGGATATTGCGGCTCTAATCCCGCCTGAGTTGATAAAGCGCGCAAACGACCTCGGAATCAGCCTTGATGATATAGTAGCTGCTATAAAAGCGGCTCGAAATGAACAACAAAAGGTCATTGATGAGAAGTTCTGGGATAAGTTACAGGAAAATCTTGACAAGGTTGCATCATCCCTCGAAGATATCGGCGATGCGATATCTACCTTCCAGACAAGCGAATCAGGCTGGGGTTGGGCAAACACACTTGGAGCAAGTTTCAAAGCTCTGGGTGGAATGGTCAAGAGTTTTTCTTCTTTACAGAATAGCCTATCTAAGACTGTGACTGATGCAGACGGGAACATAACTGGTCTTTCTTTGGAAGGCAAGATTGGTATAATTTCTTCTGCAGTTGAGAATATTGCTGGGCTTGTTTCTCTTGTTGGAAACTCCATAAAAGAGAACAAAGAAGCGCAGGAGGAATGGGCCCTTACCGTTCTTAGGACTGAACTGGCTTATCGCTCTCTGATGATTGATAATGAACACATATTCAAGGAAAATGTGTTTGGAGTGTCGGACCCATTCGGTGAAGCGATAGTAGGAGCTGAAAAGTATAAGGCTGCAGCAGATGAGTTGAACGCCACATTATTGGAACTGGCTGGAGGGCAGGTACAGACCGGAACTAAGAAAGTTTCTGATGCCGGAAATACACTTGCCGCTGTGGGTATGGGTGCTGCAGCTGGCGCTGCTATTGGAACGGCAATAGGCGGCTGGGCAATGGGTCTCGGTACTATTATCGGAGCAGCGGCTGGAGCCATTACAGGCTTGTTTGTAGGCTTATTTGGAGCAAAAAAAACCGTTCCCGTATTCGAGAACCTGATAGAACATTATGGCACGTTGTTGGACGAATCTGAGGATGCCGAACCTTTCGCCCTGAATCCACGTATTATTGCTGACTACGATAAGCTTGATGAAAAGACTAAAGAAATCGTGGACCACTGGGATGAAGTTCAGCAAAAAATGATAGAAGCCGAGGAGAGCATAAACAACACGATTCAGGAGTGGGCTGGAGACCTCGGAACACAACTCCGGGATTCCCTTGTTGAAGCCTTCCGCAATAACGACCTGTACTCCGCCATTGATAACTTTCACGACTATGTGACTCAGGTTATTGAAAACTTGATGGCACAGGCCATTTTCGCTGCCGTATTCAAGGATAAGTTCGAACAACTACAACAGGACCTTCACGACAATTTAAGTCCTGCTGCGTGGATGGAGATTATAGGGAAGTTTGTTTCCGACCTCGAAAAGGAGTCTGGGCTCGTCTTGGAAGGTCTCCAGTACGTAAAAGAAGCTGCCGAGAAGTTGGGATATAAACTATATGAGGCAAACGATGATGATGCGGCTCTTGGGAACGGTATCAAGTCTATTACGGAGGATACTGCTAATCTTCTTGCATCTTACGTAAATGCTATTCGTGCTGATGTCAGTTACATCCGGCTACAACAGTCACAGGGTTGGGAGAATTTGCGTCAGATTCGAGCTTTGATGCCTCCAGTTTCTGTGTGGGAGTACATAGCAAAAATTGAGGCTCACACATTTGATATGGCAAAAACAAATGCAGCTATAGCCACCAGCAGTGCTTCTATCCTATCCGAACTCCGCAGTGTTATTACATCGGAGGATGGAGCACCAGCCATACGTTCCCTGATGCAATAAACTGAAATAATTATTTCAGTTTATTCGTGACAATAATATACATTTGCAGCGTTATGCCATACTTACCGAACATACCAGAATACAAGCCGTTCTATATTCAGACTGAATCAGATTTAACGGCAATAGATACTGCAGCAGAATGGGGATTGGTAGCAAAGACCAATCCTTATCCTGCTATGCCAGAGCCAAAGGAGCCGTATAAAAACGATTTTTATGATGAAAACGGTGACGATGAATATACGGTGCAAATGCGGTATCAGAGCTTCACATTCCAAGTGGAGTTCTATGTCAAGGCATACGCTACAGATAATATTCCTGCCGTTGAAGTACTACGTACCCAGCAACAGGCTTTCTTCAATCATATCAAGAATGGAGAGTTTAAGGTGTACGATGCCTATACTGGTCTTGGCCGTCAGAAAGTGCGCTATGCTGGGTATGAGGAAAGCGATAACGGGTTTAAGGCCCGCGATAACTGGGCTCGTCTCATTTTCTCCGTTACGTTCAAAGTAAACGATCCTATAACATCTACAAGACTGGTAAATGGCAGTATCATAGCGGCGGAGGGCTAACAGTGATGGCAAGGTTCAGCATCTATTCCAAAGACGGCCAGTCCATCCGTTTCAGCGGAAAGCCGAAATATAACGGCACTTATCTTAAAGTGTCGTATATTGAATTTGACGAGATAACGAGCCCTATTCCTATTGACTGGCAAATCGGAGACTATCTTGATTATTCACGTACAGGGCTCCGTTATAAGCTGTATTCGTTACCACAACCCAAGAAACAGGGCAGAAGGCGCGAATACGGTGCTTCCTTTGTCTATAATAATGTTATGCTCTACGACGCAACGAAAGAGCTTGACATAGCACTCTACAACGATTTGGTGTTGGACGCAGAGAAGAACGTGCATTTCTCTACCAGAGAGAGTACAACTACGTTCGAGGATGTGTACGGCATAGCCCGAAGGATTCAGGCCAGTGTCGATGCCTTCTTTCCTAATCGCTGGGTTATAAAGGTAATGGACTTAGATAAGACCGAAGATGCAGACCTGATTGCAATTCTATCCGAGGCAAAGGAATTTCAGGCCAGCAGCGGTAGTTGTCTCGGCGCGTTGAATGCTATTTACAACACTTGGGAAGGGATTGGTTGGATTCATACTTATGACAGTAGTCTTGGTCGTGATATAATTACTATTGGCCGTCCTAATAAGAGAGACACTTCCAATACATCGTCTTTATTTATCTATGGTCTTGATGCCGGACTCACGGCTATAAAGAAATCCTATACAAATGTGGATGAGTTCGCTACGAGGCTATATGTCTATGGCAGCGACCGTAATCTTCCGAACCGATATTACAACGGCCTTGAAATCTGCAATGCAGAGAGCGTTGACATTGCCAATCTGATGTTGCCTCTTGCTAACTGGGGAAAGACTGTTGACCCGGTTACTGGTCAGACTCGTCCTAATGCCAGTCTCTGCTATCTGGAGAATGCAGAAAAAGTTGCTAAGTATGGGCTCATACCGCGAAAGGTGTACTTCGACGGGAGCAGTAACGAGGAGATTTATCCTTCTATCAAGAATATCACTGTTGGCAGACTGCGCACGGCAAAGGCTGCCATCGGTGATACTGACTATGTACCAAAGACTGATATTTACCCCAATGCTGATGAACGGTTAGATCTGATAAAATCTGCAGCCAATCCGATGGATAACGGTATTGAAGTGGAGGAAACTGATGTTGTTTTTGATGAAACGAAGAATATCTATTTCGCTGATGGAACTGGCTATATTGGGGCTTCTGACAACGATCGTGACACAAGACCAGAGACCTATCACGTTCCGGTATCACGGACAATCATAGACTATACTCCTTCACAATCCGGCACGAAGGTTATCATTGAACCAAACCTTCGCATTGGCTTTGACATCAGTTCTCTTGGAAATGACAAGCCGCTAATTACGCAGCGTGTGATTCTAACAGTGCAGGACAGTAGCGGTAAAACTATAACTCAGCAAGAGGATACTGTTCTGGAGCCGGATCCACCTGTAAAAATGATGCCATCGCAGTATGTTTCTATGCAGAACGAGTACTGCATCGCTGCAGGCAAAATCATCAGAATACAAGTTCTTCTGCTTTTTGACAGAACGTATGCTTATAAGACCGGAGTTGTCTATGAGTTATTCAGCAGCAGTGGTAGTATAAGTTTCGGATTCAAGGAAGATATTTCTGACACATTCCGAATGTATATCAAGC
>JBJEBM010000118.1:0-31700 GCA_051870055.1 Candidatus Cryptobacteroides sp.
TCCATCTCGCTGTCATTCTCCCCTATGTAGCCGTCCTGCTTGTAAGCCCAGTGCGCAGCGATTCCTTTCTCGGCGATGTCGTCCATCCTGCGGCTTCTGATCTGGACTTCAATCCAGAGCCCGTTCATACTCATCAATGTGCAGTGCAGCGCCTCGTAACCATTGCTCTTGGGATGCTTGACCCAGTCCCGCACTCTGTCTGATTTGTATCTGTAAAGTCCTGTGATAATGGAGAATACGTGGTAGCACTGGTCCCTTTCGCTCTCATTTGAATCCGGGGCGGGAGTGAAAATGATCCGCACGGCATAAAGGTCGTAAACCTGTTCGAAAGGAATCTGTTTTGCCGCCATCTTGTGCCAGATGGAGTACGGCGTCTTGACGCGCTTCTTTATCCTGAAATTGAAACCGGCTTCTTTCAAAGCAGTCTCGATTGGTGCGATGAACTCGTCAATGCTCTTTTCCTTGTCCGATATGTCCCGGTTTATCTTCGCGCTGATGTCGTTGTAGGCGTCAGGCTCCTTGTATCTGAGCCAGATGTTCTCCATCTCGGATTTCACCTCGTACAGTCCCAGGCGGTGTGCGAGAGGAACAAAGATGAACATCGTCTCGCTTAGTATCTTGTCCCGTTTATATTCGGGCATATATTCGATTGTCCTGCAATTGTGCAGGCGGTCGGCGAGTTTGATGAGCACGACCCGTACATCATCATTGAGTGTCAGCAGGATCCTTTTGAAATTCTCGGCCTGCAGGCTCTCAGTATAGTCGTCATTTTTATTTTTCCTGTCCTGGTTGTCGAGTACGTTCTTGATTTTTGTAAGTCCCTCCACCAGGGATGCAATCTTTTCCCCGAAAAGGTTCCTGATATCATCAGTGGTATATGCGGTATCCTCCACGACATCGTGCAGAAGGGCAGCCGATATGGACTTGTAACCCAGCCCTATGTCGTTCACTACAATCTTCGCGACGGCCACAGGGTGAAGGATATATGGCTCTCCGGAACGTCTTCTGACATTTTTATGGGCTTCGTTGGCGAACTCGAAAGCCTTCTGGACGACCTCAAGCTCGTTCTCGCCTGAACACCTTTTCCTTGCGGCCTCCTTGAGCTCCGCATAGCTTCTGGCGATGACTTCGTAGTCTTTCTGTGTGAATTCTGAAAAGCTCATAATCAATTCTCCAAGTTATAATTCGCCACATTCTGGAACGCATAGGAAATCTCGGCACCGATCAAAATGATGAACCATCCGAAATTCAGCCAGAACATAAACAGCGGAATTGCAGCCACGGCTCCGTAAATTGCGTTGAGCCTTGTTACGAATATCTGTGTCTCAAGGAAAAGGTACTGCATCAGGGCAAATACCGGCCCTGACATCACAGCGGCTTTTATCGCATTTCTATATTTGACAGGATAATTCGGTATGAATTTGTACATCGCCGAGAAAGTCAATATTGAAATCACTCCGAACACTATCCATCCGAGGAATGATTTTATGTTGTCTGAGAAAACGATGCTGTTCGGAACAAGGATGTCGAGAATGTTGGAATACACAACCGACCCGGTGAAGAACAGCAGCACGATGAACGGCGATAGGCACATTATCGCAATGTAGAAAGACAGCCTTTTCACGAACTTTCTGGACTTGTTGACTTTCCATACATTGTTGAACACGGATTCGACGCACATCATCATCCAGATCACCAGCCAGAAGAACAAAAAGGCACTTACCAGACCTACCGGACTTGACTGAGCCGTATTGATGATGTTTTCAGCGAACGTGAACAGGGTGTCAAGGGCCTGAGGATTGGTTATGTAGGTGGAAATCACTTGTTTGAGCGAGTCTTCGAGCCCGATTCCACCGGTTATTGCCAATGCGATGGAGATGAATGGCACGGCAGCCATAGTGCAGAAAAAGCTGAGCGCCACAGCCTGGAATCCTATTTTCTGGGCGGAGAAAGTCTTGGCTGTTATGACAAGCACACGCAGGTCATTCACGAGAACAGCCCTTGCCTTGGAAAGGTTGGCAATGTTCTCGTCCCAGATATCCTCCGCGAGATAGTCCTTGAATCTCCTTATTTTGCGCTTGATCTTTCCCATTCCTCCAATCTGCTAAATCATCCCGCCGAACAGGTCTGTCTGGATCTCTTCTTCCTCCTCTCCGTTGTCGGGCAGGCTGCCTTCAGGAAGCATTTTCCTGAATTCGTCCTCTCCTATGATCTTTACACCAAGCTGTTCAGCCTTCTTTATTTTCTCCGGACCCGGCTTCGTTCCAGCTAAAAGATATGTGGTCCTGGAACTTATTGATGAACTGTTTTTGCCTCCGTGAAGTGAAATGAGCGACTTCATATCGTCCCTGGAAATGCTGAAATTTCCGGAAATCACTATTGTGAGGCCTTTAAGCGACTCTGACAGATTGGCTTCAGGTGTGTCCACGGACATTTTCAGGCCGGCTGCCCTGAGCCTCTGGATCTCGACTGTATGTCTCTGGTCACGGAAGAAATTGAAAATGCTTCCGGCTATCACTCCGCCTATGTCAGGTACGGCAAGTAGTTCTTCTTCCGTTGCGGCTGCAATCCTGTCAATATTTCCGAAATATCTGGCTGCCGCCTTGGCGGTCGTCTCACCTACATATCTGATTCCCAATGCGAAAAGCACATGTTCAAACGGGGTCTTCCGGCAGTCCCTGAGACTGTCGAGAAAACGCTGGGCGGACCTGTCTTTCCATCCTTCGAGCTGGAGAAGGTCGTTTTTCGTAAGATCGAAAAAGTCAGCCGGCGTCCTGACAAGGCCAAGGTTGTACAGCTGCTCGACAGTGGCTTCGCCCGCAATGACATTCATAGCCTTCCTGCTGATGAAATGCAGCAGGCGTCCTTTGATCTGTGTCGGGCAGCCGTCCTGGTTAGGACAGAAGAATTTGGCTTCTCCTTCTTCTTTGACAAGTGGTGTCCCGCAGTCCGGGCAGACTTTCGGGAATTCCGGAACTGTTGAGTCCGCAGGCCTTTTGGAGAGTTCGATTCCGGTGATTTTCGGAATTATCTCCCCGCCTTTTTCCACATAGACATAGTCTCCGGTCCTTATGTCCATCTGGGCCATCATATCTGAATTGTTCAATGTTGCCCGTTTGACCACTGTCCCGGAAAGCTGGACCGGGGCAAGATTTGCAACCGGAGTCACTGCTCCAGTCCTTCCTACCTGGTAATCAATTGATTCCAACTTGGTTAACGCCCTTTCGGCCTGGAATTTATATGCCACAGCCCATCTCGGGAACTTGGCAGTGTAACCGAGTTCTGTCTGGAGCTCCAGCTCATTTATCTTTATTACAATCCCGTCAGTAGCGTATGGCAGGAATTTCCGCTCGGTGTCCCAGTAAGTTATATAGTCTTCTATCTCTTTGATATTATGGCAGATGCGCCTTTTGTCAGAAACCGGGAGCCCCCATGAGGCCGCAGCGCGCATTGCCTCGTCGTGGGTTGAGAATGAAGAGTCCGGACTCGGAATATGATACAGCGTGCACCACAGTCCGCGGCGTCCCACTTCCTCTGAGTCAAGCAGTTTCAGCGAGCCTGAAGCCGCATTCCTCGGATTGGCGAACGGGGCTTCCTCGTTGTCTTCCCTCTCCTTGTTGAGCCTGTCGAATTCTTTGTACGGCATCAGGATTTCCCCGCGGATTTCAAACTCATCCGGGTAGCCGGTTCCGATGAGCCTGACAGGTATGTTGCTTATTCTGCGCACATTGTCCGTAACATCGTCCCCAATGACACCGTCTCCTCTCGTAAGAGCCCTGAACAGCCGTCCCTGCTTGTATGTCAGGCAGATGGCTGTACCGTCGAACTTCAGTTCGCACGAATAAGTGAATTCCCGGCCGAGTAATCGTGCAGCCCTTGCCGTGAAATCCTCCACTTCTTCTATATTGTAGGTGTTGCCGAGCGACAGCATCGGATATTTATGGAGATATTGCGCGAATTCTTTTTTGGAACTTACAAGTGTCCTTCCGCTCAAGTCGCTGTTGGCCAGGTCGCTTCCCACTTTGCGGGTGGGGGAGTCCGGCGTGATGAATTCAGGAAAACGGTTCTCAAGTTCCTCCAGTTCGTACATCAGATGGTCGTAGTCGTAGTCACTCATTGTAGGAGCGTTTTCCACATAGTACCTGCGGCTGTTCTCCCAGAGTGTCTGTCTGAGTTCCCTGATTCGTATTTCGGCTTCTTTTCTGTCCATTCTGCTGCGTCATATAAGCATAAGTTTACAAATTTAATTCTTTTTTTGTGGAATATTTGCTGAAAATAGATAATTTTGCATTCCGGAAAAGGAATATCAATTCAAAATTATTTCTATTAATTATGAAAGATGCAATAATTATCTTATGCGGCGGCGGTCCGGCCCCGGGAATGAACTCAGTCTCAATGAGTGTAGCCAAGACTTTCCTTTCAAAAGGTTACAGGGTCATCGGTCTTCACGGAGGTTATTCAGGACTGTTCAGCAAGAACGCCCGCACTGAGGATCTGGATTTCTTCAAGGCTGACCGTTATTTCAACAGGGGCGGTTCTTACCTTGAGATGAGCCGTTTCAAGCCAACTGACAAGGATTTCGAGGAAAACTTCAATCTTGACCTTTTCAAAGACAACAATATCAAACTCCTTGTCACAATCGGAGGTGACGACACCGCTTCCACGGCGAACAGAATCTCCAAATTCCTCGCTGCCAAGAATTACCCTATCGCGAATATCCATTGCCCTAAGACAATTGACAATGACCTCCCTCTTCCGGCAAATGCTCCGACATTCGGATACAACTCCGCGAAGAATGAGGGTGCCCATATAGCAAGAACAATCTACGAGGATGCACGCACTTCAGGCAACTGGCTGGTAATCTCAGCAATGGGACGTACTTGCGGAAGCCTTGCTTTAGGTATCGGTGAGGCTACCCACTGCCCGATGACCATCATTCCTGAGATGTTCAACAAGACCAAGATGACTCTTGACAAGATTATCCGTCTTTCCATTTCGGCAATTCTCAAGAGAAGAGTTCTCGGTATCAACTACGGTACAATCGTGGCCGCCGAGGGACTGTTCCATGATGCTGGCGTGGCCAAGGAGGCTGCTGAGGCCGGCATTCATTTTACATACGATGAGCACGGCCATCCTGAACTCGGCAAGATTTCCAAGGCTGTCCTCTTCAACGACCTTCTTGAGAAAGAGTTCAAGAAACTCGGTCTCAAAGTGAAGAGCCGTCCTGTCGAGATTGGTTATGATGTACGCTGCCAGGACCCTGTGGCTTACGACCTCACTTACTGCACTGAACTCGCAATGGGTGTTTACCAGCTCTTCAGCGAGGGCAAGACCGGCTGTATGGTCTATGTAGATGCATACGGCAATGTATCACCTCTCTATCTTGCTGACCTTCAGGATCCTGAGACTGGCAAGATTCCTCCGAGAGTGGTTGACATCAATGCAGGAACAGCCCAGAACTACTACAATTACATCGCCCACTATGTGACCCCTGAGGATTACGAGGCAGTAAAGGCTCTTGGAATCAGCGAGCCTGAGGCTTACGATTTCAGGAAGATTCTCGAGTGGTAATCTGAAATTGCTTGATGCGCAATATTCCCGCCAGCGCCAGTAACGGCATTGGCGGGTTTTTTTATGAATTTTCAGTAAATATTGGCTACTTTCCTGCTGCCGGCAGGCACAGATTATGCAGGATTTACATATAAAAACTCGCATAATGGAGAAGATTACAATATACCAGCTTTTCCCCCGCCAGTGGGGAAATCCTGACATCAGTCAGAAAACAAATGGAAAACTTTCAGAAAACGGCTGCGGACATTTCAGCGGAATTGACAGGGAATCATTGGATTACATCAAATCTCTCGGAATTACCCACGTCTGGTTCACCGGCATAATCAGGCACGCCACGAAGACTTCTTCCAACGGATGTGTCCCGTCTTCTTCCGACTGGGTGAAAGGCAATGCCGGATCTCCTTACGCAATCACCGATTATTACGATGTGAACCCATATCTGGCAGACGAGCCTGACAACAGGATGGCGGAATTCGAGGATCTGGTCAGGAGAACTCACGAAGCGGGCCTTAAAGTCCTGATTGATTTTGTGCCGAATCACGTCGCCAGGGATTACCGCACTTTCACCAAGGCTCATCCGGCCCCGACAGGTATGCCTGCACTTGGAGAAAATGACGACACGAAGGTCCACTGGAAAGAGGAGAACGACTTTTTCTATTATCCGGGACAGGATTTGAAACTGCCTCTTGAATCCCAGTCATATAATGAGATGCCTGCAATGGCCTCCGGCAATGCCTATACCTGTACCCCTACTGTCAACGACTGGTATGACACCGTGAAAATCAATTATTGCGACAACCATACCGCCACCTGGGACAAGATGCTGGACATAATGAGTTTCTGGGCTGGAAAAGGTGTTGACGGATTCCGGTGCGATATGGTGGAACTGGTGCCTCCGGATTTTTTCAGATGGCTGATCTCCAAAATGAAACAGTCAAGGCCGGAACTTGTCTTCATTGCCGAGGTTTATCAGAAAAATCTATACAACAGATACATACGGGATGTTGGATTCGACCTTCTCTATGACAAGTCCGGAATGTACGATACCGTGAGGGCTATTGTCGAGAAAAATGTGAATGACTCCGGAGTCCCTGTTGAGGCGTGGCAGTCAGTCAGGAAAATCACGTGGAACTGGCAGTCTCTCGGTGACCTCCAGCCTTATATGCTGAATTTCCTTGAGAACCACGACGAACAGAGATTCGCATCGGACTTTTTCGGAAAACGCCCTGAGAACGGATTCGCGGCCCTGTATGCGTCCCTGTATTTCAACCGCGCGTCATTTATGGTTTATTGCGGACAGGAAATAGGGGAGCCAGGAATGGACCGGGAGGGTTTCAGCGGAAAGGACGGACGCACTACAATTTTCGACTGGTGGACTCCAGAGAAATACCAGAGGCTTTACAAATACATTCATGGTGATGTCAAGGCGCTGACTGACAGGGAGAAATCGTTGATGAAAAGGTATAGGGAAGCATTGAACTTCGCAATCTCGGACGATGCTGTCAGGAGAGGCTCGGTCTATGACCTGTGCTATTGCAACCAGCCATCGGACGGTTTCTGCGCTGACAGGCATTTCGCATTCCTGCGGGACTGCGGAGACGAGACACTTCTGGTCGTGTGCAACTTCTCCGGATATGATGCTGAAATGGAATTATCTATTCCCGAGCACGCATTCAGCTGGCTTGAACTGCCTGAGACAGAGACTCTTAATCATAAAACCCCAATCCCTGTGAAAGTTCCGGCAATGGACGGAATCATTTTAAAACTATCAGATAGAACCTAATGAAAGAAAGAATTGTTTTCCTTGACTATGTGAGGGTATTCGCCTGCTTCCTTGTGATGCTTGTCCACGCCAGTGAGAATTATTATCCGGGACCGGGTTCTACCGATATGGCGGGCCCGCAGGCAGTTTTAGCAAATGAGACTGACCGCATATGCGTCTCGGTTTATGACGGTTTTTCCAGGATGTCTGTTCCTCTTTTCATAATAGTGTCGGCTTTTCTGCTTGTGCCGATGGGAAAGGAACAGAGCACGAAAGAGTTTTATAAGAAAAGATTCACCAGGGTGTTCCCTCCGTTTCTTTTTTTCACCGTTCTGTATTGTGTCCTTCCGCTTTTATGGGGGCAGCTGGATGTGGCGGCGAGCCTGAGGGACATTTCACGCATCCCATTGAACTTCCCGTCATTGGCTGGACATCTGTGGTTTATGTTCCCTCTTTTCGGGCTGTATCTTTTCATCCCGGTCATTTCTCCCTGGCTAAGAAATGTCTCTGCCCGGGAGGAACGCTTTTTCATATTGCTGTTCCTCATTTCGACCTGCATCCCGTTCCTGAACCGCTGGGCGGGCAAAGTCTGGGGCCAGTGTTTCTGGAATGAGTACCACCTGCTCTGGTATTTCTCCGGATATCTCGGATATCTTGTTCTCGCGCATTATATCAGGGTTCATCTCGGCTGGAGCGTCAACAAGCGCGTGGTGATTGGTTCAGCTATGCTGGTAGCCGGGGCCGCCGCAACCATTCTTTCCTACTATGTGCAGGCTGTTCCCGGCAAGATACTGGAGACTCCTGAACTGGAAATCGGCTGGTCGTTCTGCACCATCAATGTGGTATGCCTCACTGCCGGAGCGTTCCTGCTGTTCTCGTGCATCAGGCAGTCCAAGGCACCTGCAATCATCACGGAACTCTCAAAGTTGAGCTACGGAATGTATCTGATGCATATTTTCTGGCTGCATCTCTGGGCTGTCGTGTCTATGAATGTCCTTGAACTGCCGACACCGGTGTCCATACCGTTTATGGCTGTCTGCACCTTTGTTTCTTCTGCCTTGACTGCCAAACTTGTTTCCTGTATTCCGGGCAGCAAATGGCTGATCGGATAAAAATCTTTCAAGTCCGTGCAAGATTTCCGCAAAGCTGCATTTATATCAGTGAAAAGATAAAAAATGTATGACTATGAGAACGATAATTGACAAATTGGCAGCAGCGGCACTTGTAATTTCTGCCGCATTCGGTGCTCAGTCCTGCACGGACAATGATAATGCATCATATGACAGACTTATTCCTAATGCCCTCGTCACTGTGAAGCCTGAAGGGAATTCATTCTATATCCAGCTTGATGACAGTACGATAATAAGGCCTACCAATGCGGAGAAATTCAATTTCGACGAGGAGACAAGGGCGTTCGCGAATTTCGATTTCCCAAAGCAGCCGTGGGGAAGCGAGCTTGAGATTGAGGCCTTCTGGATTACTCCTACACTTACCAAGCAGCCTGTAGAGACTTTGGGCTCATCCGAGGCGGACAAGGAGGAATATGGCGAGGATCCGGTGGAACTCGTACGTATGTGGACGGTATGTGAGGATGGTTACCTCTCACTTCAGTTCAGGACTTACTGGAGCAGGTATGGCAATATCAAACATGCTGTGAATCTGGTGACCGGCGTTGATCCTGACGACCCATATACTGTGGAGTTCAGACACGATGCCTGCGGTGACTATCCGGAGGTGGTTTCTGACGGGTATGTGTCATTCAGGCTGAACTGCCTTCCTGACACAAAGGGAGAAACTGTCAAGCTTAAAGTGAAGTACAGATCAGAGACAGGTGAAAAAACCGTTGAATTTGACTATAAGACACGCCCTGGCGACGAAGATATAACCGAATAGTTTTCGGCATTGGAATTGCAGGCATTCTGCGGTCAATGAATTGAAATGAGACTATTTAGAAACGATACAGAACGCCAGATTGCTGAAGATATCCGGAAAGGTAGCCATACAGCCATGAAAGAATTGTATGACAGCTGGTCCGGATATCTCTTCGCTCTTTGCCGGAGGTATGTACCTGACCGGGAGGCTGCTGAAGACCTGCTTCAGGACAGTTTCGTCAAGATATTCAGTTCAATTGACTCCTTCACTTACAAAGGGCCGGGCTCTCTTAAAGCCTGGATGTCGAGAATCACTGTGAACGAGACTCTTCAGTACCTCAGGAAACGCAAGCATACGGATTTCATTGAGTATAAGGACTATCTGCCGGACCAGGCTGATGATGAGGAACCTGATGTCGGTATCTTGCCGCCGTCGGAGATCCAAAGGATGATCGGAGAACTGCCTGACGGCTACAGGACAATTTTCAACCTTTTTGTGTTCGAAGAGAAATCACATAAGGAGATAGCGGCGCTTCTCGGCATTACGGAGAGCACTTCAGCTTCTCAGTTCCACAGGGCGCGGAAGATTCTCGCGAAGAAAATCAAAGACTATGAAACAGGACTGGACAGAAATACTTAAGAATAGGATGGAAGGATATTCCGAGACACCGTCTGACGGGGTCTGGGAAGGTATTGCGTCCAGGACAGGAATTGCAGGTCAAGGCAAATCCAGGTGGATGTTGCCTGTCTGGCTGTATTCCACGGTCGGAGCTGCGGCTGTATTGGCTGGCGCATTGCTATTTGTCCGGCACGGTGAACCTGCGCCTGAGGATGGCGGGATTGCTGTGGCGGTTGTCCCTAATACATTGGAAGTTCCTGATACATTGGGAGTGGCTGGAGCCGGTACTCTTCTCGTAGCTGATGCTTCCGTAGCTGTAATGAAGGCAGAGAAACTGATTGATGTCCCGCCAATTCCATCGGAATCCGCTGATTCATATACTGAAGTGAATATTCCCGACAAAGCAGAAGATATTGTGGAGACTGAATCCGATGATGTCATTCCTGAACAGAAGGATGAGGAAGAAGTGGATTATGAAGCGGAGAGAGAGGCCTGGGCAAGGATAATGGCTGAAGACAAGAGGAAGCCGAAACGCAATCATTATGTAGGTATAGCATTGTCTGCTTCCGGATCCGGCAAAAGCAGCGGCAGCGGGAGTTCTCCGACGGATCTGGTGCTTGGAGCGAATCCTATGAACGGACTTGGGGGAACACCTCAGATATCTCCGTCAATTATCGAGACCCAGGGAGGACTGACATTCAACCAGCCTGAAGTCAAGACTGAATACAGCCATAAGATTCCTGTTAAAATGGGGCTCTCTGCCCGTTACGGTTTCGGCAGGTTCGGAATAGAGAGCGGCTTGACATATTCCATTCTCTCGTCTGATATCAAGATAGGAGAGGAAGGGCAGACCTGGAGCAAAGGCACGCAGACTCTGCATTATCTGGGAATTCCGCTGAATCTTTCTTTTGATATTATTGACAAGAGGTTCTTTACATTATATGTAAGCGCAGGCGGAATGGGAGAGAAGAGCATCAAAGGGCGTTTGCACAAGGATGAATATGAGAATGGAAAATTTGTCCGTTCCACTGATTCCGGCGCCAAGCCTAAAGAGCTTCAGTGGTCCATCAACGCCGCGGCCGGATTCCAGGTCAATATTTTGAGACAGCTCGGCATTTTTGTTGAGCCGGGTGTCAGCCACAGGTTCGCCAATGGCAGCAAAATCCAGTCTGTCTATACTGACAAGCCTACAGACTTTTCTCTCGGATTCGGATTGAGATACGATTTCAGGTAGATTTTCCTTATAAAATGTCAAATACTGCCACTCTTTTTGGGGTGGCAGTATTTTCTTTGTCGTTTTGGTCGAATTTCTTTATATTTTGGTCTTATTGTGATAATTTTGCGACGTTTTTATATAAAAAAGCGACAAAATGCATAAAAGACTAATTCTGACCGCGGCGCTTCTTGCCGCATCATTCACCGCATTTGCAGGCGGTTATGTTCACAATTCCAACCAGAATATCGCCTATCTCCGCAATCCGGCCCAGAATGCCGCAATCGGAGTGCACGGAGCATATTTCAATCCTGCCGGCATCGGATTTATGGAAAACGGAGTGTATCTTTCATTCGATATCAACACAGTGATTCAGCGCCGTATATCCACTACTACTTATCAGCCTTTGGCTTACGGTATTGACAATGACGGGAAACCTTACAAGAAGTACGTCGGAAAGACATTTGTACCGGTGCTTCCGCATCTTGATCTCGCTTACAAGCACAACAACTGGTTCGGTTCATTCCATTTCGGTGTGATTTCCGGCGGCGGAAAGGCCAAATATGAGAATGGTCTCGGCTCTTTCGAGGCTCCGGTAGCTATGATTCCTGCTGTAATCAATACTCTTGCAGGCGCCCAGTTGGTGACCCACTATGATGTTGATACTGATTTGGTAGGAGAGCAGTACAATTTCGCAGGCCAGATCAATCTCGGTTACAAGATAAGCAAGAACTGGAGCGTGTCAGCCGGTCTGCGTCTCAATGTCCTTAAGAACAAATATGTAGGAAACATCCAGAACATCCAGCTTGAGTATAGCGGAATGATGATGCCTGCTGCCAATGTTCTCGGAGGAGTCATCTCCACGCTTTCCGGCGGTGCTGTCACTCCGGAGCAGGGAGCTGGAATGGCTGGCGGACTCGTTGGTGACAAGAGGCTTGATGCTACACAGAAAGATATAGCATTCACTCCGATTCTCTCTGTTCATTACAAGACTGGAAAATTCGATTTCGCTGCGAGATATGAGTTCAACACCAAAGTCCGTCTTGAGAACGACACAAAAGAGAATTCTACAGGTGTTGCCCAGTTCGATGATGAGAAAGTTGTAGCTGCCGACCTTCCTGCAAATCTCAATATCGGAGGTACATTCTCTCCGAGGAACAATGTGAGACTCTCTCTCGGCTTCAACTACTATTTCGACAAACAGTCCAAGCAGTATAACGGTGACACTGACCTGAGTGACAAGACCGATTATCTTGAGCACAACTCGTACGAGATTCTCGGTGGCGTGGAATGGGATGTGAACAAGATTCTCACCCTCAGTATCGGTGTGAACAGCAATACTTTCGGATTCGGGGACGAGGCCAAGTACATATCTGATATGAGCTTCTCTACAAGTTCTGTATCCGGTGGTCTCGGAGCAAGCATCAGGGTGACTCCGAAAATCGCGATAGACCTGGCTGTATATAAGACATTCTTCCTGAATTTCTCCAAAGACCAGGCTGACTACGGCGGATACGGAAAGAAGATGTATGACCAGCTCGCTCCGATGCTCGGACAGCTTGCTGCAGCCAATCCGGCTCTTGCCGAGAGACTTGCAGGATTCACCCCTGAAGCGCTCGCCATCCCTGGAAAAGAGGATTATTCAAGGAAGAGCATTGTTGCAGGTATAGGAGTTTCTTTCGCTTTCTGATGAAACATCTAACTTTCAAATAGACTAAAACTTAAACTTCATAATTCAATTGCGATGCGGCCCGGTGATGGTTGGATTACCATCCTCCGGGCCGATTTCTGTAAAGCCGGCACGATATTGCAAGAGGATTTCAAAACAGCTTTTTAGGAATTGTTTGTAAAATATAGTATATTTACAAACTGATTTTATTTGGAATGCGATTATGAAGAAACCGGTATTGACCGCGGCACTGCTGACTGTGATGGTTTATGCCCAGGCCGCCAGGCTGTGCGAAACTTCTATAACAGCGGATGAACGTGCATCTGTGTCGGATGTGCGCAGTGAGGCCTCTGTTTTCCGACAGGCCCTCGAACTTTTCAATCACGGCATTTATGCTGAGGCGCGAAACCTGTTTGTTTCTTTTTCTGAAAATGAATGCAGGGCTGAAGGATATGCTGTCTTGTGTTCAGTCAAGATGAAATCTCCGGGCTATCCGGCGGAGATGGAAAGATATCTGGAGAAATGTCCGTATTCCGGACTTGCCGGCCAGATACGCTATGCTCACGCTCTCAATCTGTTTGATAATGAGGATTATGCCTCCGCCGCTGAGTGTTTCGCCAAAGTGAACCCTTCGGCTGCAGGGAGGTCCGGTCTTGCGGAATTGACATTCAAGAAAGCCTATTCTGACTTTGAGATCGGGAATTCTGACTCTGCTTTGTCAGGATTTACCAAGGTGACGAGAATGTCCAGGAATGACTATCAGGCTCCTTCGGCCTGCACTGCCGGTTACATTGAATATGAAAGGGAAAGGTTCGCAGAGGCGATTGACTGGTTTGTGAAAGCTTCTGATGATCCGAGGTTTTCTGATCTCTGCGCCTATTACATTATGGAGTGCCGGTTTATGAACAAGGACTACAAGTACGTGATGGAGCACGGAGAAGAGATGTACGGCAAGATTCCTGAAGAGCGCCGTCCACATCTGGCCAGGATAATTTCAGAGTCCTATCTTGTCAGCGGGAATACGGTGAAAGCCAAAGAGTATTATGACAGGACGAATATTGCACAGGGGAATGACAGGAAGGATTATTTCTATGCCGGCTCCCTGCTCTATGCCCTTGAGGATTACAATGGGGCGATAGAGAATTATTCCCGGATGACGAACCGGACTGACTCTCTCGGCCAGATTGCGAATTACCAGCTTGGCTACAGCTATATCCAGACCAAGAACAAAGTGGCTGCAATGCAGTCTTTTAAAGATGCTGTGTTGAAGTACAATCCTGATATCGAGGAAGATGCGTTTTTCAATTATGCGAAGCTCGCATTTGACCTCAATAATGATCCTTCCGGTTTCAACAGCTATATCGCCAGGTATTCGGACAAGAAGCGGGGAGACAAAATATACAGCTATATGGCTCTTGCCGCTTTGTACAGCCACGATTACGCCGCAGCGGTCGAGGCCTACGACAAGATTGATGTCCTGGATGCCGATATGCAGCGTAATTATATGAAAGCCAATTATCTGCGGGCAGAGCAGCTGATAGATGCAGGCTCTTACAGAAATGCTGTTCCTTGCCTAAAGGCAGCGGCCTATTATTCAGACAGGCGGTCTTCCCTGAACCAGCTTGCGAGATATTGGCTCGCTGAGTCTTATTATCGTGCTGACGACTATCAGGAGGCTGCGGATATGTTCAAGAACCTGTACAATATTTCGGCTCTTGACGGAAAGAAGGAAGGCCGGCTTCTGCCTTATGACGTGGCTTATTGTTATTTCAAATCAGGTGATTACGCATCAGCATCCAAGTGGTTTGATACATATCTTCAGTCTGGGGACAGACTGGAACGCACGGACGCATATACCAGGAAGGGAGACTGCTCGTTCATCAGCAAGGAATATGCGGAGTCCATAGTAAGTTATGAGTCCGCTGTGAAGAACTCCAGGACAATGGACGATCTTTATCCGTATTACCAGGCGGGACTTGCTTATGCCCTGACGGAGAATGTAAGCGGAGAAATACGTCTCCTTTCAGGAGCACTGTCCGCCTCGCCGTCGGCCAAATTTTGGTGCGAGACTGTATATGAACTTGGAAAGGCCTATATGTCAATTGGTGACAATGACAATGCATCCGGATGTTTCGAGAGGATTGTGTCTTCCGGAAGGGACACCACATATCAGGCGAGGGCGCTGATCGGCCTCGGAATGATTTCCGCCAACCAGTCCCAGTATGAGGACGCTCTTGGTTATTACAAGCAGGTGGTAAGCAGGATGCCTTCCACTGATTATTCCAAGGACGCCCTCAGGGCAATCGAGTCCATTTATCAGACCCGTCAGGAACCAGAGCAATATTATGCTTATCTGAAGACAGTGTCAACAGGGGTGGAAATCTCGGATGCTGACAGGGAGTCAATGTATTTCAATGCCGCCGAGCAGATTTTCCTTGCGGAGAATTATCAGAAGGCCCTTGTGTCTCTCCAGTCATATATGGATGAATATCCTCAGGGCTCGCAGATGAATCTGGCGTCTTTCTATATGGCTGAGAGCTATCGCAATCTTGGCAAGAAAGAGCAGGCCTGCGACTGGTACAGGAAAGTCATCGAGAGCGGAGAAGGCTCTTTTGTGGAGGTCTCATCCCTCAGTTTCGCCAACCTGTCATACAGTATGGAACGTTATGATGATGCCTACGCCGGTTACAAGGCTTTGCTTGAAAATGCCAGAATCGAGAACAACAAACATACTGCTGTTGTGGGAATGATGAACTCTGCTTATGCGGCAAAGAACTATGAGTCAGCTATTTCCAATGCGGAGTCCGTCATTTCGGAGAAGCCTGGCAATGCTGATGACAAGCGTCGTGCCCAATATGTACAGGCCAAGTCGTACCTTGCTACAAGTGACAGGGCAAAAGCTCTTTCCATAATGAAGACATTGTCTGCATATACTTCCACTCCGGAAGGTGCAGAGTCATTCTATCTCCTGATTCAGGACAACTATGACCAGGGCAAATTCACCGATGTGGAGAACCAGGTGTATAAATTCTCCGATTCCGGAACAGACCAGACTTATTGGCTTGCGAAAGCGTTCATCCTGCTTGGAGACTCGTTCGCAGAGAGGGGAGACTTCAAACAGGCAAAAGCCACATTTGAAAGTGTCCGGGACGGCTATACCCCTGAGTCAAAGGAAGATGATGTTCTTGACAATGTCAATTTGAGGCTCAACAAACTTTCTGAAAATGCTGAATAGACTATGAAGATTGCAAATAACAGATTATATTTCGCACTGCTGCTCGGCCTGCTTGTCGGGGCAGGACGGTCTGGCGCACAGAATTTCAATCCTACAGTATCTGTTACAAGGGCTTATGAGGGAAAACTGATGGAGGTGCACAAGCCTTCTATTGAAATGAATGTGCCGGATTCCCTGACAAAGTTCAATCTGGATTTCGATTATTCTGTCTTCGAGAATCCATATAGAGGCTCATACGATTTCAAGCCATACACACTTGATATGAAACCTGCACCTGAACCTTATTCGGGACGTTCTCTATATCTCAAGGCGGGAGCCGGATGGCTGATGCGTCCATATCTGGATTTCGTATGGGAGCCTCAGTTCAAGAAGCGTTTCAGAATGTCGCTATATGCTACACACCGTTCATTCATAGGCAAATATGGAATTGAAGGGTTTGATGAGAAATCCAATATTGACCTTGTTGACGGCAAAATGGATGGTTACGATATGGAGACAAGGGCAGGAATCCGTGGAAGAGCCGATTTCGACAAGGGTGTTCTTTCATTTGATGCCGGATATCAGGGAATACATACCAAAGATTCAGTGTCCGCAGTAGGCTGGAATGCCGCAAATGCAAGCCTGAGAGTCCGTTCAGTCAATCCTGGCGATTCGTATTTCTTCTATGATGCAGGCTTTTACTGCAGGTATGCCACCCAGGGAGTCGCTCCGTCCGGATGCCTGAAAATGAGCGACATAGATTTTCTTGGCTCATTCGGTCCTGTGATAAAGCGGCACAACAGCTTTCTCGTTGATCTTGGTGTCGGAGTGACAGCATATTCCTCGCTCTTCTCATCCACAAACGGTGTTTTCAGCGTAACCCCGAAGTATGTCATTGACCGGAGCCGATGGAATATGACTCTTGGAGCGGAAGTTGCCTTGAGGCTTGGCTCTGGAGATGTATTCAATGGCAGTGAACTGAATACAGGCAAGGGACAGATAGTCTATCCTGACGTTCATATCGGAATCAAGGCGGTGAAAGATTATCTGAACATATATCTCTCCGCCACGGGTGGACTTGACCGCAATTCTTATGCTTCCCTCAAGGCAAAGAGCCATTTCTTCAATCCTTACTACGGTACCGGCCACGGCCCGATGTCACAGAATACTGTTGAAAGGTTCAATCTCGCTGCCGGTCTCGAAGGCAATATTTCGGGAAAGTTCCGCTATGACGTGAGATTCGGTTATGTTTCGTACAAGGACGCTCCTGTCGATGCAGTATATTACAGCTATGACTCTTCAGAGACTGTTATGCTTCCGGCACTGGCTTTCAAGACGTTCGATCTTGTTTATTCGGACGTTCTTCTCCAGTGGGAATCCAGGGATGTCAGTGTGGATTCACGTTTCCATATCAAATCTTCGAATCTTGATGAGCAGATTGAACCGTGTTTCGAACCTTCGTTTTTCAGTGGCGATGTGAAGGCAAAGTATAATTATAAGAAACGCGTATTTGCCTCAGTGACAGCTGATTTCGCATCACGCAGAAGCGGTTTTGCCAACAATTCTGCTATCTCTGTGGGAGAGGATGACGAAATCATTTTTATGAAGTGCCACATCCCTGCCTATGTCAATCTGGGAGCTGAACTGGAATTCGCCCTGACAAGAACCTTCTCGTTATGGCTTAGAGGAGACAACTTGCTGAATATGAATGTTCAACGCACTCCTTTCCATTATCAGGGAGGCATTGGCTTCACTGCGGGAATCTGCCTGAACTTATAAACGTTCAGTCACTATCAGGAAATTCTCGCCCCGGGTCTTCCCGGGGTTTTCCGTTTCAGCGAAATCCATCCGGAGTCCAAAAAGGTGCAACTTTCCGCCCGACCTGCATCCGGTACGTTTCCTCAGTTCATCGCTTGTCATCGGTATGTTTCTTGAGGTCACGTCGCATTCCGGCCATTGAGCGCCGACGTATTTGATTGTTTTCTTGTTGAGAGGCAGTATCTGCTTTATGGTGAATGTTTTGCCGAATCCGGCGATCTCGCATGAAGGCATTTTCGGGGAGAAATATATGTGGGTGTGAATCCCGGCCTTTTTCATTCCGAAATCGCAGACCTCATTGAACAGTCCTGCCTTTGCAAGGGCTTTTCCCGGCTCGAACAGGTAACGCATTCCATACGCTTCGTCAATGTTGTGCATAAGGGACGGGGAATTGTCCGGAATATTGCCGTCATTTCCGGGATTGAACCTCATAGTGTTGCCGTTGTCATATACCACTGTGGAATGCTCCTTATGACACCCTTCGGACTGCACGGCAAGGACAAGCACCTCTTTACATTCTCCTGAGGATGCAATACAGTGGACTTCAATGGCATCCGCCCCGTTTGCCTCAAGCCGTCCACAGACCATCGTGATGTCGGCCATAGGAGACAGTTTTATCATCAGATTTTTCGAGCATCTGAAGATTTCCGGGAGGAGCCCGAGCACGTCAGGGCAACATTCCTCTATCAGGAACACTTTGCTGCCGTCTGCTGATCTTCTTGCAGGGTCAATGTAGATGATATCCGGTGAGAATTTCTTCAGCCTGTCCCACAATGCCGTTTCATCTTTCGACGCGCAGAAAGTTTCAATCTCGACATTGTCCAGCCCGAGTACCTTGAAATTATGTCCGGCGGCTTCAGCCCTCGACGAATCCATTTCATTGTACAGCACTTTCTTGAAATATACGGCAAAGGCTGAACTGTCAACTCCCAATCCTCCTGTCAGGTCGGCTATACATCCTCCTCCTGCAATTTCAGCGGCCACGCGGGCTTTATACCCGGCTGTCTCTTCGGAACTGCATTGCTCGGCACAAAGCCTGTCCGGGTAAATGATGTCAGGCTCTGAGTGCCATCGGGGAAGTTTTGACCGGATTTTACGCCTGCATTCAATGACGGTCACAGCCTGCTCCATATCAATCTCCGGCCATCTGCCTTTTGCGAAAAGGAGCCTGGATGTGTCGTCAGAAGCGTGCTCCAGTATAAATTCCCTGAATGTCATCAAAACTTGATTTTTTATACTTTCAAAAATACAGATAATTCCTTATTTTTGCAAAGAGTTTAAAACGCATAATTATGGCAAAAGATTTCAAAGAAGTCGCCCAAAGCTGGCTTGAAGGGGATTTCGATCCCGAGACAAAAGGCAAAATCATAGAGTTGCGCAACAGTGATCCCGCAGGATTCGAGGATGCCTTCTACCGCAATCTTGAATTCGGTACCGGAGGTCTCCGCGGCATTATGGGCGTCGGTACCAACCGTATGAACAAATACACTGTAGGCATGGCCACCCAGGGTCTTGCGAATTATATCAAGGCCCACGCAGCTGACTGCAAGGATGCCTATGGTGACCCGATCAATCCTGACGATGTGAGAGTCTGCATCTCATTTGACAGCCGTAACAACAGCAAGCTGTTCGCCAAGATCACTGCCGATGTGATGAGCGCCAATGGAATGCACGTTTTCCTTTTTGACAATATCAGGCCTACTCCTGAGCTCAGCTACGCCATCAGGCTCAAGAGGGCAATAGCCGGTGTTATGGTGACGGCTTCCCACAATCCCAAAGAATATAATGGTTACAAGGTGTTCTGGTCTGATGGAGCCCAGATTACCTCTCCGGTTGACAAGGACGTCGTTGCCGAGGTCGCCAAGATAGCAGAGCCTTCCCAGGTGCGTTTCAAAGCGGAGGAGGAATGCGGAGAGATTGAAATGATGGGCAAAGATGTTGATGAGCAGTATCTCAATGACATTCTTTCACTCATGCTCTCGCCTGAGGCCAGAAAACGCCATCCTGAGCTTAAATTTGTCTATACTCCGCTCCACGGATGTGGCGTGCGTCTCGTGCCTGAGTGCCTGCACCGCCTCGGGTTCACCAATGTTTACCACGTGCCTGAGCAGGATGTGAGCGACGGTGATTTCCCTACCGTCCAGTCCCCGAACCCGGAGGAGCCGGCAGCTATGAAAATGGCTCTTGAGGTTGCTGCCCGCGAGGGTGCCGATGTGGTTCTTGCCACTGACCCTGATGCTGACAGAATGGGTATAGCTGTTCGCGACAACGATGGCAAGATGTTGCAGCTCAATGGAAACCAGACAGGTTCAATAATCACATATTACATTCTCAGCCGCTGGAAAGAACTTGGAAAACTCAATGCCGGAGCTTATGTTGTGAAGACAATCGTCACTACAGAGCTTATCCGCGAGATAGCCGAGAGTTTTGGTGTCAAGGTTTACAACGTGCTTACCGGCTTCAAGTATATCGCCGAGATTGTGAAAAGGAATGAAGCGACAGGAGAGTTCATCTGCGGAGGTGAGGAGAGCTACGGTTTCAATGTCGGACAGTATGTCCGTGACAAGGACGCCCAGATTGCCTGCGCTATGGTTGCTGAGTGCGCTGCCTGGGCGAAGGACCAGGGACTTACTCTGTACCAGCTTCTCCAGAAAATCTACAAGGAGTACGGTTACAGGAAGGAAGGTCTTACTTCTCTCGTGCGTAAAGGCAAGAGCGGAGCCGAGGAGATCCAGAAGATTATGGCCGATATGCGCCAGACACCTCCGGCAGACCTTATCGGCTCGCCTGTTGTCAAAGTCGTTGATTATCTCAAGACTGAAGAGACAGGCCTTCCGTCTTCGAATGTGCTTCAGTTCTTCGATGCAGATGGAGATGTGGTTTCTGTCCGTCCTTCAGGCACTGAACCTAAGATTAAATTCTATTTCGGAGCAAAAGGTGATGATGCGGACGCAAAGATAGAGCGCCTGAAAGCCCAGTTTGTGAAATAATTTTTTTATAAATAATATCCGCCGGCCGGTTGCCTGCTGTCATTTGGCGGACACCGGTCGGCGGCAACCGCCTGTCATGGCCACAGTCGGATTCTTCAAAAAGTGATTATCGGGGATGGAAGAGCCTATTTTTACGATTATTTATAAAAATGTTGTAATTTTGAAGATTGACGTAAATAATTCTAAAAATAACAAATTGTTCCAGTTATGGTGAATGTAGCGATCTTTGTTTCGGGCAGCGGAACCAATTGCGAGGCTCTGATAAAACATTTCCGGAGCTCTGAAAATGTGAATATAGCTTTGGTGCTCAGCAACAGGGCGGATGCATATGCGCTTGTCAGGGCGACAGGGCTTGGAGTTGAGACAGTAGTGGTGCCTAAAAAGGATTTCAACAGGGAAGAGATACTTATGCCGTTGATGGCAAAATACAGAATAGATTTCATAGTGCTTGCAGGCTTTCTTCTCGTCGTGCCTGATTTCCTTATCAATGCATACCAGCGCCGTATGATCAATCTGCATCCTGCTTTGCTGCCGAAATTCGGAGGTATCGGAATGTACGGACATCACGTGCACGAGGCAGTCAAGGCGGCCGGCGAGACCGAGACAGGCATGACTGTCCATTATGTGAGCAATGAGGTTGATGGCGGTGAAATAATCGCCCAGTATTCAACCCCTGTACTTCCTGAAGACACTCCGGACCAGATTGCAGAGAAAGAACATGTCCTTGAAATGAAGTATTTCCCTGCAGTAGTCGAAAAGGTTCTCAATGAACTATAATCCAACGGAAGAAGTTATCAATTCTTCAGATTTGTATCTTTCAGGCCATTAAATCAGCCCCGCAGCCGGACTTTGTCTTTCACAAGACTTGGAACTCTGCGGGGCTCGTTCAATTATTATAGTGAAGCGTTTTTTTGGGAATAATGATTTGTCAGTATATTTATTCAATCTACAAATGCAAATCTAAATATAATTAGTCTTGACAAGTGGACAAATAGACAAAATTAACGGACAAATAGACAATTGTTATTGCCGGCTTGACAAATTATTTTACACGCCTTGTCTAATTATTTTACACTTCCTTTATTTTCATTTTGTGTATTATATTGAATATCAATTATTTGCTAATTATGGCATACAGATGGATGTAAATCTGTCAAAAATGATTAGCATTATATGCAGAAACAATTGGTATCAACATTATTCACCATCATTATTTCCGGTTATTGCGTTGCGGCGCAGGAGCTTGTGCAGAACGATGATACTGCTCAAATGACATTGAAGCAATGTATGCAGTACGCCGTTGACCATTCATATAAAGTGATTACTTCAGGAACTGAGATTTCAGATGCAAGGGTCGACCGTCTGGAAGCATTGCTCAGGGCTTTCACACCGAGTCTCGAAGCCAACAGCTACGGCTACTACAACTTCGGCCGTTCTGTCGATCCGGAGACCAACACTTATGTGTCCATTACTTCATTCAACAACGGTTATTCAGTCTCCGGAGGAATCACGATTTTCAACGGGTTCTCCGCCGTGAACAATATCCGCATTGCCAATACTTCTGTTCAGATGGGTATTGACAAAGAGCGCCAGACAATTGACCAGATATGTCTCGCCACGATGGAAGCATTCTATAATGTGGTCTATTACAAAGAATTGTCAGAGATATTGAAATCACAGAAAGCAAATGCCGAGTCATCTCTCTCCCTTGTGAAGAAGCAGGAGGAGCTTGGCCAGAAGGGTTATGCCGATGTTGTCGAGATGGAGGCTGATCTCGCCGGCTGGAGCTATAAACTGATCGATGCTGAAAACAGGCTTGCCGATGCTTATATTATATTGAAAGATATTATGTTCTGGCCTGCGGACGAAAAATTGTCCATCGACTCCGGCATTGTCTCAAAGGATTACGAGGACCCTTATGGAAGGTCATTTCTCCAGGAGAAAGAGCTTGATGACTATTCGGATATCGCGCGGCTCAATCCTGCAGTCCGTATTGCCGGGAATACTTTGCGTACAGCCCGTTATGAACTTAATACCGCCAAATGGAGGTTCACCCCGTCCCTCTCATTTTATGGTGGATGGTCGACAAGTTATTACACATATCCCGGGAAAGAGGGCTATGTCACCACTCCGTTCAATACGCAGTTCAGGAATAACGGGGGAGAGTATCTCCAACTGTCTCTTTCGTTTCCGATTTATGACAGATTGTCAAGGGTTTCCAATCTCCGCAGAAAGAAAAACGCCTATATGAAGGCGAATGCTGAATATGAAGGAAAGCTTCGTGAAGTAGAGGCTGAAATACATCGCGCTGTACAGGACAGGGACGGGGCCTCAGCGGCTTTTCTTCAGGCAGACAGGAGGGCTGAAGTGCAGGAAGTAGCCTGGACGCTGAACCGGAGAAAGTATGAGGAAGGTCTGGTGTCAGCTTTGGATTACCAGAAAGCGGCGGACAACTATCTGAATGCCAAGGCCGAGCGCCTGAATTCCCTGCTTCAGTTCTATCTTAAGCGCAGTGTTGTGGATTATTACAACGGTATTCCTTATATCGATCAGTTTTAATGCTTATATCTACAGGCCACTTGCATATATACTGTCATCTCGACCGGAGTTGCGAAGCGACCTAATGGAGAGATATATAATAATCGAATAAATGATAAAATAATGGATAAGATTATCGAAAAGAAAAAAGGCTTTGCTGCCGCATCCACGAAGAAGGCATTGCCATACTGGGGCCTTGGATTGCTGGCCCTCTTTATTCTCTGGCTCTTTTTACGGGACAGTTCCCCGACCCTCAGGGTGAACGGTGACTCATTGACAATCAATGAGGTGACACGAGGCGAGTTCAATGACTATATCCGCGTGAGCGGGCAGGTCCAGCCGATGACAACAGTGCAGATCAGCCCGCAGGAAGGTGGTGTTGTGGAGAAGATAATCATCGAGGAAGGGTCGCACGTCAGTGCAGGTGACGAGATATTGCGCCTGGGCAATGACAATCTTGACCTTCAGATTCTGAATTCCGAGGCTGAGCTGGCAGAAAAGGAGAACATCCTCCGTAACACTCTCATCTCGATGGAGCAGCAGAAACTTTCCCTGAGGCAGGACCAGCTGCAACTCCAGTCTGATGTCAACAGGCTGAGACGTAAATATCTGCAGAACAAGTCGTTGTATGAGGAGAAGCTGATTGCACGGGAGGATTATCTCACTTCCAAGGAAGATTATGAACTGGCTGCGGGCAAGCTGCAGCTGGTGAAGGACAGGGCGAAGCAGGACAGCCTGTACAGGGCCGTGGAGATTGACCAGATGCAGGAGAGCCTGGACAATATGCGCAAGAATATGCTGATGATCCGCCGCAGGAAGGACAATCTGACCATCAAGGCTCCTATTGACGGGGAACTCGGTCTTCTGGATGTGGTGCTGGGTCAGTCCGTTTCTGCCGGAACTAAGATTGGACAGATAAATAATCTCGACAGTTACAAGATTGAGGCTCAGATAGATGAACATTATATCGACCGCGTAACAGCAGGACTCTCAGCAACATTCCAGAGACAGAATGATTCATACGGAGCTGTGATCCGCAAGGTTTATCCTGAAGTGCGCGACGGAAAGTTCAAGGCCGATTTCAAGTTCGGCGGTGAGGTCCCGGACAATATCAGGACGGGACAGACCTATTATCTGAACCTGCAGCTCGGCCAGCCTGAAACGGCAGTGCTCGTCCCACGAGGAACTTTCTATCAGAAGACCGGCGGCAAATGGATTTTCGTAGTATCTCCTGACGGAGGCAAGGCAGTACGCCGTGAAATCCGCATCGGGCGCCAGAATCCTCAGTATTACGAAGTCCTCGAAGGTCTGAATCCCGGCGAGAAAGTCATCACCTCCGGCTATGACTCCTTCGGTGACAATGAAGTCCTGGTATTTTAGAAACGAACAGAATGAAACCAAAGGATATTGCAATAAAATCGCTGACACTCGGCATCGGACTGGCAATCAGCATAATACTTATAGCAAAGATTTGCTTCGAGCTGAGCTACGACCGCTGCTACCGGGATCCGCAGAATATATATCAGATCAGAACCGGTTACAGCCAGCAGGGACACGACAACGATTATGGTCAGGTCAGCGGAGCGGTAGCACCCGGTTTCAGGCAGTATGTTCCGGGAGTGGAATATGCAACAAGGACGACATTCCTTGTGGAAAGCGACCGTTTCAAGGATGAGGACCGGAATGTGATAACCGGCGACCTGATTCTTGCCGACACATCCTATTTCGATGTTTTCCCGGCAAAGATTCTCGCCGGAGATCCGAAACAGGCACTTTCCATTGCAGCCAGCCTGATGGTCTCGAGGACATTTGCCGAAAAACTCGGCGGGGTCCCGGAAGCAGTTGGCAAAGTGATTGAGAGCGAAGAATTTGAGGGGTACAAGATGACTGTTGCGGGTGTGTTTGATGACTTCCCTTATCAGAGTTCCCAGAAGAACGACATTCTCCTTTCAATGGAATCATACGACAAGATATCCACTGAGAATTGGCTTGGAAATGACAGGTACAAAGGATATGTCCGTCTTGCTGAAGGCGTTGATTACAAGATGCTTGACCCTGCAATACGCCTTATGCAGGAGAAGAACCAGCCTCTCGACCAGATCGAGAAGTCCGGCTCTAAAATATGGTACTATCTTGCACCTCTCGCAAGCCGTCATACTTCTGAGGATAATGTGAGGAATATGCTGATTATTCTCGGCATTGTTACCGTGCTTATGCTCGCGATATCGCTCCTGAACTATGTCCTGTTCGTGATTTCCGCGATGGTGAAACGCTCCAGGGAAGTAGGAGTCCGCAAATGCTACGGGGCAGGGAGCGCGAACATATATGGAATGATGATGAAGGAGGCAGCGGTGGATGTCATTGCATCTCTTGCCGTTGCCGCCGTGCTGATCCTCGCTTTCCGGACAGTCATCGGCGACCTGGTCGGAGTTCCTGTGGAAGCATTGTTCGTGCCCCAGACCGTCATTGTACTTGTGGCAGTCGTGGCAATGGTTTTCATAGTTGCAGCCTTCGTTCCGGCGCGGTTGTATTCCAATATTCCTATTGCATCGGCAATACGCAACTATAAGGAAAACAAGAGGATATGGAAGCTCGCCCTGCTTTTCGCACAGATTTGTGCCTGCACATTCCTTATGGCCTTGGTCATTGTCATTGGACTCCAGTACAGGAAGGCAATCAACGACAAACCCGGCTATGAATATGAGAATCTGATATTCACAAACCTCAGGGGAACAGACTTTTCGGTACATCAATCCGTCATTGACAAACTGCGCACGATTCCGGGCGTGGAAGATGTCCAGATGAGCTATACTATTCCGATTGAATGGTCCTCGGGAAACAATGTATTCCTATGGGAGGAGCCGATACGCGAGATTTTCAACATTGCCGACCAGTATGAAGGCACCGAGGGACTTTTTGCAATGATGGGAATCCCGTTCATTGAGGGCCGGTACCCGCAGACTCCGACGGAAGTGGCTGTAAGTGAGAGATTTCTCGAGAAGATGGCTGAATTCGAGGATTGGAGCGACGGTGCTGTGGGCAAACAGATTTACATCACGGAACATAGCAACAATGGCCAGGTCTTGACAGTCAGCGGGGTATATAAGGATTACCGTATCAGGAACCTGACCAATCCGGACGAAAGGGCGAGCGTAAAGTTCTGCGCCAAGGTGGGCGAGGGCTATATGCCATATATGATTGTGAAGGTTGATGTCGTGAACCGGGAAGTAATGGACAAGGCCGATGCAGTCCTGAAGGAGGCATTCCCGGAGAGGGATATAGTGTTCAAGGCCTATAAGGATGAAATGAAGGATGCCTATTCAGGCGAGAGAAAGATGCGCAATACGGTGCTTTCCGGCTGCCTGATATGTATATTGATTGCTTTGTTCGGACTTGTGGGATATGTGCGGGACGAGTCGGAGAGAAGGAGCAAGGAGATGGCTGTCAGGAAGATAAACGGCGCTTCCACCCGGGATATTCTCGGCCTGTTCGTAGGGGAAATTTCGAAATTGGGCATTGCTGCGGCTGTGCTCGCAGATGTAGGGGCATGGTTCGCGGCTAAGGTGTGGCTGGAGAATTTCGCGGAGCGGATTGCCCTCTCTCCACTGATTTTCATAGCGGCTGACGTGTTCATTCTCGTCATTGCAGCCGTCACCGTTGTCCTGAACTGCATCCGCATTTCCCGCTCCAATCCAGTTGAATCGCTTAAGAATGAGTAGAATATGAAAAGTTTTCTGAGGTTTTTGAGGAGGAATCCTTATTACACGGTGATCAATGTCCTGGGTCTGTCAGTGGCCCTGATGTTCATTATATTGATAGGAGATTACACCTGGAGGCAGTTCAGTATGGACTCGTCTCAGCCGAACAAGGACAGGATTGTGCTGATGGGACGCTCGGGAGACTATATGTCATGGCCGGAGGAGTCCTGGAAAATCGGCCGGATGTATCCCGAAATCGAGAACACCTGCTGCATCGTCAGTCAGGCAGGAACCATCAGGACAGACAATGAGAGCTTCAGGGATGTGGATGGAAACCCAATGCTTCTGGTGGACTCGACATTCTTCAATATGTTCTCGTACGATTTCATTGAAGGAGAATCCGGAATAGCACTGTCATCCCCGGACAAATGCGTCATTACCGAAAGCCTCGCTGATGCCATATTCCCAGGTGTTGACCCTATGGGCGAGCCGCTCAGAATAATAGGCCTCAGATCTGTGTTCATAAGTGGAGATCAAGACCCTTACGACAGCACCCTGGTTTATACTGTCAGCGGGGTAGTCAAGGATTTTGACAAGACCGTCCTGCCCAATGACACGAAAATCATTGCCTCCATCAACAGGCATCCTCAGATTTTAGGTTACGAAATGACACCTCAGTGCTTCGTAAGCACAAGCCACGGATGCTTCAAGACATTCTATCTTTTGGGAAATGGTGAGGAACTTGACTCCAAGGCGGACGAGATCTGGTCCACTCTCGTCAAGGATATTCCGATGATGGAGTTTGATGTCGATGTTGACAAGACTACTGCCACATTCACTCCACTCAGGAAATTGATGTTCGATGAGGCCAATGAGGGCAGCGGTATGGAAAAAGGCAACAAGGGACTTCTTGTCATACTTCTCAGCGCGGTCATCGCCATTCTGCTGTTCGCCGTCACCAACTATATTAACCTAACTGTGGCGAACACCGGGATGAGGGCAAAGGAAATGGCAACAAGAAGACTGCTCGGCAGCTCCTCAAATGAGATAATCAGCAAACTTGTGTGCGAATCCATACTTGTTGTGCTGATATCGTTCCTCATCGGACTTGGACTCTCTTTCCTTTTCCAGGACGATATAGCATCGATGTTCAGGGGCAGGATAATGCTTGAAAATGACTTTACTCCGGGTACGGTCGGCACCTGCATCTGTTTCATTGTGCTGACCGGTCTCCTTGCGGGAATCATCCCGGGACTCCAGATTTCAGCTTTCAAACCGATAGATGTGGTCAAGGGAACTTTCCGCTATAAATCCAAGATGTTCTTCAGCAGGGTGTTCATAATGATCCAGAATCTCATCACGGTCGTGATGCTCACCCTTTCATCGGTGGTTGCGCTGCAGATTAACGGGCTTGTCAATGCGCCCCTTGGAATCAATACAAAGGATGTGCTGTTCATTTCACCGGATGAGCCGGGAGACTCTGAGGCAATATTGTCCACATTGCAGGGGCTGCCTTGTGTCCAGAAAATTGGCTTCAGCCGTGGCAGCTGCCTGTCTATAGGAATGTCGTCAATGAGATTGATGAAGGACAAGGAAGGCGCCACACATCTTATTTATCAGGCGAGTCTAGACAAGGAGGCATTGGATATTTACGGAGTGGAGATATTGGAAGATTACGGCTATTCCGACGGGGCGGTTTACATCAATGAGAAGATGAAGGAGGCGCTTGGATTGTCCGATTCTGACCGTGAAATCCAGTGGCAGGGAGGAAATGTTGAACAGCTCGCAGGGGTGTTCAGGAATTTCCATAAAGGGAATATCCTTGCGGATATCAGGGAGTTCGCGATTTATCTCAAGAATCCGGAAACAATGAAGAATCCTGACTTTGTCGTCAAGACGGACGGCTCTGATGAAGCTGTCAGGAAAATCAAGGCTGCAGTCGCTGAGCTCCTCACAGACAGAAACGATATTGACTGGGTCGTGCAGAACTTGGAAGAGGAAGTGGTATCTCAGTTCGAGGAAGAAAGGAATGTTCTTCATATTGTCCTGATGTTCACCGGCATAGCCCTGCTGATATCAGTTTTCGGCTTCATTGGAATGTCGCTTTTCTTCATCCGTCAGCGCAGGAGCGAGATTGCCGTGAGGAGAATAATGGGAGGCAGCGTCCGCGAGGTTATATTGCTGATGCTCGTGAAGTTCTGCGCTCCGCTCCTGTTGTCCTGCCTTGTGGCCGTGCCTGTGGCATATTATGTCTCTGACAAATGGCTCCAGGATTTCAGCTATCGGATAAGTCTCAGTGCCTGGATTTTCATCCTGACCTGCATCTTGTCGCTGCTCATAGCAGTGCTGTCAGTCTTCTGGCAGACCATCCAGGCTGTGCGACGCAATCCTGCTGATGGCATCAAGACTGAGTAGAATTGTGCTGATGTCCACATCTTGAAATGTAATCTATTGATAATAAATGATTTGACAACACGTATTGTCCACCTTGAAATTATACGATATTGCAGCAGGACACATAACTTTGCACCATCAGAAAATGTGAAGAAAATGAAAAAGCTAATTTTAATCGTACTTGCGACGATATTCAGTTCCGCTTCGATGATGGCGGCAAGGCAGGACAATGCAGTAGAAGGAAAAGTCATTGACAAATCCACGGGCGAGCCGCTCGAATGGGTTACTGTAGCAGTAAGGGACAATGACTCCACAGTAGTCGCCTGCGCTACAACAGATAATAATGGAAGTTTCAGGCTTTCTGTCCAGAACGGACACAATCTCACCGCTTCATTGATAGGTTACAAAGAAGCGTCCGTCAGGTTGACTTCAGAGATGCGCGTCTCTCCTCTCGTCATAGAACTCGAACAGGACAGGGAGAGTCTCGCAGCCGCAACAGTGACAGAAAAAGTCCGTCTTGTGGAGGTCAAGATGGACAAGGTCGTTATGAATGTCAGCCAGAGCGCCTTCGCCCAGGGCTCCAACGGATTGGAACTCATTAAGAAAGCCCCCGGTGTCGTCATTGACAAAGACGGCAATATTACCCTGAACGGAAAGGCTGTTTCCATCTGGCTCGACGGCAGGCCTTCGTACCTTGACGGCAAATCCCTGGAGGCACTGCTCCGTTCCACTGACGGCGGCACAATCGAAAAATTTGAGATAATGGAGCATCCGTCATCCAAATATGACGCTTCAGGCCAGGGCGGCATTATCAATATCAAGACCAAGAAGAACGCTCTCTCCGGACTCAACGGCTCTGTCGGAGCAGATGGCGGAGGAATGTATTTCGGGAATGACAATGACCGCTTTCTCTGGCAGGAGAGCGCTTGGCTGAATCTCTCATACAGGACCAGGAAGACCAACACTTTCCTTAACCTTTACCACGGCCGCTATTCGACGGACGTCGATATCGACATAACTACAAAGACTCCGACTTCGATTGGGCAGCTCGAACAGGTTTCATCATCCAATGTGGAATTCGTCTCTAATGCGTGGTCTGCAAAAATAGGCAACGACTGGTTCATCAACGACCGCAACACATTCGGATTCATCCTGATGCTTCCCGGCCAGAGGGAAGACCAGAAATCGGATCCTGCATACAACGAGACCACCCAGACTGTATCAGGAGTCCAGATGACACGTGACAATACGGCCATCAACGACAAGTCAAAGCAGCTGAATGCCAGCGCCAACCTAAATTATACCCATATTTTTGACGAATCCAAAAGCGCGGAGATGACTGTCAATGCTGATTATTACCATATCGGGAACACCTCCCTGTCCAATCTCGATATAGCTACTTACCATTTTGATACAGAGGAAAACACAGCGCTTTACAGGACGATTGACACTGACAACGGAGTCAACATCTATTCGGCCAAGCTGGATTATCAGACCCTGCTCTGGAAAAAAGTTATGTTCGAGGCAGGTATGAAATGGTGTCTGTCGAATACCGACAATGAGACTTCACGCGTCGAGACAGGCTCTTCTTCAATGGAGCAGATAACGGAATTCACTTACAGGGAGCACGTTGCGGCTGCATATTTCAATGCTGCAATGTCCCTTGGCAAAAAATGGAGCGCGAAAGCCGGTCTCCGTGCTGAATACACCAATTCCTATGGCGACTGGAAGACCGCAGGGGAGAATACCGACAGAAGCTATCTCAACCTGTTCCCTACAGTGTTTATAGGATTCAATCCCAATGCAAAACTCCGCTTCTCCGCATCCTATACCAGGAGGATTGACCGTCCGGGATATTTTTACCTCAATCCTACAGTGACTTACGTTGACGCACACACCTGGACAGTAGGCAATCCGGGCCTCAAGCCCCAGATTTCGGACGACATCGCTGTCAGCGCCGGCTTCGGCAACCATATCAACATTGCCGGCGGTTTCACGCACATAGGAGACTGGGTAATGCAGGTTCCGAATGTCCTGGACAACGGCGACCAGTATCTCGAATGGAACAATCTGGGCACGACTAAAACCGGATATTTGTCATTCAGTGTATCGGCGCTTCCTTTGGCGAAGTGGCTTGACTGGACACTGAATCTCACCGGACTCTCAATGAAAACTTTCGCAAGTGGTCTGGATTACAGCACGCATTCCCTTTTTGCCAATGCATATACCTGTTTCTCTTTCCGCCTTCCGAAGGACTGGAAATTCGAACTTGACGGCAGATTCACTTCACCTATGGAAATGGGCTATTACAAAATACGGATTCAGTGGCGGTCAGATTTCGCG
>JBJEBM010000119.1:0-6178 GCA_051870055.1 Candidatus Cryptobacteroides sp.
ATTCCCTCTTCCACGCCTGCCGGAATCTTGACCTTCACGGTGACACGCTTGCGCACAAGACCGGTTCCTCCGCAGTGACGGCAAGGATTGGTGACCACCTGGCCCTCTCCGCCGCAACGCGAACAGGTAGTGTAAGTGATTGTCTGACCGAAAAATCCATTGGCCACACGCTGTTCCTGGCCAGTGCCATTGCATACCGGGCAGGTCTTGATGTCTGAAGAATTGACTGCGCCTTTGCCTCCGCATTCCGGACACTGCTCGTTTCTCTCTATTGTCACATCTTTCTCGACGCCATTGGCAATCTCCTCAAGAGTCAGGCTTACACGGGTACGGATATCCCGGCCGCGTGCCACACGCTGCTGGGCGCCGCCACGCTGACCTCCACCAAAGCCTCCGAATCCGCCGAAACCGCTGAAGCCTCCGAAGCCTCCGCCGCCGAACAGGTCATTCAGGATGTCGTTGAGATTGCCGAAACCGCCACTGAAATCAGGAGCTCCGTCACCTCCGAGACCAGCCTGGCCGAACCGGTCGTATCTTGCTCTCTTGTCATTGTCACTGAGGACGCTGTAAGCCTCGGATGCCTCCTTGAATTTCTCCTCGGCAGTCTTCTTCTCCGCATCCGTTCCATTCACCCAGCGGTCAGGATGCCACTTGAGGGCCATTTTCCTGTATGCTGACTTTATGTCATCAGCCGTGGCGTTCTTGTCAACGCCAAGTACCTCATAATAATCTCTTTTCTCCGCCATATAATCTTTCCTCCCGGGTCATTTTACACGCCAACCACGACTTTGGCGTAACGAAGAATCTTTCCGCCAAGCAGATAGCCGGTCTCTATCACGTCATATACCAGGCCTTTCCTGTCCTCTTCAGGCACAGGAACCTGGGCTACAGCCTCGTGGAAATCAGTGTCGAATTTCTTGCCTTTGGCCTCGATCCTCTCAAGTCCTTTCTTCTGGAGATACTGCATCAGTTTATTGTAAATCAGGCCGGTACCCTCTTTTGCAGCCTCGTCGCTGGATTTCTCGAGAAGTTCCATGGCACGCTCGCAGTCATCCAGCACCGGGAGGAGACCTTTGATGGTCTCTGAAGCGGCTGATGTGACAAGCTCGAGTTTCTCCTCGGCAGTGCGCCTGCGGAACGTCTCGAATTCTGCCATAAGCCTGATGTAATCATCTTTTTCCTTTGCCAGAGCAGCAGCGAGCTCCTCGTTTTTCTTCTCAAGTTCAGCAACTTTCGCGTCAATGGAGGTTCCCTCCGGTTCTTCCTTCACGTCATCTTCCTTAACGCCGGCATCTTCCTGCTCCGGCGCCTGCTCCACCGGTTTCTCACCGGTTGCCGTTGTCTCCGGTGCCGATGCTTTCTTTTTCTTCTGCTCTTCTTTTGTCTGTTTCATATTTTTTTGTCGTTTTTTTCATTTCCAATCCTGCCATGACGCCGCAAAATATGCGACCGTGTCAGCAAAACCTCGAACAATTTCAAATCAGGCTCAAGCTTCTTCAGCTTTCTGCGTCTTCGTACGAGGAATCCGTAAACAGTCGCTATCAATATAAGCCACAGCATAATGCCCTGGCATCAGCAAATTATCTGCCACAACGGATAACTGACAGATTGGCAGGGAAAGCCGTCCGCATGACCGGTCATCCTCAAAACAACGCCATTCGTCGTGGAAATCCGGTATCACTTGACTTTATTAGCTTTATAATACATATATTAGCAAAACCACAATATCTTTAAACACTTTATATTATGATTCTGAAATTCAAAATAGAATATCACACCGTATGGGGCGAGCAGCTCGTGCTTGCGCTCGGTGAGAGGCATATTGATATGCAATACGGGGATGGCGGAATCTGGACTGCCAGAGTTACGACATCCGTCCCGGGCAAGACCCTTTACGAGTCTTATCACTACGAGGTGCGCAGGGACGGAAAGACCATCCGCAGGGAATGGCGTGACCATACAATCGCAGGAGTCATTGTCCCGGGACACGGGAAACTGCCCGCAAAAATCGAGATTGAAGACCATTGGACAGACATCCCAGGCAATGCGCCGTTCCACACATCGGCATTTTCCGGAGGAGCGTTCTTCATCCGGCAGGGCGAAGACGGAGAGGTCTATAAAGACGCCGACGAGATGTACTTCAAAGGCTGGAAATGCGCCGGCACGGCAGTTCCTGTATTCTCATTGAGGACAGCAGACAGCTTCGGAGTCGGTGATTTCCACGACCTCAAGAAAATGGCGGACTGGGCAGCGGCTACAGGCCAGAGAATAATCCAGCTGCTTCCGGTGAATGACACTACAGCCACCGGGACCTGGACGGACTCGTACCCGTACAGCGCCAATTCCATTTATGCCCTCCATCCGCAGTTCGTCTATCTGCCGGATGCCGGGGTGCGCAGGGACAAAGCCTACAAGACCCTCCAGGCAGAACTTGAAGCACTTCCGCAGGTGGATTACGAGAGAGTCAACGCAGAGAAAGACAGGCTAATGCGCAAATCTTTCGCCACAAACTGGAAGAAAACAAGCGAAAGACCTGAATTCATCAGATTTTATAATGATAACAAGTTCTGGCTTGACGCCTATTGCGCATACAGGATTCTGACAGCCAGGACCGGAACGGCGGATCCGTCAAAATGGGGAAAATTCGCCAAATACAGCACCGCCAAGATTGCCAAGTTCATTGAAGAAAACAAGAACGAGGCTGACTATTATGCATTTGTGCAGTTCCACTTGCACCGCCAGCTGAAAGATGCCAGAGATTACGCCCACTCCCTCGGAGTGATTCTGAAAGGTGACCTGCCTATCGGAGTGAGCCGCACAAGCGTGGATGCCTGGCAGAATCCTTCCCAGTTCCATCTCGACTCACAGGCCGGAGCACCGCCTGACGCTTTCGCAGCCGACGGACAGAACTGGGGCTTCCCGACATACAACTGGGAGAAAATGTCAGAGGACGGCTACGCCTGGTGGAAAGCCCGACTGCACAATATGGAGCAGTATTTCGATGCCTTCAGAATCGACCACATCCTCGGATTTTTCCGCATCTGGGAAATTCCGGCAGGGGCGAAGAGCGGGCTTATGGGCCATTTCAACCCGGCCCTTCCGTTTAGTGAAGACGAACTCCGAAATAAAGGCTTCGACATTTCAACAGGCTGGTACACAGAGGATTCACTCAACACACTATTCCTTGAGGACCCGAGGCGGAAAGGTTATTGGCATCCGAGAATCGCCGCTCAGAACACAGAGCGCTACCGCAATCTTCCACAGTGGCAGAAAGACGCTTTCAACGCATTGTACGATGACTTCTTCTACCGCCGCCACAATGCTTTCTGGAGAGATTCAGCTATGAGCAAACTACCTGACCTGCTGGCATCTACAGGAATGCTGGCCTGCGGAGAGGATCTCGGAATGATACCGGACTGCGTGCCGGACGTAATGAAGGAACTGAAGATTCTGTCACTTGAGATAGAGAGGATGCCGAAAGACCCGTCAAGGGAATTCGCAAACACCTGGCAGTATCCTTACTTCTCGGTTTGCGCCACTTCCACCCACGATATGTCCCCGCTCAGGGCCTGGTGGCACGAGGACAGGGAGGTCACACAGAGATTCTGGAACAACATCCTCGGCAAATCCGGAGGCGCTCCGGCCGACTGCTGCCCGGACACCTGCAGAAGCATACTGATGATGCATCTCCAGTCCGCATCCATTTTCTGCATCCTCCCATTGCAGGACTATCTCTCCATCAAACCGGAACTTTGCTTCGAAAAGCCTGAAGATGAGCGCATCAACGTTCCTGCAATCTCTCCATACTACTGGCGTTTCAGGATGAAGACCACATTGGAGACACTTCTCGCTGACGATGTCACTGAAACCGTGCGCAAGATGGTGAGGGAATGCGGAAGGAAATAGCTATTCGCCTTCCATCCAGTTAAGGAAATCTTCGGAACGGGAGCGGCTGACCATAATTTCGGCCGGAATTTCAGGGCGCGGGTTGATTTTCAGCCTTCCGCCCTGAAGTTTTATTATGCTCTTCACAGCGGACGAGGATATTATGCAGTTTCTGGAAATGCGGAAGAATCGGGACGGGTCAAGCTGCGAGTAAAGGATGTCAAGAGACTGGTCCATAATATATCTCGATTCCCCGAAAGTATAGAGCCAGGTGAGTTTGTCCTCGGATATGAAATATGCGATGTCCGACACGGGAACAGGCAGTATCTTGTCATTGAGACGCACCATAAAACGCTGTCTGAACTCTCCTGTCGGCGCAGGAGAGACCGTGCGGAGCATGGCCTCAACGTCAGTATTGGCAGATGCTTTGCGACAGCGCTCCACTGCCCGGTCCAGGGACTCCTTCTCGACAGGCTTCAGAAGATAGTCAATGCTGTTGACCTCGAAAGCCTTGACGGCATAATTGTCATAAGCGGTTGTCATCACCACCTTGGCGCGGACATCCACCTGGCGGAAAATCTCAAAACATTCACCATCAGAAAGTTCCACGTCCATAAAGATAACATCCGGGTCATTTCCGGGAGTCCGCAGCCAGGCGACTGTCTCGCTGACGGAACCCGTCATTCCCACAACCTCGATGTCCGAATAATATTTAAGAAGCGTACGGCAGAGATTTGCCTGCGCCATCGGCTCATCCTCTACAATCAATACTTTCATAATATCTTGTTTTAGATTCTCATTATCATTTGTCTCCCGTCAAAAGGATTCACGGTTCTCAGTCAAGGAGCGGAAGAATCACCGAATAGCTCCCGTCTCCCTCCTCTATCTTGATATCCTGACCGGCAAGGTCAAGATACTGCTGCCTGATATAATTAAGTCCCACCCGGGTGGAATCATCCCCGGAAGAACCGGTCGCCCGAGGATGGAGAGTGTTCCTCACACAGACATAATCACCTGAAGCCGCGATGTCTATCACAAGCGGATCCGCCGGCAGGGCCGCATTATGCTTCAATGCATTCTCAACCAGCATCTGCATCGAGCAGGGTACCACGCATTTGCCCATAAGATCGGACGGGATATCCACATTGAGCAGGAAACCTGACTGGAAACGCACTTTCATCAAGTCCGCATACTTATTCACAAAATCCAACTCCTCTCGCAGACTGATAGTCATAGAGCCCTCATTCTTGAGCATATAGCGATACATTCCGGCAAGCTTGTGGATGAACGTGCTCGCCTCGGCCGTCTTCTCCTCCACCACCAGGCAGTCCAGCACATTCAGGGAATTGAACAGGAAATGAGGGTCCACCTGCTGCTTCAGTTTCATATACTCGAACTGGGCCTTGTGGCGTTTCATCTTCTCCGCCTTGAGGGCCTGCCTGGATGTCCATAGGAAGTCCAGCATATATACCAGCACATATATCACCACCTCGGTCATCATCACGACGACCGCAAGAGATAGCATTCCCTGCCACTCTGCAATCCTGCCGAACGAGAACGGAAGACCGTAGCCGACGAGGAAAGTGCCGATCAGGACGCAGACCAGTATGAAAAGCGTGAGCGAGAGCATCCTTCCGGACCGGGAAATACGTCCGTAGGTATTTCTGGCGAAACGCACATATATCATATTGACACAAAGGAGAATAATGATGGCCGGCAGATTGGACAGCAATGAGAGCAGCATATCGTACATCATACCGTCCTTGAAAATATCCAGCCGTCCGAGCGCAAGAATCGAGAGCCTGAACAGGAAGATGGCGACCACTGTGACAACCAGCCAGGTCAGGCGCGGGGCCCACACTCCGTCTTCGCCTCTCTGGAAACGCCGGAGAACGCTCCCCGACCACAAGGCGCCCCAGCCTATCAGTTCGGTTGTAATGAACGTGGATATGGCGTGTACGGCTACAGAGGAACTGAAAATGCGCCCTATGATGTCAGCGCACTTGATGCCGAGCACATAGCCTATCACATTGACCAGTATGACGATAGCGGCCGTGAACTCCAGTGTGAGTTTCTTCCGGAGACATACCAGAACCACCATAAACATTGTCAGTAGGGTGAGCAGCAGTTCATCGTTCATCCCGACCAGACGGCACGAGACGGTGGTCACGGCGTGAAGCGCCGCGAAGATGTGAATAATGCCCTGTGCTCTCATCTGTTTCATTCCGATTACTAATATATTCCAATCAGCAGTTGAACTGCTGCGATTATAGTTTATAAAACAGCCTCAAGA
>JBJEBM010000120.1:0-6016 GCA_051870055.1 Candidatus Cryptobacteroides sp.
TCGTGGCCCCTTTTTCAATTACTATCTGGGGGAAATCTACGTTACTATCTACACTGAAGGTCAATTTTGATACTCAGATTACTCTCAGCTGGCTTCCGCGTTATGACCTGATGGATGCGGAGACCTATAAAAAATATGATGACCGGGCTTATGCTGAGGCAATGCTTGCCGGCGTTGACGGTGTGACATCATATCAGAACCATTATGAAGGGGATACGGACTGGCAGGATGAAATGATGAGAACCGGGCTGCTCCAGAAATACAATCTCTCCCTTTCAGGCGGAGGCGAGGCCCTGAACTATTTCGTGTCTCTCAACAGGCTGAATGACAAAGGAGCAATGGAATATACAGGATATGACCATTACGGATTCCGTGTCAACACCTCGGGAAAGAAAGGCATTTTCTCTTATGGCGAGAATCTGTTCTATACGAAGTCTTCCAGGACGAATCTCAACGGCAATCCTTGGGGCAACTTCATATCAATGCCTCCTACAATAAGTGTGTATGACCCTGAACATGTGGGTGGCTGGGGCTATGGAGACCAGTCAAGAGCGAATACGTATGCTCTCAATCCTGTGGCGATGCAGGAAATCAGGAGCTCCAAAAACAAGGAGGAATATCTCTACGGAAACATCTACGGAGCAGTTAACCTCTTTGACTATGTTGAGGCGAAAGTCAATTTCGCATACAAGAGCTATAATGGATCCACTGATTCAATCAGGAAGAAAGGAAACTGGACGATGGGCCAAGGCGATGACGCAGCAAGTCTCGGATACAACAGCGCCAGCCACACTGACATTCTGATTGAGCAGACATATACTTTCGACCATACCTTCGGTAAGCATTACATAAATGCTATGTTGGGTATGTCGTACAACAAATTCCACGAAGAGACCAGGTGGATTACCAAACTTGATCCGCTGACAGTCGGAGATGATTATATCACATCCCTGGACTCGGCTACCGGCAACACGACAGCGGGAGGCCAATATTCGGAATCAAGACTTATATCATATCTCGGAAGAATCAATTATTCTTTTGCTGACAAATATCTTCTCCAGCTTACCGCCCGCCGAGACGGAACGTCCAAACTGCCTTCCGGAGGCCGCTGGGACAATTTCTGCTCCGCATCTCTCGGGTGGCGTATCAGTGGAGAGAACTTTTTCAATGTCAGATGGATTGATGATTTGAAACTCAGGGCCAATTATGGTACTCTTGGAGGCAGCAATATCGGTTATTGGGACTATCAATCAACGTTGAACACGGCTCCGAGGGCAGTTTTCGGCTCCGATGATGAGGTGAAGATAGGAATGATTCAGTCCAAACTGACAAATAATGATCTGAAATGGGAGAAGAAGACCACTACCAATATCGGTCTCGACCTGACGGCATTCAACCACCGTTTCACTCTTGCCGGAGAGTATTATCTTTCAAAGAGCAAGGACCTGCTGCTGTCGCTTCCTATTCTTTACACGACGGGTAATGAAGGAGGTTCTCCAACAGTTAATGCCGGAAGCCTGCGCAACTCGGGATTCGAGATTGAACTTGGCTGGGCAGACTCGGTTAAAGATTTCCATTATTCTGTCAACTTGAATTTCTCGCACGTCAAGAACAAGGTGCTCGATCTTGGATACGGCAAGACTGTTTATTACAACAGCACGTCCAAGACAGAAATCGGGAAGCCTTTGGGACAATGGTATCTGTATAAAATGCTGGGCATATTCCAGAGCCAGGAAGAGATTGACAGCTATGTCAATTCGGAAGGCAAGGTCATCCAGCCGAATGCCCGCCCGGGAGATATCAAATATGACGACTACAATGGGGACGGACAGATCACTTCCGATGACAGGCAGATATGTGGCGACCCTTGGTCCAAACTGGATATGGGCTTGAATGTCAGTCTTGAATGGAAAGGCCTCGGTCTTGATATCAATGGCTATGGCAGGTTCGGCCAGACGGTCTATAACGGAGCCCGGGCCACTGCGGGCGATTTCGCCAATAACCAGAACAATTTCAATGACTATATTCCTTGGACTCAGGAGAATCATTCTACGACTACCCCAAGGGTGATATATGGAGACAGCCGTAACAGCCGCGGCGACCAGGACAGATGGCTGGAAAACGGTTCTTTCTTCAGATTCAGTGACATCACGCTCTCGTACAGCATTCCTCGCAAGGCTCTGGAGAAAATCAGATTCGAACAAATCCGCTTCTCAGCCACTTTCCAGAATCTGATAACCTTCACCGGATACAAGGGCCTTGATCCGGAATTCGCCGACAGTGGTGTATATACAATAGGGTATGACGGATGTTCTTATCCTAATCCGAGGGGAGTGCAGTTTGGCGTATCATTCACATTCTAATAAAGTGTCAAGATTATGAAAAAATATTTCTATATCATCATAGCTGCTGTTGCAACGATCTGCTCCTGTTCGACAGATCTGCTTGACCTTCAGAATAAAAACACGCTGAGCACCGGAGTGTTCTGGAAAACTGAAGATGATGCCGAATCCGGAGTAGTTGCAGTGTACAATATGTTCTACAGGCAGGGGACCTGGACACGAAACATCTATACCCAGATGAACGGTATGGCTGATGACGGTGTGTCATTTGCCGGATGGACAGAACTTGCCGAGTCCGCAAAGTTCATATTCAACAATTATAATTTCTCTGAGGTCAATCTGAAACTATGGAGAGAGCATTGGACTGCGATATACAGGGCGAACCAGTGCCTGGACAATATTCCTTCAATCCCTTTCAGTGACGAGTCTCACAAACAGGACCTGCTTGCACAGGTGAAGTTCCTCCGCTCGTTCTACTACTTCTATATGTGCGTGTTGTGGGACAATATCCCGCTTGTGCTGCAGACCTCATCGGCAGCGGACAAGCCTGCGACCTGCACACCGGATCAGGTATTCACCCAGATTGAGGCTGATCTGACAGAAGCGATTGAATATCTTCCTCTTACAAGAGAAGAACCGGATTATGGCAGGCCGACAAAAGGCTCGGCATACGGCCTGCTTGCCAAGGTGTATGCTCAGCATCACAAGTGGCAGGAGGCAAAAGAATGTCTTGAGTGGATAGTGGATGGAGAAGGCGCCAAACTGTATGATCTGGTCGATGATTATGGCGATAATTTCAATAACCGGACCGAGGACAACAAGGAATCTCTGTATGAGATCCACTTCTCGCTTACTCATTATGTGGGATTTGACCAGACGGACAATCCTTTTGATCCTGCAGCCCAGCTCGGGACCCAGATTGAGGTGAACCAGTCTCCAAAAGGTACGGGATGGAACAATATCGAGGCAAGGCACTCTCTTGTGGATATATATAAAAGAGAGAAGACTGTCACTAATGAGAATGACATAAGGCTCTATTACACATTGTGGTATTCCGATGCCGAGACGGATTTCCCGGGCAAGGACCATATCATATATGGCAAGACCTGGAAAGAAGGCTGGTCTGACTGCGGAAATAGGGCTTTCATCAAGAAATACAGCACTGATGTCAAGCCGCTGTATTATTGGAATGACAACAATTTCCGTTCAATCCGCTTGGCCGATATGCTGCTTCTCTATGCGGAGACTCTTAATGAACTGGAAGGCCCTTCAGCCAAGGCGGTGGCCTGTGTTGACCGTGTGAGGGCAAGGGTAAACCTTCCGGGATTGAAGGACAGCAAATATTATAATGGTGCGCTTGTCACATCTGATAAGGATGCTTTCCGGGAGCAGATCAAGATAGAACGCGGACTGGAGCTGGCTCTTGAGTGTGTCCGCTGGATTGATTTGAAGAGGTGGGGCCTGGATGACGAGAAGACAATTTCCGACCTCCGTAAAGTTGATGCGGATTTTGACAACTTCGTTATAGGGAAATCATCGAGGATGCCGATTCCTCAGATTGAGATTGACAATAATCCGAATCTCGTCCAGAATCCAAATTATTGATAATTGGCTTTTTCAAAGATTGTGTTTATGAAACTGAAATCAAAATTGATATGTGTCGCCCTTTCGGGAATGGCCCTGCTTTCCTGTGAGGAGGAAAAACTGAATACTGTCCTGAATCCGGAATCGGTTTTTTCTGTTGATCCGGTCGCCCTGACTGTCCCGTCCGAGGGCGGGGATGTTTATCTCAATATCAACGGCAATGAGGCCTGGACATTGGAAGTCGAGGAAACGAACACATCCAAACGCAACTGGTTTACATTTGACCAGACAAGCGGCCAGGGTCCGGCGGTAGTCAAGATAAGTATCACTCCGTCATCTTCATTCACCAAGAACCGGAGACTTCTTCTGTCTGTTGCCGGAGAGGGCGGAACTGTGCTGAATGCCGTTGTGCTTCAGGCTACCCAGGTCCTTGGGGAGAATGAAGTGCTTATCAACGGTCTGGTGTGGTCAACAGTCAATGTTGACACTCCCGGCACTTTCTGCTCGTCACCTGATGACCTTGGGCATTGGTACCAGTTCAACAGCAAGGTTCCGTGGCCTTCGACCGGTGCCACGAGCGGATGGGACGCCTCCAAATATGAGTATTCCGAGGAAAACTGGCAGGACAAGAATGACCCGTCTCCGGAAGGATGGCGTGTTCCGACCGGACAGGAAATTGCCGACCTTGTCGCAAAAGGATGTGTATGGGCTTCTGCTTCCCAGACCGGGTATAAAGTTCCCGGAGTCATTCTCGGAATTCCGGAAGAACAGGCAAAGACGGCCACAAAGGAAACGATCAAATCGCTTGGAGGTATTTTCCTCCCTCGCTCGGGATGGATTAATGCTGAAGGCAATCTGGACAGGAATTGGCTGGTCGCCTGCAGGACTGCAACTTCCTTGAACAGGACTATGGGCGGAATGTACCTCAGGGACAGTGGTGGTTATCAGGATTTGTGGGGATGGGGTGACGGCCAGAAGGAAAGAGCTGCAATGATACGCCCTGTGAAGAAACTTGAGATTGAAGATTGATTTAATGAACTGTCTATGAGGTCGTTTATAAACCATTTCATTATTACTTTTATATGCGTGCCGCTGATTCTTTCCTGCGTGGTCAGGGAAGGGCGGCATGCTCCTGTAGTCAGGTATGAGTTGAGCGGCGGTGCGGGTCACTATGATTATGCTCCAAGTTTCATCGTAGATGAATATGGAATTATTTACGGCTTTCTGTGTGAGAACCGCGACCCGTTCAAGATAGTTGATTATGTTTACCTTTACAAAGGTATTCCGACTGATTCGGGTATAGAGTGGCAACCAGGTACCCAGATTCTGGCTCCATCGGAAGAAGGGTGGGACAATTGCCATATCTGTGATCCGGATGTGCGTGAGTTCCATACAGTTTACAATGGCGAGCAGTACAATTATATAATGACGTATCTCGGTGTGGACCAATGGGATTGCAACCACAATCAGATTGGTCTTGCCGTTTCCAAGTGCATTGAGGGCCCGTATGTGAAATACGATGGCAATCCGATCATCCCTTATGAGGGGAGAGACCGCTGGGGAACAGGGCAGAGCACTACTGTAGTTCTGGATTCAACCACCATGCTCATCGGATATCATTCCTCAGGAGAGAATGGGCCGTGGTGCTATAGAGAAGTGGTTCTCAATGATTTGAATAATATAAAACTTGGAGAGGAGATCAAAGTTCCGTTTATTAATGCTGGAAATTGCTATCCGGTTTTCTCGAAAGACCGTATATTTACAGTGACAGAAGAAAGGTCGGAGAAATATGACAGGACTTTGATTCCAACCTGGGTAGGGGATGAATGTGTTGTGCGGTACAAGGACATTGAAGGTGGGCTGGTAGCTTCGTCTGCCGATGAGTGGACTGTCCTGTACAGGATAGGCCCTGACGATTCCGGATTTCCAAGGAATCATAATCCCGGTTTCCTGACTGATACCAAAGGCTGGCTTCCGGATGACGGAAAGCTTGTTGTGTATTTCACCCCTGCGGTCACGGGAGAGGACTGGCTGTGGTCTTATGATCTCTGGTCTGCCACATTTGAATTGAAATGATAATTTTTGATATA
>JBJEBM010000121.1:0-5941 GCA_051870055.1 Candidatus Cryptobacteroides sp.
CGCTGCCAAATTTTCTATGCAAATCGTAAACAATGCGATGCAGACCGTATGCATATCGGAGGGCAAAATCCACTGCATACACCCCATTTAGGACCGTTGGGGATTCGAACCCAGCATTGATTATCAATGACTTTGGCCGGGTGAAAGGCTCGTGTTTACGAAGTGCTTACGGGCGAAAAATCGCGGTGCGGATTTTGTAGGCGGGCGGCTACTTCACGTTTTTGACAAGAGGCCTGAAGAACTTGAGGAACTTCACAGTTGTCTCGTATAACCACTCAAATTGTCTCTGCCAATCCTTGCGATCGTGGTAATCGCCTTCAGTCTCCAATGAAACATATGATGACTTCTTGTCATCCATTCTTAGCCACTGAATTTTCTCGCCAATCTTCTCCTTGGACTTCTCATAGCCAGCTTCGTAAAGTTTATCGAAGATCTCTTTGGAATTTGAAGTATGAATATCCAAATCTACTGCTATGTTTGTTTTACCTCTGCCAATACAAACATTCAGACAGATTCCGGAAGTACCAACAGCAACATTTGTCCAATGTTGCGCCAATGGCCTCTGCGGATTAAATTCCTTTGGCTGGTCAAGCACATATTTGCGATACTCTTCCCAATACTCCAGCTTGAGCTTCTCGGTGTCGGATAGCTCATCGCTAACCTGCTTGCGGACGTTCTTCGTCCATCCATTTGGCTTTGCTGCAATCTTGAAGTTCGGGGCTACCGGGCTATCTCCAATCCGGAATAACTGAACCTCAATTGCAAAGAACTGATAATCGTCACTCGTGATGGCATTGAGCCAGTCTACCGCCGCACGATGCTCTTCCCTGACCTGAGAGGAAATCCAGATAAAGGTAGATGCCTCAAGACCGGCACAGTAGGTAATAACCTGTCCCAGATGAGTATGGTCTGTTTGCTCAAGCTGGTTCTCAATAACGACATTCCTGTTAGTGTTTATATCCTTACACAAAATGTCAGCGCTGAACGATCCGACTTTCTCTTCCTTGCCAATCACCTCCAGATCCATTCCGATAGCCTCGCTGAGGATTTCGATATTATCCGGTTCAGCGAGCCATGGTGTGAAGTCCTTGGCCTCATCCTTCCATTGATCGCGCAGATCAACTTTTTCAAGTCTTGCGAGTTTGCTCATATCCTTTGCTTTTAGTCAACGACTTCAAAGGTAGGAATAATCAGTGAGACCACAATGGATTGAGGTGAATAAAGGGCCTCACGATGAAGGCCCTAACTTCTACCATACTACCACTTTATCTACAATGTCCTGTTGCTCGGAAGCTGTCCTGCGGAGTTATTCTCTCTCCGAATCTGTTCAGGAATAGATACCCACTACCTCTTCCGGATGCCGTCAGCCACTCAAGCGCTTCTTCCCTCAGAGTCTTGGGGATGAATAACCTGCGGACTTTTCCTCCTTTTGTATAGATATCAAAATAGCCGAGATTTACATGCTCAACCTTCAGTTGGACAAGCTCACTGACACGAGCTCCGGTAGCTGCAAGAAATCTAACTTCAAAGTACCATTCTGTAAGCCCATCCTCTTTCAGCTTGTTTTTCAGAAAAATATAATCGGCATTGCTGATGACATTTTCCAAGAATGACTTTTGCTGTACCTTGACTGATTTCAGTCGTAGTCGAGGCTTGCCCAGATAATCAAGATACTTGTTAAGGGCCTGAATCCGAAGATTGACTGTCTTGGGCTTGAAGTTCTCAATAAGGTAGGTCTTGTACAGAAGCAAGTTCTTCTTGTTCAGCTCCTTGTACCTTCCGTTGAAGTCATTGACAGCATACTTATATGCCGCAATCGTGTTGTCCGCCATATTACCTTGGCGCAGGTGTACTACGAGGGGGGGGGCAATATTGAAGAGGGCAGGTGGTTAACGAAAGACGATGATGTAATGATTTCTGCATCTTTCGTAAAGGACGAGCTCATTCTCAAAAGAGGAACATTCATCACGCCTGCGGTGACATCAATTGAAAGGATGGCTAAGACTGCTTTAGTTGAATTGGATCAAAGTGATATTGTTGTCGGCGTTTTTGTCCTAATGCTGAAACTGTTTATTAAGGGCGATTCACTACTTCGCTATTTGAACTTGTTGTTTCAATCTGTGTATTACAAACAGTATTGCATAAGCATCACGAATAAATCTATACAAGCCTTTATAACCTCTCAAAGCAAAAACTTATGAAATGCTTGGTTCCAATGGCTCCAATGAAAGAAATGTCTAGAATTGCACATAAGATCGCTGCTCTAAACTTGTAGGGCAGTACAACTCGAAAATAAAATCGGTTATTTCATCACTTGAATCAACGGCTCTCCCAGGGCTGTTGATAATTCTGCAATTGAACGGAGGGTGAGATTTGGGAATCCGGTTGTCCATCTGGATACCACAGCCTCGCTCTTGCCCAACTTTCTCGCCAAATCTCGCTGGCTCATATTCTTTTCTTTGAGAATAGAGTCTATGCGTGCGATAATGTCAGCGGACAATTGAATTTCGGTCCGTATTTCGGGTGATACAGACGAAACCTTTTCATTGAACCAATCCTGTTTGTTTCTCATATCTCAAAAATAACATCATCGATGCCATTGAGTTCTCTCTCCTCAATTCTTACATATCCTTTGGTAATCCCTGTTGAAACTTGCATTTTGCTCAAATTCAGCTACAAATTTTTCAAATTCGGTTGTTCCATCATTCTCGAAACTAATTGAATAAAGAGCAGACTTTTCTGACTCACTAATCTTTTCGACAGTCGTTTTCTTCTTCAAGTTCATAATCACGCTCACTTAATATTTCGCTGCAAATATATAAAAAGTTTAACATATATGCTAATTTTTCTTCCTTTTTAACACATTAACAAGTATTATTGAAAAGTCGTCTCCTTCAGAGTGCACAGTGCGCCCCGGAGCAGATGCAGCCTGACTTCGAGACTCAGTTCGAAGAGTTCAAAGCGATCGTCCATTCCGTCCTCTACAGCGAGTCCGGATACCTCGCCATCGCGCAGAGCCTCGATGAGGCCCTTGGCCTTCTCGAAGAGAGCCTGCCGAGCAAAAAAAAGAACGTAGCCTGAGCCCTTATCTTCGCCGGGCGATCCGCCACCTCAATCTCGACATCATCACCGAGAACGGAGTCAAGACTCCCTTCTCCTCATTGGAACACTCTATCTTTCAAATAGATATTACTTCACCTCTGAGTGCTGCAATTGGAAAATCTCTTTTTGTCTCTCTATTTCACGCTTGAGTTCTTCTTCACTTGGAAGATAGGTCAGATACTTTGCAGCAAACAATTGCTTATTGTCGCGCAAAATGGAATACTTGGCTATATCTTTACTGGTATCGGCGCACAGAATAAGACCAATCGTTGGGTTGTCATCAGGTCCGCATTTCAGTTCATCGTACATCCTGACGTACATATCCATTTGTCCGACATCCTGATGCGTTATGCGGGTGGTCTTAAGGTCGATCAGCAAAAAACATTTGAGAATATAGTTGTAAAAAACCAAGTCAATATAGAAATCCCCTGCATCTGTGGCTATGTGTTGCTGGCGATCAACGAAGGCATAACCTTTCCCTAACTCAAGTAAAAACTTCTGAATTTGAGTTATGATGGCCGTTTCAAGTTTAGTCTCCGTAAAATCGAGATTAGGTGACAATCCAAGAAATTCCGCAACGACAGGATTCTTGATGAATTCCAGTTTGTCCTTCTGTAATGGAGCTGTCAACGTTTTCATTTCGGTCTCTACCGGCTCTTTATGTTGAGATTGGAGAAGTCGGAAATAGTATTGAGAACTGATGTTGCGCTCAAGTGTGCGGACACTCCATTGCTGCGAAGCCGCTTCTTGCAAATACCAATTACGTGCGGTCTCGTTATCAACACGTAATAACTCCACATAATGGGACCAAGTAAGATTTTGCAGACGCGTCTGCAAAATCTGATCCTCTGAAAACATTCGATAAAAGAGCCTGCAATAAGCCAGATTCCTTCTATTAAAGCCCTTCCCATATTCCGCTGTAAGAGCATCAGAGAGAACTTGAATGACATGTTTACCATATTCCGCTCTATCAGCTCCAGCCTGTTCTTGTTCAACAATGCGTTTGCCGATAGCCCAATTAGTTCGGATCATTACAGAATTCACAGCGCCATAAGCCTCATTTCTACCATCGTTGATGATTCTTTTTATATCCTGTAGGAATTGCTCTTCGTTGCAAGGTGTTATATCGTCTGTTCGCATACTGTCTCCTTTGTTTCCACAAAGGTAACAAAAATAATGGTAGGGGCTGACTTTCCTTCGGGCCTTTGAAAAGCCAATCGCGTTTTTGGTCTTCTTCACGCGCGTGCAGAATTGTGCGATTTAGGGAGAGCAGAGGGAGCTTGCTCACTATGCCGACCGTTAGCACAAAGAGGCTCACGACGTGAGGCTAATTGCAGGATTTAGATAAATCAGGATATGGTAAAAGGACGCAAACCACTATCGGACGAACAGAAGCGACTTCGGACTCTCGCCGACCAGCCGGGCAAGGGGGAGTGGGCCGGGCAACGCTTCCGCCTTGAGCCTTGGCAGCAGTTCATCATCTGGAACATCTTTGGATGGAAGAACGCGGACGACACCCGCCGTTTCCGCTACGCCTACATCGAGATCGCCCGCAAGAACGGCAAGACTGCTCTCTCCGCAGGCATTGGCCTGTACATGCTCTTTGCCGATGGCGAGGCGTGGATGTGCTACTCTTCCACGAGAGGGATCGCTTCCAGCTGCTGCCCGTCAATCATTATCTTCTTTCCGACTGACAGCGTTCCATCCTTGAGGCGCATATCAGGATTCTGGGATATAATGTTGAGTTGTGTCATAGCGTTATAAAATCTTCGATATTGTCAGGCGTAATCACCCTGTAGGTAGAAGAAGGATATGCTGCCGCAAAGGATGCAGGGCATTTGGTCTTTGATCTGGCTGAATTCCATTTAAACTCGTATGCACTCAAACCGCCATCCTCTTCCTCCAGATAGTCAATCTCACTTTGGTCTTTGGTTCTCCAGAAATACGACTGCGCAAAACTGTTCGAATAGCTATTGCTCTTCATTCTCTCAGCAATTAGGAAATTTTCCCAAAGGGCACCGGTGTCGTTCCTGTTTTCGAGCGGAGCCATATTCCCTATGACGGCATTCCTGATGCCAAGATCCCAAAAGTAGATTTTCCGGCTCAATTTCAGCTCATTGCGCATATTCCTTGAGAAGGAGCCAAGCCTGAAGATTATATAAGACTTCTCCAGAATATCCAGATACTTCTCAACGGTCTTGGATGTCAGGCCAAGCAAGGTGGCCAGTTCATTGTACGACACCTGAGAGCCAATCTGAAGAGCCAGAGCTTTCAACAGCCTTACGATTACATCCGGCTTGCGAAGTGTGTCAAATGAAAGAATATCTCTATACAGATAACTGTCTGTCAGTTCCTTAAGCACCACTCTTTCATTTGCCGGGCTACATACCACCTCCGGGTAATAGCCGTATATCAACCGGTGGGGAATCATCCTGTGTTCCTCCATGAATGATGTATGGGAAACCATTTCCTTGAAGCTCAGAGGAAAGAGTTTCAATTCCCGTTTCCTTCCGGTCAAAGGCTCGTTTACCTTTGAGGAAAGCTCGAAACTGCTGCTGCCCGTTGCAATCACTTGAACTCCCGGCATCTGGTCAGTGATAAGTTTCAGGCGAAGACCGATGTCCTCTATACGCTGAGCCTCGTCTATCACGACTGTTTTCCTGTTCCCTACTATGGCTTTGAGGCGGGTGGAAGTGATGCTCCGAAACATTTCCCTGACATCACCGTCATCACCGCTGAGCCACAGTACAGTGTCATCTCCGTCCAGAAGAGAGTGCAGCAGTGTGGACTTGCCCACCTGTCTTGCACCCATAAGGATAATTGCTTTATTTGAGCCCAT
>JBJEBM010000122.1:0-26867 GCA_051870055.1 Candidatus Cryptobacteroides sp.
AAGCCTCCAACGTACTGATGAGCAGGCTCTTGCCGAAACGCCTCGGCCTCGAAAGGAAATAATACTTTCCTTCCTTCACCATCTTGTACATCAATGCGGTCTTGTCCACATAGACGTATCCGTTCTCCCGGATTTCCGAAAAACTTTGAATTCCTATCGGATAAAGCATATTCCCCTCCTGTTTTGCAGTTGACTACAAAAATAAGTAAAAGAATCTAATAATCATCCATGTTCCTGCGGTGGAGAATGTCTATGTGTACATAATTGTTTCTCCGCTTAGGCTTAGTTCCGCTGATTACGCATTCTGAAAACTTCTCAAGCAATAATGAAGCCTGGTGAGGTATATGCCTTGTTACAAGATATTCAATGTTTCCTTTTCTAATTATAATTATATTTGAGGAGACAAAATTTTAGAACGATGATTGGCAGAATCAAAGAACAGCAGACATTGAAAGAAGCCTATAAGTCTGAGTATTCCCAGTTTGTGGCAGTATATGGAAGGAGAAGAATTGGAAAGACGTTTCTTGTAATGGAAACCTTTGGAAATAACTTCACTTTCCAGCATGCAGGCGCTGCAAAGGAAACTTTGAAAGGACAGCTGGCCTTGTTCAGAATATCATTGCAGGACTTCGGTCATAAGGAATGCCCGGAATTAAAATCCTGGCATGATGCTTTCAATCAGTTAAAGGTATTGATTCAGTCTTCAAAGAAAAAGAAGAAAATAATATTTCTTGATGAGGCTGCCTGGATGGATACTCCCAAATCAAATTTTCTGTCTGCTCTGGAGTACTTCTGGAATAATTGGGCCAGCAACAGAAAGGATGTCTTGCTGATAATATGCGCTTCAGCTACATCCTGGATAATCAATAAGGTATTCAGGAATAGAGGCGGGTTGCATAACAGGGTTACGGTGAGAATCCCTCTGGCTCCTTTTACCCTTAAAGAATGTGAGCAATATTCAATAAAAAACGGGCTGAAACTGTCCAGAAAAAGGAAGATGCGGACATCCGTAATAAGGTCAGTGCATTGGAGCGGGCGACTGGTACGAGAAAAGCTGTCCATGTTACAATGGTTACGACCTGCGGCGTAAAACATAATATGTACTATGACGGGATACAGTCCGAGGTGGTTCTTGACCAGCTGTTTGATTAAGATAGTTAGCGGAAAGTGTTAAAAATTGAGAGATTCCGCTAATTATAATGATGCTGACAGTAATCATTCAATAATCCACTTCTCCATCCGTCAGCATTGCAGGGCAGAATTAGGGCATTGGAATGTTGGAAATGACTCAAAACGTGCATTGGATGGCGATATTGTTGCATCCGGGGAAATAAATAATTATTACATTTGGATGCACATAATGCACGAGACTTATGACCGGAAATACATTTTTCAACATGGGCAGACATGGCCTGGGACTCACCGTCCTTGCGGCCTGCCCTGCATTGCTTTCCGCCTCGCCGTCGTCGTCAGCCGCCCATCGGCAGAATGGAAAAGATTCCCCGTACGCCCGGAGGCCGAATATCGTCGTGATCCTCGCCGATGACCTGCTTTCATCAGAACTGGGCTGCTATGGGGGACGCAATATCAAGACTCCCAACATTGACAGACTCGCAGCCGAGGGTGTCAGGTTCACGCACAACTTTGCGTCGCAGGCCATCAGCTGCCCGATAAGGGCATCCCTTTACACCGGGCTTTATCCGGCGCGTCACGGCACATACCAGAATCATAAATACACTTTTTCAGGCACCAGGACGGTCAACGAGTACATGGAAGATGAAGGCTACAGAGTCGGCCGCACCGGCAAGACTCACCCGAGTCCTTCATCCGTCTATAAATTCGATGAGATTCCGGGATTTGTCCAGAACTGCGTGGCGAAAGAAGCCCCGTTCAGCACGGACGGAATAAAGGAATGGATTGAGAAAGACAGAGCAATGCCGTTCTGCCTCTTTGTGTGCAGCATCAATCCGCACGCGCCGTGGACCTGGGGCGACCCGTCCGAATTCTGCCCTGACAGCCTCAAGATGCCGGAAATCTGCGTTGACTCGCCGTCGATGAGGAAAATATTCTGCAAATATCTCGCTGAAGTAAGAGCTCTCGACAATGAAGTCGGTGCCGTGATGGAAGTACTTGAGACCACCGGAAAGCTTGACGACACTATCGTTATGTTCCTCGGCGAGAACGGTCCGCAGTTCCCTGGCGGGAAGTGGACACTCTGGTATCCAGGAGTCGGAAGCGCCCTCATCGCAAGGTATCCCCGCGGAATCAGGCCGGGCACAGTCTGCGATGCTATTGTTCAGTACGAAGACATTCTGCCGACATTCATTGACATTGCCGGAGGCGGACCACGGAAAGAACTCGACGGAGTCAGCTTCAAATCCGCATTGTTCGGAAAATCAGGCAGATGCAGAAAATACGCATACGGAATTCACAACAATATCACGGAAGGCCGTCCATATCCCGTGCGGAGCATAAGAGACCGCAGGTATGCGTTGATTCTGAATCTCCTGCCGGACAGCCTGTATTTCGAGAAGGGATTTATGAGCGGAAAATCGGCTGTGTGGTCCGCATACAGGAAAGCCGCGGAGACCGATCCGCAAGCGGATTTTCTATGCCGCAGATATCTCCAGCGTCCCGCCGTGGAATTCTATGACCTTGAGAACGACCCGTGGGAGATGGACAATCTCGCCGGGCGGAAAGAGTACAGAAGGAGAATCGCCCGGATGAGGAAGGCTCTTGAAAAGTGGATGGAATCCCAGGGCGACCCCGGGATTCCTATGGATGTTCCGTTTGTAAATCAATAACAATCAGAATGATGAGAAGCCTTATCAGAATCTGCCTGAATGTTGTGGCGGCAATGTTGGCGATGCCCTGCATCCTGAATGCGGCTCCGGCTGACAACAAATATTATTTCACTTCATATACCACCGCCAACAGCGGGATTCCGTACGATATGGTCAACGCCATAGTCCAGGACGACTACGGTTTTATCTGGGTCGGCACGTCTTCCGGTATCAGCCGGTTCGACGGAACCAGATTCAAAACCTGGAAGAAATGGGATATCGGCCTGAGCTCGGACTATGTGGTGTCGATGGCCGTTGACAAAGGCGGAAATATCTGGTTCGGCACAGACCGTGGTGTGACTGTGTATTGGAAAGAGGAAGACCGCTTCGTCCCGTTTGCCGAAACAAGCGACATCGGGACACGGATTGTCAACAAGACAAACTCGATAAAGGTCGCGGATGACGGCTCGATATGGCTTTCAGTCAACGGCCAGGGCCTTTTCAGGTTCGACCCGTCCACCAGGACTCTAAAGAATTATTTCTTTGTTGACGGTAAGCAGGCATTTCCTGTGAATATCAGCACATTCCAGCTGACGCCTGACAACCGTGTCCTCATTGACCTTTATTGTGACGGGATTTACGAGGCGGATGATTCCCTCACCTCATTGAAACCGCTCCTGCCCCGGTCCCTGGCCGCGGAATTCAGGAACGACGATATCGTGGAATTCCTGATGAGCCCGGGCTCGGATAACATCCTGTATGTGGCCAGCGTCAGGAAAGGCCTCTGCGAGGTCAATATCGCATTGGAGGAGCTCAAAGTCCTGATTCCGTCCTCATTGGGTTTCAACCCGGAGAAAATGTTCATTGACAGCAATAAGCAGATCTGGCTCTCGACTTCGTCCGGAGTGTATATATTCAATCTGCTCACCGACACGTTCAAGGTGTTGACTGAAAATCCAGACGATCCGTTCGCACTGAACGACAGCCACGTTTTCTCCGTCCTGATTGACTCGGACAATGGCCTCTGGGTGGGCACAAATGTCGGAGGATTAAATTACGCAGGCGTGGCCCAGAGCCATTTCGAAAAAGTGTATATGGCTGAGGGAAAGTCACTTGGAGGCTGCCTTGTGAGAGGTATAGCAGACGGAAGCGACGGGCTGATATGGGTGACCACCGAGAAGTCCGGGCTGCTTAACCACAATCCTGCCACCGGCGAGCTGAAGCATTGCAATGTGCCGGGAATTCCCAAATCCCTTTTCCCTGTCTGCGAATATGCCGGATATATCTGGATTGGAACGATGAAAGGCCTCATCCGGTTGAATCCGGAGACCGGCCGGATCAAGGCGTACAGCCTGTTCGAGCAGTCCGACAGGGTGGTTGACAGCAAAGTCCATTCGCTATACAAGACGGAGAGAGGCGATTTTCTGGTCGGGACCACTCTCGGCCTGCACCTCTATGACAGGAACAATGACCGTTTCATACCGATGGCCGGCCTTGGAGGAAAATTCATCACCGACATCTCGGAGGACAAATCGGGCTCGCTCTGGCTGGCAACGTACGCTGACGGCATCATAAACTACAATATCGACTCATCCATAGTCGTGAACAATGTCAGGAGTGCTCCTTCCGACTCCTCATCCATTCCGTCCAACAAGATTTTCTCAATAATCACTGATTCCAGAGGCCTTGTGTGGGCTGCGAGTTTCACAGGAGGCTTTTTCTGCTACAATCCGAAAGACGGCTCAGTGAGAAAATATTCATCTTCAACATCTTCTGATATAGATACAGATGTCTTTTTCAAGATTGTGGAAGATGATGACGGCCAGATATGGGCAAGCTCGGACAAAGGTCTTTTCTCGCTTAATCTGTCGAACAACAGCGTGGTGAGATATACTACATCGGACGGTCTTCTGAACAACCAGTTCAAGAACTGTGGACTGAAAACAGAGGACGGCACTCTGTATCTTGGATCGAAAAACGGCTTCATAAGATTCAGCCCGAGGGATCTGAGGTCTTTGTCCGGGCCAGCGGAAGTGCTTGTGTCAGAATTCCGTATAGGCGATTCCCCTGTCGTTCCCGGACCTGGTTCCCCCGTTGAGGGAAATATCAATGAAACAGCCCATATCCATCTTTCCCCGAAGCAGAACTCATTCGGTTTCTCTTTTTCCTCGCCCGGATCCTCCGCCTCCGGCAGTATGAAACGTATAATGTGCTTTCTTGAAGGATATGACAAAGACTGGAGAACTGTTGACAATGACAATTCAGTCTCTTATTACAATGTTCCGGCAGGCAATTACACATTGAGGCTCAGGTGTTTCGCCAATGACGGCGTATGGACTGACTCCCGTGTAAGCATTCCAATCAATGTAGCAAGGCGTTTCTACGAGTCTCCTTATGCGCTGCTGATATATCTTCTGATTCTGTCACTTGTTATCGGAGGAATATCCCGGGCCATATACAACAAGGCGATGAGGCAGGAGAAACAGAAGCAGGCGGAATATGAGAAGCGCAAAGAGCAGGAGCAGTACGAGGAGAAGATGACATTTTTCTCCAATGTAATCCACGAGATAAAGACTCCGCTGACCTTGATCAAGGCCCCGTTGCAGAACATCATTGCTTCAGGCTCGGTTTCCGGCGGCATAAAGGAAGACCTTGACGTCATCCAGCACAGCAGCGACTACCTTGACAGGCTGGTGAAAGAACTTTTGGAGTTCGTCAGAATCGAGCGCCACGGCTACAGGATGAATCCCCGGAGAGTGGATATAGTGGACAAGATAAGTTTCCTGTGTTCAGACTATGCCGAGACAGCCCGCGCAAGGAACCTGTCCCTGGAATTTGAGCACAGTGATGAGCATATTTATATAGAGGCCGATGAGTCAGCCCTTGACAAGATGCTTAACAATCTTCTGCATAATGCGGTGAAATATGCTGAGACAGAGGTGTTTATAAAGCTGTTCACTGAAGGGGAAAACGCCCGTGTCGAGTTTGCAATGACGGCCCTGAAATACCTGACAGCTACCGGGAGGAAATCTTCAAGCCGTTCATCAGGTATTCCACCGAGAAAGAACCGTATTCGCAAAGCTTCGGAATCGGCCTGCCTCTCGCGAGGACCCTGGCCGAACTGCATAACGGAAGCCTCAGGCTTCTGGACAGCCAGGACTGCACCATATTTGAACTCGTGCTCCCTCTTCATCCTGCCGTTTCCGTTACTGCATCAGAGCCGGAGCCGGTCCCGGGACTTCCCGAAGACGCCCTCACCCTGCTTGTGGTCGAGGACAATGCAGAACTGTCCTCCTATCTGGCCCGCAAACTTGGGGAATACTATAATGTGCTGCCTGCCGGCACAGCTGAGGCCGGGCTGCAGATCCTGAAACAGAAGGATGTAGATATTATCCTGACAGACATAGCTTTGCCAAGTATGAGCGGAGTTGAGTTCTGCTCCCGGGTCACCACGGACATTGAACTTTCCCACATTCCTGTGGTAGTGGTGTCGGCCATCACTTCCGAATCCACCAAGATATCCTGCATCGAGAATGGCGCCAGCCTTTATATTGAGAAACCTTTCACTCTTGAATATCTGTATGCCTGCATAAAAGGAATTATGGCCAAAAGGGAATCACTCAAGAAGATATACCGGACCGCTCCGGCTGAAATTGATGTCCGGCAGTACAATCTGGTGGACACCGACAAGGATTTTCTGCGCAGGCTTGACGAGACTGTCATTGCCAATATTTCGGATCCTTCGTTTTCAAGCAAGCAGATGGAGGAGGCTCTTTTCCTGAGCCGCTCCACATTGATCCGGAAAGTCAAGGCACTGCTCGGAACCACCCCGAATGACTACCTGAAAAAGAAAAGGCTGGCCGAGGCGGCCCGTCTTCTGTCAGAAAGCAATGTCCGGATAAATGAGGTCTGCTATGCTGTCGGCTTCAACTCCCCGTCCTGGTTCGCAAAATGCTTCAAGGACGAGTATGGAGTGCTTCCGGCCGACTACCGAGACGGAAAAAGGTAGGTCGGCAAGATTCTTTTCAAAAGATGCGACGATTTTTCCATCCTGATTCTGACCTGTGTTGTAAAATGTTTTATAGGGGTATATTTGCCCCAGGTGAAACATACTAAAACTATTTTATATGAAAAAAGAATCTTGTGTAAAAACGGCTGCGGGCATAATCTGCGCATTATGTCTCATATTCGTTCAAGGGTGGAACAGCACCCTGAACGCGCAGCCAGGAACCTCGGGCCCCGAGTCGGGAACGTGCGTTTTCCACATTGTCGATTCCGAGGGACTTCCTGTCCCCGGGGCTGCCGTGATGGTGAAAGGAACCAAAACGGGAGATGTGGCTGACCAGAACGGAAGATGTGTCCTCGGTGGCCTTCCAAAAGACGCCGTGCTGGTGGTTTCCTGCCTTGGATATGAAGATGTTGAAGTCTCCAGAATGGGAAGGACGGAAATCAAGGTCAAAGTCAGGTCTTCAAGTCTGGCAATGGACGAGGTCGTGGTGGTTGGCTATGGAACCCAGAGGAAGAAGGACCTGTCCGGAGCAGTGGCTTCCGTCAAAGGCGAGACCATCCGCGAGTTTTCCAATCTGAATGTTGCCTCCGCTCTCCAGGGCCGTGTGTCAGGAGTGGAAATCACCCAGCTGAACGGCCAGCCGGGTGCCGGTATGCAGGTGCGCATCCGCGGAGCAAACTCCATCAAAGGAAGCAATGACCCGCTTTGGATTATCGACGGCTTCCCGGGAGACATCAATATGATAAACACCTCCGATATTGAATCCGTGGAGGTGCTGAAAGATGCTTCGGCCACGGCAATCTACGGTTCGAGGGGAGCCAACGGAGTTGTTATCGTGACCACCCGCAGGGCGAAAGAGGGGGATGTCCGTGTAGAGTACAACGGAAGTGCCGGTGTCCAGAATCTCACCAAGCAGATTGAGATGCTCAGCGGTGACGAATATATGCATTATCTCAATGAGAAATCAGTCATCCAGGGCAATTCCCCTGTGTTTACTGAAGAGGAAATCGCTGCCAACCAGTGGAATACCAACTGGCAGGACGAGATATTCAGGCCGGCTCTCATCACCGACCATTCAATCAACGTCACCGGCGGTTCCAAAAAGATGCAGACCGCTCTCGGCGCATCCTGGTTCTCCCAGGACGGTATCATCAAGCACGGCGGCTACAAGAGAGCCTCCATCAATGCCAAGGTGAACTACAATTTCTCAAAATACGTCTCCGCCAATGCGAACGTCATCTACACTTACACGATTCACGACAAGATGGACTCGCAGGGAGGCGGACGCGGTTCGACCGTGATAGGCACCGCGTTGTCCGCATCTCCTCTTGCAACACCGCATTATGACGACGGCACCTGGAATGACTTCATCACACAGCCTGCAGGCGGAATGAACCCTGTGGCTTATCTGAACGAGGTTTCCACCAAGTGGCGCTCCAACAGGGTGCTGGCCAATGCCGGAATCACAATCCGTCCGTTTGACGGGTTCTCAATCCAGTCTTCGGCGAATGTCCGCAGCAGCATCGGCCGCACGGACTATTTCAAGAGCAAGCTCTATCCAAACTACAAGGGAGCTGCCTCCATCTCTTACGGTGATGCCGTGGAGATAACCAGCAACAATCTCATCAACTACGACAAGACATTCAAACGCCACAGCATCAACTTGATGGTCGGTGTCACATACGAGCAGAGCATCTCAAAGAGTATGTCTTCGGGAACGGCTGAGAATTTCATCAGCGACGTTATGGAGTCTTACGATCTGGATGCGGCGGAGATCAAGGGCCTTCCTACATCGAGCTATTCTGAATGGAAGATGCTGTCTTTCCTCGGAAGGGTGAATTACAATTTCGACAACCGTTATCTGCTCACTGCTAATTTCAGGTCCGACGGTTCTTCCCGTTACAGCAAAGGCAACAAATGGGGATATTTCCCTTCAGTGGCCGCGGCCTGGAGAATTTCACAGGAAAGCTTCCTCAGGAACACTGAATGGCTGTCAGAACTGAAACTCCGTGTCGGATACGGAGTCACCGGAAGCACTGCCATTTCACCGTATTCCACCCAGAACACACTTGAGAGCGTGAACGTGGTTTTCGACAAGACGACAACTGTCGGATATGCCCCGAAAGACAAATATCTTGGAGACCTCAAATGGGAGACTACGGCCCAGTTCAATACCGGAATCGACTTCTCCATCTTCCAGGACAGACTCAGCATCACTGCAGACTATTATCACAAGAAAACCTATAACCTTCTGAATGATGTGGAGATGCCGCGTTCCAGCGGATATACCACAGCGTTGAGGAACATCGGTTCCATCAGGAACTCCGGATTCGAAATCCAACTCGACGCAAGGCTCGTGGACAGGGCCGTCAAATGGGATTTCGGAATGAACTTCTCGCTCAACAGGAGCAAGATTCTGAAACTTGCAGACGGCAAGGACATTTTCGGCCCTACCATTTCCAACGACATTATCCGCGACCAGCTGAACATTATGCGCGAAGGAGAGCAGATGTATCTGTTCTACGGTTATGTCGAGGACGGTTATGATGAGAAAGGCGCGATTGTTTACAAGGATCTCGACGAGGACGGCAAGATAACGACTTCCGACAAGACAATCATCGGCAATCCAAACCCGGATTTCCTGATGAACTTCAATACCTCTGTCAGCTTCAAGGGCCTCACAGTCAGCGCCTTCTTCCAGGGCTCGTTCGGCGGGGACATCTACTCTATGACAATGGCTTCCCTGGCTTATGACTATGGTGTCAACGTGAACATGCTCAGGGAAATGTACTACAATCACTGGACTGAGGACAATCCGACCGCCAAGTACCCTAACCTGCTCTCCAACATCAATCTCAAGATGTCCGACAGATTCGTTTACGATGCCACCTATCTGCGTCTGAAGAATCTGGAGATTAGTTACGCCATTCCTTGCAAAGGCAGATTCCTGCAGGGGGCGAAGGTGTATGTCAGCGGACAGAATCTGGTGACATTCACATCCTATCCTCTTTGGAACCCGGATGTCAATGCAAAGGGCGGCGGAAGTTCCCTCGCCCAGGGAATCGACGCCTCCTGCTATCCGATTGCCCGCACATACACGATTGGATGCAGGCTTAAATTCTGAGTTTAACCCGATAACACAGATTACTTATGAAATTCAACAATATACTTCTGGCCGCTGTGGCCGCCCTGTTGTCCTCCGTGTCCTGCGGGGACTGGGCGATGCTTGAAGAGCATCCGAAGAAAGTCGATGCGACCACGTTTATGAGGAACGCAGAGGAAGTCCAGGGCGTTATCAACTCGGTATATTATCAGTACCAGAGAGATGCGGCGTTCGGAAGATACCTGAGCATCCTTCCCGAAGCGCTTGCAGACTATGCTTACGGAAGGGGCAACTACAATACTTCCTACGAGACCGGCCTGACCACCGGCGCAGTGGGCTTCGTTAAGGATTCCTGGGCCGTGCTCTACAGGACAATCCGTTTCTGCAACAATATTATGAGCCAGATAGACGGCGCGGAACTCTCCGACACGGAATACAGGCATTTGACCGGAGAAGTGCGCTATCTCAGGGCAATGTCCTACTCATATCTCGCAAGATACTGGGGTGGTGTGCCTTTCTTCGACGAGACCAATATGGACGACTTCAACAAGCCGAGGACGCCGGTAAAGGATATCTGGGAATATGTGGTGTCTGAGGCCGGATATGCTGCAGAGAATCTTCCTGCGACCCCTTCCGCCGCCGGACATCCGTCCAAATATTCGGCTTATACGATTAAGGGTGAGGCTCTTATGTATCTTGAAAGATGGTCTGAGGCCTATGATGCTTTCGACGCTGTGATATCATCCGGCAAATTCTCCCTTGTAGAGGTCAGCACTGCCGATGACTTCATCAAGGTATATGGAGTGGCCGCCAACAACACCCCGGAGGAGATATTTTATATCAAGTACAATGTGGATGTCAGCGGTTCGTTCCAGTGGATGTTCCTCTGCAAGCCGAACCCGGTTTATCAGACTGGCGCCGTGGGCATATATTCGGATTATGTCAACAACAAGTTCATTGCCGAATGGGACAAGAATGACCTGAGATATCAGTGGTCATTGTGGGCGCAGACCGGGAACGGGGCATTGAACTCCCTCACGAAAACCGGCCTCATCTGCCTGAAATACAGGGATTATGACAATGGCAATGCCACTGACTGGCCTCTCTACAGATATGCGGATGTACTGCTCTGGTGCGCCGAGGCCATTTGCCGCAGGGACGGAAAACCGAATGCAGAGGCGATGGAGTATGTGAATATTGTCAGGCGCAGGGCCTACGGGCTCAATCCGAAGAAGTCCCAGGCTGTGGACAGGAATCTCTCCGACTATGCTGATGCCCAGTCGTTTATGGATATGCTTCTCAAGGAGAGAGGTTATGAGACCTGCTTTGAGGCCAAGCGCTACAGCGACCTGAAGAGATGCGGACTGCTCGCCGATTATGCAGTCAAAGCCGGCAAGATAGAGTCAGCTGCCCAGGTCAAGGATGCCGCCTACTGGTGGCCGATACCTACAGATGAATTCAACTACAACACTGCTCTTGATCCGACTGTGGACCAGAACCCGGGATATTGATAACCATTGACTTTTATGATTATGAACAGAATATTTCTTGCGGTGACGGCCGCGACTATACTGCTGTGCTCCTGCGGGCAGGTTCCCGTGGGAGAGGCGGCGGCACGCTGGAGCGAGGAGAAGGCTGCCGGATGGTATGCTGGCAAACCTTGGCCTGTGGGATTCAACTATGTGGCGGCTACCGCGATAAACCAGTTCGAGATGTGGCAGGAAGAGACTTTCGATCCAGCCACTATGGACAAGGAGATGGGAATGGCACAGGACCTTGGCTTCAATACCGTCCGCATTTTCCTGCACGACATTGTATGGGAAGCCGACCCTGAAGGGTTCAAGTCCAGAGTGGCCAGATTCCTCGGCATCGCGGAAGCCCACGGGCTGAAGACCATTGTCACCTTCTTCACCAACGGAGGGCGTTTCGAGAACCCGAAACTCGGCCCACAGCCGCCTACAGTCCAGGGTGTCCACAATTCCCAGTGGATACAGAGCCCGGGCGCTCCGTCAGTCAACGACAGCACCACCTGGCCGAGACTTGAGCGTTATGTGAAAGATGTAATCACTGAATTCAAGGACGATGACAGAGTGCTTTACTGGTGTCTCTACAATGAACCTGAGAATTTCAAGCAGGGCGCCAAAAGCCTTCCTCTTCTCCGTGCGGTGTTCAAATGGGCCAGGGAGGTGAATCCTTCACAGCCGCTGTCCTCACCGATATGGATATGTCCGGGCCGTCACGGGACCAAGACCAATTATCCGATTCTGAGTTTCCTCGGGGAGAACTGCGACATTATGACATTCCACTGCTATTACGAGGCTGACGAGATGGAGGAGTTCATTTCAATAATGAAGCAGTTCGGACGACCGATGATATGTCAGGAATATATGGGCCGTCCACGCTCCACATTCGAGGAAATTATGCCGATTCTCAAGCGTGAGAAGGTGGGCGCTGTCTCCTGGGGGCTCACAGCCGGCAAATGCAATTTCCATCTTCAGTGGGGAAGCAAGGCCGGCGACCCGGAACCGGAAGTGTGGTTCCACGACATTTTCCGTCTTGACGGCACCCCTTACAGCCAGGAGGAAGTCGATTTCATCAAGTCGATGACCGCTGGAATCAATGTGGCTGAATAACTTTTTGACAATATTTTTAATATTATGAAAACTAAATACTTATGTCTTATCTCCCTGGCACTCTGCGGATTGTACGCCTGCTCCAAGAGCTCCGCTGACGACAATCCGAATCCGCGTCCGGGAAAGGAAGAGGAAGAGCTTCCCGAAATTTCGGGACTGTCCTCAATCTATGATTTGAACACAGTTGAAGGGTATCTCAATTCCCATTCGGCCACCTGGCAGAGCAGTACGCTGGAAATGGATTTTTCTTCCCTTGTCACTATCGAGAATCCGAAACTAACTCCGTTGTATCCGATGTATCCGCGCATCAAGAAAACGGCTGCCGGGACATATATACTTATCTACCAGCAGAATACAGCTGCGCACGATGTGTATTTCTCCAGAAGCGCCAACCTCAGGAGCTGGTCGGAGGCGGAGTCACAGCTGTTCGCCAAGACGGATATGAAACAGTATGAATCCGAGGTTATGGACAGGGTGCTCTTCACATCGGCTGACGCCATAGTGCTGGCCAACGGGGACATTCTGGCGTTCGCCTCTTTCCGCCTGAACAACGGCTACCGCACAAATCCGTTGAACAACGGAATAATGATGAGACGTTCGACTGACAACGGAAACAGCTGGTCAGAGCCTGAGGTGATATACAGGGGGACCAACTGGGAGCCTTCCGCCCTGCAGCTAAGGACCGGCGAGATCCACGTCTATTTCACCAGCTCCGACCCTAACAAGGGTGATTCAGGAACTGCCCTTCTCCGTTCCAATGACAACGGAAAGACCTGGACGTCAGTGGGCAAGATTATCCGCCAGTATGCGGGTACTGCTATGGATGATTCCGGAGACCCTATCTATACCGACCAGATGCCGGTTGCCATCCAGCTGAACGGCAGTGACCGTATAGCCGTGGCTCTTGAGTCCAGATTCGGAAGAACGGGAACATCCGCTGACAAGTACCATATTTCTATGGCCTACTGCGATGACAACTGGGCTGCAGGCGGACTTACCGGCACTGAGGAAGGTCCGGCTGACAGGAAATCCAACCTATATCTGAACGAGGCCGCGCCTTATCTCCGCCAGTTCCGCTCCGGCGAGACCCTGCTTTCCACCGGAGTCAGCAAAGTGTTCAATATCAGGATAGGCAATTCCAAAGCGAGCCAGTTCGGCACACCTATGCCTACAGTCTTCAAGAACGGCTGCTGGGGCTCCCTGGAAATCATTGATGACCATACAGTCATCGGTGTGTTCCCGTTTGCCTGGTCGGAGACTGTTGACGGAAATTCTGTATCAAGAGCCCGCATCCAGCTGGCCAAATTCGTCCTCAATCACGGAGTGAATGCGACAGCCTTCACACCTATTGTGGATGGCTCCGCAGAGGATTGGAAAAATGTGGATGACGCATTGTTCATCGGCAGCGAAAGCACTACGAGTTCGGTGTTCCGTTTCGGCTATGACTCTGGGAATCTGTATGGTATGATTGAAAGAAAAGACGAGTCCCTCACCTCGCAGGACGGATTCGAACTTATGTTCCAGAGCGGAAACGGCAGCGGAAATCCTGTCGTGCTCAAATTCTCGTTCAACGAAGGAAAGCTCACCTGTTCGGACGCCAACGTGAAATTCGCCTATGGCCTTCTCGGCAATCTGGACGATGATATGGAGGATGAAGGAATGGCTATAGAATTCTCAATCCCGCGCTCATCCCTGAATGTGGTCAATGACGGGCTGCTGTTCAATGCCGTGATCAAGGACGCCGCCGGAGATGACACTTTCTGGGGACTGACAGGCACCAATTATTCCAAATGGCTCAAGCTGGATCTGAAACCTGCTTCCGAACCTGCTCCGGAACCTGAACCCGGAAAGGGAGAAAATTATGGTGACGGCCCTTCCTGGGGAGAAGGCGATGAAGTTGACCCTTGGTGATAATCTTTTGATTGGTAATTATTTATGAAAAGAATAAATATAATGTCGTTGGCGCTTTTATGCGCAATTGCGGCAGGCTGCGCAAAGGAGAACGCAGCTCCTGAAAATAACGTTGGACACAGTTCCGGCAGCATTACAGGCATCATTCCGTCCACAAGGACATCTCTTGATATGTCGATGGACGTGGTATGGAATTCCGGTGACAGGATTATGCTGTTCAGTCCGGAATGTCCGGGCGGACTGGCCTATGTCACAGAGTCTTCCCAGACAAAGGAAGGCGCTTTCAATCCGGAGGGCGAGTCAACTCCAGGCACTAAGAGATATGCGGTTTATCCGGCTTCGGCAGTGGCCGGGGCGAGCCTTTCGGGAGAGACTGTGAAAGTGGATTTCTCAGCGGCTGCAGTTCAGGGTTTCGCCGGGGCCCTGGATGCAAATGCGGACATCTCGAAACTTCCGATGACAGCCTGTTCCGAGAATGACAAGTTCGCATTCAAGAACCTCTTTGGTGGAATTAAACTGCAAATAGTTGATTACCAGGATCTCGGCATTATGGTCAAAAAGGTGGAGATTACCTCTATTGATGGTCTTCAGATAGCCGGCAAGGCCGATGTGAATCTGGTTGACGGAACCTTCACACTTGCTGCGGACGGCGGGGCCTCCTCCATTGTCCTTGACCTCGGGGCCGGAGTGAGCATCGCTTCAGGCGGCAGCTTTGAGAGCGTAGCGGATTTCATCGCATTCATTCCTGCGGGCACGTACAACAAAGGCTTCAGGTTCACCATCACCGATACAGAAGGCCGCATTTACAAGAAAGAAATGGCGTCAGCCATCACTGTCGAACCGGGCTTCGTAACCCCGCTCAAGACACTGCCCCTGTCACTGTATTACGGAAAGGCAAACTGCTGCCAGACAGCGGTTTCAGGCACTGTTGACATTGACATAACCCCGTATTACACCTTCTCGCCGGACTTCATTTACGAGAACATAAAGGTCGAGGGCAACACAGCCCTTGCGAAGAGCGCCAAAGTCATCTGGCAGCATCCTGTATCAGGGGAGAGCGGTGATGTGGTAGGCACTCCGTCCATCAAGGACAATCTCCTTCAGGTTCCAGTCAAAGGCTTGAAAGGCAATGCTTTGGTGGGTATTTGCGATGCGTCCGGGAAAGTTCTCTGGTCATACCACATCTGGGTGTCGGAAATGAATGACCTCAAGTACACCAATGAGACAGCGGGCGATTTCACGATGATGGACAGGGCCCTGGGCGCCGTGAGCGTGACTTTGAAGGACCAGAACAGCTACGGATATTTCTACCAGTGGGGAAGGAAAGACCCGTTCCCGCGTCCGGTTCCGCTCACAAGACCGACATCGTCTGATAAGTATAAGAATGCAGATGTGGAACTTACGGCCAATACAGCGTCCACTGCGGAGACAGGCACCATCGGCTATGCGGTCTCTCATCCTGACACCAGGATTTTAGATGCCAAGAACTGGTATTTCGGCGGCACTCCTGCCGGTCTCTGGGGCAATTCCAAAGGCACTTATGAGGGAGGAAAAGGCGTGAAGACAATCTATGACCCGTGCCCTGAAGGCTACCGTGTGGCCGACCCGATGTGCTATTCGATGGGATGGCAGTTCGACAAGGCTTATTGCGATGCAAATTACGGATACAACTTCATCGTTGACGGAGGCTCGGTGACTTCCTCATATCCTACCAACGGGTTCCTGAGCGCCAATGCGAATGCAGTCGAATATCTCGAATACCGCGGCTATCTCTGGACCAATGCTTTCGGCGACACAGGAGGAGTGAGATTCTATTACAACAATGCATCAATCAAAAACACGGACCAGAACGTACCTTCAATCGGAATGGCTGTCCGTTGTATAAAAGAATAATAATGAACAGGATAAAATATATGACAATGTGGTTGGCGGCGATTATGCCGCTGACCATTTCGGCTCAGGACGGGCCGGTGAAAATGTGGGAGGGGACGATAGACCTTCCCACTTACAGGGTGAACGCACCGGAAACAGCCCCGCTCTTCGAGAGGGATTTCGCCTATCAGAGGGCAAAAAGGGGAGTGTATCCGTATGCGATGAATGACAATCCGACAAATGTCAAGGTCGACTCGACCCACAAGGCCCTGTATCTTGAGAACGACTACCTGAAAGTATGTGTGCTTCCGGACATCGGAGGCCGCCTTTTCTATGCCACTGACAAGACCAACGGCTACGAGATTTTCTACCGCCAGCACGTGATCAAGCCGGCCAATGTAGGAATGCTCGGCGCCTGGATCAGCGGAGGCGTGGAGTGGAATGTGTTCCACCACCATCGTGCCACGAGCCAGTATCCGGTTGACTATAAATTGGTTGATAATAAGGACGGCAGCAAGACCATCTGGGTCGGAGAAGTGGAACAGCGCCACAGGATGAGTTGGGCGATTGGCCTGACACTCTATCCGGACCGGTCCTACATTGAGGTCACCGGCCGTTTCTTTAACACGTCCCAGGACCGCAACTCGATGCTTCACTGGAACAATGTCGCCACCCACGCCAACGAGAACTACCAGATTGTGTTCCCGGAATGCACTGAGTTCGGCACTTACCATCACAAGAACAGTTTCCTCCGTTGGCCTGTTCCGGACGGGGCTTATTGCGGCAATCCGGATTATGAGGGCAAGGATGTCAGCTACTGGAAGAACCTTCCGGCCCTTACCGGAGGCTCGGTGTTCGTTTACGACCTTCAGGACGATTTCATCGGAGGGTATGATTACGGCAAAGACGCCGGTACAATGCTGGCGGGAAACCACAATATCAACAAAGGCGGCAAATTCTGGTCCTGGGGCAATATGCGCTACGGCCATGCCTGGGACTGCGAGACCCTGACAGACTCGGACGGACCGTATGTCGAGCTGATGACCGGAGCTTATTCCGACAACCAGCCGGACTACTGCTGGATCAACCCTCACGAAACCAAAGAGTTTACCGCTTACTGGTACGGAATCAGGAATCTCCGCCACGTGAACCGGGGCAATGAGAACGCAACGGTGAATATGGACATTGATCCATCCGGAAAGATACATCTTGCAGCCAATGTGACCTGCGTCAGGAGAAATGCGGAAGTGCTTGTGGTTGACGCCTCAGGTAACACTTTGTACAGCAATGTGGTGAATATAGCTCCTGACCGCCCTTTTGCTGACGATTTCCAGGTGAGTCCGGAAGCGGTAAAAGAACCGTCAGAGGTGACAATGGTGTTGAAAAGTGCTGAGGGAAAGGAACTTATAAGCTATCATCCTTATAAACTTGACCGCAGCCGTCCTCTGCCGGAGCCTGTGGTGCCGCTTGACCCTGATCCGGAAAGCATTGACAATATCGAGGAACTTTACTATTTGGGTATGAGGAATCTCCAGTTCCATCAGGCCCACGTTGATCCGAACATTTATTTCAATGAGGTGCTCAGGCGTGACCCGGGAGATGTGCGCTCAAATACCCAGCTTGGTATATTCTACAGGAAATCAGGAGATTATGAGAAGGCTAAGCAGCATCTGAGGCGTGCCCTTGTCCGCCAGACAGCAAGTTATACGAGACCGTCAGACGGCGAGGCTATGTACAATCTCGGACTCATTCTGAAAGATGAGGGACGGTTTGACGCTGCTGTGGACACTTTGTACCGCGCGGCCTGGGATTATGAGTACGCATCGGCTTCTTATTATCAGCTTGCACAGATTTCCTCCATCCGAGGGGATTTGCGCCAGGCTATGTCGGAGATATGCAAGGCTGTGGATTACAATGGAATGAACATTGACGCACGGAATATGAAGACTACTCTGCTCAGGCTGTCAGGCAAACTGGCCGAGGCCAGGGCAGAGGCGGAGGCTGTGCTCAAGACCGACCCCCTGAATTTCTATGCGTCCAACGAGGCGGTGCTTCTCGGCTTGATGAGGGAGACGGAGCTTTCCGCCCTGTTGAGGAATGAGCCGGAGTCGTATCTGGAGCTTGCCCTGTATTACCTGAACAATGGATTCGAGGACGAGGCAATAAGGGAAATGCTCGCTTCAGAGGCTGTAAAACCTTATCCTACAGTGGAATACTATCTTGGCTATCTTGCCGACAGGCGGGGTGACAAAGAGATGGCTGCCAGATATTTTGCCTCGGCGGTGAGCTTGCCAACGGATTATGTCTTTCCATACAGAAAGGAGACCCGCGCTGTATATGCCAAAGCATTGGAGTACAATCCTTCATCCGCCATTACCTGGTATTATCTCGGCAATCTTCTGTACCACGGCCAGCCTGACAGAGCTATGGATGCGTGGAAGAAAGCTGTGGAGATTGATCCGGGCTTCGCAATGGCGCTGCGCAATCTCGGCTGGGGATGCCGTTTCTATACTGAAAACCTTGAAGAAAGTGCTGAATGGTATTACAAGGCGATAGACGCAGACAATGGCCGCAATGCTCTTTTCCTTGCGGAATGCGATGAGGTTCTGGAACTTATGAACGCCCCGGTTCATGAACGTTATGCTCTTTTCAAAGACCGGAAAGCTCTCTACGAGAAGCGTTATGATTCTGAGACCAAGGCCATCAAGATGCGGATTCTCGAGGGAGAATATGAAGAAGTGCTTGAGCCGCTTCTGATCAGGTTCTATTCGAGACGGGAGCATATAGAGGATCTTCACGATATTTATGTGGATGCCTGCCTGCTGTCCGGTCTCAAGGCCTGGGATGAAGGAGATTCGGAGAAAGTGTTGAAATATATGCTTATGATGAATGAATATCCTGAAAACCAGAGATATGCACATCTGGAATACTATGCGAGGGATGCCCAGGTCTATTACAATATCGGGCTCGCTTATGAGAAGCTTTCCGATATGGAGAATGCCCGCAAATATTATGAGATGGCAGCCGCAGTTGAGATCAAGCCCCAGGATTCTCAGTATTGCTATGAGAAGGCCCTGGCAATGCGGAAGCTGGACCCGAAAGCGAGGACAAAAGATATGGCCCGCGCTGCGCTGAAATATGGACAAGGTCTTGTGACTGAACGGGTTGACAGATTCTTCGAGAGCTTCGGCTATGGGGATTATCCGGAAGATGTCAACACAAAGGCTTATCTCATCCAGGGTATGGCGTACAAGACTCTCGGTCGGGAAGCCCGTGCGAAAAAATGTTTCCGCAAAGCTTTGAACGAACGTAATGGAAATGTTTGGGCAAATTATTATCTTGGCAGAATAAAATAACTGGAAATAACAGATGAAACTGACTGCAAGACTGTCGATTATAATACTGTGTGCCGTTTTGGCAGCCATCCCTGTCCCAGCCGGGGACAGGGGCGGCTCCTGCGGCGATGTTGACGCCTTGGCACTCCGTCCTGTGCCGGGATATCTGAATGTCATCGGCAATGAAGAGCTCGGCGCCGCCAAACTGGCGGTTTATCCACGTATAAAGAAACTCGCTGACGGAACGTATCTTATGCTCTGTCAGGGAGGGAAGATAGCATCCAATATCTGGGCATACCGTAGTGAGGACCTGATAAACTGGACGGGATGCGGCAATGTCTTCGAGGCTTATCCGGTGACGACGGAGATGGGGGAGGACACCAGATGCTTCTCTACTGCAGATGCTGCGGTTTTGCCTGACGGGGATGTGCTTGCGGTGGTTTCGTTCCGTGCGTCCAAAGGCTATAAATACAATATCGGCTGCGGTCTGATGACCCGCCGGTCTTCTGACGGAGGCCGGACCTGGGGCCCTTCTCAGGTAATCTACGAGGGTACCAACTGGGAACCATATCTGCTGGTTCTGCCGGACGGACGGATTCATTGCTATTTCACGGACTGCCTTCCTGCCGAACGCAATTCGGGCACGTCTGTCCTCGTGACGGAAGACGGAGGTCGCAGCTGGAGCGCAAGCAGGAAAGTGTGCCGCCAATATAAATACACATTGGACAGCGGGGCCCGCATTTACACTGACCAGATGCCTTCGTTCAGGGTGCTGAAAGACGGCCGGACCATTTTGGGCTTCCTGGAGGCCAGGCTGGAGCCAGGCGGGCCGGGGGACAAAAGCATATACAAGATGTCGCTTGTCAGAAACGGAGGCCTTGACTGGCAGCCTCTTGCGGAGGACGGAACAGGGCCTGTGGACAGGGAAACGAACCTATTCAACGGCTGTGCAGGCTATGTGTCGGTGTTTCCGTCAGGCGAGGTGCTCCTCTCCTGCAATATCGATATGCTTTTCAGCCTCAAGCTCGGGGATCCGGAGGGCCGCGCGTTCCAGGGCCCCGGCTGGCAGGACGGCTGGTACAGGCCTTTCAGCGGCAGGGGATACTGGGGCAGCACGGAGATAGTGTCTCCTCATCTTGCGGTGGGCGCTATGCACTGCGACGAGGGCATTCAGACGGGACTTTTCTATCTCAATCATCCTGTTTCCGTATCGGCCCGCAGTCTTTCCGGACTGCCGTTCCTGGATGCATCAGATGTGTTCAATTATCCTGACAATGTGCTTTTTGCCTCCAATGATTCAGGGACAGTTTCAGCGTTCCGTTTTGTCAGGGAACGCAAGAAACTGTATGTTGTGGCGGATATTTCCGCCCCTGCGGATGTTGATATTGTCAATATCTCAGTCAGCCTGAGGACACAGGATGGGATTGTGGAGAAGAATGTGGATCTGGTGCTTGACGGAGGCCGGGGCAGGATGGAACTGCCTGTGTCTATCAGGTCTTCCGTAAAGGAGATCCTGTTCAATGCGATAGTCATTTCAGGCGGAATCTCCGGCTCCGTGACAGACAGCCCGGAAGGAATAATGGTTTCACTGAAGTAAATTATTGATTAGATGAAAATTATGAGAATTATAAAATATTTGTGCGCCGCAGGTGCGGCCATCATTATGCTCTCATCTTCAGGATGCGAGAAAAAGGCTGACCCTGAGAATACCGGCGGCCCGGAATTGCCGGTTGAGCCTTCTGAGCCTGAAGATAAACCAGTGATTTCGTATGGAAACACATTCACTGCCACCTGGATATTCAAGGAAGCCACAGCTTCAATTTGGAGTTCATCCTGGACAGGGGAAGGTTCCATCCCGTCAACTTCCGGAGGCCCTGCGTCCATTTCCGTTGTCAGAAGCGAATCAGGAGCCGGCGCTGGAAAGGCGTTCAGCTATTCGGTGGATTCCAACAAGCCGGTTTTCTCCACTATGGTCCAGGATGACTACATCCTGTTCAAGGTTCCGGTCAAGGATCTTCCTGCCAATTCTGCTGTGCAGTTCGATATGACTCTGTCAGCTGAGCCTGGAGCTCCAAAGTATTATGTTGTAGAGTATTATGACGGCGGAGAATGGGTGGCGGCAGACAGCAGGCTGCGTACTGCGGAAGAGGATGCGACGGTCAAGTATTCATTCAAGTGTTCCGGCCTTGCGACTTCAAGCAATTACCAGCACTCTACTGTGATGCGGACAGTACGTTTCAAGAATGCAATCAAGGACGGGGAAGTGCAGATAAGATGCCGGGCATTGGGAAAGATGAACTGCAATGGAGGGGACCAGAGTGTATCAGCTTCAAACGGCAGCCACAATTTCCCTGTATTCGGTTTCACCGGGGCTCATATCCAGGACCTCGGCAATGTACAGCCGGTTGATACCACCAGGATTCTATGTCTCGGCAATTCGTTCACATATTTCAGCAATGCGGTCTTCTATCTGCGTGAGATAGCTTATAGCCAGGGACATTATATAGATGCCCGGACGCATCTCAAAGGCGGCCAGACACTTGGGCAGCACGCCGGTCTTGCTATGTCCCTCGATGCCATCTCCGAGGGAGGATATCAATATGCTTTTATGCAGGACCAGAGCCAGGCGGCTGCTAATTATGCCAAAGACAAGAGCAAGTACAACTATGTTAAAGTTGACTGCAACAGTCTCAGGAACAAGATTCTGTATTATTCTCCGAAATGCCGGACAATCCTTGAGAATACCTGGGCGTATTCAGCTTCGACTTATGGCGGCTTCTCTACATACGATGCGTTCTACAACTATCTTGCGGAAGGTACCAAGGCCATCGCCAACGAACTGGGATGCTGGATTTCGCCTATTGGCCAGGCATTCAAGGCTGTTCGCGAAGACGGAACGGGCGTGAAAATGTATTTCTCCGACAGCAAGCACCAGTCGGAGAACGGCTCTTACCTGAAAGCCTGCATTAATTATCTTGTTTTGTTCGGACAGCCGTTTGACAACAAGGCATCGGATTGCGGACTGCCTTCAGATACAGCATCTTACCTCAGGTCAGTGGCCGAGCGGATTGTGCTTGGCAATGAGGCTGGCTACCTGATTTCCCGATAATATAAAGCCTGTAATCACGCCCTCGCAATCGCCACAAAGTCCCTGGCGTCTGTGAGGGCGTTATGTATATCTCATTATTTTCCGATGCGAAGAGATACATAATTCATATATTTGCAGATTATGAAATACATTAAAGCCACAGTTGAGGATATTCCTGCAATCCGGAGAATCGCAAAGGTCGTTTTTCCGGCCACATACTCATCCATAATATCACGGGAGCAGATTGATTTTATGATGGATTGGATGTATTCTGAAGACACGTTGCGCAAAGAACTGACCGGTGATGTCACATATCTGTTGCCGGTGGAAGACGGCGCTGCTGTCGGATATGTGTCATTCAGTCCTGACGGCGTTGAGGGACAATACCATCTGCACAAAATATATCTTCTGCCGGATTTCCAGGGCAGGGGTTATGGCCGTGAACTCTTTCTTGCCGCCGAGAACGAGATGCGCAGGCTCGGGGTAGAAGCGTTTGAACTGAATGTGAACCGGCACAACAAGGCGCTGGACTTCTATATCCGGATGGGGATGGAAATTGACCGCAGCGGGGACTTTGACATAGGCGGAGGCTTCTATATGAACGACTATATAATGCGCAAGAACTTAACCGGAAATATCTGACCTTTCTGTTTTGACAAAAGACTGACTTATGGACATTTATTCAAAAGTAACAGAAGAAATATTTGCTATTGTCAATAACGAGGAGCCTATACTCCGGTCTTTATCGGAGGATGTAATCACCACCCGGTTCAATCATCAGAACCGAAGTATAAAAATGCTTCTTGGCCATCTTGTTGACTCGGCGAGCAACAACCATCAGAGGATGGTCAGGCTGCAGTATGCGCCGCGGGTTGGACATTGCATCCCTGACGGTGACCGGGGACTGCTGGTCTTTCCGGACTACACCCAGGACAATGACCTGTGGATTCGTCTTCAGGATTATCAGCATGAGGACTGGGAAACACTTGTCTTTCTTTGGAAGTTTTTCAACCTGCACATCGCACATATCATAAAATCCGTGGACCAGACAAAGCTTTCTTCATATTGGCTTGATTATGAAGGCCATCAGGTCACGCTGAATGATATGGTTCTCGGCTACACGGACCATCTCAAACTTCATATAGGGCAGATTCATGAGCTGATGGAAATCAACATTAATGCCTTGGGATGATTGCCGTTTCGCATATTTGTAGTAACTTCGCAAAATTCTCATAACGTAGGTATTATGAAAAAGTTCCTGTATTCCCTGCTTGCTCTCCTTCTGATAGGCGCAGGTATTTTTGTCTATGGCGGATGGAAACTCTTCGGAGATGAAATCAATGCTATCCGGAGCCTCAGGATGATTGATGAGGGCATATATACATTCACTTTCAAGGGCGATTACGGATTCAAGGGATTTCTTGAACAGGGAGGTGCCAAAACCGATGCGGAAACGGCACGTTACATCGCAGAGTTCCTTTCCAAGGGATATATGAAGATGCCCGTGTCAGAGGATCTTGCAGTCGAAGCAGGCTGTACTTCTTTTCAGGGGAAGGGTGTGTTCGCCCGCAATTTTGATTTCGAGGATGCCGGCCAGAATTTGGTGATAGTCAAGACTGAACCGGATGATGGCTATAAGTCGATATCCACCAGTACGTTCGCCTTCCTTGGCAATGGCCCCGACTGGCATCCGATTGCGGGAATGGACGGTTTCCTGGCATTGGCGACAGCCTATATTCCGCTTGACGGAATGAACGAAAAGGGAGTCTGTGTTGCTGATTTGATTGAAATGGATGGCGATGCGGCTTGTGTTGATACGGAAAAACCTGACCTTACAATTGTCGGGGCAATCCGGCTGGTTCTTGATTATGCCGCATCAGTGGAAGAGGCTGTCGAACTGCTGTCAAAGTATGATGTCCATCCATCTATCGGCCAGGCACACCATCTCGCGATAGCCGATGCTGGCAATTCTGTCGTGGTTGAGTGGAAAGACGGGGTGATGCACGTCACACCTGCCCCGGTTGTAACGAATCATTGTCTATGGGAGGCCCGTGAGCACCCGATGACAGCAGAGTCTCACAACAGGATGAACCGCATCGGCGGTCTGTGCCCTGCGGACATCCACAGTGCGGAGGATGCGGCCAGGCAGGCATCTTACGACAAGTTCACTTTATGGTCAGTGGTTTACGACAGGTCGGCCGGGAGCGGTACCTGGTATCTCCGCTGCCGCTGGGACAACCCGATAGCATTGTCATTATGAAAATGAGGAATAGACTGGTCGGCCATTGCGGCCTTGACTGTGAGCAATGCGATGCCAGAATCGCAACTGTCAACAATGACGATGAACTCCGTGCCAGAACAGCGAAACTCTGGTGTGAGTGGAACAATACTGACGAAATCAGGCCGGAGCATATCAACTGCTTGGGCTGCAGGACCGAAGGGGTGAAGACTTATTTCTGCGCCTGTCTGTGCGAAGTGCGCAAGTGCTGCATTGCCAAGAACTTTGAAACCTGCGCCGAATGCTCCGACAAGGCTGTTTGTGATAAGCTTGCTCCCTTCCTGGCCAATGAAACGGCAAGGAAGAATATCCTCTGATGATTTGCGTACAGTATCAGGCAATGCCTATCTCGGGCTTCATGGAGGACGGAGTCATCTCTAAAGAGCAGGTTCGCTGGTAGTTCCCCGGAACAGCAATACCCGATAAAAGTGGTTGGCCGAATTCCTCTTTGATCAAGGGATTGGTCAACCACTTTTATGATTAATGATTAACCGATATTACTCGGCAGGCTGCCACTTGCAGCGGACGGGCGATACGATTGCGCCGTCTTTCTTGAGCTGGGCGAATGCCTTGTCTACCTCCTTGCGGTCGAGTCTGGAAATGGTGGCTACTTCACCTGCAGACACAGGCTTTCCTGCGCTGCGCATAGCCTCGAGAACCTTTGCTGTTGTCTCATTCATAATTTCTATTCGTTAAATGTTGTTACTGTATTTGTATCTTGTCATTCCAATTTGAACAGTACGGTTCATTTGTCTGTTCTGTCGTGACATCCCGGAATGACCGGACAAAGATAACATTTTGATTCCGGAAAAGATGATTATATTTGTATGTTAGTATGTGCGGAAATCATACTATATAAAATTCTCCGGATTTACCTTTGTAAACGATTCAATTGAAACAGCACAAAAGAATGGATAAGAAAAGTGAATGAAAATGAGGTACACAGTTGAAGATATATGCCGGATGTCCGAAGGTCAGACTTTTGACTGCAAGAGCATAAAGATAGACCCGAAGGCTCTAGCGACAACCATAGTCGCTATGGCAAATGCTGATGGCGGACTGATTGCCGTCGGCGTTACCGACAAAACCAGAAGGATAGAGGGTATTGATCAGGAACAAGACCATCTTAACGAGATCCTTCGTACACCATTTGATTTCTGTGTGCCTACCGTATCGGTGACTACGGAGTTTCTTCCGTGCAAAGACAGTGAGGGGCACGACAATCATATATTGCTTTTCCATGTTCCGGCCAGTCCCCGCCTTCATGCAAACCAGGCAGACGAGGTCTTTTGGCGGGTAGGTGACAAGTCCCGCAAGTTGTCTTTTGAGGAACGCCTACAACTTATGTATGACAAGGGAGAACGCTATTATGAAGACAGTCCGGCTTACGATGCCACCATTGACGACATTGATATGGATGCCGTAAGGGCTTATGTTAAGAGAGCCGGTTATGGAAAGTCTCCGATGGAGTATCTTAAGGAGAATAAAGGTTTTCTGACATATAAGGGAGAAGGTGTTCAGGTCAGCACCGCCTGCATTCTTCTTTTCGGCAAACGTCCTCAGGATTTCTTCCCTCGTGCCAGAGTCCGCTTTATCAGATATTACGGTACTGAAGAAAAGGTTGGCCGTGAGATGAATGTCATCAAGGATGTCACTTTCGAAGGCCGCATTATAGACCAGATACAGAAGACCATTGACTATCTGGAAACCCAAGTGAAGGAGCACTCATATTTGGGAGAAGACGGCCTCTTCAAAACAGACAGGGAATACCCCAGGTTCGTGATACAGGAGATGATCGTGAACTCGGTTTGCCATAGAGATTACAGCATCAAGGGGACAGAAATCCAGATAAAGA
>JBJEBM010000122.1:26967-29257 GCA_051870055.1 Candidatus Cryptobacteroides sp.
AACTCGGTTTGCCATAGAGATTACAGCATCAAGGGGACAGAAATCCAGATAAAGATGTTCGATGACCGCTTGGTGTTTGAGACACCCGGAAAGCTGCCAGGAATCGTCCGTACAGACAATATCCGCCATACACACTTCTCCCGTAATCCCAAGATAGCAGAATATCTGAAAGCTTACGATTATGTGAAAGAGTTCGGGGAAGGGGTTGACCGTATGTGCCGGGAACTCTCTGCCGTTGGGACAAAGGATCCGGAATATCATCTTGTATCTTTCCTCATGAAAGCTACTGTCTGGGCAAATGTACTGGAGGATGGGCAAGAAAAATCAAGAGATACAGTTATGCCTATGAAAGAAACTGACTCGGAGGGCAAGAAAAGGGCAAGAAAAGGGCAAGAAACGATTACATCAATTATTAAAGCGAATCCATTCGTTAGCGTAGCAGCTATTGCTCAAGAATCTGGGCTTTCAGTCAAAACTGTCAGGAATCTCATTGATGAGATGAGAAAAGACAACCTAATAGTGCGTATCGGTTCGGACAAAGGTGGATATTGGCAATTGTTGAAATGAAGCATTTATGTGTAGAACAGGCTCTCACCCTCAAAACCATATCTTAGAAAGTTTATATGAGCGAATCAGTTACAATATCTACCAAGCGCTTTAATGACCTTAGCCTTGAAGAACTCTATGGGATTCTCCGGGTGCGGTCAGAGGTGTTTGTGACGGGACAGAAATGCCTGTACGTTGACCCTGATGGAAAAGATCTGGATTCTGTGCAGGTTTTTGCATCGGACGGAGGAAGAATTACAGGTTGCCTCCGGATATATCAGAAGGAAGCAGGTGTTCTTCAGATTGGACGGGTAGCCGTGATTGAGAGCCGGCGTGGAAAGGGTCTGGGACTGCAGATGATGCAGCAGGCGATTGCCTATGTCCGGGAAAACTGTCCGGAAGGAAAGATATATCTTGAGGCGCAGACCTATGCGATAGGCTTTTACGAGAAACTTGGGTTCAAGGTGGTATCGGACGAATTCCTTGACGAGGGGATTCCTCACAAGGGAATGGAGTTGATTATCGACAGGGAATACGGTATTCAGCCCATGGCCGATGCGGGCAAAGCGAAAAGGGATAGATGGAGAAGATAGCGGAACTCATCCGTCTGTAGGTCATCTCTCCCCTTGAAGTTCTTCCTCGTTGGCCCCCAGATATCCAATATCTAATTGTCTTCAAACAGAATTTTTGCTGCTATCGCTGCGCAGGCCTCGGCATCCGCGAGGGCGTGATGGTGGTTAATCAGGTCATAGCCGCAGGCCGCCGCTACGGTCTGCAGCTGGTGGTTAGGGAGACAGCGCCCGAAATGACGGCGCGATGCCGCCAGTGTGTCGTGGAACTCATAGTCGGGGTAGTCCATCTGATATACCCTGAACACTGCTTTCAGGCATCCCTCGTCAAAGCGGGAGTTATGCGCCACCAACGGAAGGCCCTCTATGAGCGGCTCAATCTTCTCCCACACATATGGGAACACCGGCGCATCTTCCGTATCTTCCGGACCCAGTCCGTGGACTCGCTGGCAGAACCATTGGTAGTATTCCGGCTCGGGATGTATGAGGCTGTAGAACGAGTCCACGACTTTCCCGTCACGAACTATCACCACTCCTACGGAACACACGCTGGACGGCTGTTCGTTCGCCGTCTCGAAATCTATTGCTGCAAAATCTTTCATTTCGTTCCTGATTTACCCAGGGCTCTGAAGATTGCGTCCCTGCGGCTGCATCTTCTTTATTGTTTCGCGGTGCGAAGATAAGCACTATTACTGAAAAATGTGGAAGTCTTGTCTTCGGCGGTTATCATTCAACACAAATTTATATCGTTTTGGCTCGAAATGCTTTATACAAATGGGGATTATCACTCCGAAATTACATAAAACCAGTGATAACTTATTACCTTTGCAGTCGGATTTGAATCTTCCAGCATAATGGACTGCGGCATTTCGGATAATATTCCCTTGGACAGATGCATAGGGGAGGGCTGCGAAAAAAAGTCGTTGTGCTTACTCACCCAAAAGGATACCTGAAGAAGGAAAGCATGTATCTTCTCAGCAGTCTGCTTATGATTTAGGCTGTAGCGTCACACAGGCCCTCTGGCCATCATTGGATAGTTATTTGAAGCATTAGCTGAATATGGACTTATTATCATAGACTCCTGCCACTCTCCAGACTCTCATCAGGGATTACAGCGACTTGCCGGAGGATGAATATGACAGCATCGTCCTTGTGCTCTACTCGGACTCCCGGGA
>JBJEBM010000123.1:0-5910 GCA_051870055.1 Candidatus Cryptobacteroides sp.
CGTCGTGATGGATGTTCACTATGGCATTGAGGCCGGCAGCCTTGGCATAGCCCGCAATCTCCGCCACCCTGTCAAGCCAGGCCGCTTCAACCGCATAGTCTGGAGCATCCCCAATATGTCCCATCCAGGTCACAGGAATGCGGACAGTGGAGAAGCCCTTGGCTTTCAAGCCTTCCATCGTTGTCTGGGTGCATTTGGGATTGCCCCAGAAAGTCTCTCCTGAGACCCCGTTGTTGACAGCATCCATCTGGTTGCCAAGGTTCCAGCCATAGCCCAGACTACGTGACACAGCCACGGCATTGTTGTCTTTCAATGAAGGTGTGTCAAGGAATGACAGATCCTCCACCGCTGCCGCCTGATTGACTTTCAGATATTTCTTCTGTTCATCACAGACAATTGAGAACTGGACCGACCTTGGCTGATAACTGTCATTGGCAGAAACTTTTACGGTCAATTCGGAGGAATTGTCCTTCACTGCAGAGGCAGACACCTCGCACCAGTCGCTCTGACCCACAATGTAAGGTTTCACACTACACTGAGCAATGACTGTGTAAACACCTTCCGAAGCCTGGGCCTCGACAGTTTCCGGGCTGATGGACAGATCCACCTTCTCCGGAGCCGCCGGATTGTCCTTGCTCTGGCAGGAAAAGGCTACAGACAATGCGATAAGGAATAATATTAACTTTCTCATATATAATTATTTATATAAATCATCAGGCAAATCGTCCAGGCCAATTACATCCTTGCATCCCCAGCTGGCCTTCCACCATGCGATGTCGGCGTGTTTGTGCTTGTACCCCTCGGACAAATCATTGTCATAGTCATACCAAGGCATAAAATAAAGCCAATGCGCCCCGGCAGACCACTGTTCCGACATTGAAGGTACTCCTCCGTGCTCGGACAATGTGACCATCTTGTTCGGATAAAGTTCCTGGAGCAGGGTAAAATTGTCAGCCACCTTAGAAGCGGAAGACACATTGTAGATGTCGCGGCCGATAATATCGACATATTCGTCACCCGGGTAGAACGGAGAGTCAATGTCATCCTGTGAGGACGTCTGGCTTGTCCACACCCATATCAGGTTATCCAGGCCGGCGGACTTGAAGTAGTCGAACATATATCTCCACAGTTTTACGTAGGTCCCAGCTCCATCGGCTCCCCACCAGAACCAGGCACCCGTCTTGTAGGTATAAGTGTTGCCGGCAGCCTCGTGAAGAGGCCTCCAAACCACCGGAATGCCTTCATCCTGAAGAAGTTTGAGATATCCGGCTATCTTTGACAGGTCTGCGTCGGCCGTCTTCTTCTCCCAGGTTCCGGCTTTGAAAATGTTGGCAGGACGGAAAATAGTGCCATCACTACCGTTTCCCGGAGTGCAGGTGTAATCTGACGAGCCTTCCGAATAAGGAACATTCCAATGCCAGCAGGCACTGACTATACCGCCTTTGCCGAACCAGGTCTTGACCGGTGTAATGTCTGAATAATCAATCCAATTGGCAGGCGATGCGAAAAGGTGAATGTAGTCGAAGGTGGCCATAGCCGGAGATTTGCCGGTCCATTTGTTGACCCAGTCGGCCTCCACAGTATTCCAGTTGACCTTTGCAATGGCCCCGGATAAGGTCTTCACCCCGTAAATACTGCGGAAATAATCATAAAGCTTCTTTGCGTTCGGACTTGGATTGGGGGTCACAAGACTTTCGGAAATCGTTGACTGAGGCTTTTCCTTGGTCCTGAACTTGATGCTGATGGCCTTGGCCGGGTTGTCCTTGTAACCGGTAACAGTCCCCTCAGGCAGGCTGAGAGTATATTCCGTAGCAGGCTGGAGTTCGCCGAGGGCTATGGTCACCTCCTTCCCGTATGCGTCAATGGAGGTGATCTCGCAGGAAGGCGATACCGATATATCACCACGCCTGTTTGTCGGGCACATCACATTGACGTCAAAGGTCAGCTTCGCCGTAACGTTCAGATATTCAGTATCCTGCTGACCGTCCACAGGCGTGGATGACACCAATTCCGGACCTTTTACGGGCTCATCGGCCGGACCGTCCGACTTCTGGCAGGAGGCCACAAGACATAAGATGAGGCTCAGGATTGATAGTATGTTCTTTTTCATTTTCGTTTATTTGGATTTCTCGACGTGGAGAGATCTCGTTGGTTCCCGGAGAGGCGGTCAGGCCTCCCCGGAAAATATACTAAGGAAGCAGAGTTACCTTGGTGACTTTGACTTTGTCTCCGTTCAGCACGAAGACGCCACCCCAACCACCGACCGTAATGGCTTTGTCGTACATTTCCTGAGTCAGTTCAAGTGTATAACAACCACCATTGGCAGCCAAATCATATTCCGTGAACTTGCCATCTTCCGTGTCGTTGCCTACTGAACAGATGCTGGCATAAGTAGGTCCCCAATGGCCTTCCAAAATCTGAAGTTTCCAAGTCGGGTCAAGAGGAGTAATGTATATGGAGACTTTACTGCCGGCTTTCGCTCCATTGGCTAACAGCTCAGCTCCGCCATCACTCAGAAGATATGGCTGATTTCCCCAATTGTCAGCGATTGCCTCGCCTTCCCAGAGGGTCACATCCATAGGAATCTCAGTCTTGAGAGTGATCTTGGTCAAGGTATAGTTGCAGCCGGTGAGAATGAGTCCGCCATTGGCAATAAGGTCATCAAGCATAGCCTGAGTCAGAGGCACTTCAAGCTGGGTCTGGCCCGCCGTCAGCTCAAAGAATGTATTTTCTGGAAGATCTGCCCAGCCGTCACCGTGACGGAGAGCAATCTGCCACCATCCTTGCGAACTGTCCTGGGTAAAGTCGAATATCATCGTGACGGTTCCGGCAGAGAGGTCAACGCTTGACCAGTCATAGCCGCCCCACGACAAATCCTGAAGTCCGCTCCAGGAGCCACAATCCCAGGATCCGCTCCAGATGACTTTCTTCTGGATGTTATTCGGAATACAATCAATGGTGTATTCAACGGCACCGTTGGACGAGATAAGTTTCACCACAGTACCCTTTCCTGCCATATCAGGAAGACTGATGTACAATGTCTTGCCGTTGAGCAGGAACTTCACGCTCTCGCCGTTCACCTCGACGCTTTCGAGCTTGTCCTCATTCTCCACAGGGACGACGAGTACTGTTCCACCGTAAATCTCAGTCTCGGCAGACGGAAGTTCTGTAATGAAGCAGGCAGTTGGCTTGTTCACCGTAAGTGACTCACAGTCAACACTTGTACCATTGGCAAGATTAAGCTTTACCATACCGGTCTCGGCAGTTGTCGGAACAGCCACGGTGATTTCGGTCTCGGCAGCCTCCACCTCGACGGTCAGATTGCCTCCGAATGTCACGCTCTTGACAAGATCAAGGTTTGTTCCGCTGATGACAATGTTGGAGCCGGCTGCGGCAGGATTCTCGCTGAATGCGGTGAATTCAGGCTTGACAAGGGTGAATGCCACTGTCACGCTCTTTCCGTTTGCCATCCAGAGGGTGGCGTCACCCTCAGTAGCCGTGTCAGGCATAGTCAGGGTAATGGTCCCGGCAGTCTCATACTCCACTCCAGATGCGCCAGGAAGGTCGATTCCAGTCACCAAATCAAGGTCATTGCCGGTAATGGTAAGGGTCGCACCGGCTTTTACAGGTGAAGGAGAGGCAGCGAGAGATGCAGGAACAACTGTCTCATACTCACCGGCTTCCACCTCGACTCCGGATTTTGCGACAAGAACGGCAGTTCCGTCCTGGGCCGTTGCAGGGAGGGCAAATACCAGCTCTGTTCCGGCAACATTGACAGTGAAGTCAACTGCAGGAGCGCCAGGCAGATTGAGGGTGGCAACATACTGGAGATTCTTTCCGGAAATCTTCACAGATGCCTCAGGGACATACCTTTGGGCAGTCATTGAAGTAACCTCTGGCTGCGCTACAACGAGTTCGGCCTCGGAGTAGATGATATTCGGAATGAGTTCCGCATTCTCCTCAAGGGTCTGGTCAATGTCGCCTACGCCAATAACGCCCGTACGTGCCTCTACAGGGACTTTCACCTTGATTTCATAACGGGTATGGGATGTGAAATCCTTCTCTGAAACAATGACGTCTTCACTGAAGACCACCTCGTGGATGAGATTGAGATAGTCGCCCTTGATGGTCAGCACATCGTCCGCCTTCACGGAAGCAGGAGAGAATGACTCAAGCTCGATAGGCTCCAGATAGGTAAGGGCCGTCTTGGTCACGATTTCATTGCCGTCTGCTGCAACGAGAGTAACGACTCCCGGCTCCGGTCCGTCCTTTGGAACGATTATCCTGATTTCGGAAGGCACGCCCGCCTTCACCACATTGATTTCAGTAATCGGACTGACACCCGGAATAATCACTTCCGTAATCTTGTCCAGATTGCTTCCGAGGAAGCGGAGTTCACCGCCTCTCATCACAGGCTGCGGACCATACACGTTCAGGGCCACGCCAGCCTCCGCATACTGGTTGGTATCCACCAGTTCATCCTTACAGCCCGACAAGATTGCCGATGATACTGCAAGAAGGCTTATAATATTGAATATCTTTTTCATGACTATTATCTGTTAGGGACTGCTCTGAGGTTGTCATACTTAAGAATCGGGGTACAGGCCGTACCGTTCGCCCCGCCGTTCCAAATCCACATTACAAGGCTTGCAAAATCCTCAGGACCCTGAAGCGGAACCAGGCCTTCGGTTCCGTCCGCATTGTACTTGAAGTCCGTGAACGGAATGGTGACAGTTATCCATTCTCCCTTGGTGTCGAACGAACCTGTCTCTGCCCAAGGAGTGTAGAGGGCGCGGCAAAGGTCGAGACCACCCTTGGCGGAAACATTGATGTAGGTATTGTTCTGCCAGCTGTCGTTTGCACATCTCGCTGCGCTTGCGAACACAATCTGAAGCGAGCAGGTTGTCCAAGGATTGCTTGCCGGGATGTTGAGTTCAAACTTGAAGGCCATGTTCTTGAAGTCGCTGAAATCAATGAAGTTGCAGATTGGTACTCCAGGGCCGGATGTGATGCCCATAGGGTCGCCGTTCCAGTTTCCGCACCAGAAAGGAAGTTTGAGAGCCTCCTGCCAGTCGTCAGTTTTCTCAATATCGGCAGGGCCCAGAACCACATACTGTCCGTCAATTCCGCCCTCGGTCTCATAGGTTGCGGATATGTTCCATCCCTGAGGAACAACATCGGTAGTGCCGTCGAAATCGGTGATGATGCCCCTGGTATCCTTGTAATGGAATACGGACTTGGCCTCGCCATAGATGGTGCTGACCTCGACAGGTCCTTCCGGAGCCTCAGGCACAATGAATGTCAAAGCATTCTTGCTAATCTTGATATCCTTTTTAGGGACATCAACTCCTCCAATGGTAAGCGTGAGAGGCACGTTAGGATCATCCACGAAATAGTCTCCGTAAAGGACGGCCTCGCTGCCGGCAAGAGCATACTCGCAGGACATTGAGGTGATGGCCGGACCCGGCACGAGCACGTGGAAGTCCGCGGTCACTGTATCCTTGGAAGGGGTAATCATATAAATCTTGTCGCTCACCAGCCCCGGAATGTTCTTAGGGACGGAGAGGATGAGAGTGTGGTCAGTCATGAAACTTGTATTGAGAACCGCCTTCTGGTCATTGAACCACACCTCGCGGATACTCCTGAGATTGTCTCCCACGAAGCAGAGCTGGGACTCCATATAGGCCTCCGTGAGAAGGGAGTCTGCGGAGTTCACGTCCACCGGACGTATGTAGTGAAGCACAGGCACTCCGTCAGAGAGCTTGAACGCTTCCGGCTGGTCCTCGCAGGATACTGCGAGAATGGCCAATGCTGCCGCACCAATGTATGAATATATCTTTTTCATTCTGTAATAAGCTATTAGAAGTTATAGGAATATGTCTCGCGCACATTGATTTCCTTCGCAGGCTC
>JBJEBM010000124.1:0-28870 GCA_051870055.1 Candidatus Cryptobacteroides sp.
TATCCATTTTCATTCTCGTGGACGGCTTGAAAAAGTCATGGGTGTTTCATATTATCAAATATTATCATTATTGGTTTCATGTTTTTCAATAATGTCAGAATGTAATGCTTGCCCCGACTGTGAATGTTCTTGCCTGAGGATATGTTCCTCCATCAAAGCCATTTCTTGTTCCGACCTCAGGATCATTTCCGCTATAGTTCGTCAATGTGAATAGGTTTTCTCCTTGCAAGAAGAATCTCAAGTTCCTGACGTGTATCTTTTCCATCCATTTTTTAGGCAGGGAATAGCCAATCTGCAAGACCTTCAGTCTCAAATAAGAACCATCCTCAACGAAGAAGCTGGAAATTCGATAATTGTTATTGTCTCCTTCCACAACTCGTGGTACCCAGTTTGAAGTTCCATCTCCGTGCCATCTGTTCATCCAGCTTTTTTCCCAGTTTGCATAGCCGAGGTTGGAGCGACGGTAGAGTTTGAATATGTCATTGCCCTGTGTGCCCTGGAAGAACGCGCTCAAATCTAATCCTTTATAAGCAAAATACAGGTTGATGCCGAATGTCCAGTCCGGAATCGGACTTCCAATCATTGTCCTGTCATCCGCATTTATTCCATTCTCCCCGTCAAGATCCTTGAAACGGATGTCACCTGGCTTTGCATCAGGCTGTTTAAGTTTTTTGTTTCCTTCCCCGTCAATGTAGGAATAAGAATTAATTTCGTCCCAATTCTGGAAAATACCATCATGGACATAGCCATAGAAAAATCCATATGGCCTGCCGTTTTCCGCATAAGTAACCGTTCCTCCCATACCACCTCCGATGTTGTTGAGGCCTGTTCTGTCAGGACCCTGATTGGTCACGACGTTTTTCAACCAGGTTGCATTGGCTCCCACTGCGAAGTCGAAATCGCCAATGCTGAGTCTGTAAGATGCTTCAAGTTCAACGCCAGTGTTCTCGACAGTTCCTGCATTCACCATCATACTTGAGTAACTTGTATATCTAGGGATAGGCATATTCATAAGCATATCCTTTGTGTTCTTTTTGTAGTAGTCAAATGTGAAAGTGAGAGCGTTGTCAAAGAAACGCAGGTCGAGACCTAAATCTATCTGTTCTGATGTTTCCCATTTTAGATCTGCATTTGCATATCCTGATGGAAGCATTCCGGTATATACGGTTCCATCAACAACGGCATTGTGACCCTGCGACATCATTGAAGTATAAGCGAATGAGCCGATCCTTTCGTTACCGTTCTGCCCCCAGCTAAAGCGTATCTTTCCGAAATTCAATACTTTGCGCACGGACTTCATCCAGGGTTCTTTTGTGATGACCCATCCTGCCGATACGGACGGAAATACTGAGTAGCGGCGTGATTTGCTGAAGTTGGATGAACCGTCTCTCCTGACGACTGCTTCGAAGAGGTACTTTTCATCATAGTTGTAATTCACTCTTGCAAATAACGATGCCATTTTGTGATCACCTGCGCTGCCCCATACTTGAGAATTATCTTCTGATGCTGTAGCCGTGTCAATATATCCTTTGTCTATGTCAACAACCAGGAGGTCATAGTCGTTCGCCCCTATATAGGAATTGTGATATGAAGACATACTTGTGCCAATTACTGCACCAATTCCATTTTTGCCGAAATTTCTGTTGAATGAAAGGGTGTTTTCCCACTGCCAGTGGTTATACTGACTTTTCTGATTGTATACTTTTGAAGAAGTGTTTCTATTGGAGGCATTGAGCTCATATACTGGAGTGACATCCCTTGTGTCGCTGAACATCCATTCAGCTCCATAAGTTGTCCTGAAACGAAGTCCAGGAATGATATCCACATCAAGGTTGAAATTCGCTCCGAAATTCTGAGGAGTTCTCTTCTCGTTGTGGTTGACCTGAAGATCTGCTAAAGGATTAGTGATGCCAGGCATGTCTATTATATTGTATGTCATTCCGTTAGGTGCAATAACCCTATTAGGGTACATTACCTCGTATTGAGCGAGAATTGAAGGATCGGTCTGGTATACAGGTTCAGTTGGAGGAAGTGCGTTTATGGACGTGATTAGACCGGAAGCTTCGCTGTTGTTGATGGTGCTGCCATTGAAGATTGATTTAGAATAATTAGCTGCTGTGCCGATAGTGATTCTGTTCAGCCAGTTTCTGCTGTCGGTGTTGAGCAAGGTAGTGTTATATTTCAGCCTTACATTGTATCTGGTGTAGTCTGAATGATCAGGCGCAAGGACACCTTCTTGATCCACATAGCCGAATGAGAGATAATAGTCTGAGTTTCGGTTGCCACCGCTTACTGAGACTTTATGATTCATTATGGATGCGTTTTTGTTTTGAAGTTCTTTCTTCCAGTTCGTGTTGACAGACGATGGTGTGCTGAAGAAAAGCTCTTTACCGGAGTTTGCAGCCATTTCGTTCATAAGTGTCTGGTATTCCTTAGAGTTGCAAAGCTCAACCATATTTGCAGGATTCTGTATGCCATAAGTGAACTCGTAGGCAACGCGTGCTTTTTCAGAACTGTCACCTTTCTTTGTTGTCACAAGTATGACTCCATTTGCTCCTCGAGAACCGTATATTGCGGCTGATGCCGCATCTTTGAGAACTTCTATGGATTCTATGTCTGAAGGATTAAGATGGTTTATGCCACTTTCTGAAGGCATCCCGTCCACGATATATAGAGGATTGGAATCGTGGACGGTTCCAACACCTCTGATGCGCACAGTAGCATCTGAACCCGGTTGTCCGGAATTAGATATAATTGATACTCCGGATAATTTGCCCTGAAGCGCATTCTGTACTGTTGTTGGATTCCCCAAATCCAGATCGTCCCCTGTGATTTTACTTACAGAAGATGACATTACACTTTTTTTCTGTACACCATATCCAACGACAATTGTCTCATCTAGAATGATTGAGGAATCATCAAAGCGGATTGTTATTCTCTCAGTACCGGTGACTATTGCCTCAACATCTTTGAATCCAATGAATGATGCTACCAGTATGTCACCTGCTTTTGCATTTATGGTGAAGTTTCCGTTCACATCGGTTACTGTGCCAACCTTGTTGTTCCCTTTCAGGAAAACACTTGCGCCAGGAAGCCCATCACCTGAAGGATCGTAAACGGTTCCTTGCAGACCCGTGTTCTGGGCCAAAAGCCACATCGGACATAATGTGATGCCGATAAGCAGTAAAGAGATTGATTTTTTCATAAATTGATTATTAGTAATAATTTTGTGAACCTAACTGCTGCAAAAATATCCTTAAATTGTTCCCAAAAGGGTTTGAATTCTGTCAATAAAAGTTTGTTATTGTACTTTTCAACGTATCCAACCTGATGCAACGTTCCTGATGGTTTATGCATCTAATTGTAGGGTTTTGACCTGACCTATGAAGCATAGGATTATTTATGGAATGCATAATACCAAGAAAGACATCCGGTTATGAACAGAATTCTTGTGTCCGCCATTATCTTGCTGACAGCCGGCTGCGCGCTTTCGGCCCAGCAGTCTTCACGTCACGCTCTTGAACTGACCACAGGTTACACTTCACTGGCGGCAGGGTTTGATTTTCCATCGCATGATGAGGCTGATCCGGGATCTTCGGTAAAGGAGTTTTACCAGCCTGTCCTGGCTCTCGGCTGGACATTTTCGTATAGAAAGAGATGGGAGCTCTCCCTGTTGGCGTCAGCGACGATGACTGTATATGACAGAAGCTATTATCCCAATACTGAAGAGGAAAAAGGCAATAAGGTATATGACTATGGCTCCGGGCCGGACAGGGTGGTGCGCAATTATTCCGTCGTCCCGGCAGTCTCGGCGGATTTCAGATATAAATGGCTTCTCCGGACAAATGTCGAGATGTATTCAAGTCTCGGTATCGGAGTGTCTTTCGTGTTTCCTGTTCCGTATTTATACATTGCTCCGGTTGGAATCAAAGCCGGCGGCCGGAGGGTTTATGCGATAGCGGAACTGAACTGCTCGCCCCACACCACTTTCGGGATGGCGGGAATAGGTGTCAGGATAGGGAACGGCAAAGAGAGCCAGGCACGGTGGCGGAGAAGCCAGGCGGTCATCCGATAAAGTAACGCATGAATGAAGTCGGCGGTATCTCCTTGTCTGATACTGGAATGAAGTAATGCAGGAATTGCAGCAGCCTGTGGGCCTCGCTGTATTCCGGGCAGTTTTTCGGAACGGTTCTCAGGATGCTCTCGGCGTGGTTGCGCAGCACTGCGAACTCGATGAGATATGCGGAGTTGAACAGTACGTCGGCCTCCTCCTGGAACGGATAAATCCATTTGACCTCCGCCCTCCGGACATTTGGCCAGTTGGAAATAGTCTCCCTCGCGGAGAACGCTCCCTTGTTGTAATCCCTTACGATTCTGCGGAGCAGGCGGTTGTCGCTGGTAGGAATGCAGTTGTGGTCGTCCAGCGAGATGCTCGTGATGGTGTTTATGAAGATTCTGAACTTGACTGAATCCGGAATCCTGTCAAGCAGGGCCGGATTGAGAGCGTGGATTCCCTCAATCAGAAGGATAGTTCCCGGTTCGAGCCTGAGCTTGCGCCCGTTGTATTCCCTGATTCCTGTAACGAAATTGTATTCAGGTACTTCCACTTCTTCACCGGCCACCATCCGCAGCACATCTTCCTGAAGTCTTCTGTGGTCCACAGTCTCGAAATTGTCGAAGTCGAACGAGCCGTCAGGCAGTCTCGGCGTGTCGAGACGGTTCACGAAATAGTCATCTGTCGAGAAAGAAATCGGCTTCAGGCCGCAGGCCATCAGCTGGACACTCAACCGGCGGCAGAATGTGCTCTTTCCGCTGCTTGTCGGCCCCGTGATGAGAACGATCCGGACCGGATTTTCATCCTTGCTGCGTCTCTCGATTTCCTCGGCTATCTGCACAATCTTCTTTTCCTGGAGGGCTTCCGCAATCTGGATGAGGTCGCTGGCTTTGCCCCCTCCGCAGGCCTTGTTCACGTCGCCCACATTGTCCAGGCCCATAATCCTGTTCCATTTCAATGTCTCCTCGAACACTTCGAATGTCTTCGGCTGTTCTTTGAACGGGGCGAGCTCAAGCGGGTGATGCCTGTCCGGAACCCTGAGCAGCAGCCCTTTATGGAACTGGCTTATCTCCCAGACTTTCAGGTAGCCGGCGCTTGGGGCAAGTACGTCATAGTAGTAGTCGGCCGTGTCGCCGAGGGTGTAGTATCTTATATAGACCTCACCGCAGGTCTCGAGAAGCTTGACCTTGTCGGTCATCCCCAATTTCCTGAACAGCCCGATCGCCTCTGAAATCTGCACATCGTGTCTCCTGAACGGTATGTCCTCTTCCACTATCTCCCGCATTCTCGCACGAATGGCGTCAATGTCGGAGGTCGAGAGGGGAGTCCCAGTCCCTTTGTCAATACAACAGTAATAGCCTTTTGATATCGGCCTGCGCATCACTATTTTGCAATCAGGGAACAGGTCCCTTGCGGCCTTGTAGAGAAGGAAGCATAGCGACCTGCAATACACATTGCGCCCGCTGTATGAACGGTAATCGAGGAATTCAACTTCCCTGTTGTTGAATATTCTGAATTTCAGCCCTTCGGAAACGTTGTTGACTTTCGCCGAAATAATCTGGTACGGCTTTTCGAAATCAAACTCGTCCACCATTTCGAGCAATGTGGTCCCTTCCTGGAATTCCTTGAAGGTGCCTGTATTCTTGCAATAGATTCGCAGCATTTTGTGATTGAGGTTGGATATTTCCACAAAATTAGGAAAAATTCAAAACACTTTCTACCTTTACAGAAATTTTCAAACTTTATGAGCCAATTACACCTTATAGACCACCCGATGATTCAGCACAAGCTGACCATTATGAGGAAAAAGGAAACAGGTTCCAAAGATTTCCGGATCCTGCTCAGAGAAATCTCCCTTCTTATGGGTTACGAAATCACCCGCGATCTGCCTTTGGATGATGTCGAGATTGAGACTCCTATCTGCAAGATGACCGCGAAGAAAGTGTCCGGACGGAAAATGGCCATTGTGCCTATCCTGCGTGCGGGACTCGGAATGGTGGAAGGTCTCCAGACTCTCGTCCCGGTTGCGAAAGTGGGCCATATCGGTCTTTATCGTGACGAGGAGACTCACAATCCGGTCGTTTACTATTGCAAGCTTCCTGAGGATATCAGCCAGCGTCTGGTGATTGTCACAGATCCGATGCTCGCAACTGGTGGAAGCTCCTGTGACGCACTTTCAATGCTCAAGGAACGCGGTTGCAGCAATATCCGCCTGATGTGCCTCGTTGCCGCTCCTGAAGGGATTGCGCGTGTGCAGAGGGAGCATCCTGACGTGGATATTTATGTGGCTTCAGTGGATGAGTGCCTGAACAAGGACGCATACATTGTACCGGGTCTCGGCGATGCCGGCGACAGGATTTTCGGCACGAAATAATTTAATATCAATTCCTGCTCTTGCTGAAATTCACTATTATCACTCCGGTGAAAACAGTGACAGCGGCGAGGATTTTCTGCCAGGTGACTGTATCCATTCCGATGCAGATGCTGATGGCGGTTGCTATAATAGGCTGAACGTAAGTGTACATGCTCACTAACGTCGGCCTTATTCTTTTCTGTCCGAACGGTATCAGGAAATAGGAAATGAATGTTGCCCCGATAATGAGGAATGCGAGGTCGAACCTGAGTCCCGGAGTGAATGCTGAATAGTCCAGCCGGACAAGTTCTCCGACTGAAAGCGGCAGTGACATTATTGTTGAGAAAAGGAATATCCATTTCATGAATGTCACCACTGAGTATTTCTGTATCACCGGCTTGAATATTCCAAGGTAGAGTGCGAAACACAGGCTGTTGACGACCATCAGGGCAATTCCTCTTGCATTTGTGACCGCCGTTCCGCCAGAAGATGCTGTGCTGTTGACAATGAGGAATACAATGCCGGCGAAACTTAGCAGAACTCCGCCTGCTTTCTTGAACGTTATCGGCTCCTTCAATGCGACGGCCGCGATGAACATAGTGTAAATAGGTGACAGAGAGCTGATTATCGAACAGTCCATCGGGGTGATATCCGGAATTGCCATCAGGAACGATATCTGCGTCAGGAAGAAACCCAAAACAGAGGCCCCGAAAATTTTCAGGTAGTCCTGTTTCTCCACTTTTTCTTTGCGCAAGAAAGCCGAGAGGAACCAGAAGATTGCCCCGGCTCCAGCCGACCTGAGGCTGAACAGCGCCAGCGGTGATATGATATGGCTGCCGGTCAGGTCTTTACAAGTGATGATATTTATTCCGAAAATGGCGTATGCGATGATGCAGGCCAGATGTCCGGACAGATTATCCTTTTTCATTTCAGTTTCTCACTAAGCCATTTTCTTACAGGAGTGTCAATGAACCTGAGGCAGAACCAGGCGTAGAGAACATTCCATATGACAACACCAACAGCTACCGTCCAGGTCCCGGAGAATGTGTGAATGCCTGTCTTTATCATCCACGAGTAGAACAGGTACATAAACGGGTAATGCACCATATAGAGCGGATAGGATATGTCTCCGAGGAATTTGCATACTCTGGTCGAGAAAATGTCCGTGGTACTTCCGGAAGCACCTGCCCATACCAATGCCGGGAATATCGCAGCTATGCATACAAACTCGAACATTCCGTTGTATATCAGTGAAATTGAGCCGATTTCCAGATTGCCGCCTATGAACGGAACGTGGAAAAGAACTACAAGCGCCAGAACACACAGCCAGAATGCTCCCTTTATTTTCATCGGTCGGAAGTTCCTTGCGAGCAGCATTCCGATGGAGAACGGGAACAGCATCCTCAGTAGGCCCCCGAAGAAGTTGACAGTGTCAAGAGTCCAGCCCACTCCTATGCTGCCGTAGCCGGAAACATTGAGCATTGCGAAAGTGGCGTGTCCAAGGCCGAGCAGAACAGTGGCCGTGGCAAGTGCCTTGTTGCCAAGTTTCCTTGTGATGAACGCATATATGATGTTGCCGATATATTCAAAATACAGTGACCAGCCCGGGCCGTTGAGCGGGAACATCTCTCCGTTGCCGCGGACTTCGTAATGGCCTCCGGGAACGGCGGGTATCATAAACATTGCTGCCAGCAGGGCCAGCACGACCATTGATGTTGCGGTATGGGTTCCGTTCCACTGGGTGGAGCCCTGAAGGAGGAATGTGATGGCTCCGGTGACAGCTCCGATGATGACCATCGGGTGCAGCCTAATTATTCGCCTGAGGAAAAAGTTCTTGAGTGTCAATGGCTTCCGGCTTCCCGTGGAGGCTTTTCCTGCCCATCTGTCATCGTAGGCGTAGGAAATGACGAAGCCTGACAGGATGAAGAAGAAGTCCACTGCGAGGTAACCGTGGTTGATTCCTTTTATGATGGCGTCACCTCCGGCGAAAGCGAATCCTTCGAATACGTGATACCAGACCACGAGAAGAGCCGCAGCTCCGCGGAGTCCGTCAAGAATGTCGTAATGGGGTTTGGAGTCGGCAAATGAAGCCGCTGATTTCAATGTTTCCATAATGTAATGTCAGGTTTCTGTTCAAAATTGTCCTTCAAGCCGCGGCAAAGGTAAGCATTTATTCGGACAATACCTCGAAATAAGTCTTTGGCGGGGGAAAGGTTAGGTGGATTGAGGGTATTTCCTCCAAAAAGTATTAACTTTGCATAATAATGACACTGTAAAAAATCTATGCTATGAAAAGCAATCTGAAAATATCCGGTGTGCCAATGCCGGGAATGCCTTGGGAGGAACGTCCGGAAGGCTATAAGAAACCAATGTGGCGTTATTCTGCCAATCCGGTGATTCCTAGGGATTTGCTGCCGGATTCCAACAGCATTTTCAATTCCGCGATAGTGCCTTTCGAAGATGGTTATGCCGGTGTTTTCCGCTGTGATGACACCAATATACGCATGGCCCTCCACGTCGGATTCTCCAAAGACGGCATTCATTGGGATATAAATCCTGAGACGCTCAAATTCGAGGGCGCTGATCCTGAAATTGGCAAATGGCAATACGGATATGACCCGAGAGTCTGTCGTATCGGGGACAGATTTTATGTGACCTGGTGCAACGGATATCACGGACCGACAATCGGAATCGCCTGGACTGAGGATTTCCGTATATTCCACCAGCTCGAAAACGCTTTCCTGCCGTACAACAGGAACGGTGTGCTCTTCCCGCGCAAGATAAACGGTAAATTCGCTATGCTGTCCCGTCCTTCCGACACTGGACACACTCCTTTCGGGGACATATTCTATTCAGAATCACCGGATCTGGATTACTGGGGACACCACCGTTTCGTAATGGGGCCATCTGATTTCGAGAAGAGCGCCTGGCAGTGCTGCAAAATCGGAGCTGGACCTGTGCCGATCGAGACATCTGAAGGCTGGCTGCTCTTCTATCACGGCGTGCATCATACCTGCCAGGGTTACAATTATTCCTTCGGCTCCGCTCTCCTCGATCTGGAGCAGCCTTGGAAGGTCTTAGCCCGCACGGGCCCGTATCTTCTTCATCCTGAGACAATTTACGAGTGCACTGGAGATGTCCCGAATGTTTGTTTCCCTTGCGCTTCCCTCTGCGACCCGGAGACCGGACGAGTGGCGGTTTACTATGGATGCGCCGACACTGTTGTCGGACTTGCGTTCGGCTACATTGATGAAATCATCGAATTCACCAAGAAGACAAGTATATTATGAAACATCCAGGAATGCTCTCCGTCCTGATGGCATTGGCTGCTCCTGTGGCCATTTCCGCTGCGGAGAACAGGCTTGTTGACTACGTGAGGCCGTTTGTGGGCACAAGCAATTTCGGAACCACCAATCCGGGGGCAATCTGTCCGAACGGGATGATGTCTGTCACTCCGTTCAATGTGATGGGTTCCGACTTGAATGTGTTCGACAAGGACAGCCGCTGGTGGTCAACGCCTTATACAAGTGACAACTGTTTTTTTACAGGATTCTCGCACGTGAATCTGAGCGGTGTGGGCTGTCCGGAAGTGGGACTTGCCCTGACAATGCCGACCTCCGGTGACCTTGAGGTTGACTATCATCTCTATGGCTCAGAAGCTGTTGAAGAAACTGCTGAACCAGGCTATTATGGCTGTTCGCTTTCCCGTTACGGAATAAGGGCCGAGGTCAGCGCCACATTGCGCACCAGCATCGAGCGCTACATTTTCCCTGCCGGAAAGTCCAATATCCTCGTCAATTTCGGAGAGGGACTCACGAACGAGACCGGAGCCTGGCTGAGGAAAATCAGCGACACCGAAATTGAGGGAATGAGGATGGCCGGAACGTTCTGTTACAATCCACAGGCGGTTTTTCCGGTATATTTCGCTATAAGAATAGGCAAGACTCCGGTGGCCGGAGGTTTCTGGAAGAAGCAGCCTGAGATGAAGGGCGTGGAGGCCCAGTGGACTCCCGATAACGGCAAGTACAAGATTTACAGGAAGTACGGCAGGGAGATAGCCGGAAATGACATAGGCTATTGGTTCTCTTTCGAGACAGGAGAAGGGGAGGCTGTGGAGCTTCAGGTGGGAGTGTCGTTTGTGAGCTGCGCCAATGCCTGGGAGAATCTGGATGCGGAGCAGCGTCCCGTTTCTGAAGGCCCTCAGTTCGACAGAGTCCGCAAAGCCGCTTCAGATGCCTGGGAGGCTGACCTGTCCCGCATCAGGGCTGAGGGCGCGGAAAGAGACAAGGAAGTATTCTATACTGCTCTGTATCATACCCTTATACATCCCGGAATTTTGAATGACGTCAACGGGCAATATCCTCTGATGGAGAATGAGGGCGTCGGCACTGTGGCGCCAGGACATAACCGCTACACGGTATTCTCTCTCTGGGACACCTACCGCAACCTGCACCAGCTTATGACCCTCGTATATCCTGAACGCCAGGTGGATATGGTCCGCTCGATGATTGATATGCAGAAGGAATGGGGATGGATGCCGAAATGGGAACTGTTCGGCAGGGAGACTTTCACAATGGAGGGAGACCCGGCTATTCCGGTAATCACCGACACCTGGCTGAAAGGCATAAGGGATTTCGATATCGAGTCCGCATACAAGGCATTTGTGAAATCCGCGGACACTCCGGGGCGTGACAATCTGATGCGCCCTGATGTCGATCCTTATATTGCCGGCGGTTATATTCCCCTCGGAATGTATTCTGCTGATGCCTCGGGAGATAACTCGGTGTCACACGCACTTGAGTATTATATAGCGGACTATTCTCTCTCATTGCTTGCGAAAGATCTTGGCTATGAGGAGGATGCGGCGAAATATTACGCACGCTCACTCGGTTACAGGCATTATTATTGTCCGGATTATGGCTGTCTGAGGCCAATACGCAAGGACGGCAGTTTCCTTGACCCGTTTGATCCGCGCCAGGGTGAGAATTTCGAGCCAGTGCCTGGTTTCCACGAGGGAAGCGCCTGGAATTACACTTTCTATGTTCCACACGATGTGACGGGCCTGGCTGAACTGATGGGCGGCAGAAAGGCGTTCGTCAACAAGCTCCAGAGAGTGTTTGACGAGGGCCTGTATGATCCTGCAAATGAGCCTGATATAGCATACCCATATCTCTTCAGCTATTTCAGGGGAGAAGAATGGAGAACCCAGAAAACGGTATCGGAGCTGCTGGACAAGTATTATACTGTCAGGCCTGACGGCATTCCGGGCAATGATGACACCGGCACAATGTCGGCGTGGGCGGTGTTCTCGATGATGGGTTTCTATCCGGATTGCCCGGGAAAACCGGAATACACTCTCACAACTCCCCGGTTTGACAGGGTGGAGATTGTTCTTGATCCATCGGTATTCGGAGGAAAGACTTCATTGGTAATAACGAAAAATGGCTCGGGAAAGCGGATAAGCCGCGCGAGGATGGGCGGACGTGCATTGAACGGCTGCCGCATTGCCCATTCTGACCTGATTTCTGCTGGAACATTGTCATTTGATTGTAAATAAACCACATATATGAAACTTAAATTTTTTATCGGAATTCTCGCTGGCGCTCTGGCTGTATATTCCTGCTGTCAGGAACGTTGTGTGCCAGAAGATTTAACAAAGTTTGTTGATGTGAAAATAGGAACCGGCGGACACGGACACGTTTTTGTCGGAGCCGATGTGCCATTCGGAATGGTGCAGCTCGGACCTACAAGCATCCCGCAGAAATGGGACTGGTGTTCCGGATACCACGACAGTGATTCGACAGTTATCGGATTCTCGCACACGCATTTGAGCGGTACAGGCATCGGTGACCTTTTCGATGTCACTGTGATGCCGGTGAATGGTGCTGTCAAATATGCAAGGGGAACTGAGGAAGAGCCCGGCTCTGGTCTCTGGTCTTATGCCGACAGGTCAGCCGAGATAGCGAGACCTGGTTACTACAGAGTTCCTCTCACTCGTTACGGAATCACTGCGGAACTGACTGCCACAGACAGAGTCGGAATCCATCGTTATACTTATTCCTCCGCTGAGGAGGCCGCTGTTGTATTTGACCTTGAGAACGGAGGCTGCTGGGACAAGGCGGTTTCGACTTTCATTGAGAAGGCCGGGGACAATGCTTTGAGGGGTTACAGGTATTCAAAAGGATGGGCAAATGACCAGAAACTGTATTTCTACGCAGAACTGTCTGTCCCGCTCGAGTCGTTAGAGATTGTGAACCAGACAGTAAGCGACGGTGCCGAACTTCCTCTCTATGCCAGTGCCGGTGTCATTGTACCGGAAGACGGCAAAGTGCTTCTGAAGGTGGCCCTTTCTCCAGTGAGTATGGATGGTGCGAAGGCCAATATGGAGGCCGAACTCCCAGGGTGGGATTTTGACTCCGTTGCCGAGGCAGCCAGGACTGCCTGGAATGCCGAGCTTGGAAAATTCAATGTCGAGACATCTGATGAGACTGCGAAGAAGATTTTCTACACTGCCCTCTACCACACAATGATTGCTCCATCCACATTCTGCGATGTGAACGGGGACTACAGGGGAGCTGATGGCAAAACTCATTCCGACCCTGGTTATAAGACTTATACAACTTTCTCATTATGGGATACTTACAGGGCCGCTATGCCATTGTACAGCATTTTCCAGAGTGAGAGGTATGTGGATATGATAAACACAATGCTCGCGATATATCAGGAGCAGGGCAAACTTCCGGTATGGCATCTTCACGGCTGCGAGACTGACTGTATGGTGGGCAATCCGGGCATTCCGCCTGTGGCCGATGCTATTGTGAAAGGTATTGACGGAATTGACAGGCGTCTGGCTTTCAAGGCGATGAAGGAGTCTGCAATGAGGCCTGACAGGGGCCAGGATTTCAGGATGCAGTATGGCTATATACCTTGTGATCTGTTCAATGAATCAGTGGCTTATGATCTGGAGTACGCTCTTGCCGATGCAGCTCTGGCCAATGCCGCCGAGGCGCTCGCCAAAGATGCTTCTGATGAGGCCGAGGCTGCGGAATACCGTCAGGCTGCTGAATATTTCAATAATAGGAGCCATTCGTACAGGCATCTTTTCGACCCTGGGCTTCAGTTTATCCGCGGACGTGACAGCAGGGGAGAGTTCCGCAAGGAATACAGTCCGTTCGCTTCTTCCCACAGGGCCGATGATTATTGCGAGGGCAACGGATGGCAATATACCTGGCTGGTACCTAATGATTTCAAGGGTCTGATGGAGTGCTTCGGAGGCCGTGATAACCTGCTCGCCAAGCTCGACACTCTGTTCCTTGTGTCTTCTGTGATTGAAGGGGAGGCTTCTCCGGATATTTCAGGTCTTATCGGACAGTATGCCCACGGAAATGAGCCGAGCCACCACATCCTGTATTTCTATACAATGGCCGGCCAGCCGTGGAAGACCGCGGACAAGGTGCGTGAGGTCCTTTCGACAATGTATCATGCTGAACCTGACGGCCTTTCAGGCAATGAGGATGTGGGCCAGATGTCTGCTTGGTATATTATGTCTTCGTTGGGATTCTACGAAGTGGAGGCCGGTTCAGGACGCTATTGGTTCGGTGTTCCTGCTTTTGACAAGGTATCCCTGACTGTCCCGGGAGGAAAGTTTGAGATTGAGGCGCTCGGCCTGAACGCTGAGAACAAATATGTCCAGCGTGTCCTTCTGAACGGAAATGAGGTCAAGTCAGGATGGATTGACCATTCGGACATAGCTGCCGGTGGCTCGCTGGTGTTCGAGATGGGCCCTGATCCTGTTCTCTGGTACGATATTATCTGATGAGTATGCAACTGCCGGTAGAGGCTGTTCCGTCAATGTTCAAAGCATTGTCAATCAGCCTCTCGGCAAGTTCAATCTCACTTTGCGCAGCGGTGATTATATCATCCAGGCGCTGTTGATAGGCCTTCATCATTGCGGCGGAGGCCTTTATATATTTTCCGAACTCCACACTCTTGAACCCTATGTTCAGCAGGGATAGATTGGCATTGGTCTGGCTGAGTTTCAATGTCGATATCTCTGCCTTATGTGCTTTGGCTGCCTTTATGACCGCCTTGTCCCGCTCAATCAATTGCAGGAAATCATAATTCTCGCCTTTGTGGGAGACAAGCGAAACCGCCCTGTATGTGTTTCCGTCGAGTGACGATATGTATTTGGCCTCTGACCTGTAGTCAGGAGTGAGGCTGCTTATGAATTTGTCCATATCGTATTTCGCTTTCCTGCAGTCATTGAGGTAATCGTCAATCTCTTTCTGGCCGCAGTACTTGAATTCAATTTTGGACGGAGCAGTCCAGTCTCCTGCCGTGACCGGGAAATTGTACGGATCTGCGCTGGCTGTCATCGAGGCCCTGGTCTCCATATTCCGGACATTAGGAACTTCGAGCGCCTGGGCGCCTCCGCGGCTGAGCCTGATGTCGTAGAAAATGTACTGTCCGGAGGTTGCATCTCCGCATTGGATCCAGAACATCAGCTGGTTGCAGCGGTTTATCGGAATGGTGAACGTGGTCGGTTCCATTCCGGTGTTTATCTTGAGGTTAGCGACTACCTGTCCGTCAGCGCCTATCAGGAGGTCTTCTGTGCGATCTCCATAAACGCCTTTTGATTTGCAGGCCACGGTGAAGATGACATTGTCATAAGCTCCCCAGGTGTTGAAAGCGGCGCAGGAACTCTCCATTGCGGTTCCGCCGGCGGCGAGGGCAATCAGTGCACCGAACGGGAAAGCGGCTGTTATGGCGGCTCCGCCAACGGCTCCAACAAGCATTGAGCCTCCCATTGCCCCAGCCATCGCTCCGGTTCCTCCGCCCGCTCCTCCGAGAGGTCCGGCTTCAAGGTCGAAGTGGGTGCTTGTCTGAAGCATGAATCCTTTGTTTATGCGCTGGCTGCCAAGCTGGAAATACCGTTTCTGGGTGCTGCCGTCATAGAAAATCTCGTCCTGATGGTCACTCATCGTGACTATGTAGTGGATATAAGGTTTGCCCAGGTCAATGAGGTCGATTTCTTCCGGTAGATCTGGGACCGGGTGTGTGAACAGGTTGTTTACCACCGGTTTGCCACGATATACAACGATATCGGCTATGCCGAATGCAGGATGTGACATTGAATTCATGCCTCTTTTCTCGAAGCAAAGTCTTCTGCATTTGTTCAGTGGTACGGTGTAATGCTGGTTCGGTGATGTCGCGATAAGCGGCACTTCGAGGGCGATATCCATATCTGTGTAAACCCGCAGCGTGTCATTTTTCAGCACTCCGCATTTCCCCACCCATCCTGCGGTGAAGCTTACGTAGTCGAATTCTCCTTCAAGGTTGAACATCGCCGAGGCCCTGGTATTGTCATTCAGAATGTTGCTTGAAGACGCAAGGACTATTCCTTCATTGAAACGGATGCCTCCCATCGAGAAGGTGATGTGCTCGGACTTGCCGTCATAGACCCATTCCTGGGCGTCTGATCTGCCGCTGACTGCGTAAGGCCTTATGTTGGAAATGAGCTTGCAGACATCCGGCAGTTTCTTGTAATCGCCTGTGACAAGCATAGTTGTCTCTTCTTTTGTGTCAGCAGGCTCCATTCCTTCCGGATATACGGTGATGTCGGCCAATGCTATCGAGCTGGAACCATCCGCCTGTTCGCTTTCTATGCTGAGCTGCCTGCAACCCTTGATGTCGAGGCTGACCTGTCGGGCCACATTTCCTTCGAAAATCTCCAGCTCATATATGATTTTTCCATCGCTTTTGATTGTCAGCCAAGCGGTTCCGAGTGTGCCTCCGCCACTGTCTTTCGGACCGGCGATGAAGCGCAGGGTGCTGTATTGTCCTCCAAGATTGAAATATGTCCAGGCTTCGCCGTTTCCAATGAGCTGCATATTTGTTTTCAGCTCCATTCCGGAGGTGTAAGTTTTCCCGCTAATCTTGATCTCGTGCATGTCTCCGTCTTTGGATGACACGCACTTGTGGAAATTGTCCACTCTGTATGGCCTGAGTTCGCTGACGAGTTTTGTAGGGGCTTTCTTCGCATTGGTCAGCACTCCTGTCTCCCGTGGTGTCTGGGAGGCTGTCCACAATGTCGGCTCGACGATTCCGATGCTGACGTCGCCTGTGACAATTTCAAATCTCAATATGTCCACTCCGGTGACATCCAATGAGATACGTTCCGGTACGGAGTAGCTTTCCACTACTTTGTCGAGTATCTTTTTTCCGTCAGCGGTGATGGCGAACACTCCTTTGTCCCTGCTTGCCGAATGGAAGGGGGACGTGCCGAGGATGAAGTTCAGTGTCCTGTATTTTCCTTTCAGGCTGTATTCTGCATAACCGTATTGGGTAGGCCCGTATATTGTCCTGAGTGTGAATCCTTTGTTGTATCCGACGCCGCCAAGCGGAATCATGTTGTCCGTGTATGTCTGTTCAAGGGATGAGCGGTGTAACATCTCTGATGCCGGTGTCCAGGCAAGTGATTTCACCGGTTTCATTCCGGTCAGGTATGTGATGCTCTGCGCGGCTGCCGTCAGAAAGCTTCCGGACAAGATTATTGTAATGGCAATGGACAGATATCGTTTCATTTTGCGATGGTGTTTTAGGCAAATATAGTCAATATTGTTAAATAATAATCGAATGTCCACCAAGGGCTTTCCAGGCGTCACGTCTGAAGTCGGAGACGGGTCGTCAATCGGCGCTGACTGTCACGTGCTCGATTTTGAGCTGAAATGTTCCGGCCGGAGCCTGAACGTCCACGATGTCTCCTTCTTTTTTCCCCATAAGCGCAAGGCCGATAGGGGAGTTGCACGATATTTTTCCAACTTCAAGGTTCATTTCGTGGTGGCTGACGATTGTGCAGGTCATTTTCTTGTTGGTGCCAAGATGGGTGAATTCCACTTTGCTCAGCAGCGAGATGCAGTCCTGCGGCAATGCGCTCCTGTCGATAATTCTTGAATGCTGGAGCACTTTCTGCAGGAATTTAATCCGGCTTATGGCCTTGCCCTGCGCCCTTCTTGCCGCGCGGTATTCAAAATTCTCGCTGAGATCTCCCTGGGCTCTCGCTTCAGACAGCTCGTCTTTTATCCTTGGATATTCTATGTTTATGAGATTGTTCAGCTCTGCCGCAATCTCGTCGTATCTCTCTTTTGACAGGTATTCCATTTCTATATTCTTGGTTTATAATGTCTTGGGCATTCTCTCGTGTATCTTGGACATCCACTCGTGCTACAGCGAAGCTGCGATTTTCTTCAGGATTTCATCATCGGCGGGAAGCCATTTTACCGAGAAGAGTGTTTCTTTCGTAAGCCAAGCCGCTGCTTCGTGCTCATTCAAGTGCAGTGATTCCGAGTCGAGCCTGCACCAGAAGCAGTGCAAAGTGAGATGGAATTCCGGATAGTCCCACTCGACTGTCTGAATCAGTTCCCCGACGGTGATTCCGGTGTCAAGTTCTTCCCGTATTTCTCGTTTCAGAGCTTCTTCAGGTGTTTCTCCTGCCTCGATTTTCCCGCCCGGGAATTCCCACCAGTCCTTGAATTCCCCATATCCTCTCTGCGTGGCAAATATCTCATCGCCGCGCCTGATCACCGCTGCAACTACTTCTATATGTTTCATAATGTCTGCTATTGATAATGTTCTCTTTTTCCATAATCGTCAAGTGATTTCCCTCGGCAAATACCGCCCACAACAGTCAATTTGCACCGGGCATCTGATGCAAAGATAGTGATTATTGCGGCTTATTTTGCCCGAAACCGTATGGACCAGCAAAAAACAAGCGGCAAACGGTTGATACTTATACTTCGATAGGGAATTAAGATTCGCCAAAAGGCAGGCGGACAGATTCGCCGGCATTCAGATTGATTCTTTTTCTCAACATCTTCTCTCCGATGCCCAAGCTTTTTAGCGAAAGTGTGCCGTGAATCACCTCAATCAATACGGAGGGAAGAGTGACCTCCACGGTGCCCCAGGCGCTGCCGTTGCTCCAGAAATACCGGCCCGGCCTGCAGGTTATGTGCATAGTCTGCTCAATGCCTGAGTATGAATACTCTGCCAATGCCACGACCGGTGCCCAGGAAGCCATTGACCTGGCATAATGATAACCGCATTCCGCTTCGCTGAATGGATTGCGTTTAGCCCCGTCATAGCGGTCGCGGATGCTTTGAATCACCTTGAGACCTTCTTCAAACATCCCTTCCTGGAACATACTGGTGGCTGCACAGTATTCAAACCCTGTCATTACCTCTGAAAAGTACGGGAAGGGCACTTCCAGACGCCCTTTCGGCCACGAAGCCATCAGCAGACCCGCCTCATTGCCAAGCACATAGGAACGCATATTGTTGAAATGCCTGCTGAAATCCGGAAGGTAGTTGTATTTCCAGATGCTTTCCAGAGCCGTCCGCATATGGACCTTTTCCCCGAGATAGCCCAGACCGCATAGATGTGACATATACTGTCCGGCAAGCTGGTCCACCAGACAGCCTGGCCCCAATTGGTAATCGGGAATATTAACATCAGGACGGGTCATGTCCAGATACTCGAACGTCTCCGGATCAGTGATGCGGTGCTCGTAATATTCCCCGTTGAAAAGCAGTGAATCCACCTTTGCACGGCCTAATTCGAAAATGCATCGGCAAGTGTCGGCGAAATGCCTGTCCTTCATTGACACAGCCATCTCTTCCGCGGCACGTAATGCTCCCAAATACCAGAACTGCATCTGGGGATTCGGCCCGAAATAGTTGACATCCATTGTGTTGTGCTGGGAGCCCTCCATCAGGCCGTCCTTGTTTCCGTCCCAGCCTCTTTCCTTCCAGGCGAACCGCAGCACCTTCTTCACCTGCGCCCAGTTCGTCTCCAGGAAACTCTGGTCGCCGGACAATTGCCATTCACGGTACATTTTCATAATGCAGCCCATCTGTCCGTCAGCTGCTGCATTGCGTTCTTTCGCAGCCTCGCCTAAAGGAAGCGCCGCGCGGAAATTCATCAGCCCGTCCGGGCAGGTGGCGTAATTGAACTCAACATCGCGCATTGAACGGGCCAGATCACCGAACAGATACGGTGTGGCCACTTCATAATTCCACACGTGCGTGCAGGATCCTTTGCAGGAGCCATATTTGTCCATAATGCCTTCCCAGCCCATCATATGACCGTCAGGCAGACGGAAAACTGTCTGTGAACGGAGTACGGAAAGGTTGGAAAGAGCTGCTTCCTTTACAACTTCCGGGTATGTTGTCCCAAGGAATGCGTTAAGGAATTCAAGCGTGCCTTTCTCCAGTTCTACCATCTGAGGCAAAATCATTTGCGCAGTTCGCCAGGAATCAGTGTAGAGCTGGCTGTAATAATTCCCGACAGTCTCAAACGACCAGGCTTTACGGTTCGGGAAGTTCCAGGTGAGGTAGAATGTGAACGTCTGGGTCTCATAAGCACCCAAAGTCTTTTTTACAGCCAGGGACGCCATCGGGTCATTCTCTCCGGATGCCGGCTGTTCAGTTATCCTCCCGTCTTCACTGAAGTCATCCCAGAAATTCAATAAGGCTGCATTCCAGCTGTTCCTGGCGGAAGATGTGCGGTAAGTGACTTCGGCTTGTTCGCCAGTAGTCAATGACATATTGCCCCAGGCCTGGTTCTTCGGATCAACGCCTTCGGAGTCCATATATATACCCTTGAGACCCTGCTCTTCGCGAAATGTGTTTCGGTTCTTGTCTGCCCCCAGGGGAATTATGTCGCCCTTCCAGTTGTTTGTTACAGTATTGCCGTCCCGTCCGATGAAATTCCGCAGGGAGCCGCAGACAGCCACTTCAAGTTGTGAGTCAGTGAGGTTCGTCACTTCGTATGACAATATTGCCACTGGTAGTCCGCTGCGTTCAGAGTCCCCGGGAATGAACGGATTGAAGCCTTTGATGCGGACTTCAACCGGCAGTCCATTGTCCTGCAGCAGAACCTGCCCCATAGGGTATGCCCCCATAAATGAAGCCGTGGCGAAACGCGGAAGTCCGTGATGATTCACAGGACGGCCTTCATAATGCTCATAATCATTTTTGTTCAGGGGGCCGGCAAGCATTGTGGTCTGCGAAGAGTCACCCTGTCTCGTGTAAATGCAGAAAAACGGAGCATCGTTTCCGTCGGTGATTGTGCTGTAGCCTTTACCGGGCACGTTCATTATTTCCCAGTCGCACAATTCTCCCCGTCCGCTCAATGAAACGGTCCCGGTGCCTATTCCGCCCAAAGGCAGAGCTATACGCGCAATATGTTCGCTGTCATACGTTTTCAACACAGGCCATTCGGAAGGCTTCCATACTTCGTCAGCTTTCAATACTGAAGCGGATATTGACAGGATTGTGCAAAGGCCCAGATATAATGCTTTTCCGTAAATTTTGATCATTGTTTTTTTAAATTATAGCAGTACGACATGCATTGGCATACACCTATTTTACCGGCGAGGATGCAAGGATGCTGTTCCAGTAGGATTTTACGCTGCTCCACAGGTAGAACTTGGCGTGTGAGTTCTTCTTGTCATCAGGCTGATAGGCGTCTATAGGCAGTTCCGCTTCCTTCTCGTTCAATGCGAAATGTACTATGATTTCGCCGGATTTGTTGCGGTAGAAGGTCATCTGGAGGTTGGCGGCCATAGGAATGATGTCAGTGATGCTCCAGACTTCGGAAATCCTGTCAATCTCTTTGACGGATGCCCCGAGGCCATTTATGTTCATCAGGGTTACGAGAGAGGACAGGTTGCCGTCGTGGCCGAAACGCAGGTCGGCTGCATATTCCCCGTCCCTGATTGCGTCATCCGCCTGTGACATTATTGCCCTCAGCAGGTTGGTCTGGACAAATGGGCGCATATTGTTCTTCGCAGGGGAGTTGCCGTGGTTGAAGTACCATCCGGCGTTGCTGCAATAATACAGCGTGTAGAGTTCATCTGCGGTGAAAAGGTCCCAGAATGAGATGTCGGAAGCTGTGGTGCCCTGGACATTGCCGCAAATCATATACATATCCGAATAGAACGAACCGCTGATTCCTTCCGGATTCTTGAAAATGGAGCTCATGAACCTCTGCGGCTTTAGATTCGCTTTCCCGATGCTGTCTGTGATGGCGCTTAAATCCACATCCGGCACAATGTGATCAGGGTCGTGCCAGTTCATATAATACATATCGTGTCTGCTTGCATCGGCATTGATTTCAAGCGATTGATTGCATCCGGAAAGAGCATTTGTGAAGGCGTTCATGCTCAGGATGCATCTTATCACAGTTGTGGAACGGGCGCGCACTTTCGCATTCCCGCCAAGCACTTCAGGATAATTGTTGAACATTCTTACAGCAATGTCCCCGTGCTGTCCAGAGCCTTTCGGAGTGAGTTCCTCATATCGCCCTTCCGCAGCCTTGCAAACGATGTCCAGACGGCGCATCACATTTTCGCCCAGCGCTGTGAGATTGCCCTTGTCATACTGTTCGTGCAATAAGTCCTGAGGTCTTGAATAATCTTCCCGGCTGATAAGCCAGCGTGAGCCGTGGCGTGAGTAGTGGCTGATATAGAATGGATTGAAGCCTTTCGGTGCCTTGGGCGCTCCCTGGTGCGGATCCGGGGCGGGATAGACATTGCCGTTGCCTGCCGCTATCAGGGGATTCTCCGCAATGCGCTGCCTGAGAGATTCCTGAGCGGATACAGAGGCGGCCGAAAGAATCAGGGCCGCGCTGATAATCGAAATTTTGCTTGGGAAGTACATATTGCATTTACATTATATCAGCCCTTGCCGTGGTCGGGCTATGAAAAGTATTGAATCGGTTACGTGGTTTGTGTGCCGAATAAAACAAAGATATACAAAATTATTTGCAAATAAAATGTATATGCTATTTAACTTAACTGCAATAATATGCAGAGATTTAGGAAATTCTGCTAACTTTGCAAGGAATGGTTCCGGATAGTGGTGTCCGGTGTGGACGTGGCGGTGATGCGCTTGTTCCCGTCTGAAAATGAATGGTTCTTCAACGGAAGGGTACAGGTCAATGCCATCCCAGGTTTGATAAATCTGTCCGATGGAGCTATGGAAAGATCCGTCTTTCTCGTGGCCGAAGAGTTCGCTTTCGCCGAATTTTCTCTTCAGCTCCATTATTACAGCCATTACATTCTCGTAGGTTGCTTGGAATTGCTCCTTCGTTGTGGACTTGATTGTCAGAGTCTGGAAATCATAACTGCCCAGGGTATAAAGTGCATAAGTGTAGTCTTTGACGACGTCAGGATTGCACGGCCGTTCCTCCCGCAGGAAATCTCTCTGTGTGGGAATGGTTGATATGTAATTTTTTGGGAGATTTGATTTGAAATATGTCAAGAAGCAAAAGAAAACCGAAATCCGGCTACCGGATAACCGTGGATGACTTCCTCAAGGCGAACCGCAAGGCCAGCCGTGAGGAAGAGATTGCCGCTCATGGCAAGCAGATATCATTCCGCACCCTGCTCCGCAAGTCCTCCAAGGCTTACGACAGGAAGAAACTTCCGAAGGTGTTGGAGGAATAAAAGCGTTTAATGGTTTGCGGTATTATACCCTTTCGGGTATCACCCGAATTAAATTTTATAATTTTATACCCGTAGTGGTACAATGTAGAGAATATCTATTATATTTGTACCCTATGGGGTATAAATTGTAATATATGACTATTTCTGAACATATCAAAGCGAAGCGCAAGGAATTTGGACTCACCCAGGTGGAACTCTCTGAGCGGGCAGGCGTTGGACTGCTCTTCATTAGGGAATTGGAACGTGGCAAATCCACAGTGCAGCTGGACAAGGTGAATATGGTCCTGAAACTCTTCGGGGAAGAACTTCAGCCGGCCAAGATCGATAGGACGTTATGAAGCGGGGAAAGGTTTACATAAAAGACGTATTCTGCGGAATCATTACCGAGTCCGAAGAAGGATACACATTTGCATACGACAAGGCGTACCTGAATATGGATGGTGCAACAGCGCTAAGCCCGACAATGCCGCTGACTGACGAACCTTACGTCAAGGAAGTGATGTTTCCTGTCTTTGACGGACTGATACCTTAAGGATGGACAGAGGGAAGAAAGGGGAGAAGTATTCAATGCTTGATATGTGCCAGCTGACCAATCGCCTGACCGAGCATAAATATCTTGGAGCCTACGAGCAGCTTGCCCGGACAGTTATCAGGTACTCCAAGGCGCCATACCTTGATGTCCAGAAGTTCTGGGAGATTGTGCTGTTCTCGTGGATTACCGGGAATTCTGATATGCACTGCAAGAACTTTTCATTGCTCGACGACGGCAAGGGTTACGTACTGTCTCCGGCGTATGACCTCCTGGCCGTGCTACTGGCTGACCCGAGAGACACTGACGAACTGGCAATGCCGATATTCATAGGCGGCAAGACAAGCGGATTCGACAGGGAGACCTTCATCCGGGCATTCGTCCAGTCCGGAGTCCCTGCCAATGTCGCCGAAAAGTGCCTGGCAAAGATGACCGGCCATAAGGACAAATGGTTTGAATCCATTGACAGTTCATTCCTTCCTGACGACCTCAAGGCCCGCTACAAGGAGTTGATTCGGGTACGGCTTAGTATGTTGTGAATCTTGCCTGTTTCCGTAAGCAGGGGAGTGGGTAAGAATATGATTTCGTGTGAATTTCGTTAACTTTCCTGAAGCATTGATATCACTGAAGATTATATGGAAGGAAAATATAAAGTCATCACCCTCTGTGGCAGCACTCGCTTCAAGGACCAGTTCATCGAGGCGCAAAAACGTCTGACCCTTGAAGGCAACATTGTAATCAGCGTCGGTTTGTTCGGGCATTCAGGCGATGACGAGGTCTGGACTGAAGGCACCAAGGAGATGCTGGACGATATGCACAAGCGCAAGATTGACATGGCGGATGAAATCTTCGTCATCAATGTCGGCGGCTACATCGGCACCAGCACCCGCAGCGAAATTGAATATGCCAAACGGACAGGGAAGGTCGTTATGTATCTTGTGGATCCGGACTAGATAAAGGCTGTGACACCATTACAAGACAAGGAATAATTCACACTGATGCAGGATGAACAGGCAAGTTCACAGTTGAGGAAGTCGCTCGTGGATATGTATTTGGGCGCTCAAAGCAATACTTCTGATGGCTCTTACTAACAGATACATAAGAACTAACTATAGTCGCAATCTGCTTGAGTGCAATGATAGAACAATAGTAATAGCAAAAGTTTTAAGCATAATCTATAAAAAGATAGGTGAATATTCATTATTTTTGTATCTATAAGTTCTGATAATAAGAATTATTGTATGAAGCCAGAAGAAAAAGCCAGAGTCTGGATAGACCGCCAGCTTGAAGATGCGGGTTGGAGGGTTGTTTCCCGTGATGAGTTTTCCGCTTCTATGTCGGCCGCTGCAGTGACGGAGGGGCTGATGAAGGGTGGGCTGGAGGCTGACTATCTTCTGTTTCTCAATGGAAAGGCTTTAGGCGTTGTTGAGGCAAAGGCGGAGTACGTGGCTCTTGATGAAGAGGTGAGCAGGCAGGCTGAGAATTATGCGCATAAGACGCTTTCTTGGTATCCTGTATGGGAAAAGCCTCTTCCATTGATTTATCTCTCTAACGGAAAGGATATTCTCTTCAAGAATTTGCGCAAGCCCGAAACGGAATATGTACCGTGCCGTTTCCATACTCCTAAGGAGATGGTGAAAATGCTTGGGATTGAGGATGAGTTTGCTGGTCTTCCGACGCTTCAGAAAAGAGGGCTTCGCGACTGCCAGTATGAGGCTATTACTAATCTTGAGCAGAGTTTCAGGGACGGTTACAGAAAGGCCTTGATTGTGCTCGCGACAGGAGCCGGGAAGACTTATACTGCTTGTATGGCGACATACAGATTGCTGTCATATACCTCCATCAAGAGAGTGCTTTTCCTTGTGGATCGCAACAACCTTGGCAAACAGGCTGAGGGCGAGTTCGGGGCATTCCGTCTGACTGAAAACGGGGAGCCTTTCAATACCATATTCGAGACTGTGCGTCTCAAGTCCAAGGATGTTCCGGAAAATGCAGAGGTGGTGATTTGTACTATTCAGAGGCTTTTCTCTGCTCTGACTGGTCAGGAGATGGATGATGACGATTTTGACGGTACGGATGTCAGTGAAGGACCGGATGTCGAACTGTGCGGGGAGGTCAGTCTTCCGAAAGATTTCTTCGATTTGATTATAGTTGATGAATGCCACAGGTCTATATACGGCCGCTGGAAGAAGGTGCTTGAGTATTTTGAGTCCGCAAGAATCATAGGCCTCACAGCCACCCCGGTCGAGGAGACAATGGAGTTCTTCAACCATAATTGCGTTGAAAACTATACACTGGAGAAGTCTATCGTTGATGGTGTGAATGTGGATTGCCGCATCTATCGTATCAAGACTGAGGTGAGTGAATATGGTGGACTTATCAAGGAGGGTGAGAGAGTCCTGGAGTATGCCAATTACACCGGGGAGCAGGCACAGGTGCTCAATGACAATCCTGCCCCATACGCATCCTCTGACCTTAACCGTTCTGTGATAAATCCTGAACAGATAAGGACCGTCTTGAGGGCGTACAAGGATGCAATATATACTGATCTATACCCGGAACGCAAGAGTGATGATGCCGTCAATTGGAGATTCATTCCAAAAACACTCATATTCGCGGCAAATGATATGCACGCCACCGACATAGTTGAGGCCGTTCGTGAAATCTTCTCGGGGCAGGCAGATACATTCGTTCAGAAGATTACTTATTCTGCAGGGGATAGCAATGAACTCATCCGCTCTTTCCGCAATGACAAGGATTTCAGAATTGCCGTGACGGTAACACTTGTAGCGACCGGTACGGATGTGAAGCCGCTGGAAGTCCTCCTTTTTATGCGTGATGTCAATTCGGAGCCTCTCTTTATCCAGATGAAGGGTCGTGGGGTGCGTACAATCAGTGACGATGTGCTTCAGACTGTGACTCCGAATGCTTCTTCAAAGGATTTGTTCTATCTGGTGGATGCCGTCGGGGTAACCGAGCACGTGATGAACGTCCCGGGTGCAAGTGTTGATCCGGGCAGACATAAGACTCTGCGCCAATTGCTTGAGCAGATTCGTATGGGGTATATCCCTGATGACAACATAAGGCTTCTTGCCAGTTTCCTCTCCCGGGTGAACCACAAGGCGAAGGAGAAACATAAGCAGAAGTTTACAGAAATCTCTGGCGGGTATAATCTTAAAAACCTTGCTGAGAAATTGTATTCCATTCTCGAAATCAATAGTTTGCCTCCATTTGTAAGTGCAAGCGAACCAAACAGGGAGCGCAAAGATACAGTTGAGCCGTTCTTCTCAAACACGGCTGCCTGCGAGTATATGTGCGAATTGAATGCCGGATTCAAGACGACGCTTCTTGATGGGGAGGATCAGCTTATCAGTGCCGGATTCTCTGTTGAAGAGGCGACAAGAACCACAGAAGAGTTTGAGCAATTCGTAAATCTCAACAAGGATGAAATTGAGGCTCTCCGTCTCATCCACGAAGATCAGTGCGGCAAGTTGTCCCGGGCAATGCTTGAGGACCTTAGAGATAAATTGTTTGCAGTAAACCGCAAGTTTATGCCAGCTATTCTATGGAATTCCTACCGCATTCTGAAGCCGGAAAATGTGGAAAAGTTCGAAGGTAGGGAGGAGGCAGGCATCATTACGAATATTATCCAATTGGTCCGTTTTGCATATCATAAGTTGGAGAAGCTTCAGCCGCTGACAAAGAGCGTCGAGAGGAACTTCAATCTCTGGTGCGGACAGGAGCAGAGAACTATAACACAAGACCAGAAGAGTCTCCTTCGGAGCATCATTTCGTATGTTGCTTCTAATGGGGCTCTGACACGCAAGGAAATAGGTCAGTACAATATCGAGACCCTTGCACAGTTAGTCCAGGCCTTCGGCACAAAGATAGCGCTCGATCAGGCTTTGGAATCTATGTATTCATTTATTTTTAGGGCAGCATAATGGCAACAACAAAGGCAAAGAATGAGCAGTCGCTCACTCAAAAAGTATGGAAACTCGCGGATGTCATTGCCGCGGCGGGAGTAGGATTCACTGACTATATAATTCAGTTGACATATCTTCTGTTCCTGAAGATGGATTATGAGAAGGCGGAACTGCTTGATGAACCGAGTGCGATTCCCCAGGAGTTCAACTGGACGAGCCTGACCTCGCTTAATGGTCTTGATTTGCTTAAGCATTATGAGGAGACACTGAAGGCGCTTAGCCAAAAGACTGACCTCATCGGTACCATATTCACCAAGGCTCAAAACAAGATTGAACAGCCGGTGCTTCTCAAGAGGGTCATTGACCTGATTGACGGTGAGACCTGGCTGTCAATGGACGGAGACCTGAAGGGTGCCATTTATGAGAATATTCTTGAGAAGAACGGTCAGGACAAGAAGAGCGGAGCAGGTCAGTATTTTACTCCTCGTTCGCTTATTGCTGCGATGGTGGATGTGACGATGCCGAAGATTGGCGAGACTGTCGCCGACCCTGCGTGCGGAACAGGTGGATTTCTTCTCTCTGCATTCGATTATATGAAAGGCCAGTCGCTCAATGCTGACAAACTGGACTTCTTGAAGAATGAAGCTCTTTCTGGAAATGATATCACGCCTCTCGTGGTTACGCTGGCATCAATGAATCTGTATCTGCACGGGGTTGGTACTGACAGGAGTCCGATAACTTGCTGTGACTCTCTTGAGCAGAGCCCAGAAAAGCTGGTTGACGTTATCCTTGCAAATCCTCCGTTCGGCACCCGTCCGGCTGGAGCAACGGATATTTCGGCGATGCGTACCGATCTCTATGTTTCCACCAGCAATAACCAGTTGAACTTCCTCCAGCATATGATGCTTATGCTCAAGAATGGCGGGCGGGCTGCCGTGGTGCTTCCGGACAATGTACTATTTGAGGGTGGTGCAGGTGAAACCATACGCAAGAAACTTCTGACGGAATTCAATCTACATACAATCCTGCGTCTTCCTACCGGTATTTTCTATGCGCAGGGAGTCAAGGCCAATGTCCTGTTCTTTGAAAAGAAGGGCAAGACAAAGGACGTCTGGTATTATGACTATCGTACCGGGGTGAAACATACTCTGGCGACCAATCCTATGCTGCGTCATCATCTGGATGATTTCGTGGAGTGCTATAAGCCGGGGAAAATGTCAGAAAGAGTCGAGACATACAATGCTGATAGTGCTCCTAATGGCCGTTGGCGCAAATATCCTGTGGAAGAACTGCTTGCGAGGGACAAGACGAGTCTGGACATCACATGGATCAAACTTACTGATGATTCAGAAGATTTGACCCTCGGACAGCTGATGGAACGCATACAAACCCAAAGCGACAATATCAGCAAGGCTGTTGCCGAACTTCAGAAACTAGTCGCAAATATCGAGGAATAGTACCTATGTTTGAAATCCAAATAAAATTGGAGTGAGCTCAAAGAGCT